>NZ_LMNT01000002.1:0-944197 GCF_001423055.1 Rathayibacter sp. Leaf299
TCGATCACTCTCGTTGTGAAGCTCCTTTGTGGGGTGGAGGCGGGGTGTGTCCGATTCTTGAGAACTCAACAGCGTGCACTATGTTCAATGCCAATTTTATAACCCCGGCCGGGTTTTGTGATCCGGTTGGGATTCCTTTGGAAATTGATGTCAGTAATGATGTCTTATTTGCTAGAGGTCAAACTTGACTTCCTTCTCTTCGGGGTTGGAGTCGTAATTTTTTTACGGAGAGTTTGATCCTGGCTCAGGACGAACGCTGGCGGCGTGCTTAACACATGCAAGTCGAACGATGAAGCCCAGCTTGCTGGGTGGATTAGTGGCGAACGGGTGAGTAACACGTGAGTAACCTGCCCTTGACTCTGGGATAAGCGCTGGAAACGGCGTCTAATACCGGATACGACCTGCCCCGGCATCGGGTGCGGGTGGAAAGTTTTTCGGTCAAGGATGGACTCGCGGCCTATCAGCTTGTTGGTGAGGTAATGGCTCACCAAGGCGACGACGGGTAGCCGGCCTGAGAGGGTGACCGGCCACACTGGGACTGAGACACGGCCCAGACTCCTACGGGAGGCAGCAGTGGGGAATATTGCACAATGGGCGAAAGCCTGATGCAGCAACGCCGCGTGGGGGATGACGGCCTTCGGGTTGTAAACCTCTTTTAGTAGGGAAGAAGGACTTCGGTTTGACGGTACCTGCAGAAAAAGCACCGGCTAACTACGTGCCAGCAGCCGCGGTAATACGTAGGGTGCAAGCGTTGTCCGGAATTATTGGGCGTAAAGAGCTCGTAGGCGGTTTGTCGCGTCTGCTGTGAAAACCCGAGGCTCAACCTCGGGCCTGCAGTGGGTACGGGCAGACTAGAGTGCGGTAGGGGAGAATGGAATTCCTGGTGTAGCGGTGGAATGCGCAGATATCAGGAGGAACACCGATGGCGAAGGCAGTTCTCTGGGCCGTTACTGACGCTGAGGAGCGAAAGCGTGGGGAGCGAACAGGATTAGATACCCTGGTAGTCCACGCCGTAAACGTTGGGAACTAGATGTGGGGACCTTTCCACGGTCTCCGTGTCGCAGCTAACGCATTAAGTTCCCCGCCTGGGGAGTACGGCCGCAAGGCTAAAACTCAAAGGAATTGACGGGGGCCCGCACAAGCGGCGGAGCATGCGGATTAATTCGATGCAACGCGAAGAACCTTACCAAGGCTTGACATATACCGGAAACTTCCAGAAATGGTTGCCCCGCAAGGTCGGTATACAGGTGGTGCATGGTTGTCGTCAGCTCGTGTCGTGAGATGTTGGGTTAAGTCCCGCAACGAGCGCAACCCTCGTTCTATGTTGCCAGCACGTCATGGTGGGAACTCATAGGAGACTGCCGGGGTCAACTCGGAGGAAGGTGGGGATGACGTCAAATCATCATGCCCCTTATGTCTTGGGCTTCACGCATGCTACAATGGCCGGTACAAAGGGCTGCGATACCGTAAGGTGGAGCGAATCCCAAAAAGCCGGTCTCAGTTCGGATTGAGGTCTGCAACTCGACCTCATGAAGTCGGAGTCGCTAGTAATCGCAGATCAGCAACGCTGCGGTGAATACGTTCCCGGGCCTTGTACACACCGCCCGTCAAGTCATGAAAGTCGGTAACACCCGAAGCCGGTGGCCTAACCCCTTGTGGGAGGGAGCCGTCGAAGGTGGGATCGGTGATTAGGACTAAGTCGTAACAAGGTAGCCGTACCGGAAGGTGCGGCTGGATCACCTCCTTTCTAAGGAGCATCTGGGCACCGCAGGGTGTCCCAGGCGCCAGATCGAAGCGAATGTCTTCGCTGGTAGCTCATGGGTGGAACATTGAACTAGGTGCAGGTCGAGTTCGTCTCGTGTCAGTACAGCCTTCGGGTTGGGAACGCACGGTGCGRAGGGTGGCTTGCACATGCACGCTGTTGGGTCCTGAGGGACCGGGCCGGCTGTCTTCGGATGGTTCGGGTCGACCTTCTGGATCCTTTCTTCACGCCTGGGYGTGTGGGGGAGGGGTRCCGCCCGTATTTTGAGAACTACACAGTGGACGCGAGCATCTTAGATTCAGGACTTTCGGGTCTTGGATCGACAGAGGCGCAGGGATGCCTTCGGGTGTTCCTGCAAATCATTGAAATCTGCAATTTTCGAATTGTAGTTTCTTAACTCATGTGATTTTCAAGTTTTTAAGAGCAAACGGTGGATGCCTTGGCATCTGGAGCCGAAGAAGGACGTCGTAATCTGCGATAAGCCTCGGGGAGCTGATAAACGAGCTGTGATCCGAGGATTTCCGAATGGGGAAACCCCGCCAGGCCCCTTGTGGTGACCTGGTGACTCCCGCCTGAATATATAGGGCGGGTAGAGGGAACGTGGGGAAGTGAAACATCTCAGTACCCACAGGAAGAGAAAACAACAGTGATTCCGTTAGTAGTGGCGAGCGAACGCGGAAGAGGCTAAACCGAGCCATGTGTGATACCCGGCAGGGGTTGCATGGTCGGGGTTGTGGGACTTTTCGTCGTGTTCTGCCGAGCACGGAACGTTACAGCGCATCATAGACGAACAGGTTTGAATGCCTGGCCAGAGCGGGTGCGAGCCCCGTAGTCGAAATGGTGTTATGGCGTGAAGAGTATCCCAAGTAGCACGGGGCCCGAGAAATCCCGTGTGAATCTGTCAGGACCACCTGATAAGCCTAAATACTCCCAGATGACCGATAGCGGACAAGTACCGTGAGGGAAAGGTGAAAAGTACCCCGGGAGGGGAGTGAAATAGTACCTGAAACCGTTTGCTTACAAACCGTCGGAGCCTCCTTGTAGGGGTGACGGCGTGCCTTTTGAAGAATGAGCCTGCGAGTTAGTGCTCTGTGGCGAGGTTAACCCGTGTGGGGCAGCCGTAGCGAAAGCGAGTCCGAATAGGGCGATTCAGTCGCAGGGTCTAGACCCGAAGCGAAGTGATCTATCCATGGCCAGGTTGAAGCGACGGTAAGACGTCGTGGAGGACCGAACCCACTTCAGTTGAAAATGGAGGGGATGAGCTGTGGATAGGGGTGAAAGGCCAATCAAACTTCGTGATAGCTGGTTCTCTCCGAAATGCATTTAGGTGCAGCGTTGCGTGTTTCTTGCCGGAGGTAGAGCTACTGGATGGCCGATGGGGCCCAAAAGCTTACTGACGTCAGCCAAACTCCGAATGCCGGTAAGTGAGAGCGCAGCAGTGAGACTGTGGGGGATAAGCTTCATAGTCGAGAGGGAAACAACCCAGACCACCAACTAAGGTCCCTAAGCGCGTGCTAAGTGGGAAAGGATGTGGAGTTGCACAGACAACCAGGAGGTTGGCTTAGAAGCAGCCACCCTTGAAAGAGTGCGTAATAGCTCACTGGTCAAGTGATTCCGCGCCGACAATGTAACGGGGCTCAAGCACGCCACCGAAGTTGTGGCATTGACATTTTGTGGTAGGCCTTCGTGGTCCAGCCGTGTTGATGGGTAGGAGAGCGTCGTGTGGCGAGTGAAGCGGCGGTGTGAACCAGCCGTGGACGCCACACGAGTGAGAATGCAGGCATGAGTAGCGAAAGACGGGTGAGAAACCCGTCCTCCGGAAGACCAAGGGTTCCAGGGTCAAGCTAATCTTCCCTGGGTAAGTCGGGACCTAAGGCGAGGCCGACAGGCGTAGTCGATGGACAACGGGTTGATATTCCCGTACCGGCGAAGAACCGCCCAAGACAATCCAGTAGTGCTAAGTATCTGAATCCCTTTGATGGATCCCTTCGGGGTGAAGCGTTGGGCCTAGCGTACGACCCCGTGCTGGTGCGTTTAGCGTATTAACAGGTGTGACGCAGGAAGGTAGCCGAGCCGGGCGATGGTTGTCCCGGTCTAAGGATGTAGGGCGAACGATAGGCAAATCCGTCGTTCATGCAGCCTGAGATCTGATGGGTAGACGCAAGTCGAAATCGGTGATCCTATGCTGCCAAGAAAAGCATCGACGCGAGGTTCTAGCTGCCCGTACCCCAAACCGACTCAGGTGGTCAGGTAGAGAATACCAAGGAGATCGAGAGAATCGTGGTTAAGGAACTCGGCAAAATGCCCCCGTAACTTCGGGAGAAGGGGGGCCTGAGGCGTGAACGGACTTGCTCCGGGAGCGTTCGATGGCCGCAGAGACCAGTGGGAAGCGACTGTTTACTAAAAACACAGGTCCGTGCTAAGTCGCAAGACGATGTATACGGACTGACGCCTGCCCGGTGCTGGAAGGTTAAGAGGAACGGTTAGCCGCAAGGCGAAGCTGAGAATTTAAGCCCCAGTAAACGGCGGTGGTAACTATAACCATCCTAAGGTAGCGAAATTCCTTGTCGGGTAAGTTCCGACCTGCACGAATGGCGTAACGACTTCCCAGCTGTCTCAACCGCGAACTCGGCGAAATTGCATTACGAGTAAAGATGCTCGTTACGCGCAGCAGGACGGAAAGACCCCGTGACCTTTACTATAGTTTGGTATTGGTGTTCGGTGTGGCTTGTGTAGGATAGGTGGGAGACGTTGAAGCGGGCACGCTAGTGTTCGTGGAGTCATTGTTGAAATACCACTCTGGTCACTCTGGATATCTAACTTCGAACCCTAATCGGGTTCAGGGACAGTGCCTGATGGGTAGTTTAACTGGGGCGGTTGCCTCCTAAAAAGTAACGGAGGCGCCCAAAGGTTCCCTCAACCTGGTTGGCAATCAGGTGGCGAGTGTAAGTGCACAAGGGAGCTTGACTGTGAGACTGACAAGTCGAGCAGGGACGAAAGTCGGGACTAGTGATCCGGCAGTGGCTTGTGGAAGCGCTGTCGCTCAACGGATAAAAGGTACCTCGGGGATAACAGGCTGATCTTGCCCAAGAGTCCATATCGACGGCATGGTTTGGCACCTCGATGTCGGCTCGTCGCATCCTGGGGCTGGAGTAGGTCCCAAGGGTTGGGCTGTTCGCCCATTAAAGCGGTACGCGAGCTGGGTTTAGAACGTCGTGAGACAGTTCGGTCCCTATCCGCTGCGCGCGTAGGAAATTTGAGAAGATCTATCCCTAGTACGAGAGGACCGGGATGGACGAACCTCTGGTGTGTCAGTTGTTCCGCCAGGAGCACCGCTGATTAGCTACGTTCGGAACGGATAACCGCTGAAAGCATCTAAGCGGGAAGCCGGCTTCGAGATGAGATTTCCATCCCTTCGGGGGAGAGGCTCCCAGCCAGATTACTGGGTTGATAGGCCGGATGTGGAAGACAGGACTAAAGACTGTCGGAGCTGACCGGTACTAATAAGCCGATAACTTGATAATCACTACACTCATACCGTTGTAAAGGCTGGTAGGAGTGGTCAGAGATTGCTTGCGTCCACTTTGTGGTTCCCAGAATACGGGCACCGCACCACCGAGAGGTGGTGCACATAATTGAATACACGCTTGACGTGTAACCCAGATTTGACCCCCACCAGCACCGAGTGTTGTGGGTGTGTCGCAAGGGTTACGGCGGCTATAGCGAGAGGGAAACGCCCGGTCACATTCCGAACCCGGAAGCTAAGACTCTCAGCGCCGATGGTACTGCAGGGGGGACCCTGTGGGAGAGTAGGACACCGCCGGACACCATTCACGATGGCCACCCAGAAATGGGTGGCCATCGCTGTTTAACCCACCACCCGCACCACCAGGCCCTGCACACGCAGAAGANGGACACCGCCGGACACCATTCACGATGGCCACCCAGAAATGGGTGGCCATCGCTGTTTAACCCACCACCCGCACCACCAGGCCCTGCACACGCAGAAGAGCCGGGGTTAGGGTGGAAGGGACGACGGCTTCGAGCCGTCCGCCGCTTCGAGCGGTTCAACTCCACAGCGCACGATCACGACAGGCGAGGAACGCATGGACGACAGAGCACCCGACGGCGACGACCGGGGAGCCGGCAAGCGCGATCAGCGGTCGGATCGTGCGGGAGGAGCGGATCGCTCGTCCGCGCCTCGCAGCAGCGGGCGCGATGACCGTCCGCGCGGCAACGGGGAGTCCCGACCGCGGCGCGAGGGCGACTTCCGCCCACGGACGGATGATCCGTCGCGCCCCCGCGCGGACGGTGGTGCTCGTCCTTCGCGGGACGGCGACTCCCGTCCGCGTCGCGAGGGCGACTCCCGTCCGCGCTCCGACGGGGAGTCGCGTCCTCGTCGGGATGGGGATTCGCGTCCGCGTCGCGATGGGGATTCGCGTCCGCGTCGTGAGGGTGACTTCCGACCACGTACTGATGGTGATTCGCGTCCGCGTCGCGATGGGGATTCGCGTCCGCGTCGTGAGGGTGACTTCCGACCACGTACTGATGGTGACTCTCGTCCGCGTCGCGATGGGGATTCGCGTCCGCGTCGTGAGGGTGACTTCCGTCCGCGTACTGATGGTGACTCTCGTCCGCGTCGGGAGGGCGACTCCGGTTCGCGTCGTGAGGGTGGGTTCCGTCCTCGTACCGACGGAGACTCGCGTCCTCGTGGCGATGGGGACGCGCGTCCTCGTCGTGAGGGCGACTTCCGTCCGCGTACTGATGCGGATTCGCGTCCTCGGCGTGATGGGGACTCTGGTCCGCGTCGGGAGGGTGGGTTCCGTCCTCGCACCGACGGCGACTCGCGTCCGCGGCGGGACGGGGACTCGCGGGGAGGACGCGACGGCGGTCGCTCGTTCTCGGACGACCGGCGGGGTGGCGGCGACCGTCAGGGCGGCCGCGGGTTCGCCGGCCGCGGGGCGCCGCGCGAGGAGCCGGAGATCACGGAGGAGGAGCGGGAGCGCCGCTCCCTCCAATCGGTCCGGCCGCGCCACGACGATCCCGAGCTGCCCGACGACGTGCAGGCGAGGGATCTCGACAAGGTCGCCCGCAACGAGCTCAAGACGCTGACCAAGGAGAACGCCGACTGGGTCGCGATGCACCTGGTGATGGCGGGCCGGCTCCTCGAGGAGGATCCCGAGCTCGCGCACCGGCACGTGCTCTCGGCTGCTCGGCGCGCGGGTCGCATCGCCGTCGTGCGCGAGTCTCTCGCGATCTCGGCGTACGCGATCGGCGACTTCGCTCTGGCGCTGCGGGAGCTGCGCACGTACCGCCGCATCTCCGGCTCGGACGAGCAGGTCCCTCTGATGGTCGACAGCGAACGCGGTGTGGGGCGCCCCGACAAGGCGCTCGAGCTCGGACGCTCGATCGACCGCAGTGCGCTGAGCGTCGGGGCGCAGGTCTCGCTCGCCATCGCGATGTCGGGAGCGCGCCTCGACCTCGGTCAGACCGAGCTGGCCTTGATGGAGCTCGAGATCCCGCAGCTCGATCCGAACAAGGCGTTCTCGTACAGCCCGGACCTCTTCGCCGCGTACGCGGCCGTGCTCGAGGAGCTCGGGCGCACCGAGGAGGCCGCTCAGTGGCAGCGGCGCGCGGATGTCGCCGCACGAGCAGTCTTCGCGGCCGAGGGTGGTGGCGACGACGAGACGATCGAGGTGGTTGAGGAGGAGGGCGAGGCCTTCGCAGTCCTTCCGGGCGACGACGCTCCCTCCGCGGCCGTCGACGACGAGTCGGAGAGTGCTGACTCGTCGGACGACTCCGATGGAGACGACGAGGACGACGAGGACGACCTGGACGAGCCGAGCGAAGCGGACGAGCCGAGCGAAGCGGACGAGCCGAGCGAAGCGGACGAGCCGATCGAACTCGACGACCCCGCCGATCCGGACGCCGCTCTCGATCAGACCCTCACCGACGTCGAGCTCGACGGCCCCGGACTCGACCCGGTCCACTCCGACTCCGGTCACACCGAAGCCGCGACCGACACCGCTTCCGACGCCGAGCCGACCGACCTCGCCGCCTCCGACACGACCGACACCGACGAGGAGCCCCGTGTTCAGAACCCCGAAGACTGACCCGTCCCCGCTCGAGGGCCGCGACGCGGTCCTCGCCGACCTCGACGGAGTCGTCTACAAGGGCGCCGACGCGATCCCCTTCGCCGTCGACAGTCTGAACCGAGCCGGCGAGACGCTCCGCGTCGGGTACATCACGAACAACGCGTCCCGCACCGACGCCTCCGTCGCGGCGCACCTGTCCGACCTCGGGCTCGTCGTCGCACCGGAGGACGTCGTCACGTCGCCGCAGGCGGCGGTCGTGCTGCTGGCGGGCCTGGTGCCGGCGGGCTCGACGATCCTCGTCGTCGGCGGGGAGGGGCTGACGACGGAGGTGGAGCGGGCCGGGTTCCGGCTCACCCGCAGCGCCGAGGACTCCCCGGCCGCGGTGATCCAGGGCTTCGCGCCGACGGTCGGCTGGGAGCAGCTCGCGGAGGCCTCGTTCGCCCTGCACACCGGGATCCCGTGGGTCGCGACGAACACCGACTGGACGATCCCCGTCGCGCGGGGCATCGCTCCGGGCAACGGCACGCTCGTCTCAGCGGTGCACACCGCGGTCGGCCGACTGCCCGTGGTCGCCGGCAAGCCCGAGCGCGCCATCTTCGATGCGGCGACGGCGCGGTTCGGCTCTGCGAATCCGCTGTTCCTCGGCGACCGGCTCGACACCGACATCAAGGGTGCCAACGCCGCCGGGATGGAGAGCGCGCACGTGCTCACGGGGATCGACCGGGCGAAGCAGCTGCTCGCGGCCGACGCGACGCTGCGCCCGACCTACATCCTGGGCGACCTGCGCGAGCTGCACCTCCCGTACCCGGCGACGACGATCGCGCGGAACGGGACCCATTCGGTGCGCTCCGCCAAGGTGCGCCTCGAGGGCGACTCCGTCGTGATCGTCGACGCGGGCGACGACGAGCTGGACCTCCTCCGAGCCGCGTGCTCCGTCATCTGGAGCTCGGGCCGGGCGATCTACGGGCTCGAGGTCCCGGAGTCGCTCTACAGCTGATCGCCGGCGGTGGACTCCTCGGCACGGAGGAGTCCACCGAGGCGGATCGCGAGCAGCACTGCGAGCAGGGCGATGACGGCTCCGTAGGCGAACGTCGCCGTGAACACGACCGAGCCCGCGCCGACGAGGCCGGTCACGGCGGCGGCGAGCAGGCCGGTCAGCGCGAGCGAGACGGACGCTCCTCCTGAATCGGAGATCTGCAGGGCCGAGCTGTTGAAGCCCTCGCGCCCGGGCGCGGATCTGGCGAGCGTCAGCGTCCCCATCCGGGGGAACATCGTGCCCATGCCGCCCCCCGCGGCGAACCAGCCGACGGCGGCCAGGTACGGCGGGAGCGCGAGCGCCGACGTGAGCAGCACGATCAGCACGCCGACCAGCAGGAGCGACGTGCCCCGTCGCATGGCGCCCGCGTGGGTGAGCCGCGTTCCGGGCCGCCCTTGCAGGTTCGAGCCGAGCGCCCACGAGACGGCGCCGGCGGTGAGGACCGCCCCGGCCAGCCACGGCGGCAGGCCGTACTGCTCCGACAGGAGCAGCGGCAGATAGACCTCGGTGCCGAAGAAGGCGGCCGCGACGGCGCCGCGCAGGAGGATCGTGGACGGCAGGACGCCCCGCGCGCGCAGGGTGCCCGGGGGCAGGAGCGCGCGCACGGCGAGGACGACGACCACGATCGCCGCGACGGCGAGCGCACCGGCCGCGTCGGGAGCGATCTCGGCGCTGGTGCTCAGCACCACCACTCCGCCTGCCACGATCACCGCGCGGACGATGCGGGCCACGGCCCCGCGATCGAACGGCCGCCGCTCCTGCCGCTCGAGCGCGCGCAGGGTCGGTGCCACGATCGCACTCGCGACGGCCACCAGCAGCACCACCCCGAGGAACACCCAGTGCCAGCTCGCGAGCTCGGCGACGACGCCGGCCGCGAACGGCCCGATGAGCGACGGCACCACCCAGGCCGCGGCGAAGGCGCCGAAGATCCGCGGATGCAGCTCCGCAGGGAAGACCCGCGCGACCAGGACGTAGAGGGTGACGGTGATGCCTCCGCTGCCGAGCCCCTGCAGCAGGCGCGCGGCCACGAACACCTCCATCGAGCCGGCGAGACCGGCGGCCACGAGCCCGAGGGTGAAGAGCAGGATCGCCGTGACCAGCGCCGGGGTCGGCCCGCGTCGATCCGCCGAGGACCCCGCGGTGACCATGCCGACGATGCTCGCGGCGAGCGTCGCGGCGAAGGCCAGCGGGTAGAGATCGCGTCCGTCGAGGTCGGCGCTGACGATCGGCATGATCGTGGTCACGGCCAGCGCCTCGAAGGCGCACAGGAACACCAGGCTCGTCGTGCCGACCGTGGTCAGGAGGTAGGGCGCGGAGGTGATGCCGCGGCGATCGACTGCACGCACCCGCTCCACACTACGCCGGGCGCGGGCGCTCAGCGGTAGACGGCCCAGTCGTCCTTGGCGAGGACGGTGGGGGTGCCGTCGACCTCGACGAGCCAGCCGGCGTCGTCGCGCTCGAGGTAGCGGCCCTGCAGGATCTCGGGGGCCCAGCCGCCGTCGCGAGACGAGACCCAGCGCACGAAGCGCACCGTTCCTCCGCGGCGGAAGAGTGTGCCGTTGTGGTCGCTCATGTCTGCACTGCTCTCGCTCGGGACGGGTCGAGCTCCGTGGTCGGCTCGGGGACGAGGTGGAGCCCGCGGCGCCCGTTGGCGGCGGCCGAGAGCTCGCGCAGCCAGTGCGCGTTGACCTCGGGTCCGACGGGAGCGTCGTACTCGTACTGCAGCGGGATCGCGGGATGCAGCCACAACTCGCTGTGCCTGCCGTCGGCGTCCGCGTCGATCGACAGCACGAAGGCCTCGCTGCGGCGGAGTTTCGCGGTGATCACGAGCTGCAGGTGAGCGAGCGCGCGGTCGTCGAACGGATGCGCGCTCGGCGGCGTTCCGTACAGCAGACGACCCATCACGCTGCCTTCCTCATCCGGGCGCACGGGGAGGTATCCCGCAGCGTCTCTGCAGGACTCTAGGTACTTGCTAAGTCGGTTAGCTAATCAATACTGGTCCCAGTGCGCTTTCGGTACAGAAGCCCCGGAGGAGTGCTCGAGGTGGTTCGATGGAGCCCGCGAGTACCCGCCCGGGGCGCCTGCCTCGTCCCAGGAAGGCGCACACCCATGGACGTCCGTCCCGATCTCTTCGCCCTGCTCACCCGGCTCCGCTCGGCCGAGCGCGAGTACGACGGACGCGTCGAGTCGAGGCTGGGCATCGGCACCACGGACCTCGCGGCTCTGCGCCTGATCGGGATCGGCGCCGATCGCGACGAGGTGGTCCGCGCGGTCGACCTCGCCGCCGCGATCCGCATCACCACCGCCGCGGTCTCGCTGATGATCGACCGCCTCGTGCGCGCCGGCTACGTCGACCGCGTGGCGGACCCCTCCGACGGCCGTGGCCGCATCCTCTGCCTGACCGAGAGCGCGCAGGCGGCGATCCGCGGCACCGACGAGCCGACCTACGGAGCGATCCGCCTGCTCTCGGCGGGCATCCCCGACGCCGAGGCGGTGCGGTTCGCCGCGCTGCTCACCGGTGTCAGCGACATCCTCGAGGGCCACCCGCCGCCCCTGGCCGCCGCTTGATCCGCCGGCCGCGGTCTCAGCGCTGCAGCGTGGCGCTGGGGTACTCACCGAAGCGCGCGAGGTAGGCCGAGCTGAAGCGGCCGGGATTGCCGAAGCCCCACGCGTGAGCGATCGCGGTGACGCTCGCGATGCGCGGATCCGCCGCCGCCAGCTCGGCGTGCGCGGCGTCGAGCCGCACCGAGCGGATGTAGGCGATGGGCCGCACCCCGAGCACCCGCTGGAACGCGGACTGCAGACCGCGCACGCTCAGCCCGGCGACGACGGCGACCTCGGTGGGGCCGATCGGCTCCGACGCGTGCGCGTGGATGAACTCGACCGCCCGGCGCAGGCGGGCATTGCGCGGCAGCAGCAGCTCGGGCGGCGCGACGGCGGCCTCCGGCGGGTAGAGCTCGAGCAGCGCCGTGATGGTGCCGCGCGTCAGCTCGTCCCAGAGGAGGTGGCTGACACGCTCGCTGCGCAGAGCCTGCGCCGAGGCCGACACCGCGGAGCGCCAGTGCTGGACCGCCTGCTCGGTCGGGACGACGCGGTGATCGAAGCGCAGCGGCCCCAGCAGACCCTGCTCGGCGGCGACCTTCTCGACGGACGCGCGGCCGAGGTGCACCAGCTTCTGCTCGTAGTCGACGTACTCGAAGCCGAACGCGCGGCCGACGGGGAACAGCTGCGGCCGGCCGGGCACCATCGCGAGCGGCTCCGACCCGTCGTCGACCGTGGCGCGCCCGCCGACGATCCACTGCACGACGACCTCGTCCGTCACTCCGACCGCACCGCGGAGCTCGCCGGTCATGCGCGAGGTGCGCAGCGTCATGGCGGCGTCGCCGAGGGCGGCGTACCGGTACGAGAAGGCGCTCTCGCTGGGCAGCGCCGACCACTCGTCGCCGTTGTAGAGGGTGGCGAGGCGGTGGCTGGCCTCGTCGGGGTCGCCGCCGCCGGTGTCCAGCCGGACGCGGGTGCGCTCGTCGTTCACGGGTCTTTCCGAACGGTCGTCAGCGGGTCAGGCGCTCGATGAGCTCGCGGTAGCGTGCCGCGGTCCGCTCGACGATCTCGTGGGGGAGTCTCGGAGGGAGGCCCTGGCCGTCCCAGTTGTCGCTCAGCCAGTCGCGCACGATCTGCTTGTCGAAGGACTGGCCGCGGATCCCGGCGTCGTAGGCGTCGGCGTCCCAGTAGCGGGAGGAGTCGCTCGTCAGGACCTCGTCGCCCAGCGTCACGATGCCGTCGCCGTCGACGCCGAACTCGAACTTGGTGTCGGCCAGGATCACTCCGCGCGCGAGGGCGATCGTCGCCGCCTCCTGGTACACGTGCAGCGAGAGGGTGCGCAGCGCCTCCGCCGCCTCCTCGCCGACGATCTCGACGGTGCGCTCGAAGGTGATGTTCTCGTCGTGCTGACCCTGCGGGGCCTTCCAGGCGGGCGTGTAGATCGGCTCGGGCAGGGCGTCGCCGTCGGACAGGCCCTCGGGGAGCTCGACTCCGCAGACGGTGCCGCTCGCGCGGTACTCCTTCCACCCGCTGCCCGAGAGGTAGCCGCGCACGACGCACTCGATCGGGAACATGTCGAGAGTGGTGACGAGCATGGCGCGGCGGGCGACCGGCTCGGGGATCTCGCCGCGGACGAGGTGGTTCGGGACGTCCTTCAACTGGTGGAACCACCAGAGGGAGAGCTCGGTGAGCAGCTCGCCCTTGCCCGGGATGCCCGGCTCGAGGACGTGGTCGTAGGCGCTGACGCGGTCGCTCGCCACGACGAGCATGCGGTCGGCTCCGAGCACCGGGTCGGCGTCGACCGGGGTGTAGAGGTCGCGGACCTTGCCCGAGTAGGCGTGCTGCCAGCCGGGCAGGGGGATCGAGGAGTCGAAGGAGACGGTCACCGCACCATTCTCCCGGTTTCCGGCGGCGGAGAGGAGCGCTCTCTCGAAACCGAGGCGCTGTCAACCACCGGCGCTCGACGGGGGTGCGCGCCTACCGTCGAAGACATGACTTCCGAGAGCACTGCAGACCAGTACACGTTCCAGGACCCGACGAAGATGTACTCCGAGATCGACACGGAGGAGCAATACCAGGAGGGCGCCGGCCTGGACTCGAAGATGGACGACCTCGCCGACCGCGGCGAGTCGACCTACCGCGGCTCCGGCCGCCTGACCGGCCGCAGGGCGCTCGTGACCGGCGGCGACTCCGGCATCGGCGCGGCCGTCGCGATCGCCTACGCCCGCGAGGGCGCCGACGTCGCGATCGTCTACCTCCCCGAGGAGGAGAGCGACGCGAAGAAGGTCGTCGCGCTGATCGAGGAGGCGGGCCGGAAGGCCGTCGCGATCCCCGGCGACATCACCGACCACGACTTCGCCGTCGGCGCGGTGGCCACGGCGGTCGAGGGCCTCGGCGGCCTCGACATCCTCGTCAACAACGCGGGCAAGCAGCAGTTCGTCGAGGACTTCCTCGAGCTCTCGGACGAGCAGTTCGACGAGACCTTCAAGACGAACGTCTACGCCATGTTCTGGATGACGAAGGCGGCCCTGCCGCACCTCGCTCCCGGCTCCGCGATCATCAGCACCTCGTCGATCCAGGCCTACCAGCCGTCGCCGACGCTGGTCGACTACGCCAGCACGAAGGCCACGATCAACACGTTCTCGAAGGCGCTCTCGCAGCAGCTCGCCCCCAAGGGCATCCGCGTGAACGTCGTCGCGCCGGGCCCGATCTGGACGCCGCTGCAGACCGCGGGCGGCCAGCCGCCCGAGAAGCTGCCCGAGGTCGGCTCGCAGACGCCGCTCGGACGCTGGGGCCAGCCGGCGGAGCTCGCTCCCGCCTACGTGTTCCTCGCGTCGCCCGAGTCGAGCTACGTGGTCGGCGAGACGCTGCACGTCAACGGCGGCATGCCCACTCCGTGATCGTGCTGTAACACTCGACAGCGCTGAAGGCCCGGCGGGCACTCGGGGACCACGGTCCTCCGGGTGCTTGCTGGGTCTTCGCTTTTGGTTGTCGTAACAATCGCTCCGCCGAAGGCGAACTGCGCAAGGCTTTCCCCATGACCGATTCCCTGCCGATCCTCGACCTCTCCCGCCTCGACCAGGGCGAGGAGGAGGCCGCCGCCTTCCGCCGCGACCTGCGCGAGACCACCCACGACGTGGGCTTCTTCTACCTCGTCGGTCACGGCGTGCCGCAGGAGCTCCTCGACGACGTCGTCGCCGTCTCCCGTCGCTTCTTCGACCTGCCGGAGGAGGACAAGCTCGCCATCGAGAACACGGCCAGCCCGCAGTTCCGCGGCTACACCCGCTTCGGCGCCGAGCTCACCAACGGCGACGTCGACTACCGCGAGCAGGTCGACATCGGCATCGAGCGCGAGGTCGTCCCGTCCGGACCCGACGTGCCCGACTACCAGCGCCTCGAGGGCCCGAACCTGTGGCCCGAGGCCCTGCCCGAGTTCCGCACCCTCTTCGAGCGCTGGCACGCGGAGCTCGCCGCTGTCGCGATCCGCCTGCTGCGCACCTGGGCCGTCGCCCTCGACGCCCCGGCCGACGTCTTCGACGAGGCCTTCGCCGACAAGGCGTTCCCCCTGGTCAAGGTCGTCCGCTATCCCGGCACCTCCGACCCCGAGCCCAAGCAGGGCGTCGGCGCGCACCGCGACGGCGGCGTGCTGACCCTGCTGCTGGTCGAGCCCGGCAAGGGCGGCCTGCAGGTCGAGCACGACGGCGAGTGGATCGAGGCGCCCGCGCTCCCCGGCGCGTTCGTCGTCAACATCGGCGAGATGCTGGAGCTCGCGACCGGCGGCTACCTCAAGGCCACGCTGCACCGCGTGATCTCGCCGCTGATCGGCACCGACCGCATCTCGATCCCCTACTTCTTCAACCCCTCGCTCGACTCGATCATGCCGTCGCTGCCGCTGCCCGAGGAGCTCAAGTCGGGCCTGTCGGTCGACCCGACGAACAGCCCGATCCTCGAGACGTACGGCGAGAACGCGCTGCGCTACCGCCTGCGCGCGCACCCGAACGTGGCCGAGGTGCACCACGCCGATCTGCTGGCGCCGACGAGCTGACGCTCGGCTGATCCGGGACGGGGTGTCCCTCCTCCGCTGGGTGCGGGGTGAGGGGCGCCCCGTTCGTCGTTCCGGACGCCGGAGCGCTCGCGGTTGGACGGAATCCGCTGCTCCTGAGGAGGGAGAGCAGCGGGAAGTGTCCAACGGCGACGCAGGAGTCACCCGGCCGGGTCGCGGCGAGGGCTCAGAGCCAGAGCACGACGTGCCGGCCCGCGATCGGCTCGACCGCGACCGGGGTGTCGTAGAGCGCCTCGAGATGCGGCGCCGTCAGCACCTCGGCCACCCGTCCGTGGTGCACCACCCGGCCGTCGCGGATCGCGACGATGTCGTCGGCGAACTGCGCGGCGACGTTGATGTCGTGCAGGACCACGACCACGGTCATCCGCTTCTCGTCGGCGAGACGGCGCAGCAGCTTCATCAGCACGACGCCGTGGCGCGGATCCAGGTTGTTGAGCGGCTCGTCGAGGAGGAGGTGGTCGGTGTCCTGCGCGAGGGCCATCGCGACGAACGCGCGCTGGCGCTGGCCTCCCGAGAGCTCGTCGAGGTAGCGCTCGCGGACGGCGCCGAGGTCGAGGGCCTCGATCGCGGCGTCGACGAGGGCGCGGTCCTCGGGGGTGCGGCCCGTTCCTCCGTGCGGGAAGCGGCCGTAGGCGACGAGGTCGTCGACGCTCAGGCGGATCGCGAAGTGGTTGTCCTGGCGGAGGATCGCCAGGCGCTTCGCGATGTCGCGGGAGCGGGTGGTCGCGACGTCCAGGTCGTCGACGGCGACGGATCCGCTCTCGGCCTTCAGCAGGCGGCCGATGGTGGAGAGCAGCGTCGACTTGCCGGAGCCGTTGGGCCCGATGATCGCGGTGAGGCCGGTGCCGAGTTCGAGCGAGACGTCGTCGACGGCGAGGGTGCGGCCGTGGCGGGTGGTGACGGAGGTGGTGCGGATCATGTCAGCGAGCCCTTCCGGTGAGCACGAGCAGGATGAAGAGGACGCCGCCGACGAACTCGATGACGACGGGCAGCTCGGTGCCGAAGCCGAGCACCCGGTCGAGGACGAGCTGCCCGCCGACCAGCGCGACGACTCCGATCGCCACCGCAGCGGGGATGCTGCGCGCGTGCCGGTGGCCGACCGCTCCGTAGGCGACGTTCGCGACGATGAGCCCGAAGAAGGTGACGGGACCGACCAGTGCGGTCGACGCGGCGACCATGAGGGCGATCGCGACGATCGTGTGCAGCACGACCCGGCGGTGCTCGACTCCGAGCGACACCGCGGTCGCCTCGCCGAGAGCGAGCACGTCGAGGGAGCGGCGGATCGGCCACAGCGACGCGATCGCGGCGACGACCACGAGGCCGGTCGGCAGGAGCAGCTCGCGGTCGACCGAGGTGAAGCTCGCGAAGGTCAGGTTCTGCACGATCGCGAAGGTGTCCGGATCGAGGAGCCGCTGGAGGAACGACGTGACCGATCGCAGCAGCACGCCGAGCACCAGGCCCGCGAGCACGATCACGTGCAGGTCGAGTCGGCGGCGCACGAACAGCCAGGAGTAGAGGGCGACGACGACGCCGGCCATCAGCAGGAGCTCCACCAGCCACGAGGCGAGAGGCGGAGCGGCGACGAGGATCGTGGGGCCGATCGCGAACGCGCTCACGACCTGGATCATCAGGAAGACGGCGTCGAAGCCCATGATGCCGGGGGTCAGGATGCGGTTGGCCGTGACGGTCTGGAACAGGACGGTCGCGACTCCGATCGCCGCCGCCGCGATGACCATGCCGAGCACGGTGCGGCCGCGGAGGCCCAGCGCGTACTCCCACTTCCCGGGCAGGTCGGTGAGCAGGTAGAGCACGACCGCGAGGGCGGCGGCGCCCGTCAGCAGGGCGAGGCGGACGGAGGGGGAGCGCAACGCGGTCACGGGGCGACGCTCCTTCGGCGGCGGCGCGCGGTGTCGGCCGGACCGATGAGCAGGCGGAGGAACACGACTCCGCCGACGACGCCCATCACGAGCGAGATCGGCAGCTCGAAGGGGAAGCGGACGGTGCGGCCGATGAGGTCGCAGAGCAGGACCAGCGCGGCCCCGAGCAGGGCGACGAGCGGGACGGAGCGGCGCATGCTGTCGCCGACCATCCGGCTGACGAGGTTGGGGACGATGAGGCCCAGGAACGGGAGCGCGCCCGTGACCACGATCATCACTCCGGTGACCGCGGCGATGATGACGACGCCGGTGAGCATGACCGCCCGGGTGTCGAGGCCGAGACCGCGGGCGGTGTCCTCGCCGAGGGCGGCGACGGTGAAGCGGTCCGCCGCGATCCAGGCGACCGCCGCGGCGGCCGCGGCGACCCAGAGCATCTCGTAGCGGCCGCGGAGGATGCCCGAGAAGTCGCCGATGCCCCAGTTGAGCAGCTCCTGCAGCGTGTCGGTGCGGTAGGCGATGAACGCGGCGACGGCGCCGATCACTCCGCCGTAGAGGATGCCGACGACCGGCACGAGCACGCTCGAGCGCGACGGGATGCGGCGCGCCAACGCGAGGAAGCCGAGGACACCCGCGAGGGCGCCGAGTGCGGCCAGCGCGGCCTTCGCCCCGACGGGCAGCTCGGGGGCGAGGAGGAGGACCGCGAGCAGGGCGAGGGTCGCGGCGTCCGTCGCCCCGGTCGTGCCCGGCTCGACGAGGCGGTTGCGGGTGAGCAGCTGCATGATCAGGCCGGTGACGGCGAAGGCCGAGCCGGCGAGCACGAGCGCGAGGGTGCGGGGGAGGCGGCTCTCGACGAGCACGAACGCGTCGAGCTCGGCGACGCCGAGGAACAGCGAGATCGTCGCGAGGACGGCCACGAGGACCGTCCCCGCGACGATCAGCGCGCGGGGGGAGGGGCGGGTCACGCTCGGGAGCGGCTCCGGTCAGCTCTGCATCGCGTCGTGCACGGTCTCGAGCACGTTCTGCACGGCGGTCAGGCCGTTGATGACGATGTAGAGCTCGCTCGCGGGCAGCAGCACGACGTGGTCGTCCTGCGCAGCGGGCGTCTGGGCGACGAGCGCGTTGTCGAGCGTCTGCTCGGCGGTGCTGCCCTCACCGGTCGCGGCACCGCGGTCGAACGCGAAGATCCACTCCGGAGCGGCGCTGAGGATGAACTCGTTGGTCACGGTGTCGCCGTGCGGCGATCCCTCGGCGCCGGGCAGCTCGGCCGCGGCGACCGCGGGGGTGAAGCCGAGGCCGTCGAAGAAGTAGCCGAAGCGCGAGCCCTCGCCGAAGGCGCCGTACTCGCCGCCCGAGACCGAGAGGACGAGGGCGGTGCCGGAGGCGTCGGCGGTGATGGACTCGACGAGCTCCTCGGTCGCGGCGGAGGCCTCGGCGACCTCGTCCTCGCGCTCGAAGATCTCGCCGAGCTGAGTCGCGCGCTCGAGTGCCGCGGCGGGGTCGAAGGTTCCGGCGTAGCTGCCGGTCAGGTCGATCGTGGTGGCGATCTCGGACAGCTCGTCGTACTGGCCGGTGCTGCGGGCCGCCGTGACGATGAGGTCGGGCTCGAGCTCGGCGACCGCCTCGAAGTCGGGCTCGAACAGGGTGCCCACCTTGGGCAGGTCGGCGTACTCCGAGAGGTAGTCGGGGAGGGTGGCGTCCGGGATCGCGACGACCGCGTCCCCGGCGCCGATGGTGTGCAGCGTGTCGAGCGTGGCGATGTCGAAGGTCACGACGGCCTCGGGGGAGAGGGGCACCTCGACCGACGTGCGGGCGGCCTCGCGGTCCTCCTGGTACGACTGCTCGCCGTCCTCGTCGACGAGGACGAGGGTGGGCTTCGCGTCCTCGACGACGATCGTCTCGGCGGTCGCCGGGGCGGCTTCGGAGGCGCCGGAGGAGCACGCCGAGAGGGCGAGCGCGGCGACGGCGAGGCCGGCGAGGGGCAGGGCGGAACGGAGTCTCGGTGAGGGGTGCATGAGGGTAGGCTACCCTAAGTGTGAGAGCGGCTCTCAGGGTGCGGCGCGGGAAGTGCGCTCAGAAGGGGCGGGGTGTGACGCCCACCCGCCCGCCGTTCGACACTTTCCGCTGCTCCTCGTGCGTCAGAGCCGCAGAAAGTGTCCACTGGCGATCGGCCTGAACGGGGGACGCCGCGGCGGACGCGGACGCGCCAGACTCAGGTGCCGCCGCTCGGCGCCCCCGCAGGAGGAGACCGCATGACCGCGACCGGCCAGCGCCCGACCGACGACGGCATGGCCGAGTTCGGGTATCGGCCGTCGCTGCGACGCGGCATCGGGCGTTTCGGCAGCTTCGCGGCCGGAGTGAGCTACATCTCGATCCTGACCGGCACGTTCCAGCTCTTCTACTTCGGTTTCGGACTCGGCGGCCCCGCCTACTGGTGGTCGTGGCCGATCGTGTTCGCCGGGCAGCTCACGGTCGCGCTCTGCTTCGCCGAGCTGGCCGGCCGCTACCCGGTCGCCGGCTCCGTCTACAACTGGAGCAAGCGCATCGCGGGCCCGACGGTCGGCTGGCTCGCGGGCTGGATGATGGCCACGGCCTCCGTCGTCACGCTCGCGGCCGTCGTGCTCGCGTACCAGGCGACGCTGCCGCGGATCTGGAGCGGCTTCCAGCTCGTCGGCGACGGCACGGGGACGAGCTTCGGAGTCAGCGCGGTGATCTGGGGCGCGATCCTCATCCTGTTCACGACCGTCGTGAACGCGGTCGGCGTGAAGCTGATGGCCCGGATCAACAGCACCGGCGTGCTGATCGAGCTGATCGCGGCCGTGCTGCTGGTGATCGTCCTCGCGGCGAGCATCGTGAATCCACCGACGGTGCTGATCGACACAGCGGGCTACGGAGACGCGGGCGGCTACGCAGGCGCATTCCTGATCGCGGCCATCGCCTCCGCCTACGTGATGTACGGCTTCGACACCGCCGGCTCCCTCTCGGAGGAGACCGTCGACCCGCGCAGGACCGGCCCGGCCGCGATCCTCCGCGCCGTGATCGCGTCGTTCGTGCTGGGCGGGCTGATCCTGCTGCTCGGGATCCTCGCGGCGCCCGATCTCGCCGACCCGGCGCTCGGCGAGGCCTCGGGCGGACTGCAGCTGATCGTGCTGCAGGCCCTCGGCGGGCCACTCGGCACCGTCTTCCTGCTCTGCATCGTGGTCGCGATCACGGTCTGCGCGCTCGCGGTGCACACGGCGGGCATCCGACTGGTCTTCGCGATGGCGCGCGACAACGCCCTGCCGGGCAGCGCGGTGCTCGCCCGCATCGATCCGCGACGGAGGACCCCGATCGCCCCCGCGATCGTGATCGGCGTGCTCGCGGTCCTGATCCTCGCGGTGAACATCGGCACGCCCGAGATCTTCACGGCGGTCACGAGCGTGGCGGTGGTGCTGATCTACCTGGCCTACCTGCTGGTCACGGTGCCGCTGCTCGTGCGGCGCCTCCGCGGAGAGTGGCCGCGCGTCACGGGCTCGTTCTCGCTCGGGCGGCTGGGGCTGCCGGTGAACGTCGTCGCCGTGCTGTGGGGCGCGGCGATGACGGTCAACCTGGCGTGGCCGCGCGTCGAGGTCTACGGCGACGCGGGGGCGCTGCAGTACATCGCGCTGATCGCGGTCGCGGTGGTCGTCGTGGTCGGGCTGGGCTGGTACCTGCTGCGCGGGCGCCACCGGCTCGGGACGCTGCCGGAGCACGCGCGGGAGGAGTGACGCGGGATCGAGTTGCCCGGAACGGTCGTCGGACGCGGAGTGTCGGGGACCGTTCCGGGCAACTCGGCGGAGGCGTTCGCTCGAGCAAGGCAGGTCACTCCGCGCGGACCTCGCTCGCGGACTTGTCGGCGCGCCAGCCGCGCCAGACGGGCTGGCGCAGGGTGCCGGAGGAGGTGCGCTCGCGGTAGCGGACCTCGCCGACCAGCACGGGCTCGACCCAGTGCACCCCGCGGGCGTCCACCGGCGGCACCGACACAGCGGGCTCCTCCGTCTCGTGCTCGCCGAGGCGGGCGACGAGGCCGCGGCGCTCGCGGTCGCTGAAGCCGGTGCCGACGCGGCCGGAGTAGGCGAGGCGGCCGTCCTCGGCGGGGATCGCGGTGAGGAGCGAGCCGACCGAGCCCTGCAGGCCGCCCTCGCCCGGGCGCCAGCCGACGATCACGACCTCCTGCACGCGGTGGTGGGTCAGCTTGATCCAGTCGCCCGAGCGCGCACCGACCCGGTAGCGGGAGTCGCGGCGCTTCGCGACGACGCCCTCGAGGCCGAGGGTGAGGCTCGTCGCCATCGCCTCCTTGAGGTCGCCGTCGAACACGTCGGGCACGTGCACGCGCTCGTTCTCGACGACGAGCTCGACCAGAGCCTCGCGGCGAGCGGAGTAGGGAGAGCCGGTGAGGTCCTCGCTGGCGCGCTCGAGCAGGTCGAACACCATCAGGTGCACGGGGGTGGAGCGGGCGGCCACGTCGATCTCGCGCGCCTTCGTCAGGCCACCGCGGGTCTGCAGGGCGCCGAAGTCGGGGCGTCCGCGGGCGTCGAGGGCGACGATCTCGCCGTCGAGGACCGCGTCGTCGGCGGCCTCCGCGAGCGGGGCGTGCAGGTCCGGGAAGGCGGGGGTGAGGTCGTTGCCGTTCCGGCTGGTCAGGGTCACGACGCCGTCGTGCACGCGGACGATCGCGCGGTAGCCGTCCCACTTCATCTCGATCGCGGAGTCGTCGCCGATGTCGAGCGGGCGGCCCTTGGTCGCGAGCATGGGGCGGTACTCGCGGCGCGGCTCCGATGCCTCGTCGTTCACGGGAGACTCGTCGGGCGCAGTTCTCGGCGTCTTCGAGCCCGCCGTTGCCCGCCCCTTCCCCGCCGCCGGCCGCCCGTGAGTCCCGTGCCCCCCCGGCGCCATCAGGTGCAGCAGCCAGTTCTTCTCGTCCCCGCGCCCGCCCTTCGCTCCCGTGTGCAGCAGCGCGTACCGCCGCGGCTCGCCGCCGAGCCCGCCGTCGGGCCGCCCCGTCAGCACCGCGATCACCTCCTCGCCCTCGCGCCACTTCTCGAGCGCGAAGGTGCCCTCGTCCCAGATCCGCACCTCTCCGCCGCCGTACTCGCCTGCGGGGATCGTGCCCTCGAAGGTCGCGTACTCGAGCGGGTGGTCCTCCGTCTGCACGGCGAGCCGGTTCGGATCGCCCTCGAGCGGCGGCCCCTTCGGCACGGCCCAGCTCACGAGCACCCCGTCGTGCTCGAGCCGGAAGTCGTAGTGGAGCCGCCGTGCGTGGTGCTCCTGGATCACGAAGGAGTCGCCCGACGAGGTCGCTCCGGCGCCCGGTTCGGGAACGGGCTCGGGCGTCTTCGCGGCGTCGCGCATGCTGCGGTAGGCGGCGAGGCGGTCGGCGGAGGCGTCCGTCGCCGCGAACCCGGCGAGCCGCTCCGGACTCGGCTCGAGCCCCGCCTCGCGCGCGGCGAGCACCGGTCGCAGCAGGTCGCCGCTCTCGCGCAGGCGCTCGACGACCTCCTCCGGCGCGAGATGGCGCAGTCCCTCCGCCCCGATCTCCTCCCACGTGCGCGGCGCCGCGGCGAACGGCCGCAGGCGGCCCCGGAGGGAGTAGGGCGCGATCGTGGTCTTCGCCGCGTTGTTCTGACTCCAGTCGACGAGCACCTTGCCCTCGCGCAGGGTCTTCTTCATGTCCGAGACGACGAGGTCGCGGTGGTCGGCCTCGAGCGCCTTCGCGAGCTCGTGCGCGACGGCCGAGATCTGGTCGCTCGAGGCGGAGGCGTCGAGCGGGCAGTAGAGGTGGAGTCCCTTGCTGCCGCTGGTCACCGGGTAGGGCTCGAGCCCCATCCCCTCGAGCAGGTCGCGGGCGAGGAACGCGACCTCGGCGCACTCCGCGAGCCCCGCGCCCTCGCCGGGGTCGAGGTCGAGCACGAGGCGGTCGGGCGGGCGGCGCTCGCCGCCGGATCCGACCCGCCACTGCGGCACGTGCAGCTCGAGTGCGGCCTGCTGCGCGAGCCAGGTGAGGCCCGCGACGTCGTCGACGAGCGGGTACTCGACGTCGCGCGAGCTGTGCGCGAGGCGCGTGCGGCTCAGCCAGTACGGGGCGGAGGAGGGCAGGTTCTTCTCGAAGAAGACCTCGCCCGGATGCTCGGCCGTGCCCACTCCGTCGACCCAGCGCTTGCGGGTGACGGGCCGGCGGGCGAGGTGCGGCAGCAGGGCGTCGGCGACGGACGCGTAGTACGCGAGGACGTCGGCCTTGGTGAACCCCGCCTCCGGGTACACGATCTTGTCGAGGTTGGTCAGCTTCAGCCGCCGCCCGCCGACCGAGACGAGCTGCTGCGGGGATGCCATCCCTCATGGTGGAGCCCCGCACGCATCGAGGGAACCCCGGACCGTCGAGGGAGCCCCGGCCTGCGGGTTCCCTCGACGGTTCGGGGTTCCCTCGGCGACGGCGGGTAGCGTCGAGCCACCACTTCGAAGGAGACCCCGTGCTCACCGACATCCCCCTGACCACCATCGACGGAGCCGCGTCGACCCTCGCCGACTACGCGCCCGTCAAGCTCATCGTCAACGTCGCCTCCCGCTGCGGGCTCGCTCCGCAGTACGAGAAGCTCGAGGCGCTGCAGAAGACCTACGGCGACCGCGGATTCACGGTCCTCGGCTTCCCGAGCAACCAGTTCCTGCAGGAGCTCAGCGACGAGGACAAGATCAAGCAGTACTGCTCGACGACCTGGGGCGTGACGTTCCCGATGTTCGAGAAGGTGCGGGTGAACGGCAAGTCCGCTCACCCCCTCTACGCGGAGCTGACGAAGGCCGAGGACGAGGCGGGCAAGGCCGGCAAGGTGAAGTGGAACTTCGAGAAGTTCCTGGTCACGGCCGACGGCACCGTGCACCGCTTCCGCCCGACGGTCGAGCCGGACGACCCGCGGATCGTCGAGCTGATCGAGGCGTCGCTGCCCGGGCAGTAGGCGGAGCGGTGAAGAACGTCCGTTGAGAAGGGGGATGTCGGCTGACAGCCGCTACGTCCCCTTCTCAGCTGATGTTCCGCAGCGCGCGGACGCGGGAGCGCCTCAGCTCGCCCGCAGTCCCGCTTCGACCCGCGCCACCGACGGCTCGATGCCCTCCGGGCACACGATGTCGGTCACCTCGAACGGCGTCCGCCGCGTGATCGGGATCATCTCGATCCCGTCGACATGGCGCAGCAGCACAAGTCCGCCGTCGCCCGCCCGCAGGCTCCGGCGCACCTGGCGCAGGAAGATGCCCGCCATGTCGAGCTCGACGACGAAGCTGCGCCCGTTGATCGTGATCCTCGAGCCGATGACCGGCTGCGACGAGGTCGAGACCGAGTCGGGGAGCCGACGCACGTCCGACGCGTCCTTCCGCGAGAACGGTGCGGGAGCGGTCAGGGTGCTGGGTGCGGTCGCCCGTGCGGTGTCGGTCATCGTCGTCTCCGTCCGTGACGCGCCCGGTGCGGATCTCGACGAGCGCTGTCGCCTCAGGCTATGATCCGGGCCGCCGCGGAGGGATGGGCTTGACGGATGCGCCGGCGCGAGGCAGCGGGGGTCAGCCCCGCGGCTCCTGGGGCTCGGGAGTGACGGCGAGCTCGCCGTGCATGCTCGCGGCGCTGAGCATCTGCTCGATCCACGCGCGGTTCAGCTTCTGCTGGTGCGTCTCGCGGAACCGGAAGTGCAGCGGCACCGCGGGGTGCAGCCAGACGGAGCTGCGGCCGTGGCCGGTCGAGGCGTCCTCGGCCCAGGACAGGGAGAAGGCCTCGTTGCGCCGCAGCTTCGAGAGCACGGCGACCTTCAGGTGGGCGAGGACCCGCTCCTCGAACTCGATCTCGAGGTTCTGCGGTCCGTAGATGAGAGTGGCCACGGGCCCCCTTCGTGTCTGCGGGCGGCCCGGCGCGGACGGCTCCGCAGGGAAACTAACGTCTCGAGCGCCCGGGGCGGGAATCGGTGCACAGACACGCCGTAGCCCCATTGACACCCCGCGGGGGATGCTGCAGTCAGCCCTCGTCCCACCCCGTCTGCGGAGTGGCGCAGGTGCCGCGGAACACGTACTGCGACGGCGCCTTGCGCTGGTGCGAGGACCAGTCGATGGCCGGGCGCCGCTGCTCCGGAGGCAGGTAGCCGAGACGGTAGACCGCCATCAGCTCCAGGTCGTCCGGCACCGCCAGGAGCGACTCGATCCTCGCCCAGGCGCCCGGCACCTCCATCGGGAACGAGACGAACTGGATGCCCATGCCGAGCTCGACCGTGCTCAGCCAGACGTTCTCCATCGCCGCGCCCATGCTGAAGACGGAGTAGAAGGACGACAGCTCGCCCGGGCGGTACTCGGAGCGGTCGAGCATCACGCCGAGCAGGAGCGGCGATCCGGCGACGAGCTTCCGGTTCTCCTCGCCGAGGGTCTGCGGCACGCGGAGCGAGTTCATCAGGAACTGCCCGCGCTTGGTGAACACCTGCTTGGTGAACGGGCGCAGCGGAGCCGGCAGCTTGTCGAACAGCATGCCGTCGCGGCGCTGCTCCATCTCCTCCTGGCTGAAGCGGAAGTAGGGCTTGTAGCGCTCGAAGAAGGTGCCGTTCGACAGGGCGGTGGTCATGCTCGAGCCGCTGATCTCGGCGATCCGGTCGATGGTGTCCCGCTCCTCGATCAGCACGAAGCGCCACGGCTGGCTGTTCAGCTGCGAGGGAGCGCGTCCGGCGACCTCCATCAGGAGGCGCTGGTGCTCCTCGGAGACGGGGTCGGGCAGGAAGGGGCCGTTGGTGGTCTTGCGGCGGCGCACGACGTCGAGGAACTCCATGCCCTCATCCTGCCCACCCGTCCCGGGAGGGGGCAGGGGGTCGGACCGGGTACGATTTCGGAGCCCGCGCCTCGGCGGGCCGACAGGAGCGGTGCCCGATGAAGAACTCCCGAGTGGTCTTCTACCTCATCGGAGGCGTCCTCATCCTCGGCTCCGGCATCTCGTCGGCGATGCGGGGCGATGTGTCCGTCCCCGACATCATCACGATCGTGTGCGGACTGGCGATCCTGGCGCTCGCCGCGTGGGAGTACTTCCGCACGCAGAAGCGCGGGTCGGGCTCGGACGAGCCGAAGGTCGGGCCTCCGCGCTGAGCGGCGTGCGGCGCTGATCTCCGCCCTCCTTTGCGAGTCAGCGCCGCGAGAGCACGACCCCGGCGATGACGAACGGAGCCGCGGCCAGCGCGATCGCCGGATGCCGGCGTCCGTGCGTCCCCGCGAACGGGATGACCGCGAGCGGCACCACGGCCGGAGCCAGTGCTGCGGCCGCGCGCGGATCCGACCGCAGCAGAGCGGCGAGGGCCGCGCCGGTCAGCGCCGACGTCGCGATGTACAGCGCGTGGTGGATCCAGTGCCAGCGCCCGGTCCGCACAACACCTGCCGCCACCGCGGTCCCGAGCGCGCAGTTGGCGGAGTAGCTGACGGCGGCGGCGCTCATCCAGCCGCGGGCGGCGCTCACTCCGCAGGGCCCCGCGTCAGCAGCAGCCGGTACGGAGCCGCCCGCTCCACCCGCCAGCCCTCGGGCGCGACGGCGCGCAGCTCCGACGCGGTGTAGCTGCGGCGCACCGACAGCGAGCCGTCGTAGTGCAGGAACGAGCCGGCGGCGAGCGGGCGCGTGGCGACGGAGTAGGCCGTGTAGGCCAGGCGCGAGCGCTCGATGTCGTTGTGCAGCGCGCGGGGAGCGAGCCGCGCGCTGTCCTCGAGGAGCGACGCGAGCGCCTGGGGAGTCAGGTGATGCAGCAGGTGGTTCGACACGACCAGGTCGAACTCCTCGCCCTCGTCGACCAGGTCGGCGCTGCTCGCCCGGCGGAACTCGACGCCCGGCGTGCCCGGCCTCGCGGTCGCGAAGGCGAAGGCGCGCTCGTCCGGATCGACGGCGGTGATCGCGAGTCGCAGCCCGTCCTCGCGCGCCCAGCCCGCGAGGGCGAGAGCGACGTCGCCGCCGCCCGACCCGATGTCGAGCAGCCTCGTGGGCTCGTGCTCGTCGAGGAGCGGGCGGATGCGGGAGCGGTACAGCCCGCGCCAGCCGGAGACCAGGCGGTTCACGGCGCCGAAGCGCGCGTACGTCGCGTCCAGGAGGGCCCGGTCGCACGCCGGGTCGTCCATCAGCTCCTGCGCCTCGAGCTCGCGGTGGCGGAGGTCCGGGGCGAGCGGCGCCCTCACTCCCCGCCCCGCTTCGTGAGCAGGCCCATCTCGACGGTCAGGCCCGGACCGAACGCCATGGCGCCGATCCGCTCGCCGTCGGCCGCCTCGCCGTGCAGCAGACGGCGCAGGATGAACAGCACCGTCGCGCTCGACATGTTGCCGGCCGTGCGCAGCACCTCGCGCGACGGGTGCATCTGCTCGTCGTCGAGCTCGAGCGCGGTCTGCACCCGGTCGAGGATGCTGCGCCCGCCCGGGTGGACGGCCCAGCGCTGCACGCCCCGCGGTCCGGCCTCGCCGAGCAGCGGGGCCAGGGCGCCCGTGATGTTCTGGCCGATGATCGCCGGCACGTAGGTGCTCAGGCGCATCGTGAAGCCGTGGTCGCCGATCGTCCAAGCCATCTCGTCCTCGCCCTCGGGGGTGAGTGTCGTGTCGAGCGCGTCGATCTCGAGGACCGGGGTGCCCGGCTCCGGAGGGCGCGCAGTGACGACGGCCGCCGCGCCTCCGTCGGCGAACACCGAGGTGGCGACGATCTGCTCGGGATCGTTGGAGGACGTCAGGTGGATCGTGCAGATCTCGACGGCGACGACGAGAACGACCGCGTCCGGATCCGCGTCGCAGAACGCCTTCGCGGCGCGGAGCCCGGGGAAGGCGCCGTAGCAGCCCATGAAGCCGAGGTGGAACCGCTGCGTCGACGGCGACAGGCCGAGGGCGCGGACCAGCTGGTAGTCGGGGCCCGGCGCGTAGAAGCCCGTGCACGAGACCGTGACGACGTGGGTCACGTCGTCGGCGGTCAGCGAGGCCGCCTCGAGCGCGCGTCGAGCGGAGTCGGCGAACAGCTCGGGCGCACGGGCCGCGTAGAGCGCGTTGCGCGCCGCGGTGCCCGGATTCAGCACGGCGTTCGAGCGGGCGTCGTAGAAGACGCTCGCCCCCTCCCGCACCTCGCGGTCGAGCTCGTCGACCACGGTGTGCCGGGTCTCGATCGCGGACGCGTCGAACGCGGCGCCGAGGAGCCTCGAGCCGAGCCGGCTGATGCCCTCCTGCGAGGCGAAGAGGTCGCGCACGTCCCCCTGGCGCAGCACCGTCGCCGGTACGGCCGTCTCGATGCTGCGGATGTGCACGCTCACCCGCAGGAACCTATCCCAGGAACCTGCGGGTGAGCGCTCATGAGCGGAATCAGAGGATCGGCTTCCCGCCGGTGACGGCGATCGTCGCCCCGCTCATGTAGCTGCCCTCGTCGGACGCGAGCAGGACGTAGGCGTGCGCGACCTCGGCCGGCTGGCCGGGTCGGCCCAGCGGCACGTTCTCGCCGAACGAGGCGACCGCCTCCGGAGGCATCGTCGACGGGATCAGCGGGGTCCAGATCGGGCCCGGAGCGACCGCGTTCGCGCGGATGCCCTTCTCGCCGAGCGCCTGCGCGAACGAGGCGGTCATGCTCAGCATCCCCGACTTCGTGGCGGCGTAGGGGAGCAGCTGGTACGACGGCTGGTCGGACTGCACCGAGCTGGTCGCGATGATCGAGGCGCCGGGCCGGAGGTGCGGGATCGCCGCCTTCACCAGGTGGAAGTAGGCGCTGAGGTTGGTCGCGATCGTCCGGTCCCACTCCTCGTCGGGGATGTCGGTGATCTCCTCGTGGCTCATCTGGAAGGCCGCGTTGCTGACGAGGACCTCGAGGTGGCCGAGGGTCTCGACGGTCTGCGAGACGGCGGCGCGGCACTGGGCGGGATCGCGCAGGTCCCCGGGGAGCAGGAGCGCCTCCCGGCCCGCCTCGCGGACCCACTTCGCGGTGTCCTCGGCGTCCTCGTGCTCGTCGAGGTAGGCGATGGCGACGTCGGCGCCCTCCCGCGCGAACGCGATGGCGACCGCCTTGCCGATGCCGCTGTCGGCGCCGGTGACCAGGGCGACCTTGCCGCTGAGACGGCCGGTGCCGCGATAGCTCTCCTCGCCGTGGTCGGCCTTCGGGGTCAGCTCGGCCTCGGTGCCGGGCGGGGTCTGCTCAGGGGATTCCGGAGTCATGACTCTCCCTCTCGTGTCGTTGGGTGGGTCGTTCCATGGAAGCCGACAGCGGAGGGGGAGCGCAGGGGGTTGACGCTCCTCCGGGCTCGCACGAGCGTGCGGAGACGGACCGGAACGCTGCCGTTCCTCGTCAAGCCCGCGACACCGGGGCCCTGCAGGGCCTTGACTGTGCACACCGCCGAACCCCGTCGGCGGTACCCCAGGAGGTCGTCATGAGCATCCCCACCGACTCCGGTCGCGACAGCAGCGACCCGCGACGCGACGACACGACGGCGCACGCCGCCGGAGAGACGCGCCGGTTCGAGACCGCCCCGCAGAGCGGGAGCGCATCGAGCACCACGTCGTCCGCGTCGTCCACCCCGTCGACCGCGGAGGAGCCCGCCCACCGGGCTCCCGTCGATCCCGACTCCGCCGAGGCCAAGCAGGCCCGCGCCGCCACCCGCAAGGACATCCACGACCGCGAGCGCGAGCGCTTCGGCGGGCTGAAGATCGGCTGCGCCTTCTTCGGCTGGCTCGCCGCGACCGGCCTCGCGGTGATCCTCACCGCCCTGGTCACCGCGATCGGAGCGGCCGTCGTCGGCACGCAGGACGTCACCGCCGACCTCGCCGCGGACCCGGTCGCGTTCGGCTGGGCGGGCGCGATCGCGCTGCTGGTCATCCTCTTCGTCGCGTACTACTGCGGCGGCTACGTCGCCGGCCGCATGGCCCGCTTCAGCGGAGCGAAGCAGGGAGTGGCCGTGTGGGCGTGGGCCGTCGTGGTCACGATCCTCGTGGGCATCGCCTCGGCGGTCACCGGAGGCACCCAGGTGCTCTCGGCCGTCAGCAGCTTCCCGCGCATCCCGCTCGACGGGAGCGACGCGACCATCGCCGCGGTCCTGACGGCGCTCGCCGCCCTCGTCGTCGCGCTGATCGCCGCAGTGCTCGGCGGACTCGCCGGCATGCGCTTCCACCGCCGCGTCGACCGCGAGGGACTGGCCGGCCTCACCGTCTGACCCCTTCCGCGAGATGCCACTCCAGTACGGCCCGCTCGGCGTGCCGCGTACCGGAGTGGCATCTCGCCTACGCTCGCGGAGTGATCCCCCGCGCCGCTGCTCTCGCCCTCGACCTGCAGGAGTGGGCGGCCCCTGCTCCGCTCCTCGGCCTCCGTGACGAGTACCTCGCGTTCCTCGCCGAGCACGGTGAGGGAGCTCTCGAGCGCAGCCTCGGGCCTGAGCACATCACCGCGAGCTGCTTCGTGCTCTCGCCGGAGCTGGACCGCGCACTGCTCTGCTTCCACGGCAAGGGCCGCTTCTGGGTGCAGCTGGGCGGGCACATCGAGCCCGGCGACGCCTCCGTGGCGGACGCGGCTCTGCGCGAGGCGCGCGAGGAGAGCGGAGTCCCATCGCTCGCTCCGCTCGGATCGCTGCCCCTCGACCTCGACCGGCACGGGCTCGGCGGCGGCTTCGGACGCTGCTCCCGGCACTGGGACATCGGCTACGGCGCGATCGCGGACCCGTCGGCACTCGTCGTGGTGAGCGACGAGAGCGAGGACGTGGCCTGGTTCCCCGTCGACGCCCTGCCCGAGGAGGTTCCGCCCGGGTTCGCGGGGCGGCTGGCCGGTGCGGTGCGGGCCGCTCACGCCGTCGCGCGTTCCTAACCGAGGACGGATCGCGCCGGATCGTCACCAGAGCGGGACTCAGGCACTCTCGCCCTCGGTTGCGCACCGGCCGCGTGGCGCCTTGCGGCACGATGGGGCGATGAGCACCCCGCAGCGCCCCGTCGTCGTCCTCGCGGGGGCGAGCGGCTTCCTCGGCACCGACCTCTCCCACCGCTTCGAGCGGGCGGGCTGGACCGTGCGCCGCATCGGCCGGTCGGGTCCGGATGCGCGGTGGGGCGACTCCGCCGGGCTCGTCCGCGCCGTCGACGGCGCACGCCTGCTCGTGAACCTCGCGGGGAAGAGCGTCGACTGCCGGTACACGGCTGCGAACCGCGCCGAGATCCTCCGCTCGCGCGTCGAGACCACCGCCGAGCTGCACCGTGCGGTCGCGGCCGCCGCGACTCCGCCGCCCGTGTGGATGAACTCGAGCACCGCGACGATCTACCGGCACGAGGAGGAGCGCGCGAACACCGAGGCGGACGGCGTGATCGGCGAGGGGTTCTCGGTCGACGTGGCCACGGCGTGGGAGGCGGAGTTCTTCGGCGGGGACACGCCCGCCACCCGCCGGATCGCGCTGCGCATGGCGATCGTGCTGGGCGACGGACCGGCGACGGGCATCCTGCTGCGCCTCGCCCGCCTCGGCCTCGGCGGACCGCAGTACGACGGCCGCTGGCCGGCGACCCACGCGCGCCGGGCGGCGGGGGTGCACCACGAGTACCGGGCGACCCACGGCCGCCAGCACTTCAGCTGGATCCACGTGGAGGACGTGTTCCGCTCGATCCTGTTCCTCGAGGAGTCGTCGCTCGAGGGCCCGGTGAACCTCGCCTCGCCGAATCCCAGCGATAACACGGAGCTGTCGCGCCTGCTGCGCGCCGCGGTGGGCCGCAGCCTCGGCCTGCCCGCCCCGCGCTTCGTCCTCGAGCCCGCGATGCTGCTGCTGCGCACCGAGCCCGAGCTCCTCCTCAAGAGCCGCTGGGTCGTTCCGGGCCGCCTGGAAGACGCCGGCTTCGCCTTCGCCCACCCGGACCTCGGTGAGGCCCTCCGCGACGTCGCCGCCACCGCCTGACCCGTCGTCTTATTCCGAGAGCCCGCGCAACGAAGGCCCACCGCTCCGATCCCAACACTTCCCCCGCTTCCGAGCCGCCCAGCCTTACTTCTGCAGCTCCGCCGTCGCGCGAGGCATCGGCCAGGCGAGCCGCCAGCCTCCGCAGGCACCAGTTCCTGGCTGCACCAGTCCCGGAAACCAGTAGTCCCGGGAGGCACCCGTCCCGGGCTGCATCAGTCCCGGGAGGCACTCGTCCCGGGCTGCATCAATCCCGGGTGGCACTAGTCCCGGGCTGCATCAGTCCTTGGGAACCTCTAGTCCCGGTAGGCACCGGTCCCGGGTTGCATCAGTCCCGAGAGGCACTAGTCCCGGGAGGCTCGAGTCCCGGGAGGCTCGAGTCCCGGGAGGCGCGCCTCCGGATCCCCGCCCCGCGACGAGGCGAAGCCGAGAACGCGTGCGAGCGTTGTCGGCGAGCCGGACGCAGGACGCTCCTAACAACGCAACCGCTTTGAGAAGCCGACTGCGCCACGCCGCACAGGGGGCGGCGTGGACGACATCACGCGAAGCGGTCGCGCTACTGCGCGACCCGAAGCGCGATGTCGCGACGGTACTGCCCGCCGTCGAGGTGGATCAGGTCGAGGGCCTTGTACGCGCGCTCTCGGGCCTCCGTGAAATCCGCGCCGCGCGCGACCACGTTGAGCACGCGTCCGCCCGTGGCCACGAAGCGCCCGTCGACCAGCTGCGTCGCCGCGTGGGCGATGGTGACGCCGGGGACGGCCTCGGCCGCCTCCAGCCCGCTGATGCCGCGTCCGGTGACGGCGTTCTCGGGGTAGCCCTCGCTGGCGAGCACGACGGTCACGGCGACCTCGTCGGTGAAGGCGGGCCAGGGCACGGAGGCGAGCGATCCCGTCGACGCGGCGAGGAGCAGTGCCGAGAGCGGGGAGGCCAGACGCGGCAGCACGACCTGCGTCTCGGGGTCGCCGAAGCGCGCGTTGAACTCGATCACGCGGATGCCGGCCTCGGTGACGATCAGGCCGCAGTAGAGGAGTCCGACGAACGGGGTGCGTTCGCGCTCGAGCTGGCGGATCGTCGGGATGGCGACGGTGTCGATGACCTCGTCGACGAAGGCGCGCTCGCTCGCCCAGCGGTCCGCGAGCCAGGGAAGGGGGGAGTAGGCGCCCATGCCGCCGGTGTTCGGGCCCTCGTCGCCGTCGCCGAGGCGCTTGTAGTCCTGGGCGGGGGAGAGCGGGACGACGTCGTGGCCGTCGGAGAGGAGGAAGAGCGAGACCTCCTGGCCGTCGAGGAACTCCTCGATGAGGACGTCGCCCGACTGCAGCCAGAACTCGGCGTGCGCGACGGCCGCGCTGCGCGACTCCGTCACGAGGACGCCCTTGCCGGCGGCGAGGCCGTCGGCCTTGACGACGTAGGGGGCGCCGAAGCCGTCGATGACGCGGGTCGCGTCGACCAGGGTCGAGACGCGGGTGGCGCGGCCGGTGGGGACGCGCGCCATGTCCATGACGCGCTTCGCGAAGGTCTTCGAGCCCTCGAGGGCGGCGGCGGCCTTGTCGGGGCCGAAGGTGGGGATGCGGCGCTGACGGAGGGCGTCGGCCACTCCGGCGACCAGCGGCGCCTCCGGGCCGATCACGACGAGCTCGATGCCCTGCTCGAGCGCGAAGTCGGTGACGAGGCGGGGGCTGTTGGTGTCGAAGTGGATGACCTCGACGTCGCGCGCGATGCCCGCGTTGCCGGGCGCGGCGATGATCTCGTGCTGCTCCTCCTCTGCGAGGAGAGCCGTGATGATGGCGTGCTCACGGGCACCCGAACCGAGGACGAGGATCTTCACCTGAACAGGATAGGCCCGGGCCGTCCCGGGCCGGTCGCACTCCGTCACGCCCCTTCGGCACCGGGATCGCGCGTCCGCAGGATGCCGTTCCGGCACGCCTCCTGCAGTGTGTCGCGAGCGCGAGTGGCATCTCGCGGAGCGGCGTTCCCGGGCGGTGGCACGGCAGGATGGACGCATGGCCAAGGGGAAGATCGACGAGGCGTCCGGTCAGGGCGCGGTGCGCGCGGCGCTCGCCGGAGCGACGGACCGCACCACCACCGCGACCGCCGTGCGGTTCCTCCTGCAGATCATCGAGACGCGGGTGCCGGGCCGCAGCGTCGAGGTGCGCGTTCCTCCGTTCGGCGCCGCGCAGTGCGTCGAGGGCCCCGGGCACACCCGCGGGACCCCGCCCAACGTCATCGAGATGGACGCGGCGACCTGGCTGCGCCTCGCGACCGGCGACCTGCCGTGGGCCGAGGGCCTCGCGAGCGGTCGGATCCACGCGTCCGGGGTGCGGGCGGATCTCACGCCGTTCCTCCCCCTCCTCCGCGTCGGCTGACCGCGCTCGCGCGATCCCTCCGCGTCACCTGGGAGAACCCCGGCAGTCGTCGGATTAACTTCTCGTAAACGACGCCCGCGACCGGCGGACCGGCGTTTGACCTGAGGCCGACCCTCGGCTTGGCTGGGAAAGTTCCCCTCATGCGGCCGGAGTCCACTCCGAATCACCGCTCGACGCTTGGAGATCCCGACCAGATGCGAAGCACTACCCCCGGCCGTCGACGCGGCCTGATCAGAACACTCTCGGTGACGGCAGTCGGTGCCGTCGCCGGCGCCGCGATGCTCGGCGCCGCTCCCGCGATGGCCGCCGAGGGCGACATCGCGATCGACGTCCTGTCGATCAACGACTTCCACGGCCGGATCGAGGCCAACGGCACGGTCGCCGGCGCGGCGGTGCTCGCCGGCGCGGTCGACTCCTACCGCGCCGCCAACCCCAACACCCTCTTCGTCTCGGCCGGCGACAACATCGGCGCCTCGACCTTCACCTCCAAGGTGCAGGACGACCAGCCCACGCTCGACGTCCTGAACGAGATGGGCCTGGACGTCAGCACGCTGGGCAACCACGAGTTCGACAAGGGCCGCTCCGACGTCGACGGTCGCGTGAGCGACGAGTCCGACTTCCCGTACGTCAACGCGAACCTCTTCGACACCGCGACGGGCGAGCGCGCGTACGACCCCTACTTCCTCGCCGAGCAGGAGGGCGTCTCGGTCGCGTTCATCGGAGCGATGACCGAGGACCTCGGCACTCTCGTCAGCCCCGGCGGCATCTCGACCCTCTCGATCGAGCCGATCGTCGAGAACGTCAACGAGGTCGCGACGGCGCTCCAGGACGGCGACGACGCCAACGGCGAGGCCGACGTGATCGTCCTGCTGCTCCACGAGGGCGCCGACGCCGGTGCGGCCGACGCGGGCACCCCCGCCGCCGACCCCAAGTTCGGCGCCATCGTCAACGGAGTCGCCGCGAACGTCGACGCGATCGTCTCGGGTCACAGCCACCAGGAGTACAACGCGACCGTCGACGGCGGACGTGCGTTCCCGACGATCGTGTCGCAGACCGGCAGCTACGCCGAGAACATCGGCCACATGGCGCTGACCGTGGACCCGACGACCAAGGAGCTCACCTCGCTCACGAGCGAGGTCGTGCCGCTGACCGTCGAGGTCGACGACCCCGAGTCGGACGACGCCGCCGACACGATCTTCGTCGGAGCCTTCGACGCCGATCCCGCCGTCACCTCGATCGTCGAGGCCGCTCAGGCCGTCGCCGTCGACGAGGGCAGCGTGAAGGTCGGCACCATCACCGACGACATCTCCCGCGCCTACCGCGAGGACGGCCAGACCAACCGCGGCTCGGAGTCGACGCTGGGCAACCTCGTCGCCGACGCGCAGCTCTGGGCCACCAGCGAGCTGGGCACCGAGATCGCCTTCACCAACGCCGGCGGACTCCGCGACGACCTCCTGTTCGCCGGGGACGCCACCGTGCCCGGTGACGCCGACGGCGTCGTGACCTACGCCGAGGCGTCCGACGCCCAGCCGTTCGCGAACACGCTGGTCACGCTCCAGCTGACCGGTGCGCAGATCAAGGCCCTGCTCGAGGAGCAGTGGGTCGGGAGCGCCGCGCACCCGCAGCTCAAGCTCGCCACCTCGGCCGCGCTGACCTACGTCTTCGACCCGGCCGCCCCGCAGGGCGAGCACATCTCGGAGGTCTTCTTCGAGAACGTGCCCGTCGACCCGGCGCAGACCTTCACCGTCGTGACGAACAACTTCCTCTCGACCGGTGGCGACGGGTTCAGCACCTTCACCGAGGGCACCGGCACCGCCGACTCCGGCCGCATCGACCTCGACGCGTTCGTCGCCTACATCCAGGACCTCGGCACCGTGAGCCCGGACCCCGTCCAGCGCTCGATCGGCCTCACCGAGAACATCCCGGACTCGGGTGAGTACGCCGTCGGCGACACGATGACGGTCGACCTCTCCTCGCTCCTGTTCAGCACGGGTGCGCCGACCGACACCACCGTCACCGCGAGCGTCGACGGCACCGAGGTCGGCACTGCGCCGATCGACCCGACCCGGGCCGTCACCGACGACTCGACCGGCCGCGCGTCGTTCAGCGTCCCGATCGCCGAGAGCCTGGCGGGCGGCACGCACACCGCGTCCTTCGCTCTCGAGGAGACCGGCGTCACCGTGAGCGTCGACTTCGCGGTCGCCGACGCGGCCGTCGTGCCGACTCCCGTCCCGGAGCCGACCGGGACCACGGTCCCGACGACTCCCGCCGCCCCGACGAAGCCCGTCGCCGGCGGCCCGACCGGCGGTGGCGCGCACCAGCTCGCCGCGACCGGATTCGACACGACCCCGGCCCTGCTGGCCGGCGCCGTCGCCCTCCTGCTCGGAGCGGCGATGAGCGTGGCGCACCTGCGCCGCCGCACCGTCTCGAAGTAGTACTGCAGCGCACGACGACGGGCCCTCGACTCCGGTCGGGGGCCCTTCGTCGTCCCGGGAACGCGGAAACGCCGCCTCCCCGAGGGGAAAGCGGCGTTCGGACGCGAGTGCTGTCGCGGAGCGCGGGGCTCAGTGCTGGGTCGGGACCTGACGATAGCCGTCGCGGCGGGTGACGAGCACGGTCGCGACGGCGCCCCAGGCGGAGACTCCGGCGAGGAGGGCGACGATTGCGATGCTCATGACTGTTCTGCCTTTCGTTGTGGCGGAACGGGATCCATCCGCCGGGATGCTGTGTACAACGTCCACTCTGGCCACTCCTGTTCCTTAGGACAATCGACGTGTTCTTGCCCTGACGTGTAGCGTTGCTTCATGGACGTGCGGCGGCTGGAACTGCTCAGGGAGCTCTCGATGCGGCGCTCGATCACCGCGGTCGCGGAGGCGACGCACCGCACCCCCTCCGCCGTCTCGCAGCAGCTCAAGGTGCTCGAGCGCGAGGCGGGCGTGCCCCTGATCGAGCGGTCGGGCCGCGGAGTGGTCCTCACGGGTGCCGGCCGCGAGCTCGCCAGGAGCGCCACCGAGATCGCCATCGCGCTCGAACGCGCGGACGCCGTCTGGCAGACCTTCAAGAACAACCCGATCGGCGAGGTCACGATCGCCACGTTCCCGACCGCGGGGCAGATGCTCCTGCCCGACGCGCTCGTGGCGCTGCGCAGCGTGGAGGGACTCGTCGTGCAGTGCGAGGACGTGGATCCGGGCACCGACGAGTTCGCCGACCTCACCGCCGACTTCGACATCGTGCTCGGCCACTCGCCGACCGGCCGCAGCGCCTGGGCGGGCCGGGGTCTCGCGATGGCGGAGCTGATGGTGGAGCCGCTGGACATCGCCCTTCCCGTCGGGCACCGGCTCGCGGAGCGGGCCACGGTGACGGCCGCGGACCTGGTCGGCGAGACCTGGATCGGCGTACCGGACGGATTCCCGTTCGAGAGCGTCATGCAGGAGATCGAGACGGCGTCGGGCGAGGCCGTGCGCGTCGAGCAGCGCTTCGCGTCGACCCGCGTGACGGAGGCGTTCGTCGCGGCCGGCCTCGGCATCGCGGTGCTGCCGCGCTACACGGCGGGCGCCCCCGGCATCGTCGTGAAGCCCCTCCGGGGGGTCAGCTCGGTGCGGCACATCGTGGCGCTCATGCGGCCCGATCGCGCCGAGCGGTTGTCGGTCCGGACGGTCGTGCGCGAGCTGCGCGCGCAGGCGGGGCGCCTGGTCCACGCGATGTGAGCCGCTCCTCCGATGGTCGGCGGCTGTCGAGCAGGGTGTGGAGAGACCGGCCCGGTCGCCGAGGCCGTGCGGACGAGTGGTCGCGGAACGGGGCCTGCAGTGTCGACGGATCCCATCGGGCGTCCACTCGCGGAGCCGGACGGTGCCGAGGGCGGAAGCGGCCGGATGCCGCGTGCTGTTCGCCCGCACCGGACACGGTCCCCTCCGAGGCCGGCACAGGGGAGAATGGAGGCATGACCGATCCGCTCGACACTCCGCAGCACTCCGACGACGTCGAGGTGACCCGCGAAGAGGTCGAGGTGCGCCGGAGCCCGCGCATCTGGCGCATCCTGGCGCTCGGCGCCGGACTCGGCGCGATCACCGCGTTCGTGCTCACCTTCGCCCTGCCCGAGACGCAGGGCTTCTCGCGGGGCCAGGTCTTCGGCTTCAGCCTGCTGCTGTTCGTGACGCTCTTCGGCGCCCTCGCGGGGCTGATCGTCGTGATCCTCGACCGCGTCGTCGGACGCAAGGTGGTCCGCCGGACCGCCGAGCGCACGGTCGCCCGTGAGGGCGTCTCCGACGACCCGGAGGCGGACGGCGGCTCCGCGCAGGAGCCGGGCACCGCCGTCCGCTGACGGATCGGCTCAGCGTCCCTTGCGGGCGGTCCTGCGTGCGGCGTTCTGCATCGTGCGCTTCGCCTTCTGCGACTTCGTCAGCTTGCGTGCGATGAACATCAGCGCGTAGGGGATCAGGCGGTAGATCACGGGAGGCTCCTCGTCTGCGCGCCCGGATGGCGCACGCAGACGAGTCTGGACGCCGCGGCGGCGACCGGGCACCCGGTTGCGGAGGCTCGGAGCGTGTGCTGGTGGCGAGCGCGCTCAGCGGCCCCGATGCGCGGGATCAGCTGAGCTGCGTGCGCTCGACCCAGTCCAGGTACTCCGGAGTCACGGTGCCGGTGATGTACTCGCCCGTGAAGCAGCTGGTCTCGAGATCGGTGACGTCGGACCCCTCGAGGATCGCCGCCTTCATGTCGGCGACCTCCTGGTAGATCAGGTAGTCGGCGCCGATCGCCTCCGAGATCTCGGGGATCCGGCGGTTGTGGGCGACGAGCTCCTGCCGCGAGGGCATGTTGATGCCGTACACGTGCGGGTAGCGCACGGGCGGGGCGGCGGAGGCGAACGTGACGGTGTTCGCTCCGGCCGTGCGCGCCATGTCGACGATCTCCTTCGAGGTCGTGCCGCGGACGATCGAGTCGTCCACGATCAGCACGTTCTTGCCCTTGAACTCGCTCGACATCGCGTTGAGCTTCTGGCGCACCGACTTCTTGCGCACCGCCTGCCCCGGCATGATGAACGTCCGGCCGACGTAGCGGTTCTTGTAGAAGCCCTCGCGGTACTCGATGCCGAGCTTCTGCGCGACCTGCATCGCGGCGGGGCGGGACGAGTCCGGGATGGGCATGACGACGTCGATCGCCCCGCCCGGCGTGTAGGCGGCGATCGTGTCGGCGAGGCGGTCGCCCAGGCGCAGGCGCGCCTCGTAGACCGAGATGCCCGACATCACGGAGTCGGGGCGCGCGAGGTAGACGTACTCGAACGAGCACGGGATGAGGCGGGGGTCCTTCGCGCACTGGCGGCTCGCCATGCGGCCGTCCGGAGTGATGAAGATCGCCTCGCCGGGAGCGACGTCGCGCACGATCTCGAAGCCCTGCGCCTCGAGCACGAGCGATTCGGAGGCGACGACCCAGTCGTCGGTCGCCCCGACGTTCGAGCGGCGGCCGACGATGAGCGGACGGATGCCGAACGGGTCGCGGAACGCGAGCAGCCCCTTGCCGGCGATCAGCGCGATCGTCGCGTACGAGCCCTCGACGCGCTCGTGCACGCGGGCCACCGCGTCGAACACCTCGTCGGCGTCGAGGTCGCGGCCCGAGATCGACGCCTGCAGCTCGTTGGCGAGGACGTTGACCAGCAGCTCCGTGTCGGAGGTGGTGTTGAGGTGGCGGCGGTCGACGGTGAAGAGCTCGTCGGTGAGCTCGCGCGTGTTCGTCAGGTTGCCGTTGTGGACGAGGATGATGCCGTACGGCGCGTTCACGTAGAACGGCTGCGCCTCCTCCTCGCGCTCCGCGTTGCCCTTCGTGGCGTAGCGGACGTGCCCGAGGCCCATGGTCCCGAGCAGCGACCGCATGTCGCGCGTGCGGAACGCCTCGCGGACCTGCCCCGCCGCCTTCTTGATGTGGAGGGTGCTGCCGTCGGCCGTCGCGATGCCGGTCGAATCCTGACCGCGGTGCTGCAGGAGCGACAGGCTGTCGTAGATGGACTGGTTGACGGGTCCCGAGGAGACGATTCCTACGATTCCGCACATGCCGGATGGGCTCCCAATCGGGTAGCAGGGGGGGGATGACGGTCCATCCTGACACGTGGGGGACGCATCCCCTAATGGTTCGCCCTGGGCGGATCGGCCGGTGCTGAGCGGCACGGAGGCACCCTGTCGGGCGGATCCGCCGACCCTCTGGCAGGGCGGAGGAGGCCTCTCGCGGACTCTCGGCGGGGCGGGCCAGTCGGTAGGGTCGTCGCGTGAGTGATGAGACGAGCAGCTACGCCCGCGCCGGAGTCGACACCGCGGCGGGTGATCTCGCGGTCGAGCTGATGAAGTCGGCCGTGTCGGCGACGCACGACCGCCACGTGCTCGGCGGAGTCGGCGGGTTCGCCGGCCTCTACGACGTGTCGTTCCTCAAGGACTTCCGAGCGCCGCTGCTCGCGACCTCGACCGACGGAGTCGGCACGAAGGTCGCGCTCGCGCAGGCGATCGACAAGCACGACACGATCGGCCAGGACCTCGTGGGCATGGTCGTCGACGACATCGTCGTGGTCGGCGCCCGCCCCCTCTTCATGACCGACTACATCGCCTGCGGCAAGGTCGTCCCGGCGCGCATCGCCGACATCGTGGCCGGCATCGCGCGGGCCTGCTCGGCCACCGGCACGGCGCTCGTCGGCGGCGAGACGGCCGAGCACCCGGGGCTCCTCGAACCCGACGACTACGACGTGGCCGGAGCGGCGACCGGAGTGGTCGAGGCGGACGCGGTGCGCGGCGCCGACCGCGTGCAGGACGGCGACGTCGTCATCGCGATGGCCTCCTCCGGACTGCACTCGAACGGCTACTCGCTCGTGCGCCACATCCTCGCCGAGCGCGGCATCGGCTTCACCGACCGCTCGACCGAGCTCGGTGGAGTGGTGGGCGAGGTGCTGCTCGAGCCCACTCGCCTCTACACGCGGCCGCTGCTCGACGTCCTCGAGCACGAGACGCTCGGGTCGGCCGTGCACTCGATCAGCCACGTGACCGGAGGCGGCATCGCCGCGAACCTCGCTCGCGTGCTTCCGCGCGGTTCGTGGGTCGAGGTCGAGCGGTCGACCTGGAGCCCGTCGGACGTGTTCCGCGCGCTCGCCGGGATGTCGGGCGCGACGCTCGAGAGCACCGAGGGCACCTGGAACCTCGGCATCGGGATGTTCGCCGTGGTCGACGCGGAGGCGGCTCCGTCGGTCATCGCCTCGCTCGAGGCGTCGGGCGTGCCGTCGTGGATCGCGGGGCGCGTGTCGATGAGCACCCGTTCGTTCGAGGGCTTCGAGCAGGGCGCCAAGGGCGTCGACGGCGGCGCGGTGCGCCTGGTCGGGGCCTACGCGGGCTGACGCCGGGGCAGTTCTCGCTGGTCGAGTAGCCGCCGCAGGCGGCGTATCGAGACCGGCGTCTCCGGGAGGGTGGATCTCGAGACGCCCGCTAGGCGGGCTGCTCGATCAGCGAGGACGGGCGGGGCTCAGGCCGGGCGGTGGTGCTGCGAGCGGGCGTGGGCGCGCTCCCACGCGTGCTCGTGGCGGGTCAGCAGCCAGGAGCCCCAGGCGCAGAGGGCGAAGGCGGCGGCCGTCGCCAGCAGCACCGTGATCCAGGTCGGAGCGTCCCGGCTGACCAGGAGGTTCGCCGCCGCGATGAGGACGCCCAGGGCCGAGCCCGAGCTCGTGCCGAGCACGAACGCGGAGTCGCTGCGGTTCACGGCGCGGACGGACACCATGCCCGCCACGGCGCCGACGCCGCCGCAGAGGCCGATGCCCGCTCCCGAAAGGACGCCCATCAGCATCCCGAAGCTCACGAGCGCCGACGGGTCGAGCGGACCGGACGCGAGCGCGGCCGGCAGGTAGAGCACCAGGGCGACGGCGGCGCCGACAGCGCCTCCGACGAGGACCGCACCCACCAGGAGGGCGGCGGTGACGTAGCTGAGCCGTGCTACAGGGTGCACGGATCCTTCGGGTTCGAACATCGCGGCTCCATCGACGCGAGCGCGCGGACCGTTCCTCGCGCCGTCCTCGGACACTACGCCGGGCGGAGTCGGCGCGGAACGGGCTTGCGGCGGCGCGCGACCTCTAGCCGCAGGTGGTGAGCGAACGCACTGTGTAGTTCCGGGACGTGGATGTGAACGCTCCGCCCTCGATACAGCCGCTGCCGGAGGCGTAGTCGAGGACCGGAGACGGGCCGCGGGGTGCGGTGATCCCGATCGAGCGGTCGAGCATCGAGGTGAACGTGATCGGCTGCGACACCGTGCCCACTGCTGTGATCTGACCGCGGAACCCGACGCTTTGGCCGATCCTGACCACCACTCCCGGCTGCACGACCAGCGTGCCGTCGACGTGCCAGTACTCGGGCCAATCGGTGACCAGGTCGTAGACCCATCCCGCACCGAGGGTCAGGGAGTCGGTCGCGAGCGTGCCGTCGAGAAGCATGTGGGGATTGGTGATGCCGGGAGCGGTGTTGCCCGCGATCGCCGTGGTCGTCTCGAGAAGTGCCTCATGGATCTCGATCGGCGTGGTCGTGAGACCCGGGAGCCCGGTGAAGACGTTGTTCCGGACGATGACGGGGTGCTCCGGCGGCAACCAGTCGTCCATCCGGGGCGTTCGGGTCGGGACGGACACGTACACCCGCCCCCGGACGAACTCGTTGTCCTGCAGATCCACCGACGTCCCCCTGAGGAACACGCCACCCCAGATCTGCGAATGCGAGATCTTGATGTAGCTCTCGGACACCTTGCAGAAGACGCCGGTCTCCGCGTGCTTCACGACGAGGTACTCCGCATCCATCCGGCAATTCTCTGCTTCGTACGGGTACTCGTCGTAGATGTAGTGCTGCTCGAAGACGTCGATGCCCTTCCACGGAGTCGCGGTGGCGGGCAGGGCCGCCGACGGGCCGTCCGTGTCGCCGCCGACGGTGTCGTCGTGGATCGACGTGACGACCACGGGCGAGGTCGCGGTGCCGGTGGCCTTCAGTGGGAGATTCGCAGCGATGCCGTCGTAGACCTTGATGATCGTGCCCGCCTCGGCGGTCCACCTCACCGGCTCCTCCCCCTCGTCGGTCTCCTGGAGGTTGAGAGGGCGGGAGATCGTGTAGACCCGCGCTCCGCGGGGCGAGAGCACGTAGGGGGCGCTCTGCCCGATGGTCGAGAGCTCGAACACCTCCCGCGGCCGGATCGGCGTCGTCGCCGCGCTCTCCCGCACGACGGGGGTGTAGCCCGGCAGGGTCCCCGTCACACGGACGGTCACTCGCGTGCCCGACTGGGCGATGTCGGTCTTGAACGTCGGACCCACGGCCGCTGCGCCCTCGCGGTCCCTGATCGCGGTCCCGTTCGCGTACCACTGGTAGCTCAGACGAGTACCGGGGGTCCACGCTCCCGAGTTCGCCGTGAGGGTCGAGTACACGGTCGGCGTGCCCGAGACGGTGGGCGTCGGAGCCACGAGGACCTTCGGCGCCAGGGTGACGGACCGCGCGGTGGTCGGCCCGCTCCCGACCGCGTTCACCGGAGTGACCGTGAGGCTGTAGGTGCTGCCGGGAACCAGGCTGATGTGCGTCACCGACCGCTTCTCCGGACCGTAGAGGTGCGACCACGCGCCCTGACCGGTCGAGTCGACGCCGTCCCGGGTGAGCCGGTAACCGGTGATCGCCGAGCCGCCGGTCGTGGCCGGCGGCTGCCAGGAGATCGTCGCGGTCGCCGCCGCATCGTCGACGACGGCGACGACACTCGTCGCCGCGCCGGGAGGACCGGGCTTGATCGTGGCGGTCGGAGCGGAGGTCTTCGGGGTGGTCGTGTAGCCGGTCCGGCTGCCGCTGACGGTGACGGTGAGCGTCCGTCCGGAGTCGGCGGTGACGGCCTTGTAGGTGGCGGCGGTGGCGCCGGTGATCGCGGTTCCCGAGCGCTTCCACTGGTAGGCGTACGAGGTGGGCACGGGGTTCCAGGTGCCGGTCTTCGCGGTCAGCACGGAGCCGACTCTCGTGGTGCCCGTCACCGTCGGGGTCGGCGCCGTGGTGAAGGCGCGCGGGGTGGTGATCGTGGCGGTCGGAGCGGAGGTGCGGGGAGTGGTCGTGTAGCCGGTCCTGCTGCCGGTGACCGTGACGGTGAGCGTGCGTCCGGAGTCGGCGGTGACGGCCTTGTAGGTGGAGGCCGTCGCGCCGGTGATCGCTGTTCCGGAGCGCTTCCATTGGTAGGCGTACGAGGTGGGCACGGGGTTCCAGGTGCCGGTCTTCGCGGTCAGCACGGAGCCGACGGCGGCGGTTCCCGAGATCGTGGGCGTCGGCGCGGTCGTGAACGCGGTCGCGGCCGATGCCGGAGCTGCGGGGAGGAACGCCAGGAGCAGCGCGGCGACGACGATCACGGCGAGGCGCGCGAGGCGCGGAGTTCTGGGGGGCACGAGGAACCGATCGGTCGGGCGGCGGGAGCCGAGACGGTGCTCAGGGTTCCTAAGAGAGGAATTCGAGCGCTCGAGGGGCGGAGTCGCTCATTATCAGCACGGCATCGGAAGACGCACTATCCCCGGGGCGGGGACACAGGATCGGCGTCCTCCGCACGGGGGATCCGGTGGCCTGCCGGATCGGTGCGATAGGTATTTCCCCGTCCTGCACGAGTCGTTCGTGACAACCGGTCCGCGGCGGCGCTCAGAGCGGTTCCGGCGCCTGTCATCGCCGGCGCGGCCTGGAGAGACGTACCGTCCTGACAGCGCGACGCCGGCCGCACGAGCGGTCGGCCTTCTCGGACCGACGTCGATCGGCCTCCGCTGTCACGGTGGGAACGACATCGCGGAGAGCGCTCACAGAAACGGCCGAAAGGGGGGTCAATCGTCCTCGCTTCGCGCCGATAAGTTGTGCCTCGCGCGATCGGAACGCTCGCCTCTCTCCTCGAGGTCCGGACTCCGACATCCGCGTCCCCACCCTCTCGCCTCCCGCTGATCACCCGATCGCAGCGGACGGCGCTCACCCGATGACCCGACGGCGCGCAGAGATGCGCCGCTCGTCGCGCACGCCGATTTGGAGACGAACCCATGGAGCGAAAGCCCCTCATCCCGCGATGGCTCACCGCCGTCGCCGCCGCCGCCGCGCTCGCGCTGGCGGCGCCCTCCGCGGCGGTCGCCGCCGAGGTGGAGCCGACCACGCTCAGCACCGCCGCCGTCACGGCTCCGACCGAGGCGGCCACGTCGGCGGCCCGCGCCAGCACTCCGTGGGAGCCGCTGAACGTCTACTCCACGGCCGACGGCACGGCCCGGTCGGCGACGCTGTTCTGGGACGCGCCGGAGTACGACGGCGGATCCGCGATCACCGGCTACCGGGTCGCGCGCAACGGGACCGACGCCTCCGGCGCCGGACCGTGGTCGACCATCGTCTCGGCCTCCGCCCGGTCGCAGAAGTTCACCAATCTGCAGTCGGAGTCGAGCTACTGGCTCTCCGTCTCGGCGATCAACGCCTACGGAACGGGCTACGTCTCGGAGACGTGGATCTACATCCCGTACGTGAGCGCTCCGGGAACCCCGACGAACGTCACCGCGACCAAGGACGACGGCGCGCGCGCGGCCACCCTCACGTGGAGCCCTCCCTATGACGACGGCGGCGGAGCCATCACCGGCTACGAGGTCTCCCGCAACGGCGTCGACGCGTCGGGCAACGGACCGTGGTCGATCATCGTCTCGGCGTCCACCCGCTCGCGCACGTTCTCGAACCTCGCGCTCGGCTCCACCTACACGCTCTCGGTCCGCGCCATCAACTCGGCCGGCTCCAGCATCGCCTCCTCCAGCTCGGTCCGGATGGGGAGCGCCGCTCTCACGGCCGCCACCCCGACCATCACCGGCACCGCGAAGGTCGGAGCGACCCTCACCGCGAACCCGGGCGCCTGGGGTCCGGCTCCCGTCGCCTACGCGTACCAGTGGAAGGCCGACGGCACGGCGCTGAGCGGCGCCACCGCCTCCACCTACAAGCCGACCAGCGCGACGCTCGGGAAGCGGATCACCGTCACCGTCACCGGCAGCAAGACCGGCTACACCGCCTCGACCCGCACGTCCGCCGCGACCGCCGCGGTCGCCTCCGGCACCCTCACCGCCGTGAAGCCGACGATCACCGGCACCGCGAAGGTCGGCTCGACCCTCACCGCGAACCCCGGCGCCTGGGGTCCCGCTCCGGTCTCGCTCGTCTACCAGTGGATGTCGAACGGCACGGCCATCAGCGGCGCGACGGGATCGACGTACAAGCCCACGAGCGCCGTGCTCGGCAAGACGATCACCGTCACGGTCACCGGCAGCAAGACCGGCTACACCCGGGTGACCCGCACGTCCGATGCGTCGGCCGCGGTCGTCGCCGGCACGCTCGTCGCCCCGACGCCCACCGTCTCCGGCACCGCCAAGGTCGGGTTCACCCTCACGGCGAACCCCGGAGCCTGGGGTCCCGCTCCCGTCACCCTGACGTACCAGTGGAAGGCGAACGGTGTTGCGATCAGCGGAGCGACGTCGTCGACCTTCAAGCCGACCAGCAGCACCGTCGGCAAGAAGGTCACCGTCACCGTGACGGGCAAGAAGACCGCCTACACGACGGTCTCGCGCACCTCCGCGGCGACCGCCACCGTCGTCAAGTAGCCGCTCCGGGCCCGCGGTCCTCCTCCCTTCCCAGCGGAGGAGGACCGCGGGCCCGCGTGCGCCGCACGACCCCTCCCCGTTCCACTCCGATCTCGATGCGCCGGCCCTCGGGGTCGACGTGGAGGCACCCGTGCGCTCGCTCCCCTTCCTCCGCCGCGGACTCGCCGCGCTCGCCGCGGTCGTCCTCGTCGCGACTCTCGCTCCGGCCGCGCCGGGAGCCGTTCCCGCGAGCGCCGCCGTCCCGGCGAGCAGCGCCGTCGCCGCGAGCACCGCCGTCGCACAGGCCGCGGCCGTCTCCGCGAGCGCCGTGATCCCGGCGAAGTTCACCGACACCCTGGTCGCCGACGTCCCGTCTCCGACGGCGCTCGCCTTCGCCCTCGACGGGCGGGCGCTCGTCGCCTCCCGCGGCGGGCCCATCCGCATCGTCGAGAACGGGGTGCTGCTCGCCACCCCGGCGATCGACCTGCGCGCAAAGATCTGCGCCAACGGCGAGCGCGGCGTGCTCGGGCTCGCGGTCGACCCCGACCCCACGACCCGCGCGATCTTCGTCTTCTACACGGCACGCGGATCCGATGCGGCGTGCCCCACGAACGCGAACGGCACGAAGATGCCGACCGGAGCCCCGCGCAACCGCGTCTCGCGGTTCGTCCTCGGCGACGACGACCGGATCGACCCCGCCTCCGAGACGATCCTCCTCGACGGCATCTACTCCCCGGCCGGCTACCACAACGCCGGCGACCTCGCCGTCGGCAAGGACGGTCTGCTCTACGTCAGCATCGGCGACGGCGGCTGCGACTACCGCGGCGGCGTCGGCTCGACGGGCGGCAGCGGCTGCGGCGGCAAGAACGACGCGGCGCGCGACCGCAACATCCTGAACGGCAAGATCGCGCGGATCACCACGTCCGGCGGCGTTCCCGCGAGCAACCCGTTCCTCGGGACCGGGACCGCGTCGTGCCGCCTCGCCCCGGCCGCGAGCGGCACGGTCTGCCGCGAGATCTTCGCGCAGGGCCTGCGCAACCCGTTCCGCATGGCGTTCGACCCCAATGCGACCGGCACCGTGTTCCGCATCAACGACGTCGGCCAGGACGCGTGGGAGGAGATCGACGCCGGCATCAAGGGCGCCGACTACGGCTGGAACACCCGCGAGGGGCACTGCGCGCAGACCGGCTCGCCGACGAACTGCGGAGCGGCGAAGCCCGCCGCGTACACCGATCCCGTCTTCGACTACTCCCACGCCGACGGCTGCGCCTCGATCACCGGAGGCGCGTTCGTGCCGAACGGCGTCTGGCCCGCCGCGTACACGGGCGCGTACCTCTTCGGCGACTACGTCTGCGGCAAGATCCGGGCGCTCAGCCCGAGCGGCACCGCGACCGACCTCGTCAGCGGTCTCGGCACCAGCAGCGCCGTCGCCCTGGCGTTCGGCCCCTCGCGGGGCACGCAGGACCTCTTCTACACGACCTACGCGAACGGCGGCCAGCTGCGCCGGCTCGCCTACACCGGCACCGCGAACCGCGCACCGACCGCCGTCCTGACCGCCTCGCCGGCGTCCGGATCCGCGCCGCTCTCGGTGACGCTGAAGGGCGCGGGGAGCAGCGACCCGGACGGCGGCGCGCTCGCCTACCTCTGGTCGTTCGGCGACGGAACCGCCTCGAAGACCACGACGGCCTCCAGCTCCACCCACACCTACGCCCGGGGCGACTGGACGGCGACGCTGAGGGTCCGCGACTCCGCGGGCGCCCTGTCCGCTCCGGTGACGCAGCGGATCTCCTCCGGGAACCGCGCCCCGACCGTCTCGATCACGTCGCCGGCGGCCGGAGCGACCTTCACCTCGGGCACCACCTACCGGCTGCGGGCCACCGCGACGGACCCGGAGGACGGCACGCTGCCCGCGTCGTCGCTGTCGTGGACCGTGCAGCGCCGGCACGCCGAGCACACGCATCCGTTCTCCGGGCCCGTGACCGGGAACGACGTCCCGTTCACCGCGCCGGGCCCCGAGGATCTGGCGGCGGCCGGGAACAGCGATCTGCTCGTCACCGTGACGGCGACGGACTCGAAGGGCCTCGTGCAGACGTCGACCCGGGTGTTCGCGCCGAAGAAGGTGTCGGTCACGATCGCGACGAGCCCCGCCGGTCGCACCGTGCTCGTGAACGGCACGCCGTTCACCGGGCCCGCCACCGTCGTCTCGTGGGCGGGGTCGCCGCTCCAGCTCGAGGTGCCGGCCCAGTCGACCGCGTCGGGCACGCCGTACGTCTTCTCCCGCTGGTCGGACGGCGGCGCAGCGGCGCACAGCATCACGACACCGGGCGCGGCCACCACGTACACGGCGACGCTGCGGCCGGCCGTGCTCGCGGGCCCGCCGACCGCGGTCACCGCGACGGCCTCGGGATCGGGGACGGCCGTGCTGTCGTGGGCGCCGCCCTCGGGCGGGCCGGCCGTGACGGGGTACCGGGTGTCGCGCGACGGGGTCGACGGGAGCGGCGCGGGACCGTGGGCGGCGGTGATCGCCTCGACGAAGCGCTCGCAGACCTTCACGAACCTCGTCCCCGGGCGGACCTACCGGCTGTCGGTGCAGGCGGTCACGGCCGACGGCGCCGGGGCGACGGCCGGCGCGACGGTGCTCGCGAAGTAGCGGGCGTCAGCGGCGCAGCGTCTGCCGGGGCAGCTCGCCGAAGCGCTGCGCGTAGTGCTGGGCGAAGCGGCCGGCGCCGACGAAGCCCCAGCGGGCGGCGACGTCGCCGACGACGAGCTCGCCGGGGGAGGCGCTGCCCAGCTCGTCACGGGCGCGGTCGAGGCGCACTCCGCGCAGGTAGTGGCGCGGAGTGGTGCCGAAGGAGCGCTGGAAGGCGAGCTGCAGTCCGCGGATCGTGAGGCCGGCGGCCTCGGCGATGTCGGCCACTCCGAGGGGCAGATCGGCGTTCGCGTGCACGAACTCGACCGCGCGGCGCAGGCGCCGGGCGCTCACCGATGGCGGAGTGACGGGCATCGGCACGATCCGGTGGGCGAAGGTGCGCAGAGCGGCCTCGGCCGCGAACCTCGACGCGGAGTCGCGCTGCAGCTCGGAGGGGGCGGCTGAGACGGCGAGGGTGTCGCGGAGTCCGCGCACCGCGGCCCACCAGGGAGCCGGATCGCCCGCCACGGGAGAGAAGCGGATCGGGCCGGGCTCGCTGCCGTGCAGCTCTGCCGCGGCGCGCTCGAGGTAGGCGGCGTCGAAGTGGACGAGCGCATCGCGGTACTCGAGCGCCTCGAAGCCGAAGGGCCGCCCGGTCGGGAACATCGCGGGCCGCCCGACGACCAGTCGGTTCTCGTCGCGCCCGAGGTCGACGGACGCGCGGCCGGCGGTCAGCCACAGGACGACGTAGACGCCGGCCGGATCGACCGAGCCGCGCACGTGCCCGAGGAACGACGCGGAGTGGAGGCTGACCGGTCCGCCGCCCGTCGAGGCGTAGCGGTACTCGAACGGGGTCGTCGTGCGCTCGGCCCGGAAGCCGGAGCCGTTGTACCCGCGCTGGTAGAAGTCGCGGGCCTCGTCGAGATCGGCGCCGCGCCGCTCGCTGCGCCAGATCGGGAGGCGCGCCCCGCGAGAGCCGCCGGAGGGGGCGCTCGGAACGGCGACGGGACTCATCGATCCAGCGTGGCAGAGACCACCGACATCGACCGTCCGGAGCGAGTGTCGGCTCCGGAATCGGGGCGGATGTGCACCTCGGGAGCGGATCCCGGCGCCGATCCGCTCACGGGACCAGGCCGCGGTCCATCCAGAAGAGCCCGAGTGCCGCGACCGCGGCCGTCTCGATCATCGCGCCGCCGCGGATCAACTCGGCGACCTCGTGGTCCGCGAACCACCGCTGCACCATGTCGGACTCGGTGGCCTCACGGGCGTGCTCGCCGTGCTCGAGCTCCTCGGCGAGGAAGACGTCGACGGACTGGGCGACGAAGCCGTACGCCTCGCTCAACCGTCCGAGGTGCCGGAGCCGTCCCGCCCGCAGACCCGTCTCCTCGCGGAGCTCGGCGCGTGCCAGCGCGAGGGCGTCGCCGCCTGCGGAGCCGTGCGGCCAGCCGCCCGCCGGGAACTCCCAGGCGCGGCGACCGATCGGGTAGCGGAACTGCTCGACCAGCCAGAATCCGTCACCCTCGCGGGGGAGGACCAGGGCGTAGTCGTCGCGCTCGACGACCGAGTAGACGCCCGTGCTCCCGCCGGGCCAGAGCACCTCGTCCTCGCGGACGCGGATCCACGGCGTCTCGTAGGCGACGCGTGTGGACAGCTGCTCGACCACTCCGGAAACGACGTCGGGGCCGCCCGAACCGGACGACCCCGACGACGACGATGCGTCACGCACGCTTCTGGTGCTGCTCCTCGACGAAGTCGGTGTCGTCGCCGTCGTCCTCGGCGTCGATCCACTTCGAGTAGTCCGGCTCGTCCGGGTGGCTGAGCTCTCGCTCCAGCGCGCTGTAATCGACCGCCGGGCTGAACGACTTCAGCTCACGGGCGATCTTGGTGTTCTTCGCCTTCTGACGGCCGCGCCCCATGGGTGACCCCCTCACGATGACAGGCCAGACGGGCGATGAAGCCGGCTGGGGAAGTGGTTATCAACGACGTGGTTACGAACGATGAACTGAGAACAGTGAAATCTACCCGGTAGTTTAGCAGACGGGGCACACGCCACTCCGGGCCCTGGGCATCCGGATCGAGGCGGCCCCTCGACGACGGGGGGAGCAGCGTGGACCGTGCCTCCGCGCCGCGCTCCGTCGTGGTGATCGGCGCCGGTCAGGCCGGTCTCGCCGTGGCCTACTACCTGCGGCGTCTGGGGCTCGAATCCGGCCGTGACCTGGTGGTCCTCGACCGCGGGCCCGAGCCCGGAGGTGCGTGGCAGTTCCGCTGGGAGGCGCTGCGGCTGGGGTCGGCGCACCGCGTGCACGATCTGCCCGGCATGGACCGGATGGGCCTCTCGTTCTCGACCGCCGATCGGCGCCGTCCGGCGCGCGACGTGGTCACGGAGTACTACCGCGCCTACGAGCGGGCCTACGAGCTGCCCGTCCGGCGTCCCGAGGCGGTGCGGAGCGTCACGAGTACGATACCGGGCGACCGTTCCTCCGCTCTGGTGATCGAGACGGACCGCGCCGTCGAGCACGCCCGCCTCGTCGTGAACGCGACTGGGACCTGGGGCTCGCCGTTCGTGCCCTACTACCCGGGCCGCGACCGCTTCAGGGGCGTGCAGATCGACACCACGGAGTACGTGCGGGCCGAGGACTTCGCGGGCAAGCAGGTCGTCGTCGTGGGCGGCGGAACCTCGGCGATCGGCTTCCTGCTCGAGCTCGAGCGGGTCGCCCGCTCGGTCACCTGGGCGACGCGGCGCCCGGTCGAGTTCCGCGACGGCGAGCAGCTCGCCTTCGAGTCGGCGGTGGAGGCGGTGGCCGAGCAGGACCGCGCGGCGCGGGCCGGCCGTGCCCTGCCGAGCATCGTCGGCGGCACCGGTGTGCAGCGCACCCGGAGGGTCGTGGCCGGGATCGAGCGCGGGGTGCTCCGCGAGCGGGGCGTGTTCCGCTCGATCGAGGAGGACGGTGTGCGCTGGCCCGACGGGAGCTTCACGCGCGCCGACGCGATCATCTGGGCGACGGGATTCCGACCGGAGCTGCGCCACCTGGCGCCGCTCGGACTGCGCGAGCGCGAGGGCGGAGTCGCCGTCGCGAACGGCGCGTCCCTCACCGACCCGCGGGTGTTCTTCGCGGGCTACGGACCAACGGCCTCGACCATCGGAGCGAACCGTTCGGGGCGCACCATCGCGCGCGCGGTGGTGGCGCGGCTGCCCTGACGACGGCTGCCCTGACGGCCGAGGCTCAGACGCGCCCGTCCCAGTCCACCGGCACGACGGACCCGCGGTGGCGGATCCCGTCGACCCGGATCGGCCCGGCGAGGGCGGGCGAGAGCGGAGCGACGACGAGCGTCTCTCCGCCCGGCGCGAGCCCCAGCGCCGCCGACAGCACTGCCACCGCCGCGGCCGCCGACCAGGCCTGCGGACGGCAGGCGGCGGGGTAGGGCACCGGCGCGGGCGCCTCGGCGGTGGAATCGCCCGAGTGCAGCTCGGGCATCCGGTAGTCGAAGCCCTCGGCGGCGGCGAGCAGGCCTCGCGCGAGCGTCGTCGCCTCGGCCCCGAAGCCGTCGCGAGCCAGCCCCGTGACGGCGATGGCGGTGTCGTGGGCCCAGACCGTTCCTCCGTGGTACGACAGCGGCCAGTAGCCGTCGGAGTCGGTCGACATGGTGCGCAGCCCGTAGCCGGAGGAGAGCTCGGGCGAGACCAGCAGCTCGGCCACGCGCGCGGCGCGGTCGGGCGGCAGGATCCCGGTGCCCAGCAGGTGGCCGATGTTGCTCGTGACCGTGTCGACGGGGCGCTTGCGGGCATCGAGGGCGATCGCCGGGTAGCCGCCGTCGGCCGTGTCGATCCAGAACGACTCCGCGAACCGCTCCTTCAGGGCCGCCGCCCACTCGCGCCACGCGGCTCCGTCGCGGCCGAACCGCTCGAGCAGCGCCGCGCCTCCGATCGCCGCCTCGTAGGCGTAGGCCTGCACCTCGCAGAGCGCGATGGGGCCCTCGGCCAGGGTGCCGTCGCGCCACTGGATCGAGTCGCCCGAGTCCTTCCAGCCCTGGTTGGCGAGGCCGTGCCCGGTGGTGTCGACGTACTCGAGCAGGCCGTCGCCGTCGGAGTCGCCGTCGTCGCGGAGCCAGCGCAGCGCCGCCTCGAGCGCGGGCAGCAGGGCCTCGACCTCGGAGTCGGGGAGCCCCCAGCGCCAGGCGTCGTGCAGCAGGCAGACCCAGAGCGCCGTGGCGTCGACGGTGCCGAAGTAGAGAGGGGGGAGCGAGACGCCCTCGCCCGGGATCTCGAGGGTCGTCGAGCGCAGCTCGTGCATGATCTTGCCGGGCTGCTCGGCGGTGCCGGCCACGTGCTCGGTGCCCTGGAGCCCCGCGAGCACGCGCAGGGTCGAGCCGGCGATCCCGGTGCCCAGCGGGAGGAGCATCCGCGCCGCCCAGATCGAGTCGCGGCCGAAGAGGGTGAAGAACCAGGGGGCGCCGGCGGCCAGGAACGGCTCGTCCGGACGGTCGACGGTGACCATCCGCAGGGCGTCGAGGTCGTCGAGGGCGACGCGGCACCAGGACGCGAGGCGGGAGTCGCCCGCGTCGACCGTCGTGCCGCTCCACTCCGCGGGGCCGGGGGCTCCGGCGACGACCGCGGCGGAGTCCTCCATCGCGACGCTCCACCCGACCTCGACGGTGCCGCGGGCCGGGACCACGACGTCCCAGGAGAGCGTGGTGCTCGCTCCTGTCGCGATCGCGGCGCCCGGGGCGCGCACCTCGGCGCGGACGCTGCCCGAGGTCCACACGACGGAGCCGTCGCCCGCCTCGGTGCGCACCTCGGCGTCGTCGCGCAGCCCGGCCTTCACGACGTGCACGAGGGAGAAGTCGGGCTCGAGCGCGAGGTCGAGTCGCGTGGCGACCTCCTCGGCCAGGGCCGACTCGAGGCGGATGCTCTCGCGGAGCGATCCCGCCGAGACGGCGCGCGTGCGGACGACGCGGAACCGGGGATCCGCCGACGCGTCGTCGAGGCGGCGGGCCAGGCCGGTGAAGCGGGCGGAGGAGGCCCCGTCGCGTCCGGCCGCGATCGGCTCGAGGGGGAGCCCGCCGACGAGGAGGGACGCTACGGCGAGCACGCGGACGTCGCCGTGGTAGAGCCCGTGGATCGGCTGCGCACCGAGCTCGCCCGTCTCGTCGCACCACAGCTGCGAGGGGGCGCGGAGGAGGACGACGGCCTCGTGGAGGAGGGGCTGGAGGGGCGTGCTGCTGCGGTCGTCGCGCTCGGTCGTCACGGTCGACTCCTCACTGAATCGTCGGTGCGGGCCGCGTCGTGCAGCGCCTGCGGGATCGGGCCGTCGGTGGCTGCCGGTTGACAGCATCGCGGTCGGAGGTAATGTAGCACTCGTATTTGATCGATCAAATCGGCGCTCACCGCAGTGTTGGAACGATCGAACCGCACCCGGACCCGTCGAGGAGGACGCATGGCACTGCCGACCGTCGAAGACGTGGCCCGCGCCGCCGGAGTCTCGCGCCAGACCGTCTCGAACGTGCTCAACAGCCCGTCGATCGTGCGTCCGGCGACTCGCGAGCGGGTCGAGAAGGCCATCGCCGACCTCAAGTACCGCCCGCACGCCTCCGCCCGCCGCCTGCGCACCCGCAAATCGGGCACCATCGGCGTCCGGATGGACCGCGTGCTCGACGGCATCTCGGGCAGCCTGCTCGACCGGTTCCTCCACGCCGTGACCGAGCAGGCGGATGCGCGCGGCATGCGCATCCTCCTCTACACGGCGAGCACCCCCGAGGACGAGATCGCGCAGATCGGACGGCTCCGCGACGGAGCCGACGTGGACGCCTTCGTCCTCACCTCGACCTTCTACGGCGACCCGCGCACCGCGTGGCTCCGCGAGCAGGGCGTGCCCTTCGTGACGTTCGGCCGCCCCTGGGGGCTGGACGACCAGGGCGACCCGCAGCACCTCTGGGTCGACGTCGACGGCGCCTCCGGAGTCGCGCAGGCCAGCAGGCACCTCGCCGACGAGGGATGCGCGACCGTCGCGTTCTTCGGCTGGCCGAGCGGATCCGCGACCGGCGACGACCGCCGCAGCGGCTGGGAGCGGGTGATGGGGGAGCGGTTCCCCGGGGTCGCACTGCTGCGGGCCGAGGCGGAGGACGACGTGCAGCAGGCGCGGTCCGCCGCGATCGCGTTCCTCGAGGCGAACCCCGCGGTCGACGGTCTGGTCTGCGTCTCGGACTCCCTCGCGCTCGGCGCCTCGATGGCCGCCGTCGCCGTCGGCCGCCCCGACCTCTCGATCGTCGGCTTCGACAACACCCCGGTCGCCGCCGCCGTCGGCCTCTCGAGCGTCGAGCAGGACCTCGGCGCGGTCGCGGCCGGCGCCCTCGAGCTGCTCCTCGGCGAGCGCGGCGACGACATCGTGCACCGCGAGCTCGCCTCCGGAGAGGCCCACCGCCTCGTCGAGCCGCACCTCGTCGTGCGGACTCCCCTCCACCTCTGACTCCCACAGCCCCGAGCACCTCCCGGTGCACCTCCCGATCACGAAAGGTCAGGCCATGACATCCACCTCCACCGCGGCACGCTGGGGTGCCGCGATCCTCGCGAGCGGCCTCGCGGTCACTCTCGCCGCCTGCTCGAGCGGCGGCTCCTCCTCCGATTCCTCGTCCGACGCCGGACTCACGGTCATGATCGGCTCGTCCGGTGACGCCGAGACGACCGCGGTCACCGATGCGGTGAACGCCTGGGGCGAGGAGAACGGCACGACGGTCGAGGTCGTCGCCGCCAGCGACCTGACGCAGCAGCTCGGTCAGGGCTTCTCGGGCGGCAACCCGCCCGACCTCTTCTACATGAGCTGGGACCAGTTCCAGACGTACGCGAGCAACCGCTACCTCGAGCCGTACGCGCAGGACGCCGGCAACGCCGACGCGTTCTACCCGGCGCTGCGCGAGGCGTTCACCTACGACGACCAGTTCTACTGCGAGCCGAAGGACTTCTCGACGCTGGGTCTCGTCATCAACACCGACCTCTGGGCGGCCGCCGGTCTCACCGACGCCGACATCCCGACCGACTGGGCGGGACTCGAGTCTGCTGCGGCGAAGCTCACCGCGAGCGGAGTGACCGGACTCTCCTTCGGCGCCGAGTACGCGCGCATCGGCACCTTCATGAACCAGGCCGGCGGCTCGCTGCTGTCCGAGGACGGCGAGACCGTCACCGCGGACACTCCCGAGAACGTGGCCGGGCTCACCGAGGTGAAGAAGCTGCTGACCGACGGGACGCTGAAGTTCCCGGCCGACCTCGACTCCGGCTGGTCCGGGGAGGCGTTCGGCAAGGGCGCCGCCGCGATGGTCATCGAGGGCCCGTGGATCAACGGCGCGCTCGAGGCCGACTACCCCGACGTGAACTACACCGTCGCCGAGCTCCCCGCGGGCCCCGGCGGCAAGTCGACCTTCACCTTCAGCAACTGCTGGGGCATCCCGGTCGGCAGCGAGACGGCGGAGCAGGCGCAGTCGCTCGTCGAGTCCCTCACCGCCGACGAGCAGCAGCTCGCCTTCTCGGACGCGTTCGGAGTGATCCCCTCGACCGAGACGGGCGCCGCGGAGTACGCGACGAAGTACCCCGAGAACGCCGCCTTCGTGTCGGGCAACGACTACGCCGTCAGCCCGGTCGCCTTCGCGGGCGCCGCCACCGTGATCACCGACTTCAACTCGGCCCTCGAGGGCCTGGCGTCGGGCGACCCGGAGGCGATCCTCGCCGGCCTGCAGACGAACCTGCAGGACGCGCTCGACACCGCGAACGCGAAGTAGCCGCGCGCCGGAGGCGTCGGGACCCGACCCGCCGCCTCCGGACGCCTTGACGATCCGCAGGCCCCTCCGATCTGCAGGCCTCTGCACGATCTGCAGGCATTCGCACCGTCTGCAGGCACCTGTCCGATCTGAAGGCATCTGCACGATCTGCAGGCATTCGCACCGTCTGCAGGCATCTGCACGATCTGCAGGGGATCCGCGCGATTCCGACTCCTGCGAGCGGAGGAACGCGCTCTCCCGCGAGGATCCCCTGCAGATCGCACGTCGATCCCCTGCAGACGGCGCGAAGTCCTGCAGATCGGCACCCCTGCAGATCGAACCGTTACCTGCAGAGCAAACCCCGCGCCCCGCCCCAGCCCCGCCCCGACACGTCGAAGGAGACGCATCGATGACCGCCCCCGCACCCGCCCGCAGGCGCCGCTCCGGCATCCGCGGGCACGAGGCCCGCTACGGCTGGCTCTTCACACTCCCCGCGATCCTCGTCATCGGCGTCTTCCTCGTGCTGCCCATCGGCCTCGCGCTGTGGGTCAGCGTCAGCAATTGGAACGGCCTCGGCTCGCCATTGGGTCCGACCGCGCAGTTCGTCGGCGCCGACAACTACCAGGCGGTGCTCACCGAGCCGGGCCTGGCGCAGAAGGACTTCGGCACCTCGATCCGCAACAACCTCTACTACGTGCTGCTCGTGGTGCCGCTGCAGACGGCTCTCGCGCTGTTCCTCGCGGTGCAGGTGAACCGGCGCATCCTGCGCGGCCGCGGGTTCTTCCGCACCGCCTTCTACTTCCCCTCCGTCACCTCGTCGATCGCGATCACCGTGATCTTCCTGTTCCTCTTCAGCGCTTCGGGCGTCGTGAACGCGGTGCTCGGCTGGTTCGGCGCCGACGGTCCGACCTGGATGGCGGACCCCTCGGGGATCCTGCACAGCGCCCTCGGCGCGGTCGGACTCGACGGCTCCGGCCCGCTCGCTGCCGCTGCTCCGCTCGGCCTCACCTGGTGGGACTGGCTGTCGGGCCCCTCCGTCGCCATGTGCGTGCTGATCACGATGGCGATCTTCACCACGTCGGGCACCTTCATGCTGCTGTTCCTCGCGGCTCTGCAGAACATCGGAGCCGAGATCGACGAGGCGGCACTGATGGACGGCGCGGGGCCGCTCCGCAAGTTCTTCTCGGTGACCCTGCCGATGCTCAAGCCCACGCTGTTCACGGTGCTCACCCTCGGCCTGATCGGCACCTGGCAGGTCTTCGACCAGATCTACCTGACCGGAGGCGGCTCTCCCGGCAAGACGCTGCTCACGCCCGCGTTCCTCGCCTACGAGTCCTCGTTCACCGACCTCCGCTGGGGCCAGGGCGCGGCCATCGCGTTCATCCTCTTCTTCATCATCGTGGTGCTCACGCTGCTGCAGCGGGCGCTGCTGCGCGACAAGGGCGAGCCCCGCACCCGCCGACGTCGCGCGGCCCGCGCCGACGCCGCCACGACCCTCACCACGGGAGGTGTGCGATGAGCACCCTGATCGACTCCGGCACCCGGGCCGTCGACGAGACGCCCGCCGCACCGCTCCCGCGCCGCCGCGTGCACCTCGGTGCCCGCGGACGCGCCTCGCTGATCGGCGGCTACCTGCTGCTGATCGCGCTCGCGCTGGTCTACATCTACCCGTTCCTGATCTCGGTGGCGTCGTCGTTCAAGACCGATGCGGATGCGACGTCGAACCCGCTGTCGCTGCTCCCCGCGACCTGGTCGTTCGCCTCGTACGAGCGGCTCTTCACCGATGTGCCGCTGCCGCTGTGGACCCTGAACTCGGTCATCGTGACCGTGTTCGTGACCATCGGGCGCGTCTTCTTCGACTCGCTCGCCGGCTATGCGCTGTCGCGGCTGAACTTCCGCGGGCGGGGCTTCCTGTTCGCGCTGTTCATCGGAGTGATGAGTGTGCCGGCGGTCGTCCTGCTGATCCCGCGGTTCCTGATCCTCAAGCAGCTCGGGCTCTACGACAGCTATGCGGGGATGATCGTGCCGCTGATCGTAGACGCGGCGGGCATCTTCATCATGAAGCAGTTCTTCGACTCGATCCCGCTGTCGATCGAGGAGGCCGCGCGGATCGACGGGGCCGGCGTGTTCCGCACGTTCCGCTCGATCGTGGTGCCCATGGCGCGGCCGGCGATCGTGACGCTGTTCATCCTGTCGTTCCAGGGCTCGTGGAACGAGTTCTCGCACTTCGTGGTCTCGCGGCAGTCGCCGGAGCTGAACACGCTGACGACCGGAGTCGCCTCGCTCGTCTCGGGGCAGCTGGGCACCGGCAACCAGTACCCGCTGCAGTTGGCGGCGGCGGTGCTGATGTCGATCCCGGTGGCGGTGCTGTTCTTCGTCTTCCAGAAGCGGATCATGAACACCACCGAGGGTGCCGAGAAGGGCTGACGCCGCGACTGCGGGCGCTGGCGGATCTCGATACGGCCGCTCCGCGCCCTACTCGACGCTTGCTGGCCGAGTAGGCCGCGCAGGGGCGTATCGAGACCCGCGTCTCCAGGAGTCGGGGGATCTCGATACGGCCGCTGCGCGGCCTACTCGATCAGCAGGGGGAGGCGGTGCCGCCTACTTCGCGAGGAACTCGAGGACGCGGGCGTTCCACTCCTCCGCGTGGCTGACGTTGACGCCGTGGGGGCCGCCCTCGACGACGTGCAGCTCGGAGCCGGGGATTGCGGCGTGCGTGCGCGCGCCCGAGCCCTCGAACGGCACCGTCGCGTCGCTGTCGCCGTGGATGACGAGCGTGGGGACGGTGACGAGCGGCAGGTCCTCGCGGAAGTCCGTGGTCGCGAACGCCGTCATGCAGGCGAGCGCGGCGACCTTCGACGACTGCTTCGCGAGGGCGAGCGCGTCCTGGCGCTGCTCCTCCGAGACGACGAGCGTGCCCTCCGCCGAGAAGAACTGCGTGGTGAAGTCGTCGTAGAACGCGTCCTGGTCCTTGGTGAGACCAGCCGTCATCTCGGCGGCCTGGGACTTCTCGAGCGGGCCGTCCGGGTTGTCGGAGCCCTTCATCAGGTACGGCGGCACCGCGGAGGCGAACACGACGCTGCGCAGGCGCTCGGTGCCGTACTTCGAGAAGTAGCGGGCGACCTCTCCGCCGCCCATCGAGAAGCCGACCAGCGTGACGTCCTGCAGGTCGAGCTCGGTGAGGAGCGCGTGCAGGTCCTCGGTCAGCGTGTCGTAGGTGTAGCCAGTGAGCGGCTTGTCGCTGCGGCCGAAGCCGCGGCGGTCGTAGGTGACGACGCGGTAGCCGGCGGCGGTGAGCGCCGGGACCTGCTCCGACCAGGACTCGCCCGAGAGCGGCCAGCCGTGGATCAGGACGATCGGGCGGCCCGAGCCGCCGGTGTCGTCGACGTGGAGGTTCGTGTCCTTGAAGAGGCCGTGGTGCGCGGTGATCTCGGTCATGCGGGTTCTCCTTCCGGCGCCGTCCGTCGGCGTCGATGGTGGTTCGAAGGAGACTAGGCAGCCGGATGGGGAGAGCGCCCGGACGGCGGGGAGGCTTGACAGCGGCCTCCCCGCTCCGTCGGTGATCAGGCCAGGTCGTCGACCGCGGCGAGGATCTCGTCGGTCTCGGTGCGGGTCGTGTAGTCGACGTGCACGTCGGCGAAGCGCACGACGCGGCCCGCGTCGACCACGAGCACGGTCGGGAACGGGATCGCGGGGGTGTCGTCCGCGTTGGAGTCCTTCACCGCGAATCCGAGGGACGTGTGCGCCTCGATCGCCGCGTCGCTCGGAGCCGTCACGATGCCCAGGCGCCCGGCGAGGGCGTTGCCCGGGTCCGAGACGACGGTGAAGCCGAGCTCGCCGTCGCCCGTCGACCGCGAGCCGTCGGCGGTCTGGGGGCTGATCGCCACGAACGCGACGCCGCGCTCGCGCAGGGCCGGGGCGAGTGTGGCGTCGTAGTGGCGGAGGGTGAGGTTGCAGTAGGGGCACCAGGCGCCGCGGTAGAAGACGAGCACGGCCGCGCCGTCGCCCAGCACGGAGGACAGCGCGACGGAGTCGCCGTCGACGGTGAGGACCGTCGCGTCCGGCAGCCCGTCGCCGGCGGACACGGCGTGGTCGGGCACTCCGGCCGAGACGAGGTCGGCCTGCTCGCCGGCGAAGACCGCCGCGAGGTCGTCGCCGATGGCGGCCGTGAATCCGGTGGTGAACTCGGTGGACTGCTGGCCGATCGTGGGGGTCGCGTTCGTGGTGGGCATCGTCGTCTCCGTCCGGCGCCCGCTGCTCGGCCGCTCCAGCGGCGATCGTAGGAGGGGCACCTCGACACCCGCAGGGGGGACGTCATGGTTCGTCACAGGCGGGGCGGCCGGGAACGACGGACGCCGCCCCGGCCGAAGCCGGGACGGCGTCCCTGAGGGGTCGTGCCTACTGGAATCCGCCGCCGCGGTCCTCGTGGTCCTCGATGGGGTCGGAGTCGGGGGCGTCGAGGGTGAAGGTCACGTGGACCGACTCGCCGACCTCCTTCGCGGCGACGGCGGTGTAGACGAGGTGGGTCTCCTGGCCGTCCACCGCCGCGTAGACGTCCACCTCCTTCTCGTAGCCGCCGTCGGTGCTGACGCGGGTCTCGGTCTGCCCGTCGAAGGGGCCGCCCTGGAAGAAGGCGAGGTAGCTCTCGCCCTCGGCGAGTTCGCGGATGTCGTTGCTCATGGTCCAGGTCTACCACTCGCGGTCGGGCGTCCGCCGGGCCTTGCGGTGGCGACGGAGGAGCGGGCAAGAGTGCGCGAGGCTCACGGGTGCGCCGAGGGCGGCGCTCGGAGGCGAGAACGTAGGATGTCGGGGATGACGATCGGACGCCGCACCTTCCTCTCGGGAGCCGCCACGGGGGTCGGTCTCCTGGTCCTCGCGGGCTGCACGCCGCCGCGTCCGACGCCCACCCGCTCGGTGACGAAGGCGCCCGTGCCCACGCCGAGCACCACCGCCGTTCCGACGCCCTCGGCGTTCGTGCGCTCCGCCTGGGGCACCGATCCCTTCGCGCTCGGCAGCACCTCCTACCTGCCCGTCGGAGCGACTCCCGAGCACCGCGACGACCTCGCGCAGAACGTGCTCGACCGCGTCTTCTTCGCCGGGGAGGCGACCGACTCGTCCGAGCCGGGCACCCTGCAGGGCGCCTGGAACTCGGGCGTCCGCGCCGCCGGCGAGATCGCGGCGGTCGCGGGCGACGGAGAGCGCATCGCGATCGTCGGAGCGGGGCTCGCGGGGGCGATCGCGGCGCGCCGCCTGGTCGACGCGGGCTACGACGTCACCCTCGTCGAGGCGCGCGAGCGCACCGGGGGCCGCATCGCGACCACGCAGCCCGACGGCTGGCCCGTCGCGGTCGACAGCGGAGCCTGGGCGCTGGCCGGCGCCGGCCCGGCCCTGCGCGAGAGCGTCCTGGACGCGGGAGTGGGCACCACTCCGATCGACCTCGCGGCGATCCGCTCGGTCGCGCCCGACGGCTCCGTCCTCGACGTCGGCACGACCGGCGCCGACGCTCTGACCCGGGCGCTGGAGTGGGGGGCCGAGCAGTCCGAGGACGTGCCGCTCGCCGAGGCCTTCGCCGGGTCCGGTGCCGCCGACCCCGCCGAGGCGGAGGCGGGCAGCGGCGACGGCGAGCCCGAGCGGGTCGCCGCCTTCCTCGCGGGAGGGGCGGCGCTCACGACCGGAGCCGCCCCCGCGGAGCTCTCGTCCTGGTACGGGCTCGGCGACGCCTCAGCGGCGACCACGGCCCAGGAGCTCGACGACGACTCCGAGCGCGCGGACGCCGTCCTCACCGACGGCCTCGCTCCGCTCGTCGCGTCGCTGCTCGAGGACGTCGAGGTCTCGCTGCGCGCCGTCGTCAGCGGCATCGGCTACGACGAGGAGGGCGCCAGCGTCCGCCTCGCCACGGGGGAGTCGTTCTCGGCCGACCGCGTGCTGGTCACGGTGCCGATCGGCGTGCTCAAGACCGACGCGATCGTGTTCGATCCGCCCCTGCCGTTCGCGCACCGCACCGCGATCGCGGCGATCGGCTCCGGTGTCGTCGAGACGCTGTGGCTCCGCTTCGACGAGTCCTTCTGGGATGCGGACGCCGACGCGGTGTCGGCCGTGCGGTGGTCGCTCGTGGGCTCGGAGGCGGGCATCACGGAGTGGGTGAACCTGCAGCCGGTCACCGGAGAGACGGTGCTGATCGGCCTCGTCGGCGCCGATCAGGCGCTGTCGCTGCAGGCGCTCAGCGACGACGAGCTGCTCACGGTCGCGGTGACGGCGCTGGAGCCGTTCGCCGTCGTCCCCGACTGACCAGCTCGCGCAGCCTCGCGAACGGGCCGCGCCACTCCGCGGTGTGCGACTCGCCCAGCGGGCGGACCCGGCTGAGCGCGACGACGAACGCCGCGATGCCCGAGATGAGCCCGAGCACGATCACGTCGTAGACGACGTACATCACCGGGCCGTCGACCTGGTCGGGGTCGAGGAAGAAGTACGGGTACCAGCCGATGAGGGCGCCGCGGACCAGCGTGATGACGCCCCAGACCACCGGGAAGCCGAGCACGGTGAGGGTCGAGCGCCACGGCACGGGGCGCCGGCCGGGGCCGAGGATCCAGTCGAGCATCGCCAGCGTCGGGATCACGAAGTGCAGCAGCGCGCTCGACCACGGCACGTCGACGCGGACGCCCCGGTTGCCTGCCTCCACGGCGATGAGGCCGAAGACGATGCCCGAGACGACCATGTAGGTCAGCACGAGGGCCCGCACGGTGCTGAGCCAGCGCGGCTCGCGGGTGCGGGCGAGGGCGACGAGCCCCGAGAGGCCGAGCAGGACGACTCCGGCCATGTTCGACTGCGTGGTGAAGTAGGCGAAGAAGTTGTCGATCTGGAACGCGCGGAAGCCGAGGGTGTAGAAGAAGTCGGCGACCAGGCCCACGACGCCCAGACCCGCGAGCGCGAGTCGGAGGATCGCGAACGCCTTCCGCACACCCGCTCCGATCCGTCGTCACCTGAGTCCGGCGGGCCGGACGTCCGTGCGATTCTACGGTCGCGCTCCTCCGAGCTCCCCCCGCGCGGGTGGTCCGGCGCGGGACCGGCTGTCGCTTCCCGACGCCCGCCGTCGCCGTCGGGATACCGTGGAGCATGCCGTTCACTCCGAGCCACGCCGTCGTCGCTCTGGCCTTCAGGAACGGCCGCATCCCCGCGAGCGCCGTGGCCTCCGGCGCGGTCATGCCCGACATCGGGATGTACCTGCCCTGGGAGGGGGCCCGCGCCGCGACCCACTCGCTCCTGGGCGTCGTCACGGTCGACCTGGCGCTCGGCGCCGTCGGGCTCGCCCTCTGGTTCGTGCTGCTCGAGCCCGCCTGGCGCGACCTCGCGCCGCGGATCGTGCGGATGCGCTTCCGTCCGCGTCGACCGTCGCCGCGGGGTGCGCGCGCGTGGGTCACGGCGCTGCTCCTGACGGCGGCCGGCATCGTGATCGGAGCCGCCACGCACGTGGTCTGGGACGCGTTCACCCACCTGTCCGGCGCGGGGGTCGTGGCGATCCCCGCGCTCGAACGCGAGCTCGGGCCGTTCCCGGTCTACAAGTGGCTGCAGTACGGCAGCGGGGTGCTGGGGCTCGTGGGCCTGGGCATCGGTGCGCTGGTCTGGTACGTCGCGCACCGGCCCCGCCCCCTCGCTCCCGACGGGCGCACCGCAGTCCGCCTCGCGGCCTGGTCGGTCGTGCTCGCGGCGGCCGTCGTGCCCGTCGGGATCGTCCTCGCGGTCGCGGGCTTCGATCCGCTGGCCCCCGAGTACCGCTCCTCGGTCGTCGACGCGGCGATCCTCACCGTGATCTGCACGGGAGGCGCGGCCCTCGCCATCGCGCTCCTGCACCGGCTCGTCGTGTCCCCGGCCCCCCACCTCACGGCGGGTGGGGATCCGTCGTGAGGAGGATGCGCAGGTCCATAGCCCGCCGATAGCGTCGAGATCGGCCCGTTGGGGCGGGCCGCCTTCGGGGGAAGGCACAAGGGGAAATCGAGGGCTCGCGGCCGATGGCCGCGGGCCCTCTATCCGTTCACGGGCGGCGCCCGCACAATCTCAGCGGCGTCGTGTCGCAGAGCCTCGGCCGGGAGGGCCGCTCGTCCGCGATCGTGGCCGACGCCCCGTCTCGGCGGAGGTTCTGCGCCGGATCAGCGGCGCTTGCCGCCCTTCTTGGTGCGGACGGCTGCCGCGGTGCGGGAGTGGCTGCGCGGCGCGCCTTCACCGGCAGCGCCCTTGGGCAGCACGGACGCCGGAGGGATCGGCCGACGGGTCACGGGTCGCACCGGCTCCCCGCGGCGGGCCTGGCCCGGGATCGGCCGCGAGCGGCGGCCGTAGATCAGCTCGGACGAGTCGAGCAGCCACGGCACCAGCGCCACGGTCACCCCGTGCACGAGCAGGAGCTTCTGGCGGATCCGGCGCGACTTGTGGTTGTGGAGGAACGACTCCCACCAGTGGCCGACGATGTACTGCGGCATGTACACGGTGGTGATCTCGGACCCGTGCTCGAGGCGGTGCGCCTTGATGTACTTGATCAGCGGGTACGAGATGTCGCGGTAGGGCGAGGCGACGCAGCGCAGCGGCACCTGGATGTCCATCCGCTCCCAGTCGGCCTTCAACTGGGCCGTCTGGGCGTCGTCGATGGAGGAGTGGACGGCCTCGAGCGTCTCGTGCCGGGCGGCGATGGCGTAGTCGAGCGCCTTCAGCGTCGGCTTGTTCATGCGGCCCACGAGCACGATCGCGTGGTCGCCGTTCGCTCCGAAGGTCGTGGTCGGGTCGACCTCGATCTCCTTCTCGACGTCGCGGTAGTAGCGGTAGACGCCGGCCATCAGGACGCCCAGGATCGGCATGACCAGGTAGACGAGCCAGGCGCCGTGCGTGAACTTGGTGATCGTGACGATCACGAGGACGACGAAGGTCAGGGCCGCTCCGAAGAGGTTGATGCCCAGGCTCGTGTAGACGGTGCGGGAGCCCTCGCCCTGCTTGATGAGCCGGATCCAGTGCTTCACCATGCCGGTCTGCCCGAGGGTGAACGAGACGAAGACGCCGATGATGTACAGCTGCACCAGGCTCGTCAGCGAGGCCTGGTAGACGAGCAGGATGATCGCGGCGACGAGCGCGAGGATGATCACTCCGTTGGAGTAGATCAGGCGGTCGCCGCGGGTGTTGAGCGACTTCGGGGCGAAGCCGTCGCGGGCGAGCACGGAGCCCAGCAGCGGGAAGCCGTTGAAGGCGGTGTTCGCCGCGAGCAGGAGGACCGCCGCGGTCGCCGCTTGGATCACGAAGAAGAGGATCGAGCCGTTGCCGAAGGTCGCGGCGGCGACCTGCGCGATCACGGAGCGCTGCGGAGTGTCCTCGCAGCCCGCGAAGCCGACGAGGTGGCACGCGTCCTCGGCGTAGTGCACGTCCGAGACGAGGGCGAGCGCGGTGAGTCCCACGAAGAGCACGATCGCGATGGAGCCCATCGCCACGAGGGTGCGCTGCGCGTTCTTCACCTTCGGGGCCCGGAACGCGGGCACGCCGTTCGAGATCGCCTCGACGCCGGTGAGGGCCGCGCATCCGCTGGCGAACGAGCGCAGCAGGAGGAGCACCACGGCGGCCTGGGTGAGCTCCTCGGCGCGGACGGTGTAGCCGGCCGACTCCGCCACCGGCGCGTCGCCCAGCAGGGTGCGGACGAGGCCGACGACGACCATGACGAAGACGCTGACGACGAAGAGGTACGTCGGGATCGCGAACGCTCTGCTCGACTCCGAGACGCCGCGGAGGTTCACCGCGGCGAGCAGCACCACGAAGAGGATCGCGAGCTCGACCCGGAGCGGCGCGAGCTCGGGGACCGCGGAGATGATGTTGTCGACTCCCGAGGCGACCGAGACCGCCACGGTGAGCACGTAGTCGACCAGGAGCGCGGAGGCGACGGTGAGGCCGGCCGTCTCGCCGAGGTTGGTGCGGGCGACCTCGTAGTCGCCGCCGCCCGAGGGGTAGGCGCGGATCAGCTGCCGGTAGCTCAGCACCACGACGAGCAGCAGGACGACCACGCAGGCCGCGACCCACGGCGCGAAGGTGAGGAACGAGAGCCCGCCGAGCAGCAGGATCATCAGCAGCTCCTGCGGCGCGTAGGCCACGGAGGAGAGCGGGTCGCTGGCGAAGATCGGGAGCGCGAGCCGCTTCTTGAGGAGCTGGCCCTCGAGCTTGTCGCTCGAGAGGGGCTCCCCGATGAAGAAGTGCTTCGCCGTCCGCAGTTCGCCGGCGTCGGAGGCGGAGGCCAGCGCGTCGGACCCGGGGCCCTCTTTAGTCACGAGCGACGACATTACTCCGTGCGCAAGGCGAGTCAAGCCGTCGGGAGTGCAGCCGTGAGCGGGCTGATCCGTCGCTGTGACCGGGGATTTTCCGACAGTCGTCGGCCAGGGGCCAGGCGGGCGTCGGGCAGGCCTCAGGGGCGGGACGCCGCTCCGATGAGGCGGGTGAGGGAGTCGCGGATCGCGACGAGGTCGTCGAGGGGCAGATCGAGGCGCTCGACGATCTGAGGAGGCACCTGCAGTGCCTCCTCGCGCAGCGCCGCCCCGGACGGGGTGAGCGCGACGTCGAGGCGGCGCTCGTCCTCGGTGCTGCGGGTCCGGGTGACGTGGCCGTTCGCCTCCAGCCGCTTCACCAGGGGGCTGAGGGTGGCGGGCTCGAGGTGCAGCGCGTCGCCGAGGTCGCCGAGCGAGCGGGGGCTGCGCTCCCAGAGGGCGAGCAGGACGAGATACTGCGGATGCGTGAGGCCCATCGGCTCCAGGACCGGGCGGTAGAGGCCGATGACGGTGCGCGCGGCGACGGCGAGCGAGAAGCACACCTGGTTCTGCAGGGCGAGCGGGTCCGGTTCCACCCGCTCATCCTGCCACTCGTCGTGACACGAATGATTCGTGCCCTCACGGATTCGCGCGGCCGATCCGGGCGGCCGCGAGGCGCACGTCCCCGTTCGGGGGTCACCGGTTCTCGTGCGGGGAGGAACAGGATGAGCCCATGAACCGTCTCCGCTCCGACTCCGCCCGTGTGGTCCAGTACTCCCGCTTCGGCGGTACCGACGTGCTCGAGGTCGCGGAGGTCGAGAGGCCGGTGCCCGGCCGGGGCGAGGTGCTCGTCGAGGTGCTCGCCGCGGGCGTGAACCACATGGAGGCGTTCATCCGCGAGGGCCGCTTCGACTCCGACCACTCCGCCGTCTTCCCGATGCGCCAGGGCACCGACCTCGCCGGCGTGGTCGTGGGCCTGGGCGAGGGGGTCACCGACCTCAAGCTCAAGAGCGACGTGGTCGGCCACGCGCTCGTGGGCTCGCACGCCACCCACGTGGTCGTGCCGCGCGAGAACCTCGTGCCCAAGCCCGCCTCGGTCAGCTGGGAGGTCGGCGGCGCGCTGTTCCTCGCCGGTGTGACCGCGTGGCGAGCACTCGAGGCGGTGCACGTCGCCGCGGGCGACACCGTGGTCGTCTCGGCCGCGGCGGGCGGGGTCGGCAGTCTCGAGATCCAGCTCGCGAAGCTGCGCGGGGCGACGGTCATCGGCACCTGCGGCGAGCGCAATTTCGACTACCTCCGCCAGATCGGAGTGAAGCCGATCGTCTACGGCGACGGCATCGCCGACCGCATCCGCGAGGCCGCTCCGGGCGGCGTCACGGCGTTCCTGGACAACTTCGGCGGCAACGACGAGCTCGCCGCGTCGCTGGGCATCGAGGGCAGCCGGTACCACTCGAGCGACGACCGCAAGGAGATCGAGCTCCGCGCCGTCTGGCCCGACGCCGAGACGGCGGCGCAGGACACCGAGATCCTCGGCGAGCTGGTCGGCCTCGTCGCCGCGCAGAAGCTGCGCGTGCTCGTCTCGGGCTTCTACCCCTACGGCTTCGTGCAGGACGCGTTCGACGACCTCGAGAAGCGGCACTCGCGCGGCAAGATCGTGCTCGGCATGAACCCGGTCGACTCGGCGCGGGTGATGAAGGCGCGCGACGTGCACGACGCGCAGCGCTGAGGCGGGTCGGCCGGCGCGACTCCGCTGATCCACCGGCGCTCCTCCGCCGGTCCGCTCCGCGCGCCATGATGGTGCCCGGAGGCGCGCCGTCCGCGCCCCGGGGAGGGGTCCTGTGGAGGAGCCGGTCGTCGCGATCGTCTGGATCGTCTCGTTCGTCGTCGTCACCGTGCTGGTGACCGGGCTCTCGGGCCGGGTCAACTGGTCGGCGCCCGTCGCCCTCGTGGCGGTGGGCGCGCTCGCCTCGTTCGTGCCCGGGATCCCCGAGGTCGTGGTCGAGCCCGACGTGGTGCTGTTCGGGATCCTGCCGCCGCTGCTCTACGCGGCGGCGATCCGCACCTCCGTGCTCGACGTCCGGGCGCGCGGCGACAGCATCCTGCTGCTCTCGGTCGGCCTGGTCGTGTTCACGGTGCTCGTGGTGGGCGCGGTGGCCTGGGCGGTCGTGCCCGCGATCTCGATCGCCGCGGCCCTCGCGTTCGGGGCGATCGTCGCTCCGACCGACGCGGTGGCGGTCACCGCGATCGCCGGACGGCTCCGCCTGCCGCGCCGGATGCTCACGGTGCTCGAGGGCGAGAGCCTGCTCAACGACGCCACCGCGCTCGTCGCGCTGAACGCGTCGATCCTGGCTCTGGCCAGCACCGTGACTCCGGGCGGCGTCGCCCTCGACTTCGTGCTCGCCGTGGTCGTCGGCGGAGGCGTGGGCATCGTCGTCGCCGTGGTGCTGGGGGCCGTGCGCAAGCAGGTGCAGTCCTCGGTGCTCGACACGAGCCTGTCGCTCGTGACTCCGTACCTCGCCTTCATCCCGGCGCAGCTGCTGCACGGCTCGGGGGTGCTCGCGGTCGTGGTCGCCGGGCTCTACCTGGGCTTCCGGGCGCCGGTGATCCAGTCGGCGCAGGCGCGCATCGCGGAGTCGCTGAACTGGCGCACGATCCAGTTCCTGCTCGAGAACGCGGTGTTCCTCTTCATCGGGCTGAGTCTCGCGTCGGTCGTCGAGGCGACCGCCGACTCCGGGATCGGGCTCTGGCAGACCGTGGGCATCAGCGCGGCCCTGCTCGCGACGCTGATCGGCAGCCGCGTGCTCTGGATGATCATGACGACCGTGCTCTACCGGCACGGGCCCCGGCGGTTGCAGCAACGCGGCTGGACCTGGCCAACGGCGATCGGCGTCTCGTTCGCGGGGATCCGCGGCGTCGTCACGCTGGCCGCCGCGTTCCTCCTGCCCGAGGAGACGCCGCAGCGGGAGTTCCTGCAGTTCCTCGCCTTCGTGGTGGTGGCCGGCACGCTCGTCGAGGGGCTCGCGCTGCCGAGCCTCATCCGCGTGCTGAAGCTGCCGCCGCCCAACGACATGCAGGAGCACGTCGAGAAGCAGATGCTGCTCGCCGAGGCGCAGACGGCCGGCCTGGCCCGGCTCGACGAGGAGCCGCAGGACGGAGTGGAGGAGCGGGTGCTCGACCGGCTGCGGCGGAACGCCACGTTCCTCGCGGACGCGCTCGAGAACCCGCCGGCGGCCGAGGACTCGGAGCCGCTGACCCACTCGTACAACCGGCTCCGGCGCGCGATGATCGCCGCCGAGCGGGAGGCGGTGCTGCGGGCGCGCGCCGAGGGGCGGTACCAGGAGCCCGCCGTGGTGAGCGCGCTCGCATTCCTCGACGTCGAGGAGGAGGCGCTGGCGGTGGGGCGGGAGTAGGCGCGCCGAGTGGCGCGTTCGAGGGCGGAGAATGGGGTGTCCTGCGCGTGCGGACGCGGAGGAGGAGCATGACGGGCTCGGAGGCACTGCCCGAGACGACCGCGGTCGTCGTGCCGACTCCTGCCGACCGCCTGCGCGCGACCGTCGCCGACACCTACGAGCGCGGCGTCCTGCTCATCGGGCTCGGCGTGCCGATCAGCGTGCTGGTGGTCCTCGGCAAGATCGCCCTCACCGTCGCGGCGCCGTCGCTGTTCCTCTTCGCGAACGTGGTCGTCACGGCGGCGGTCGCCGTCTCGCGGGTGCTCGTCTTCCGGGCGCACCACTCCCGGCGCGGCGTGCGGGTCGACTTCGCCGTGCAGCGGCGCCTCTACCGGATCATCGGGCGGATGATCGCGATCAGCGCGGTGCTCTACACGGCGGCCTCCGCGTGGGAGTTCGTCGACGACTCGCCCGAGGCGGCGTTCCCGCAGCCGATCGCGCTCGCCCTGGCGGTCATCGCGCTGACCGAGCTGACGTTCGCGATCGTGGGCACGATCACCGCCCGGCGGCAGCGGGCCCTGCTGCTCGAGGCCGCGCGCCTGGCGAACATCGCGGCCGCCCTCGTGCTGCTGGTGCTCGCGCAGACGGCGCTGCTGAGCCTGGTGCAAGCGGAATCGCAAGGCCGGATCGACGCCGTGAGCGGCATCGTGATGGGCTCGGCGGCCGCGCTGATCGGCCTCGGGATGCTCGTGCGCTCGCGGATCCCGCGCGGACGCTTCTCGCCGGATCCGCTCGAGCGGGCGCGGCTCGACGACTGAGACGTGCTGAAGGGCGGGGATCCCTCACGGGTTCCCCGCCCTTCAGCGGTGTCTTGCGGGTCGTCCCGGTGTCAGTTCAGGGTCGAGCGGACGGAGGCGCGAGCCTGCTCGAGGGCCGACCGCAGCGCGTCCACGCTGGCAGGCGTGACGGAGCCCTGCGAGGCGGCGGTGCGGAGCTCGGCCCGCAGCTCGTCGCGGAACTCGGTGAGCAGCACCTCCGCGTCGCGCAGGGCGAGGCGGGAGGCGGTGCGCGCGTCGGACGGCGCGGGGGTCGACTCCTGAGCGGGCGCGGCGGCGGGCTCGTCCTGCGTGCGCGGGGGCTGCTCGGCCGAGTGCTCGGGGGTGCGGTCGCCGCGATCCCCGCGTGCGTCGCGGGCCGCGCTGGCGAGGTCGGCGCGGAGGCTCTTCATCGCCTCCGCGACGCCCAGGCGGACCTCGTCGGCGAGACGGCGGACCGAATCCGTCAGCTCGTCCTCGATGTCGCCCAGATCGGTGGCGCGGTTCGCGAGCTCGGCGCGGCCCTCGTCGGTGATCGAGTAGACGGTCTTGCGGCCGTCGGCCTCCTTGGTGACGAGCCCCTCCTCCTCGAGCTTCGCGAGGCGCGGGTAGACCGTGCCTGCGCTCGGGGCGTAGGTGCCGCCGAAGCGGTCACTGAGGGCCTGGATCAGCTCGTAGCCGTGCTTGGGCGCCTCGGCGAGGAGGCTGAGCAGGTAGAGGCGCAGGCGTCCGTGCGCGAAGACGGGGCTCACAGCGCGCCTCCGTCCATCGGGCGCTGGTCGTCGGTCGACGAGCCGGCGTCGGGCGAGCCCCAGCCGGCGCTCTCGCCGACGGAGGCGGGGGCGCCGGCGCCCGCGGTGCTGCGGCGCACGACGACGACGTCGCCGGTCACCGAGTTGGCGGCGATGTCGACCCACTTCGAGTCGAGGGAGCCCGTGGTCGAGGTGTAGCCGCGGCCGAAGGTGCCGCGCACAACCGAGCCGTCGAGTTGCAGGGTGCCCGAGACGGTGTTGATGCGGTAGCGCGCGCCGAGGCCCTCGTCGATGCGGACGGTGAGGTCGCCGCTGACGGTGTTGGCCTGGATCTCGTCGGGGGTGCCCTCGGCGTCGACGAAGACGCTGCCCGAGACGCCGTCCACCGTGAAGCGGGTGAGGGCGCCGGCGGCGGTGACGTCGCCCGAGACGGTGTGCGCGGCGACGCGCCCGGTGTGGTTGCGCACCGAGAGCTCGCCGTGGACGGTGTTCACGTCGATGTCGCCGTGCAGGCCGTCGATCACGACGTCGCCGCCGACGGTCGAGACGCGGGCGTCGCTGTGCAGGCCCGAGACGAGGCCGTCGGCCGAGACGGTGTCGAACTTGAGCGCGACACCGCCGGGGACCAGGAGGCTCACGTCGGCGCGGTCGCCGCGACGGCCGAGGCCCTTCACGACCTCGACGATCGAGTCCCAGCGCAGCTGGATGTGGTCGATCTCGAGGCGGTCGCCGTCCATCGAGACCTTGAGCGGGCGTCCGCCGACGCTGTGGACCTCGACACGGGCGGTCGGCTCGTCGTGCGCGATGACGTCGATCTGACCTCCGACCAGGGCGATCTTGACGGAGCGGACGACATCGAGGTCGATGACCTTCGATTCGCCCGCCTGCACGAGCCATTTCTCGAGCGACATGCTGTCCTCCTTCTTCTTCTCGCCCCGGAGTGGAGCGGATGCGTGTGACGCGATATATCGCGAGTGGTGAGAGTCACGATATATCGCGTTTTGCGCACGCGGCAAGAGTGCTCAGCGATTCCGAAGGCTCGTCGCTCCCGGCTCGGCCGAATGCGGGCCTTGCGGTTGACGCAGCGTCAAGCCGTACGGTCGCTCCTGTCGACGGATCGCGGTGAGAGAGGAGGGCGTCGTGGAGCAGGAGTGGTCGGTGCAGGAGGTGGCGCGGCTCGCGGGGACGACGAGCCGGACGCTCCGGCACTGGGGAGCCGTGGGCCTGCTCGCGCCCAGCCGGGTGGGGGCCGGCGGCACCCGCTACTACGACGCCGCGGGGCTCGTGACGCTGCAGCGGATCCTGCTGCTGCGCGATCTCGGCCTCGGGCTCGCCGAGATCGGGCGGATCCTGCGCCGCGACACCGAGCCGCTCACCGCGCTCGAACGGCACGTCGACGTGCTCGAGGAGGAGCGGCAACGCCTGGACCGCCGGATCGCGGCCGTCCGTCGCACCATCACGACCATGAGAGAAGGGAACGGGCCGATGGCCGAGGAGATGTTCGACGGTTTCGACCACGCGGAGCACCGCGAGGAGGTCGAGCGCCGCTGGGGTGCGCCGGCGTACGCCGAGGGCGACCGCTGGTGGCGGTCGATGAGCGCGGAGGAGAAGGAGCGGTGGACGCTCGCGCAGGAGGACCTCGCGGCCGACTGGATCGCCGCCGCCTCGAGCGGAGCGGATCCCTCCGGCGCCCGGGCGCTCGCCCTCGCCGAGCGGCACCGCGCATGGCTGGCCGGGATCCCCGGCACTCCGCGCGGCGCCGACGGCGGGCCGAGCGACGAGTACCTGCTCGGGCTCGGCGGGATGTACGTCGCCGACGAGCGCTTCGCGGTCCACTACGGAGGCGTCGAGGGCGCGCGGTTCGTCCGTGACGCCCTGCAGGCGCTCGTGGAGCGGAGGGGGTGAGCGGCGGCTCCGGTGTCTGGTAGACCGGGGTCATGGATCCGATCGCGGCGCTGCAGGAGATCGCGACGCTGCTCGAGCGGGAGCGCGCGTCGAAGTACCGTGCGAAGGCGTTCCGCAAGGCGATCGCGGTGCTCGAGGGCCTGCCTGCGGCGGAGCGCGAGGATCTCGGTGCCGTGCGCCGCGCCGCGGGCATCGGCGACACGACCTTCACCGTGATCAGCCAGGCCCGCGACGGGCGGGTGCCGGACTACCTGGCCGACCTGCGCGGCAGCAGCCCCCTGCCCACGAGCGCTCTCCGCGCCCGGCTGCGCGGCGATCTGCACAGCCACAGCGAGTGGTCGGACGGAGCGACTCCGATCGCCGCGATGGCGGACGCCGCTCGCGCGCTGGGTCACGAGTACCTCGCTCTCACCGACCACTCGCCGCGCCTGCGCGTGGCGCACGGTCTGAGTGCGGAGCGGCTCGAGGAGCAGCTCGCGCACCTGGCGACCCTCGAGACGGGCTCGCTCCGGCTGCTCAGCGGGATCGAGGTGGACGTGCTCGAGGACGGCTCGCTCGATCAGACGCCCGAGCTCCTCGACCGGCTCGACGTGGTCGTGGCGAGCGCCCACTCGAAGCTGCGGACTCCGCGACGCGAGATGACCGCGCGACTGGTCGCCGCCGCCTCCGATCCGCGGACCGACGTGCTCGGGCACGTGACCGGGCGACTGGTGAGCGGGGAGCGCGGCACGCGGCCGCCGTCGGAGTTCGATGCGGGGGCCGTCTTCCGGGCCTGCGCCGATCACGGGACCGCCGTCGAGATCAACTCCCGCCCCGAGCGGGAGGATCCGCCGGACGAGCTCATCGCCCTGGCGATCGAGGCGGGCTGCCTGTTCTCGATCGACAGCGACGCGCACGCTCCGGGGCAGCTCGGACTCCTCGACTACGGGGCCGAGCGCGCGGAGCGGCTCGGCGTCCCCGAGGAGCGCATCGTGACGACGTGGCCGCTCGGGCGACTGCTGGAGTGGACTTCGCGCTCCTGAGCAGGCTCGCGCGCGTGGAGGATGCGGATCGGAGCCGGTACCCCCTTGACAGTGCGCACATCGTGGGGGTCTGCGCAAGTGGTGAAATCCCAGGACCCGGCGCGGCATGCTCGTACTCGGTCCGCCGACGCCGCGATCCCGGGAGCCCGACGGCTCCGAAGGACTCCCGGAGTGGGCGCGCTGCTCCATCCGTACCGACGAGACCAGGTGAACCGTGGCCACCCAGACCGTTCTCGATGCCGTGCGCGGCGCACCGACCCTGCTCGAGGCCGTCCGCGCCGCTGACGAGCTCACCATCGCGGCCGTGAGCGACGGAGGCGGACGCGCCGTGCGCCTGCTCACCCGCGCCGCCCTCGATCCGTCGGACCAGCTGACCGCCATCGCCGCCGTGCACTCCCTGGCGCAGGTCTTCGACGAGGAGGCGGACCTCGCCCTCCTCCGCCTGCTCGCCGACGAGCGGGCCTTCATCCGCGAGCACGCCGCCTGGGCGTTCGGCGGTCGGCTGCCCAGGCCGAGCGCGATCGGCCCGCTCCTGCGGATGGTCGGTGCGGGCGGATTCGTCGGCATGCTCGCGCAGCGCACGCTGCTGCTCTGGGGCTCCTCGACTCCGGAGCCGCTCTCGCTCGCCCTCGAGGGAGCCCTGATCGGCGAGCGCGATCCCGGCGCCCGCTCCCGGTTCGTCGAGACGCTCGGCCTGGTGCCGGGCCCGATCGCCGAGCGCACCCTGCTCGAGCTCGCCGCCGACGAGGCGGAGGGGTTCGACGCCCGGGCCGCCGCGATCGACGCGCTGGGCGAGCGCCGCTCGGACGACGCCGAGCTGCTGCTCTCGCGCCTCGTCGCCGTGGAGGGACCGCTGGGCTCGATCGCCCGCGTCGCCCTGCTCGACCACGCACCGGCTCCGGTCGCAGACGCCGGCCCCACGGTCGCGCAGCTCTTCCTGCACGCCGACATCGACGGCACCCTGACCCGGGTCGGCGCCGGCGACAACGGTGGCATCGCCACGCTGCTCGTCCGCCTCGGCGACGCCCTCGGGGGAGAGGACGGGATCGAGCGCGTCCTGACCCTCTCGCGCGGCACTCCCGCGGAGGCGGAGCGCGCTCTCGCCGACCTGCCCTCGGCCGGCCACGGGTTCGCTCCGGTGCCCTTCGCAGGCCCGGCCGTCCCGATGCCCGAGGCCTGGCCCCGCCGGATCGCCGCCGAGCGCGGCATCCGCCGCATTTTGCGCGCGGCGGGCCGGGTCGACGTGCTGCACCTGCGCATGGCCGACGTCGGGTCGCTCGCCGCCGCCGCAGTCGCCCGCGAGCTCGAGATCCCGGTCGTCTTCACCGTCGCTCCCGACCCGCACGCCCTCATCGCCGGCCTCGACGCCGCGGGGACCCTCTCGCGCGCCGACTTCGGCGACCGCGACTCCGCCGAGCACTTCTGGTTCCGCGTGCGACTCGTGCAGCGCCTCGCCGCCGACGCCGCGCACACCGTGCTCTTCCCCCGCGCCGACCTGGCGCAGAGCATGCGCGAGCTGATCGGGATCGACATCACCGCGCATCCGGAGCGGCACACGATCGTCCCGGAGGGAATCGACGTGCGCCTGGTGGAGCGCGGCGAGCAGGCCGCCCGCGCCTCCGCGGCAGGGGAGGAGGTCGCGATCGACGTCGGCGACGACCTCTCGGCCCTGGACGACCTGCTCGCGGCCCTGCCCCACGACCGGCGCGACCTGCCCCTGCTGCTCAGCGTCGGCCGGCTGCACCGGGTGAAGGGCATGGCGGCGCTCGCCGAGGCGTGGGCGGGCGACTCGGCCCTGAGGAGCCGCGCGAACCTCGTGCTCGTGGGCGGCGACCTCGCCGACCCGAGCCCCGACGAGCGCGAGCAGCTCGACCGCATCCGCGCCGCGGGAGGCGCGGAGGACGGACTGCTGCTCGCCGGTCACCGCCCGAACGGCACCGTGGCGCGCTGGCTCGGCGCGGTGCGGCACGGCCGCCCCGGGCTCGCCGCCCCCGGAGGTGCGTACGTCTGCGCGAGCGTCAAGGAGGAGTTCGGCATCGCCCTGCTCGAGGCGCTCGCCGCGGGCCTCGTCGTGGTCGCCCCCGCGACCGGCGGCCCGGTGACCTACGTCGAGGACGGCGTGACCGGCTTCCTGATCGACACCGCGGACGCGACGGCGCTCGCCGGAGCCGCGACGTCGGCCCTCGAGCTCGCCGCGGGCCCCCTCGCCGAGCACGCCGCCGAGCGCGGCCGCGCGATGGTCGCCGAGCGGTACACGATCGAGGCCATGGCGCGCGCCCTCGCCGGCGTCTACGCGCACGCGACCGCCGACCAGGAGCGGCCGCTGCGCTCGGACCTCGTGCTCGGAGCGTCATGACCCTGCTGATCGTCAGCCCCGACTACGCCTCCCACCTGCTCCCGCTCGCGACGCTCGGTACCGCCTGGCGCGCGGCCGGCGAGCGCGTAGTGGTGGCCACGGGCGACGCGACCCGCGCCATCGTCGACGACTTCGGCTTCGAGCACACAGCGCTGCGGCTCGGCCGCGGCTCGAACCCCGGCACGATCCGGGCCGAGGAGCAGGCTCCCGACGAGGGGGAGTCGCTCCGCGGCTTCTTCGCGGCGACCCGCCGGGGCATGGTCCCGACCCTCGCCTACCAGGCGCGCGAGCGGCTGACCGACCTGCTGTGGGACCCGGCCGGAGTCGCGGCCCGGCTGCGCGAGATCCTCGACGAGGTGCAGCCCGATGCGATCGTCGTGGACCACCTCGCCTTCACCGCCCGCGTCGCCCTGCGCGCGCTCGGCGTGCCCTACGGCGACGTCGTGCTCGGGCACCCCAGCGCCCTCACGGTGCCCGGCGAGGTCTACGGCTTCCCACCCGTCTGGCCCGACGCCTTCGCCCCGGACCCGGACGACCTGGCCGCCCTGCGCGCCCTCTGCGACGAGGTCCGCGACTCGTTCACCGCCGAGTGGAACGCCGCCCTCGCCTCGCTCGACTCCGCCGCCCCCGCCAGCCAGGACGCGTTCGCCGAGTCCGGCGACGTGCTGCTGCTGAACTACCCCGGCGAGCTGCACGACCCGGCCCGCACCGCCCAGCTGCCGCCGCACGCGTTCCTGGGCTCGGCGGTCCGCTCCGAGCCCGTCGACGCGGAGGTCGAGGAGTGGCTGGCCGCCTCGGACGACCCGGTCGTCTACGTCAGCTTCGGCAGCTTCCTCTCGGTGCGCGACGACGTGCTCGCCCGCGTCGCCGCCGCCCTCGCCACGGTCTCGGTCGACGGCCGCCCGGTGCGGGTCGCCCTCGCCTCCGGAGCGACGGACCGCGCGGCCCTCGGCGACGTCCCGTCGTCGTGGCTCGTCCGCGGCTTCCTCCCGCAGGTGACGCTGCTGGGCCGCGCCGCGCTCGCTGTGACGCACGGCGGGAACAACAGCGTCACGGAGTCGATGACCGCGGGGGTGCCGCTGGTGGTGCTGCCGTTCTCGACGGATCAGTTCGCCGGGGCGGCGGCGCTGGAGGATGCGGGGGTCGCGGAGGTGCTCGACCCCAACGTGGCGCCTGTGTCGGCTCTTGCCGAGGCGGCCGCGCGGATGCTCGCGCTGGGCGGACCGGCGAGGGAGCGGCTCGACGCGCTGGCGGAGGAGCTCACCGGCACGACCGGTCCGGAGCGGGCGTTCGCCGCGCTTTCGGGTCTGGTCTCGCGGCGCTGAGCTGTGCTCGAGGGTTGAGGCGGGAGTGGCTGACGAGGAGGACGAGCGCTGGCTGGTCGTCGGCGGGCGCCGCTGGCGACGCACGGATCCGATCCTCCCTTCTGACCTCGTCGCGGCGCTGACCTCGCATCTGGGGAGGGGGCGCTCGGGAGTGCGGTCGGGGAAGCGCGCAGGGGATGAGGACGCGGTCGCGTCTGCGCGCGTTCGGGTGGGGCTCGCGAAGCACGGGCTCGGCGAGCGCGGACCTGCGTGGTGGGACGAGCCGGAGGAGGCGCGGCTGGCGCGTGCGCGGGAGGCGCTCCGTGATCTGGACGCGCTGGACGAACCGGGCAGAGCCTGACTTCTCGACCGGCGCTGCTCGATGAGCGGGGCCGCTCAGGCTCACGTGCGAGCACGCCGTCTGAGCCGGCGCCGACGTCGCCGCCCACGCCCCCGGACATCACTGCGCCCCCCGGGATGCTCGCCCGCCGCATCGACCGGCTGCACGCCGAGCGCGCGCAGCTCGAGGACCAGCGCAACTACTGGTCAGACATCCGCACAACTTGGGCCGCCGCCGGACAGGTCACGATTCCCACTGCCGTCGCCCGCTAGGGGGCGAAGGTGTGCGCGGTCGAGTCGCGCAGCAGGGCTCGACGTCGGTCGTGCTCGAGCGCGTCGTCTTCGCGGCCGGCTGCGATGAGGACGCTGGCCGGCGACCAGGTGAGACTCAGAGCGATCGCGAGATGGCAGCGACCTCGGACCCCTCTACTTGATGTCCCTCATCTTCCCCGGTGCCATCGGCGGCTGGTGCTGGCCCGACATCTTCGTCCGCCTGTTCATCGCGCGCAGCGTCACCGCCATCCACCGCTCAGGAGCGCAGGCCGCTCCGATCCTCCTGGTCTTCGGATTCGCCCTCAGCCTCCTCGCGCTCCTTGCCTCGAGCATCCTCGAAGTCAGCGAACGACCCGACGACGTCTGGTTCATGGTCGCCGGCACCGGAGGAGTGGCCACCGTCGCCCTGGCCGGCCTCTGCGTCCTCGGCGCCACCGTGGGCAACGTCGGCGCGAACCTGCAAGCCCTCGGCACCCAGACAGCCAACGACATCTTCGCCTATACCAAGCAGAGCCCCCTCCGCGACGCCCGCTCCGCGAAGATCGCCGTCTTCGGAGTCACCATCCTCGTCGCCGCAGCAGCGAGCACCACCATCGGAACAGTCGGACTCGTCGCCCTCGCCCAGGTGTCCTACCAAGCCATCCGCCAACTCGCCCCAGCGCTGCTCCTCGGCGTCATCTGGCAACGCGGCAACGCCCTCAGCGCAGCGCTCGGCGTGATCACCGCGAGCATCCTCCAACTGATCTACCCGGTCAGCATCCCGTGGGCGGGCGGACGCACCTCAGGCGTCATCGCCCTCGCCGTCAACGGCGCCGTCTACTGCGCGTGCGCGTTCCTCGTCCCTGGCACATCAGACGAACGTCGACGAGTCGCCCGCCTGTTCGAGATCGCGCTGCTCCCGGACACCGCCACCACGCCGGAGAAGACCACGGCGCCAGTGTGAGGACGGCGCAGGCCTAATCGCGCGAACGGCTTTGAAGCGCGCTGTAGGCCATGCCGCCGAGCAAGCCACGAAGGGCCGGCGATCTCCAGTGGCCAAGACAGGGACCCCGACAGTGCACCCATCAGAACCGCGACAAGCAGGCCTGCGGGTGGCCCTAACAACAGCGGAACAGGAAACGTGAAGATGATCTACTCCTGCCCAGGGAACGTGCCGGCAGTACGCCATCGCTCCCCGCTGTCGTCGACCGCGAGCTCGCAGTTCCTGAGTCGACCGATGAGCTGGCGACGACTGGAGAGATCACCAGACAGGCTCACGTAGTTCAACCCGTCGATGTCGCTCAGCGGCCGGACATCACCGACGCGCACCAGGACGACGTGGTCTTGATCCAGGGCCATGGCCCAGCCGGCTTCGAAGACAACGTTCTGCCGGGCCTGCCCACTCAGGTTCGCTTCGCGGGGGTCATCGGTTGCCTGGTAGAAGTCCGGCTTGACCTGGCCGAGATCATCCGCCGTCATCAGAACAACGACCGCCGTCGCCAGGTTGATTCCCGCGCGGACGACGTCAAGAGTGTGCGGAGTGCCCCCGCCGCATGCGCGAACAGCGTCGTCCCAGGTGACGATCCGCAGGTCCAGCGCGAGTAGCAGAGACTCGAGAGCTTCGTAGGCGTTACTGTCTCGACCACGGACCACGAAGACGGCGCGTTTGGGTAGACGTGTCGTCGCTTCGGTCGGCATCGGGGCAGTTGTTCCCGGTCTCTTGAATTGACGCTCCGGCTTGGGACTCCTTGCCACCGGCTGCTGACCAGGTGGAGCTGCCTCAAGGTCGTGGTCGAGATTCTCGTACAGATCCGTGGCAGCCGGGTCTCCGCGCCGGAAGGTCCGAGGCATGCCCGATGAGTCAGATCCGACGTACTCGATCAGCTTCATCAAGCTCAAGCGCTCCTCGGGGCGCTTCGCGAGCTCGCGGGTGAGGTGTGTGGCCTTCTTCAGCTTGGTCGGAATTCCGTCAGCCGTCGGCAGGGGATCGACCTGAAAGCGCTGGAACAGGCTGTCGATGACGCTATGAGTGACTTCCGCATCGAGCAGGCGAGCGAGTGCCTGTTGTGTCGGTCCACTCAACGCTGTCATCCGGTGTCTCCCTGGTAGTGGATCGACCGTACCAGCGAGGAAGTGACGTCGATGCCGACGAAGATACGAGCAGGGAGGATCGGTCTATCGGCTACTGTTCCGGCCGATGGCCGGAACGGCCAACTCGGCAAGAAGCATTCGTCGACAGGATGAGGGTAGACCCGGCGTTTCCGCAAGCGTCTCAACCAGAGCAGGGGGCAACCTGCGGGCCAGGGAGAGACGTTCAAGCAGGGCCGTTGCGATCGCCTGGCCGAGTAGGGCTTCGGTGGTCTCGCTGTCACGACCAGCGGGGAAGGAGACCTCGAGGATCGGAGGTTCCTCTCGTAGTTGCAGGGTGGCGACATGGGGGTAGTCGTCACAGTGCTCGAGGTACAGAACAGGCGAGAACGCGCGGCTTGGTAGCTCCGGGTGCCAGTGGTCGTCGCTCTCGACCCACGGTTCCACCCACGCGAGCAGCTCGCGCTCCGGCTGCACTATCCAGCCGCGCGACCTGTACCAGCTCACCAGGCCGGACGGGATTTGGGCCATCAACCGAGCCCAGCCAAGCATCCGCGCCGTCCTCACGGCCCGTTCAAGGAGTGCCGATCCGACACCATCACCTTGGAACTCGGCCGCAACTGCCACGTGCGTGAGGATCGCCACCTGTCCGTCGGTGCGCCAGAAGTCACCACCGCGATTGGGGTTCACGATGGCGTAACCCATGAAATGACCGTCGTCACCTCGCGCGACGATCCGTGGTGATCGCCTCTCCCGCCAGTTGGCGACCGAGTGCGCTACCTCCAGACGGTTCGCTCCGTCCTTTTCGCCGAACGTTTCCAGCGAGAGTTCGGAGACATCGTCGACGTCGCGCATCCCCGCGGCGTGCAAGTGCGCCGGACCGCGCTCAGGCATCATCGCGTTCATGCGGGGCTGGAAGCGACGTGCTGGTCGACGTCGCTGCATCGGTCATCACCGGGCGTCTATCTCTCTGAGTTGGCCTGACTTTCGCGGTCATGAGAGCGGAAGAGACTCGAGAAACTCGGCGACCTGCTTGGAGGTGAACGCTCCGAGCGCTCCGCCGGCCCCGCCGACCAGAATGCGCTGCACGCCCTCCGCAATCGTCCGTAGCCGATGAGGGCGAGCCTGTCCCGCAACTTCTTCCTCGAGCTGGACGGCCGCAGCCGTCAACTCGGCTTCTTGCTGCCCAGTGCTCAGCTGTGAGAGCTGGTACAGCGCGCGCGCGATTTCCTCGACGCCGTTCTTAACGTCTCCGATGTTCTGCGTCTGAGTGAAGTGGCGGCTGCCGGTAGCGAACTGAGTGGGACCGTGGAATGCGTAGGACGTCCCACCGTCCCCTTCGGTCGCCTCACTATGAACATCGCGGTCGTTTTCCACGTAGTCCTCCCCTTTCGCGGTTAACGAGGGGAAGAGGGGGCTTTTCCGCCCCCATGCTCCCTCGCCCGCGATGAAGTTCCGGTCCCTGAGCCACGCTCCGGCTTCGAGGAACTCGTCCTCTAAGTAGGGGACGCCCAAGTAGGAAGGGCCGGAGAGCAGGAAGTCATCACTGACAGCTGATCCGCTGCTGCGCGTGCTGTGAATCCAGCCGAGGTAGTCGTTGCGGAGTTGACGGGTGCGCTTCGCCCGATCGTTGCGGCTTTGGCTCAACTCCGCCCACGCATCGCGGCCTGCCTGCGTCGGCCGGGCAAGCCACGCTCCCCCGAACCGTCGATCGAGGTTCAGCAGACCCTCTTCTTCGAGAGCCGACGCGTCCGCGGTGACGGTTTGGCGTTCAACAGAAGCATCTTCGCTCTCCGTTAACGTCCGACTCGACGCTTGCTCCTTGGCGTCGGTGAGCTCGATAACACGCCCTAGAAGACCGAGGCGACGGAAGTCGTGCGGTTTCAGGTGATCCAGTTCCATGGTCGAACGGTAGCGGGCACCTCCGACAGCCTCGACACTCGCTCGGGTTGTGCGTTCTCGAGAGCCACCCCAGGCCGAGGCCGGTGCCGACGAAACCGGTCGATTGGTGCACGAGAGCCACAAGCTCGGGCGGTCGCCCAGAGATGATGCGAGGCTCCGGCCATTCATCGCCGCTTCACCTATCCACTGAGCGCACTCCAACCGCCCGGGGGATAGGCAGAGGCCGGCGCCGCCCCAATTAGAAGCGGCCGCGATTCTTCACAGCTCGCTCGGCAACGACCCGGGCGCCCTTCATCTGCATCTGAGCGCAACGCTCACTGACGCAATCGGGATCCGATGGGCGGACGATTTAGAAAAGCAGACCGTACCGTCTGCCACCCTTCATGCTCAGCTCGATGCTGTTCGTTGCGGACGCTATGCGGTCGTCGATGTCTGACGCGTTCGTGACGGTCAAGGTGAACCGACGTCGGCCAGCGGTATCTGGCATCTCGCGAGTAAAAACGAGGAGCGCTCCCTTGTAGGTGTCCACCCCGTACTGCCATGGGATCGGCAGATTGATAACATCCATGCCGTTCGTATTGAAGCGGATAGTGCGCTCCACGTAGTCATGCCCAGCGATGCGGATGTCTATGGGTTCGAAGGTCGTTTTCTCGGGAACCTTCTCCGCGTCAATCCCGAAGAAGACTCGCGTGCCTTTAGGGGTATTTAGCTGTGTGCCCGGTTGATTCTTTCGGTTACCGATCACGGAGGACGCATCAACCCAAAGTTCCTTCGCGGCCGCCAGCTGCACCGGAAGATCGCCATTAATCTCGTGACTCTCAAGTGAAGCGAGGTAGCGACGGGTTGCTTGGGTCCTGTCTTCCCGTAGGCGCGCTGGTTTGGGCAAAGCTCGGTGACGGATTCGATACTCGTCAAGCACATCTTCCAGCAGATCCGCGGCTTTCCATGCGTCCTCGAACCAGTCGAGGACGGGCTGCGCCTTCTTGAGGTGACTCCACGCAGCTGGGGGGAACCCGCGCTGACTCCAGCTATGTGTCGTAACGACTTCGGCGCCGGTGGTGAGAGCACTCGCTGTCAAGTTAGCCGACCCGACGACCAAGGCGCGCAAGTAGGGCAGCTCGTCGAGTCCGAAGAGGAATACCTTCGCGTGAAACGCCGAAGGCGGTCGTAGCGTGGCTGAGGCGAGTACCGCCCGCCCGTTGGGAATCCTAACCTCCGCATTGCTGAGTTCACTCAGACGGACGAGAGCGCTCGGCTGAGTAAATCCGAAGTCCAAGCTCACGAGGAATCGTTTGCGGGCACCGCTCCAGTTCGGGCCCGACAGTCTTTCGTCGAGCAGGCGAACGCCTTCCGCTGAGGCGTAAGCGACCGCGACATCGACGCGCTCGTAGTCAGAGGCAAGATATGCTGCTGCCCCGATAGCCTCCAGAACGATGCCGACCCTTCCTACGCTGGAATCTTGGGGGTGTACAGCCACCTGATAGTACGAGTCTTCGGACCAAACTGGCATCTTTACCGTCTTGCTGCCGGGTGCTTCGTACGCCTCACGGTCGTACTGTGCGAGTGCGGTCTTGAACGGTCTCGAGTGAATGTCGTAGCGTGCCGTTGCAGGCACCCCCTCCTCGTTTGAGTCAAAAAGTTCTGCGTTGCTGTACACCCGGCCGCATACAGGACATACTGCGAACTCTGCGGGATCAGACGACCCGGCCGCGTCGAATGAGAGTCGGCCCGTTCGGTCGGCGCTACGCCAGTCCTCGCTGTGCGAGTCGTTACCGCAGGCGCACGTTTGGTTTTCACCGTCGCTATCGACCTGTGCGCTGCCGCGTACTGTGCGAGTTGGATATGGCCAGTGTTGAGCCGCGCCTGTCATGCCGGTGCCCCACTCTTAGCCGCACGGCGACGTGTCGGTGGGGACGGCATTGCTAGCTTGTTCTCGGCGACGAGCTTTGTGTAGCTCCCGAACAGTGCTCGGAGACGACTATCGTCTGTGACCGCGCCTCTAAGCCCGAGGGCCTTATCCATGGCGGCGTCGAGCTCGTGATGTGCCCGCAGCAGTTCCGGGGCCATCGCAAGCGGGTTGTAGTGGTCCGCCAGCGACCGCTCCGGGTGCAGCGCTCGCGCATCGAGTACGGCCTGCCCGCCGGCAATAATCGCGGTGCGCTGCCGATCAGCGAGGAGAGGAAGGGGAAAAGTGTTCCATGTGAGTGTGTTCGAGAATCTCAGGTCCGATTTGATGCGTCCACCCACTGCGCGCTGCCAGGCGATGAACGCCGAGGAGGAAATGGCTGCGAACGCGATGCCATCCGGATCGTCGGCCTTGAAGTTCGCATCGCCGCAGATCACGTCTGGGTCGAAGAGGGCAGTTGGAAAGTAGCGGCGGGTCTCGCTGGCATGCCGCGGCACACATACGTATGGCGTGTCAGGTTGTGAGCGTTGACCGAAAAGATGCGGTGTCTCCGCCATCTGCCTGGTCGACTCGGCGGAGGATGCCGCGCGGAACTGTCGGACTGCATCGAGGCGCCGACGGAGCTCGGGCGATTGCGCGATGTCGCTGGGGTCAAGATCCACAAGCCAGAGGCACCACCGCGGTTCGCTGTGGATGAGTTGGCGGGCGCCGACGAACGGTCGGAGGTACTTCGCGATGACGGAGTCAGCTGCGACGTCGTCATAGTCCTCTGGCTCGACGAGAAGGTTACCGTCGTCGCGGGCCATGTTGCCGAAGACCATCGGCGGGAGCTGCGGCGCGAGGGGTGTGCGGCGCTGCTCGACGAGCGCGTTGGGTCCGTCCACCAGGTATCCGTTTAGCTGACCAACGACGGGAAGTTCTACGGGTGCGCCCCTGACGTTGCCGGAATAGTCGAACAGGCGGGCCCGCTTTTTCGGTGCCCGGTCAAAACCGATGACGGAGCAGTGCACCGCTGCGGCGCCGGGCGCTTCGCTCGTCCAAGCGAATGTGCGATGCGCGAACTTGACCCGCCAGCCCGCGGCGAAGACGGGCCCGAACAGGGCCGGCACCGGCTCACCTTGAGCGATCGAGTTCGTAGACACGAAGGCGAACTCGCCGGCGTAGCCGGGTCGGCTGAACAGCTCGAGGGATTTCGCGTACCAGCCTGTGACGTAGTCGAGTCGGCCGATGTCCGTGCGGCGCCACACGTCGCGGAGCTCCTGCGCCTGCTCGAGAGAGCGGGTCGCGTGGCCGAGGAAAGGCGGGTTACCCATGACGTAAAGGCGGTCGCTGGGCTCGACAACGTCGACCCAGTCGATCCGAAGAGCGTTGCCGACCTGGATGCTCCGGATCTTATCCAGCGGCAGCGGATCCGGCGCGTCGCCGAGCGCCAGTTCCATCGCCTGATTCGCCTGGTGCTCCACCAGGTGCAGCGCGGTGGCCGCAATCTGCGCGGGCCATTCTTCGAGCTCGATGCCGTGGAAGCTGGTGAGCCTGACAGCGAGATGTTCCTCCGTGAAGAACATCGTGCGAGAGGTCTCGCCAGTCAGCTCCTGGATGCGTACCAGCACCTCCAAGTCAAGGGCGCGCATCTGTCGGTAACCGACGACGAGGAAATTTCCGCAGCCGCACGCCGGGTCTAGGAACCGCATCTCGCCCATGTAGGTGCGTAGCTTCTTCAAGGCGAGCGCGTCGTGAAAATTATCGGTAAAACGCTGTCGAAGCTCGTCAAGAAACATCGGCCCGATGACCTTCATGATGTTGGTCTCAGTCGTGTAGTGCTCGCCAAGCTCGCGACGCGCGGCCTTATCCTTGACCGCCTGGAAGAGGCTGCCGAAGATTGCCGGGGAGATCGCAGACCAGTTGAACATGGCCGCCTCTACGAGGCGATCGCGCATCGCGGTGTCGAAAGCGGGGATCGAGAGCGGCTCCTCGAACACTCCTCCGTTCACGTAGGGGAACCGAGCGATTAGCTCGTCGAGGTTCGACTGTCGGCGCGAAAGATCGCGTCCCATGACCTGGTAGAGCAAAGACAGCTGGGGACCCAGGTCGGAGCCGTCCTTCGCTGTCCGGGTTTCGAGGAATTCAAGGAAGAGATCTCGATCCCACACGCCGGCGTCGTCGGCGTAGAGCGCGAAGAGGGTGCGGACAAGGAAAACCGATGCTTCGTGATCATCATACCCGGATCCCTCGAGCGCCTCGTAGAGCGAGGCCATCAGCTTCGCAGCCTTGATCGACGCCGCCTCCTGCGCCTTCGAGCCGAAAACGCGCTCACCGTACCCGGCAAAGAAGGCCAGAGCGGCCGCCTCGTCACGTAGCTGAGACAGCGTGAACTCGAGGGGCGGTGTGGTGCTGTCGGCGTGAAGGTCGAGTAGGCGGAATCTATGAAAGTCGCTCGTGAGCACCCATCGCGGCATTTCGGGATCTGAGAGATCGTCAATGTAGTCGAGCGCCTGCTGCTCGGCCGCGGCGAGATCCCTGCCCGAGGACTTCATCTCAATCAGGGCGAGGCCAGGGATCAGGGCGTCGATGTAGCCCCGAGAACCTGTCGAAGATCGCTTCACCCGCTTCTCGTAGAAGGCCGCGCGGGTCTGGGTGATCCCGTACACGCCGAGTAGATCCCGCACAAACGATTGCGCCTGCTGGCGCTCGTCCCCCGGCTCGCCCTGCCAGTCACGGCAAAACTGGGCGGCTCGAACACGGATCTCATTCATCGACAACGACTTCGGCACGACACCACGCTATCTGAGAAAGCAGCACGACTTGTCTGCCCAGCCCGCATCGGGACAGGCTCTGCCTGCGTCGGCGTCCGAATCCCCGCCCGCCGGATCCCGTGGCGTACCGTGGCGGGTGCCGACCGCTTCGCGGAGGTGCACAGACTCTCTTCGTCAGCCCAGATGTCACCGCTCGACCAGGAGAGCTTCCCACTATCGAGTCGAGCCACCATGCCCCCGCGGGACGAAAGTCAGCAAGAGACCATCCAGGCGCTTCAGGATCTGATCGCCGCGTTCTCCGGTCCGCATTGGGTGCACCCCGCCTATGCCGAGCATGTCCTCGCGCATGCCGCCGACCTACTCGATACTGCGTCGAACGGCCGGATTTCGCTTCGGATGCGCATGCCGAGGCAGATGTGGCCGCGCTCGGCCGTGTTCGACTTGCCGGACCTACCACCGACACCACCCGCCGCCATGTGATCAGCATGCGCCCGGCGATCTTGCTCGAGAATTTCTCCGACCCGTCAGGCTCCTGGCGCTGCGCTCGGATCACGTCGACAAGGGTGACGTCGCGTTGCACCGGTGTCAGTGCCGGACTGTCGATCGATCAGGGGAGCTTCCGCATGGAGCATCTAGATGAAGGGAACGTTTGTACGCTTGCCGAGCTCATGACACGTCATCGCCGCAGGCGCGCTCGATGCGTCCATCGCCGAAGATCTCGGCCGCGTGGTCCGCGCCGACGGGACGGAGGATGTGTCGGCCGCGCTCTAGCGCCTTGCAGCTAGGACGTCCCCAACTGCGGCGCAGGGATGACGTCACGCACCGGTCCCGCCTACATGATCAGTCAGCAGCGCTCGAGCGGCATTTCCGACCAGCTCTGCCAGCGCGGGGTGGATCGCTTCAGGTGGGTCGAGCGCGTTCAGTAGCGCGGCGAGAACCGACATATTCCCGGGCTCGTTCACCCTGGAGGGGACCCTCTGGTGTGGGGGAGGTGCTTCCGAGTGCACGCCTGTTCCTAGGTCGACGGTTCGAGGGGGCGGCGACGGGGTCTGGGTCGCTGATGGCCACGGTACGACTACTCGAAGTGCGACACCACTTTTTCAATAGCGGCCGCACCCATGCCGTCCGATAGGGGTCGTTCGGCGGGACGTCTCTGGCGTCCTGGAAAGCATTAGCTTTCGGAGACACCTCGTCGAGGTCCGTTCTTGAGGTCGGCATCGGCCGAGACGGCGCAGGTCTCACTGTCTCGGCACCTTGCCTCGCCTTAAGTCGTCGCAGGTGGTGCCGGGAGAGGCCCTCCAAGTCGGGACGTCTTCGCGGACGTGACGTCCGGGAGCAAGACCACGATCGAGCGGCGGGGTTAAGAAGGAGCTCGAGTACGCCGAGGACGGGGACCCCGTTGTCTTCTGCTAAGTCAATCGCCTAGGCCGATCGCTGATCGACTTTGGCACCTGCTGCGTGAGTGCGGGGTGCAGGTTCGGTCGGGATCGACGCCTCGACGTCGACAGGCGGTCGATGCTGAACATGCTCGCCACGCTTGCGGAGCACGAGCGGGAGTTGATCCTCGGACGCGTGAACACCTGGACCTGCGCGCCCGTGCGAGCGGACCCCGGTTCGGTCGGCCGCGGGAGGACCCGGTGGCCGTGTCGGACAGGCCCGCGACCGGGAAAGTACGCGGCCGCACGGCCGATGATGGAGCCCGTCTCGTCGAGAGAAGTCGCGCGACCCGCTCTCGTCGCCAGCAGGCCCGAGCGGCCGCGACGTCGTGGCAATGCAGCGTTACGTCGACGGCCTTGCCTCCGTTCACTTCAGGAGGCATCCGAACGGACCGCTCAGACGGACCTACGCCCGGAACGTCACCACGAACCCGTCGGCCGGCTCCGTCGGGAACGAGCGGAGGCTGATCGAGAAGTCCTGGCCCGGGGCCACGTCGTACGGGTGCCCGGTCGTGAGCAGCTCGAGTGCCTCCGCCAGGAGGTCGACCGTGGCGGGCTCGCCCGGGCAGCGGTGGCCGTCGCCGTAGTGGCCGCCGCCCTGGGCGACGAAGCCGTTGCGGTCGACGGGGGCGAGGAAGCGCGACGGGTCGAAGGTCTCGGGGGCGTCCCAGTGGGCGACCGCGTGGTCCGTCGCGTACAGGTCCAGGAGGAACCACTGGCCCGCGGGCAGCGTCTCGCCCTTGAAGGGCAGTCCCGTCCGCGCGCGCCCGCCGACCATCGGGAAGAACGGGTAGAAGCGGCGGACCTCGTTCGCGAAGGCGGCGCGCTCCTCGGGCTGCTCGAGCCGGTCGCGCCACTCCGGGTGCTCGTGCAGCGCCAGCGCGGCGAAGACGATGAATCGGCCAACCGCGACCGTGGGGCGGAGCAGATTGAGCAGCTCCACGGCGGCGACGTCGGTCGGCAGCACGGCGCCGTCCTCCTCGGCGTGCGCGATCCGGTCGACGATCGAGGCGGCGCCCTCCTCTGGAGGCATCCCGGCGGCGCGGCTCGCCTCGATCAGGCTCTGCGCCCAGTGCTCGGTGCGCCGACGGCGCAGGCGCGCGGCCCAGTTCGGCGGACCGAAGCGCCCGGCGTTGTCGACCATGCTGCGGAGCTCGTCGGAGCGCTGCTGCGCCTCCTCCTCGCTCAGTGCGATGCCGGCCCAGGTGAGGACCGCCCGCCGAGTACCTCGGCCGCCATGTCCTGCAGCGGCACGGGGGTTCCGGCGAAGCGCGCCGCCGAGCGCTGCCACTCCAGGGCGAACGCGCTGACGAGGCGCGAGCGCTCGTCCGCGGTCTCGACGAGGGAGAGGAAGAGCCGTTTGCGACGGCGGTGCTGCTCGTCCTCGAGGGTCTGCACGCTGCCCTCGTCCTGCAGGAGGTGCAGGACGGAGCCGGGCAGGGCGCCCGCCCGGTCGAAGCGGGCCCCCTCGTAGAAGAAGCGGGCCGCCTCGATGCCGCGGGCCACCACGACGGCTCGGCCGAGGATCCGGGTGCGGAAGGCGTCGGCGTCGACCCGCGCGAAGCGCCTGGTGCCGAAGAGGTAGCCGTCGGCGAGGACGGCCGCCGTGCTGTCGAGAGCGCCGAGCGCGGGGATCACGCTCAGTCCGTCGGCTCGCTGACGCCGGCGTCGAGGTCGTCGTCGTCGACCGCGGTCGTCACGTCCTCGGCGGTCGACTGCGCGTCGCCGGACTGCGCGTCGCCGCCCTGTCCGTCGCCGATCTGCGCGTCGTCGCCCTCGGCCTGCGAGGGCTTGTCGACTCCGGCGTCGTCCACCGTGTCGTGGTTCTGCGGGTTGTCCTGGGGTCCGTCGGTCGCGCTCATGCTGGATCTCCTCTCGGGCGGCCGGATGCCGCACCCTCACGCTAGGGAGCGGGGCCGCCCGTGCTGAAGCCGGTTGACGGCGACCGCGACCGGCTGGCATCCTCGCGCGGCAGCGGCCGGTAGCGAGGGCAGGAGTACCGCCGCCCTCAGCCGCGCGCCCGCCTCCGCAGGATCACCGGCGCACTCGTCCACACCGCCGCGATGATCAGCAGCACCGCCCCGCCCGCGATCAGCCCGGCCGTCGGAGTCAGCACGAAGTCGAACACGAACGTCACGACGCCCACGAACAGGAGCGACCCCGCCGCGAGGCAGGTCAGCACGATCCGGTTGCCGAACCGCACCAGCTCGGCCTTGCGGCCGCGCGCGAACAGCAGCCGGTGCACGACCACCGGCGCCAGCGCCAGCACCGTCACCGTGGCCGCCAGGAACACGAGCACGAGGTACAGCGCCACGTCCATCGGCGCGAGCTCGGTGAAGCGCTGCTGGAAGCAGAGCGTCAGCAGGAAGCCGCCGAGGATCTGGGTGCCGGTCTGCACGACCCGCAGCTCCTGCAGGATCTCGTTCCAGTTGCGGTCCGAGCGCTCCTCGGGGGTCTCGTCGCGGCCCGCGCCCGGCTCCGTGCGCTCCTCGGCGTCCTGTCCTGTCATGGACAGGAGGGTAGCGCCGTCGTTCACCGGAACGCGCCATACTCGTCGGGCCGATCCCCACCCCCCCCCCGAGGAGACCCCCGTGAGCGACACCCCCGCCGTCCTGTTCGTCTGCATCCACAACGCCGGCCGCTCGCAGATGGCCGCCGGCTACCTGACGAGCCTCTCCGGAGGACGCGTTCAGGTCCGCTCCGGCGGGTCCGAGCCGGGCGCGAGCGTCAACGCCGTCGCGGTCGCCGCGATGGCGGAGGAGGGGATCGACATCTCGCACGAGGTCCCGCAGCTCATGACGACCGAGCAGGTCCGCGAGTCCGACGTCGTCATCACCATGGGCTGCGGCGATGTCTGCCCGATCTTCCCCGGCAAGCGCTACGAGGACTGGGAGCTCGCCGATCCGGCCGGACTCCCGCTCGAGCAGGTGCGCCCGATCCGCGACGACATCCGCGGCCGCGTGGAGCGCCTGGTCGCCGAGCTGCTCGGCTGACGCCTCGGAGCGCTGCTCGGCTGACGCCTCAGAGCAGCGACTGCGCGAGCGACACCGCTCCGCGCACGCCCGACTCGTCGCCGAGACCGGGTCGCACGATCCGGATGGGCCCCGCCGCCGTGCCCGTCGCGCCCGGGGCACCCATCAGCCGCTCCACCTCCGACTCGACCGCCGCGAGGAGGCCCGGCGTCTTCGAGACGCCGCCCCCGAGGATCGCGAGGCGCACTCCCGCCACGTACGCGAGCGTCGCGACGAGCTGGGCGAGGTAGAAGGAGCTGAAGCGGAGGTTCGCCGCGGCGTCCTCCGGGCCCAGGCTCGAGCCGTCGACGCCCCAGCGGGCGCTGATGGCGGGCCCGGCCACCAGGCCCTCCAGGCAGTCGCCGTGGAACGGGCAGGTCCCGGCGAACGTGTCCTCCGGGTGACGGCGGGGGAGGAGGTGCGCGACCTCGGGCCAACCGCTGCCCGCGAGCAGGCGGCCGCCGGCGAGCAGTCCGCCGCCGACTCCGGTGCCGACCGTGAGGTAGACGACGTCGCTCTCGCCGACGGCGGCACCCCACCGTGCCTCGCCGAGGGCGGCGCCGTTCACGTCGGTGACGAGAGCGGTCCGCGCGCCCGGGGCCGCGGCTCCGATCGGGCCGAGCACGTCGACGCCCTCCCAACCGATTTTGGGCGTCGAGGTCAGGTGCCCGTAGGTGGGCGACTGCGGATCGACGTCGAGCGGTCCGAACGAGGCCACGCCGACCGCCGCGACGGAGCCGTCGACGCCGTGGCCGCGGACGAACGCGGCGATGTCGGCGAGCGTCTCGACCGGACCGCGGGTGGGCAGCGTGGTCGTCGCGAGGAGGCGCTCCGGCTCGTCGACCGCGGCGACGGCGGCGACGACCTTGGTGCCCCCGGTCTCGATCCCGACGAGGAGAGGGCGTGCGCTGAGGGTGCTCATGGAGTCTCCGGGAGTGTGTGTCCGACGTCGGCCCTCCGACAGTAGTGGGCCGACGCGGGACGACGGAACGCCCCGCCCGACCGCGCGGAGGCGGAGGGACGGGGCGTTCGCGGGGGACGGATCAGCAGGCGGATCAGCAGACGGCGAGGGAGTCGATCGCCGGCTGCAGCGTGGTCGGTCCGCCGAGCAGCAGCACGTAGTCGAGCTCGTTCGCCTGCAGCGCGACGCGGGTCGCGTACGGCACGCAGTTCGGCTCGCTGAGGTACAGCGGGGCGCCGTAGGCCGCGGCGACGGCGCCGATCGAGAGCGCGTCGGCGAAGCCGGTGGCGGTCGCGAGGAACGCGGTGTCGTTGAGCTCGTTCGAGGGGTACCGGTCGTTGAGCTGGCGGCTCGTGTCGTGGCGGTCGACGCCCGCGACGCGGCCGACCTCGGTCACGAGACCCGAGGTGGCGAGGTCTCCCTCCACACCGGCCGAGATCGACGGGGTTCCGCCGAGCAGCTCGCCGAGGTCGGGCTGCAGGCGGTCGATCGCGGTGCGGGTCGGCGCGTCGAGCGCGGACTTCGCTCCGTCGACGAGCAGCACCGGCTGGCCGAGGCGGCCGGCGATCGGAGCGACGGACAGGGCGTCGGGGAAGTTGGATCCGGTGGCGAGGAACACGATGCCGTAGGAGTCGTCGCCGAACGCGTCCGCGACGATCTTGCGGCTCGTGTCGTAGCGGTCGGTGCCGGCGATGCGCTCGACGTCGGCTCCGGAGGTGCGCTGGAGCGTCTGGAAGACCTGGTCGCTGACGGAGAGCGAGCTGCCGACCACGACGATCCGCTCGGGGTTCAGGCGCTCGATCTCGGCCGTGATCACCGCGGGCACGCGGTTCGGGTCGGTGAGCAGGAGTGCTCCGCCCTGGACGGAGGCCGCCGGTCCGGCGCTGAGCGCGTCCGGCCACTTCTCGCCGCTGGCGATGTAGAGCACCGGGAGGGTGCCGTCGTCGCCGAAGGCCAGCTGCGTCGTCGCCGCGGAGGTCGCGTAGCGGTCGGAGCCGAAGACGCGGTCGGTCTCGGTCGCGAAGCCGGTCGGGCGGAAGTCGACGCCGGAGAGTCCGGCAGCAGGCAGCGTCGTGATCGCCTTCGGCTGCACGTAGGGGAGGTTCGAGAAGTACTGGTCGTCGAAGGCGGGGTAGCCCGGCTGGGTGACGCGGAACACGTACTCGCCGAGGGGGAGCGCGTCCTCGCCGGAGAGGGACCAGTCGGCCCAGGTGTTCGGAGCGCTGCTCGTGGCCGTCTCGTCGAACGGGTACAGCGTTCCGGCGTCCTCCTCGAACCAGTAGGCCTGGACGACCCACGAGGTCGGGTCGGCCGCGCCGGCGGGAGTGAAGACTCCGCCGCTCGCCGCGGCCGTGCGGGGCAGGGTGATGACGAGGCCGTCGCGGTCCGTCGCGAGCGCGTCGGCCTCGACTCCGATCGGGGTGTCGCCGAACCAGGTGGGGTACCAGGCGGTGCTGCCGGGCACCGACGCCTGGAGGTAGTAGTTCGTGCCGACGGGCAGCGAGACGCTGAAGTCGGCGGCGGTCGTGACCTCGGCCACGATGCCGCCGCGGTCGTCCTCGATGCGCAGGAAGTAGGCGTCGCCGGTCGGCGCGGGGTTCGCGTCGTCGGCGCCGGACAGGACGATGCGGCCCGAGAGCACGACCTCGTCGGCGGTCGCGGTGGCGTCGACCGTCTGACGCTGCGTCTTCGCGGGGGAGAGCGGAACGGCGCTCTCGCGCTCGGCGGAGCCGGCGACGAGGGAGGCGAGGTCGCGGGAGCTGTCGGCCGGGGCCGCGGGCGACACGGGCGCGAGCGGATCCGCCGCCGCGGGTCCGGCGGCGAGGCCGGCGAGCAGCACGGCGGCGACGCCGACGCAGGAGAGAGGGAGCAGGCGGCGGCGAGGTGTGTGCACGGCGAGTCTTTCGAGAGGATCCGCGGAGGACCGCGACGGATGCGATGACTGAAGACTAGTGATCGGGTCGGTACCGGAGGGGGCGTCGGGAGGTCGTCGCCTTCCCCCGAAAGGGAGGGGTGGCGGGCCGGAGGGGGTCGCGCCGGTAGGTGCCCTGTGCGCAACGATCGTGCTTAGGCCGGCGGCTTTCCGCCGATACCGTGCGCCCAGTCGAGGACATCGCAGGATCTGCGCGTGCGAGACTGGGGCCGAGCGTGCGCCACTCCGCGATGATCCTCCGCGGGACCCGGCGCCACTGGACCCGGTCCGCTCATCCGCAGCCTTTCGCAGGAGGACTCGAATGACCGACACCGCCGTGCTTCCCACCGACACGACCGATACTTCCGCCCGACCCGGCGCCACGACCCGCACCCCCGTCGCCAAGACGGTCCTGATGTGCCGCCCCGAGCACTTCACCGTCGTCTACCGCATCAACCCGTGGATGGACCCGCAGGTCCCCACCGACACCGCGCTGGCCGTCCGCCAGTGGCAGACCCTTCACGACACCTACGTCGGCCTCGGCTTCGACGTGCAGCTGATCGACTCCGAGCCGGGCCTGCCCGACATGGTCTACGCCGCGAACGGCGGCTTCGTGATCGACGGCATCGCCTACGGCGCCTCCTTCACCTACCCCGAGCGCCAGCCCGAGGGCCCCGCCTACATGGACTGGTTCCGCGGCGCCGGCTTCGACGTGCGCGTCCCCGAGGAGGTCAACGAGGGCGAGGGCGACTTCCTCCTGGTCGGCGAGCGCATCCTCGCGGGCACCGGCTTCCGCTCCGCCTCGGACTCGCACGCCGAGGTCGCCCGCGTCTTCGGCCGCGAGGTCGTGACCCTCGAGCTCGTGAATCCGTCGTTCTACCACCTCGACACGGCGATCGCCGTGCTCGACGACTCCACCATCGCCTACCTGCCCAGCGCGTTCAGCGACGAGGGCAACCGCACGCTGCAGCGCCTCTACCCCGACGCGATCCTGGTGTCCGAGGAGGACGCCTCCGTCCTGGGCCTGAACTCGTTCTCGGACGGACTGCACGTGGTCATCGCGTCGCGCGCCACCGGGTTCGAGCGCCAGCTGCGGGAGCGCGGCTACGAGCCGATCGGCGTCGACCTGTCCGAGCTGCTGCTCGGCGGCGGCGGCGTGAAGTGCTGCACCCTCGAGCTGCGCCGCTGATCCGCGATCACGAGAGGACCGACATGAGCATCCTGGACACGACCACCGCCTCCGCCGCCCTGATCGCGGAGGAGGAGGCGCACGCCGCCCACAACTACCACCCGCTGCCCGTCGTCGCCGCGACCGGCGAGGGCGCGTGGATCACCGACGTCGAGGGCCGCCGCTACCTCGACTGCCTGGCCGCCTACTCCGCCGTGAACTTCGGCCACTCGCACCCGGTGCTGCTCGCCGCGGCCCGCGAGCAGCTCGACCGCGTCACCCTCACCAGCCGCGCGTTCCACAACGACCGGCTCGGCCCGTTCGTCACCGCGCTCGCGGCGCTCGCCGGCAAGGACATGGTGCTGCCGATGAACACGGGCGCCGAGGCCGTGGAGTCGGGCATCAAGGTCGCGCGCGCCTGGGGCTACCGGGTGAAGGGAGTGACGCCGGGACGCGCGAACATCATCGTCGCCGCGGGCAACTTCCACGGGCGCACGACCACGATCATCTCGTTCAGTGACGACGCGGAGGCGCGCGACGGCTTCGCCCCGTTCACGCCGGGGTTCCGCACGGTGCCGTTCGGCGACGCGGCGGCGCTCGAGGCCGCGATCGACGAGGACACCGTCGCCGTGCTGATCGAGCCGATCCAGGGCGAGGCCGGCATCGTGGTGCCGCCGGCCGACTACCTCCCCGCGGTGCGCGAGATCACCTCGCGCCGCAACGTCCTCTTCATCGCCGACGAGATCCAGTCGGGCCTGGGCCGCACCGGCGCGACGTTCGCCTGCGACCTGGTCGGCGTCGTGCCCGACGTGTACCTGCTGGGCAAGGCGCTCGGCGGCGGCATCGTGCCCGTCTCGGCCGTGGTCGCGAACGCCGACGTGCTGGGGGTGCTGCAGCCGGGTCAGCACGGCTCGACCTTCGGAGGCAACCCGCTCGCCGCCGCCGTCGGCCTCGCGGTCGTCGGGATGCTCGCCACGGGCGAGTACCAGGCGCTCGCCGTCGCCCGCGGCGCGCAGCTCCACGCGCGACTGACCGCGCTGATCGGCCGCGGCGTCGTCGCGGTCCGCGGCGCGGGACTGTGGGCGGGGATCGACATCGACCCGGCGCTCGCCTCGGGCCGGGCGGTCTGCGAGGCGCTGTTGGCACGCGGCGTGCTGGCGAAGGACACGCACGGATCCACGATCCGGCTCGCTCCTCCGCTGGTCGTCACCGAGGACGAGATCGACTTCGCGGTCGACGAGCTGGAGGCGGTGCTGGACGGGCTGCGCTGACCGAGGCCCGCAGGAGCGCTGTCAACCCACTCCCAGGAGGGGGCGCCAGCGGGGAGCCTTACACGATGGATGACAGGGTGCCGACGACGACCATGTCGAGTCCGCACCCGGTGCGACGGCGGGGACGGGAGTCCCCGCTCGATCCGACGCCGCGGCGTCGACCCTCTCTCCACTCGCGGCGTGCCCTGGACCCCGGCGCGAGACCCACCTCCGGATCGGCAGTGGTCGACGTGAACGAACCCGAACAGCTCCCCGTCCCTCCTGAGCGCGTGCTCCGCGACCTCCTCGACGCGTTCGACCCGCCGGGCGCAGCCGATGCGGGGTTCGCCGCGCACGTGCTCGGCCATGTGCGCGAGGCGCTCGCGCTGACCGAGCGGCAGCGGATGCCCACCGTCATCTGGCCGCGGACCGCGGTCGACGAGGTGCCGGACGCGCCGCCGGTGCCGCCCGGGGCGCTCTGAGCTGCGGAACCTCCGCTGAGGAGGGGGCCTGTCGGCTGTCAGGCGTTATGCCCTGCTCCTGGCTGATGTTGTGCGCGTGACCCTGCCCGAGGGGCCGGATGTGGCGGGCGAGTGCCCTGGGCCTGCTCGAGGTGGAGCGGATGCGGAACCTCTGCTGAGGAGGGGGTCTGTCGGCTGTCAGGGGTTAGACCCTGCTCCTGGCTGATGTTGTGCGCGTGACCCTCCGCGAGGGAAGTCCGGTTCGGCGGATCAGCGCCGCTGCTCCTCGGCGCGCGCGTGGTGCAGAACGTCGGTCAGGAGTGCCCGTCGGACACGATCGCGGCTGAGCGGCACTCCCGGCCGACGTTCTGCACGTCAGTCGCCGTCGCGGACCGTCGACAGCGGCTCGGTGATGCTCTCGAGGCTGCGGCGCTCGGCGTCGACGCCGAAGACCAGCGCCACGACTCCGCCGACGATCATGACCGCCGCTCCGACGAAGTAGCCGATCGTGAGCGGACCGCGGTCGCTGCCGTCGCCGATCAGCACGCCGTAGAGCGTGGGGGCGATCGCACCGGCGATCTGGCCGAGGGTGAAGAAGTACGAGATGGCCTGGCTGCGCAGCTCGAGTGGGAAGATCTCGCTCACGGTGAGGTAGGCGCTCGAGGCGCCCGCGGAGGCGAAGAAGAAGGAGACGCACCAGAGGATCGTCTGCGTCGTCGCGGTCAGCACGTCCATGCTGAACAGCACGGCCGACAGGGCGAGGACCGCGCCCGAGACGCCGTAGGTGAGGAAGATCATCTTGCGCCGGCCCCACACGTCGAACAGGTGGCCGAGCACCAGCGGGCCGATCAGGTTGCCGATCGCGAACGGGAAGAAGAAGTACGAGACGGCGCTCTGCTCCACGCCGTAGAAGTTCTCGAGCACCAGCGCGTAGGTGAAGAAGATGGCGTTGTAGAGGAAGGACTGGGTGACCATCATCGTGGCGCCCACCAGCGTCCGCTTCGGGTACTGCCGGATGAGCACCCGTGCGATCGTGCGGAACGGGATGCTCTCGGTGGCCTTCACGGTGATCGCCTTCGCGTCGTCCACCGGCTCGAGGACACCGCCCTCGTTCTGCACGCGGCGCTCGATCTCGTCGACGGTGCGCTCCGCCTCCTCCTCGCGGCCGTGCGTCATCAGCCAGCGCGGGCTCTCGGGGATGTGGCGGCGGAGGTAGATGATCGCGAGTCCGAGGATCGGGCCGAGGAAGAAGCCGAGCCGCCAGCCGACGTTCTCGGCGAAGATCTCGTCGTTGAGGAAGAACAGGTTGGCGGCGGAGCCCAGCGCGGCACCGCCCCAGTAGGTGCCGTTGATGGCGATGTCGACGCGTCCTCGGTACTTGGAGGGGATGAGCTCGTCGATCGCGGAGTTGATCGCCGCGTACTCGCCGCCGATGCCCATGCCTGCGAAGAAGCGGAACACCGCGAGGAACGCGTAGTTCGGCGAGAGGCCGGCGATGCCGCTCGCCAGCAGGTAGATGACGAGGGTGAGGATGAAGAGCTTGCGGCGTCCGAGCTTGTCGCTGAGGCGGCCGAAGATCAGGGCGCCCGCGATCTGGCCGACGAGGTAGACGGTGCCGAGCACGCCGACCTGTGCGGCCGAGAGGTCGAACTCCTTCGCGAAGCCGGCGCTCGCGACGATCTGGATCTCGAGTCCGTCGAGGACCCAGGAGAAGCCGAGGCCGACGACGATCGACCAGTGGAACCGCGTCCACGGGAGCCGGTCGATGCGGGCGGGGACGAGGCTCCGGACGGGGCCCCGAGGGGTGTCGGTGGTCGACATGGCGCACGCCTTCCTGTCGCCCCGGTTCGTTCTGCGGGAGGCCCCTCCGGTCGCGGCGAGACACGACGATAGACCCGCGCGGGAATTCGTATCGTCGGGCTATCGGAGTGGGGTGCGGAGGGTGTAGAACTGTCCGTTCCGGGTCGCGGTCGCGCTCGAGTCGGCTCCTCCACAGCCGGGGTTCCACCGCGTTCTCCCCGGCGGCGTCCACCCCCGGGACGGTGCCCGGGAGCCTTGGCTAGGTTGAGTCCATGATCGACGCGACGCCCGCGGGCACCCCCTCCTACGTCCTCAGCGAAGGTCCCGTCTGGGACGCCTCGACCGGCCGCCTCACCTGGGTCGACATCGAGGCGGGCGCGGTGCTGTCGGCTCCGCTCGTTCCCGAGGGGCTCGGCGCGGTCTCGCGGTCGGACGTCGGCGAGCAGGTGGGCTGCGCGCTGCCGATCGGCGACGGGAGGGTGCTCGTCGCCCTGACTCGACGGCTCGCGATCCTCGAGGTCGACGGGTCGCTGACCCGCGGCTCCGAGCTCCTGCCCGAGGGGCACCGCTTCAACGACGGCGCCATCGACCCGCAGGGGCGGCTCGTGGTCGGCTCGCTCACCCTCGGCGAGTCGGTGGGCGACGACGTGCTGCTGCGCCTCGAGCACGACGGCTCGGTGACCGTGCTCGACCACGACCTGCGGCTCTCGAACGGGCTCGGCTGGTCTCTCGACGGTGCGGTGATGTACTCGATCGACACCGAGTCGGGCGTCATCTTCCGCCGGCCCTACTTCGACGGGTCGCACGGCGCCCGCGAGCCGTTCGTGGAGCTCGATGAGGGGGTCTTCGCCGACGGGATGACCGTCGACGCCGACGGTCGTCTGTGGGTCTCGATCTGGGGCGGCTCCGGCGTGCGCGTCTACGACTCCGAGGGGCGCCTCGTCGAGGGCGAGGGAGTGCGGATCGACGCGCCGCACTGCTCGAGCATCGCCTTCGCGGGCGAGGGGCTCGACGTGGCGGTGATCACGTCGGCCTCGCGCGACCTCTCGGCCGACGAGCGGGCGGCGCATCCGTTCGCGGGCGGGCTGTGGGTCGCGCGGCCGGGAGCGCGGGGGCTTCCGGCGACGCGGTGGGTGGAGACGCGGCTGCCGTGAGGCGCGCGGGACGACCGCCCGGGTCGCCGCCGTTGCCGGGGAGCCTGGGCTAGACGGACGGCTCGGCCGGCTCCGCGGGGCTCGACGAGGCCGGTTGCGGGGTGAGGGTCACGCGCGAGATGCGGTAGCGGTCCGTCTCGGCGACGCGGAGGACGTACTCGCCGACGACGATCGAGTCGCCGACCACGGCCACCCGGCCGATGCGGTCGAGGATGTATCCGCCCACGGTCTCGTACGGGCCGTCGGGCAGCTCGACGCCGAGCAGCTCCTCGAGGTCCTCGAGGATCATGCCGCCGTCGACGTCCTGCAGCTGCTCGGCCGCCTTCGCATCGACGTCCTGCCGGGCGCCGTCGTACTCGTCGTAGATCTCGCCGACCAGCTCCTCGAGCAGGTCCTCGAGCGTGATGATGCCGTCGGTTCCGCCGTACTCGTCGACGACGACGGCGATCTGGTGACCGTCCTGCCGCATCGTGCGGAGAGCGGCGAGCACCTTCGTCGAGCCGGGCACGGCGAGGATCGGGCGGGTGATGTCCGAGACGCTGCTCGCGGTGCCGGGCTCGCCCGCCTCCGGGAACGCCGCCATGAGGTCGCGCACGTGCACGAAGCCGAGCACGTCGTCGCGGTTCTCGCCCACGACGGGGTAGCGCGAGTGCGGCTGGTCGAGGACCGCGCGGTAGCCCTCCTCGAGCGGCAGCTCGCCGCGGAGGAAGTCGACGTCCGGGCGCGGACGCATCACCTCGGCGACGCGGCGGTCGTCGGCGCGGAAGATGTCGGTGAGCAGGCGCCGGCTGTCCTCGTGGATCTCGGTGTTGCTCGAGATCATGTCGCGCACCTCGTCGGCGGAGACGCTCTCGCCCTTCTCGCGCGGGTCGGCGCCGAGCAGGCGCACGACTCCGTCGGTCGAGACCGAGAGCAGCCAGATCACGGGGCGCATCAGGCGCGCGAACCCGTTGAGCGGCGGTGCCAGGACCTTGGTGAAGGCGACCGACTTCTGCATGGCGAGTCGCTTGGGCACCAGCTCGCCGAGCACGAGCGAGAGGTAGGCGATGACCAGCGTGAGGCCGATGAACGCGACCGTCGAGGCGACTCCGGCCGACAGACCCAGAGCCTCGAGCGGTGGGGCGAGGTCGGGTGCGATCGTCGACGCTCCGTAGGCGGAGGAGAAGAAGCCGGCGAGCGTGACGCCGATCTGGACGGCCGAGAGGAACGTGTTGGGGTTCCGCACGAGGGTCGCGATGCGGGCCCCGCGCTCGCCCTGCGCCTCGATGGCGCGGACCTGGCTCTCGCGGAGGCTGACGATCGCCATCTCGGTGCCGGCGAACACTCCTCCGATCAGCACGAACAGGACGACGAGGCCGATGTTGAGGAGGGTGTCGAGATCCACGGAGCAACAGTAGGGACGTCTCCCGTGAGAACGCCTCGCGGACTCTCAGGCGGATGCGGGGCGGTCGGACCCCCGCGTCTGCATGACTCCTTCGAGTCCGCAGAAGTTGTCGTACTGGGTGTTCGAGTACGACGACTTCTGCGGAGTCGCCGGCCGGGTGGGTTCAGGCGCGCCGAGTACGCGGAAGTCGTCGTACTGGGCGTCGAGTACGACGACTTCCGCGGAGTCGCGCTCGGATGGATTCCGACGCGGCGAGCACCGCCGCCGAGTGCGCAGGAGTCGTCGTACGGGGGCACGAGTACGACGACTCTCGCGGAGTCGGCGCTCGAAGTGCGGGGACCGCGTCAGACCAGGCGGCGGGAGCCGACCGACAGCAGACGGAACCAGCGGCCGCCGTAGCCGTCGATCGGGATCGACACCGCGCCGTCGTCGCCGACCGGGTACTCCTCCGAGCTCAGCGAGTCGACGAGGCGCGCGCCCGGTTCCGTGCCGGGCACGGTCAGCGCCGCGGTCCGCGGGCTCGAGGCGAAGTTGTGCACGGCCACGGTCGTCCCGGTCGACGCCGACATGCGGTGCGCGAAGACGCACGACTCGTCGGCGGGGAGGTGCGTGTACTCGCCCCAGCCGATCTCGGGGGAGCGGCGGTAGAGCCACGCGAGGCCCTTCAGGTGCGCGAGCAGCGACTCCGGGGACTTGAGCTGGTCGGCGGCGTTCACGTGCTCGGGGCTGAAGCCGTCCCCCGTGACGGGCGCGATCAGTGCGGACGCGTCCGCGCGCGAGAAGCCGCCGTTCGCGGCCGAGCTCCACTGCATCGGCGTCCGCACGGCGCCGCGTCCCGGGATCGAGGGGTTCTCGCCCATGCCGATCTCCTCGCCGTAGTAGAGCACCGGCGCGCCGGGGAGCGAGAACAGCAGGCTGTAGACCATGCGGAGGCGGCGGGGATCACCGCCCAGCATCGGCGGGAGGCGGCGGACGATGCCGCGTCCGTGGATCCGCTGCGCCTCGTGCGGAGCGAACGCCGCGAAGACCTCGTCGCGCTCGGAGTCCTCGAGCTGGTCGAGGGTCAGCTCGTCGTGGTTGCGGGCGAAGTTGGCCCACTGGCTGCCGATCGAGATCTCGGGACGGCTCGCGATCGCCTCCGCCAGCGGTGTCGAGTCGCCGCGGGCGAGCGCCAGGTAGAGGCGCTGGTTGCCGATGAAGTCGAACTGCATCGAGAGCTCGTCGGCGTCGGCCCCGCCGAAGAAGGCGAGCTGCTGGTCGCGGCTCACGTTGACCTCGCCGAGCATCATCGCCTCGCCCGACCGGCGCGAGACGAAGCGGCGCAGCAGCCGCAGCCACTCGTGCTCGTCGTGCGCGCCCGGCTCGATCAGGAACGGGACCGCGTCGACGCGGAAGCCGTCGACTCCGAGCTGCAGCCAGAATCCGACCAGCTTCGCGATCTCGTCGCGCACCGCAGGATTGTCGGTGTTGAGGTCGGGCTGGTGCCGGTAGAAGTTGTGCAGGTAGTACTGGCCGGCCTCGTCGTCGAAGGACCAGACTCCGTCCTCCACATCGGGGAACACGTTCGCGGGCTGGTCGGCCGGCACCTCGTCGCGCCAGACGTAGTAGTCGCGGTACGGGCTGTCGGGGGAGGAGCGCGCGGCCTGGAACCACGGGTGCTGGTCGGACGTGTGGTTCACGACCAGGTCGATGATCACGCGCATGCCGCGGTCGTGGGCAGTCCGGATCACCTCGACCACGTCGCCGTGGTGGCCGTAGCGCTCGTCCACTCCGAAGAAGTCGCTGATGTCGTAGCCGTTGTCCTTGCCGGGCGAGCGGTAGAACGGCGCGAGCCAGAGGCAGCTGACGCCGAGCTCGGCGAGGTAGTCGATCCGGTGCGCGAGGCCCTCGAGGTCGCCGACGCCGTCGTCGTTCCAGTCCATGAAGGTCTTCACGTCGAGGTTGTAGTAGACGGCGGAGCGCCACCACAGGTCGCTGGTGTCGGTCAGCCTCATGCGGAGTGCTCCCGGATGTCGTCGGAGCGGCGGGCGAGGGCGGGTGCGGTGCGGAGGACGCGCGGCTCGTGCGCGAGTCGGGTGGGCGTTGCAGGCATGGGGCGGCTCCGGGGATCGGGGGCGAGGGTCGTCCTGTCTCGACGGTAGGTGCGGCGCGGATCGGCGTCTGCTCGTTGATTTCTCAGGGTTGCGGGGGTGGTCGGGGCGCGGAGGCTCGAGTCGCCGTGCTTCCTCAGAAGTTGCGGTGACGGCGCGCGCTTCCCGCAACTTCTGGAGGACGGAACAGATCGGAGACGGGGTGTGCGGGCGGAGGTGCCGTGCTTCCTCAGAAGTTGCGGTAGCGGGTGGCGTCTCCCGCAACTTTTGGAGGAGCGGGTGGAGGTGTTGTGGTTCCTCAGAAGTTGCGGTGACGGCGCGCGCTTCCCGCAACTTCTGCGGAAGGAGGAAGCGCTCGAGGTCGAGTCCGCAGGAGTTGTCGTACTCGGGCTCGAGCACGACGACTTTCGAGGAGTGGGTCGCGGGCAGCCGCCGCCGTCCACCCCCGGAAGAGGCGCCACCGCGACCGTAGGGTGAGGGCATGCATCCCCTCGACGCCCGGGACCCGCTCGCGCAGTACCCCGAGCTCTTCGTCCGCACCCCCGAGGTGCGCTCCTACCTCGACGGCAACTCGCTCGGGCGGCCGCTGCGCGCCAGCATCAAGCGGCTCCAGCGCTTCGCCGAGGAGGAGTGGGGCGGTCGCCTGATCCGCGGCTGGTCCGAGAGCTGGCTCGAGATGCCGCTCGCCGTCGGCGATGCGCTCGGCGCCGCGGCGCTCGGAGCGGCGGCCGGGCAGACCGTCGTCGCCGACTCCACCACCGTGCTGCTCTACAAGCTCGCTCGCGCGGCGCTCGCGCACCAGCTGCCCCTCGGCCGCGACGAGATCGTGGTCGACACCGACAACTTCCCGACCGACCGCTATGTGCTCGAGGGCATCGCGGCCGAGACCGGAGCGACGCTGCGCTGGGTCTCGTCCGATCCGCAGGCGGGCGTGCGGCCCGAGGACCTCGCGCCGGTCCTCGGCGACCGCACCGCGCTCGTGCTGCTCAGCCACGTCGCCTACCGCTCGGGCTTCCTCGCCGACGCCGCGGCGATCACCGCGCAGGCGCACGACGCCGGCGCGGTCGTGCTGTGGGACGCCTCCCACTCGGTCGGCTCCGTGCCGATGGAGCTGGACGCGTGGGGCGCCGACCTCGCCGTGGGCTGCTCCTACAAGTACCTCAACGGCGGGCCCGGCGCGCCGGCCTGGGCGTACGTCGCCGAGCGGCACCAGGAGTCGTTGACGCAGCCGATCCAGGGCTGGATGGGCGTCGCCGACATGTTCGAGATGGGGCCCGGCTACCGTCCGGCCGAGGGGATGAGGCGCTTCCTCAGCGGCACGCCTCCGATCACCGGGATGCTCGCGATGCAGGACATGATCGCGCTGATCGCCGAGGTGGGGATGCCGGCGATCCGCGCGAAGTCGGAGGCGATGACGGCCTACGCGCTGGAGCTCGTCGACGAGTGGCTCGTGCCGCTCGGCGTGCGGGTGGCGACTCCGCGCGACCCCGCCGCCCGGGGCTCGCACATCACGATCGACCACGAGTCGTTCGCGGAGCTGGTGCCGCGGTTGCAGGCGGGCGGCGTGATCCCGGACTTCCGGAACCCGGACGGCATCCGGATCGGTCTGTCGCCGCTGTCGACGACGTTCGCCGAGCTGGAGCTCGGGCTGACGGCGGTGCGGGACTCGCTGCGCTGAGCGCGCTGGATCCTCCTGCCCCGCTCTTCCGCGGCCTGTCAAGCGGCCTTCGCTCCGCGCCCCGCGTGCCTAGCGTCGAACACAGGTCGCGAGCCGCGCGGCCGACGCGAGGAGGGCATCCGATGAGTTTCTGGGGACAGCACGACGCCGGGCGCGAGACCAGGCCGGTCGACGAGCCGGTCGGCGAGCTCGAGCTGGTGCACGCGTTCGAGAGCGGGCCGATGCCCACCGGGGTCAGCGTCTCGCACACCGGGCGGATCTTCGTGAACTTCCCGAAGTGGGGCGACGAGGTGCCCGCGACGGTCGTCGAGCTGCGCGACGGAGTGGCGGTGCCGTTCCCGAGCGAGGAGTGGAACAGCCCCGCGAGCGACCACGACGAGAACGCGCTCGTCTCGGTGCAGAGCATCGTCGTCGATCCGGCCGACCGGCTGTGGATCCTCGACACCGGCAGCCCGCTGTTCCAGCCGACGGAGCGCGGTGGACCGAAGCTCGTCTGCGTCGACCTCGCCACCGACACGGTCGAGAAGGTGATCGTGTTCGAGCCCGATGTGGCCCTGCCGACGACCTACCTCAACGACGTGCGCTTCGATCTGCGCCGAGGAGTCGCGTACATCACCGACTCCGCGGACTCCGGGCCCAACGGGCTGATCGTGGTGGACCTCGAGTCGGGCGAGGCGTGGCGCCGGCTGCACGAGCACCCCTCGACGAAGGCGCTCACACCGCCCGAGATGGTGGCCGTGGCGGAGGGGCGCGTGCTGATGAAGCGGCCGGAGGACGGCGATCCGCAGCCTGTGACCATGGGCGCCGACGGCATCGCGATCTCGGCCGACGGCGAGCGGCTCTGGTACTGCCCGCTGGTCTCGCGGCGCTGGTGGAGCGTGTCGACGGCGGCGCTCGTGGACCGCGCGCTGCCGGACGAGGAGGTCGCAGCGACCGTCGTCGACGAGGGCGATAAGGGCGGCGGATCGGACGGGCTCGAGACCGACGCGCTCGGGCGCTTCTACGCCACGGACTACGAGCACAACGCGATCCTGCGTCGGCGCAGCGACGGCGTGCTCGAGACGCTGGTCCACGACGAGCGGATGCTGTGGCCCGACACGATGTCGGTCGCGACGGACGAGCACCTCTACTTCACGGCGAACCAGCTGCACCGGCAGGCCGACTACCAGGGCGGAGTGGACCTGCGCGCCTACCCGTACTCGCTGTTCCGCGTCGCGATCGGGGCGGGGCCGGTGCTGCTGCGGTGAGGGGCGGGGCGTACCGGGATCCGCCCTTCTGGTGACGGGGGTCTCGATACGCCGCCTGCGGCGGCTACTCGACCAGCGGGGTCTGCTTGCTGATCGAGTAGCCCGCGCGGCGGGCTTATCGAGATCCGCGTGCCCAACCCTCAGCGGGCCTTGCGGGTCTGGCGGGCGTTCTCCTTCTGCAGCGCGTCGACGAGCTCGTCCTTCGTCATGCGCGAGCGGCCCGAGATCTCGAGGCGCTTCGCGAGGTCCATCAGGTGCGCCTTCGAGGCGTTCGCGTCGACTCCGCCCGCCGTCTCGCCGCCGCCGTCGGTGCCGCGCTCGGCGGCGCGCGAGTCGGACGGGCCGTTCTCGTCCTTGCGCTCCCAGTGGTCGCCGACCTTCTCGTACTCGTGCTTCAGCGCGGCGAAGGCGGTGCGGTGGGCGCGCTCGCCCTCTCCGTAGCTCTCGACGGCGGAGTCGTGCGCCGCCGACCAGAGGTCCTGCGCGTGCTTCTCGGAACGTTCGATGGTCGACGGGATCTCGTCGCGTGCCGGCATGGGTGCCTCCCTCTCGTCCCCTTCGACGCTACGACTCCACCCGAGGCGGGATCACCCCGTTGACGAGCCCGCGAGATGCCACTCCGGGACGCCTTCGTCGGCGTGTCGCGTACCGGAGTGGCATCTCGCGCCGGCGTCAGCCCAGCAGGCGCTCGCGCACGAAGTCGCTCGCGAAGCGGCCGGAGGGATCCCACTCCGCCACCAGCGCACGCCACGCGGGCAGGTGCGGGTAGAGCGGGGCGATCTCGTCCGCTCCGGCCAGGAAGTGCTTGCCCCAGTGCGGCCGGGCGCCCAGCGGCAGCAGCGCGCCCTCGACGGCGGGCAGCACGGCGTCGACTCCCGCGCGGTTCTTCGCGAAGGTGAAGTGGATGCCGACGCTGTCGCGCTCGGACGCCGGCGAGAGCCACTGGTCGTCGCCCGCCATGGTGCGCAGCTCCGTGATCAGCAGGACCTCGTCGATCCGGTCGCCGATCGCGCGCAGCGCGACGATCGCCTCGCGGATCCTCGAGCGCGGCACCATGTACTCGCTCTGGATCTCGTCGCCGGCACTCGGCTCGCGATCGAGACGGAAGTGCGGCAGTCGCTCGGACCACGGCCCGACCGACCCGCCGAACGGGTTCAGGTTCGAGTCCACTCCCTCCGACACGGCGAACAGGCTCGCGGAGGCCGCGATCGCACCCAGGTGCGTCGCGTCGACGTCGGCGACGCTCCCCTTCTCGACCTTGGTCTTCAGCCACAGCTGCTCGACCGTGGGGCTCGACCAGTGCGTCATGAGGCTGACGCTGTAGGCGGAGGAGGTGATCGCGTCGAAGTCGTCGAGCACGCGGTCCCAGGGCAGGTCGACGAACGCGTCCTGCCGCACGTCGAACGTGGGCTGGATGTCGAGGGTGACGCGGGTCACGATGCCGAAGGCGCCGAGTCCGACGACCAGGCCCTCGAAGCCCGGCTCGCCGCGGCGGACCGTGCGGAGCGACCCATCGGCGGTGACGAGCTCGAGCGCCGAGACGGCGGAGGAGAGGTTGGCGTTGCGGTCGCCGGACCCGTGCGTGCCGGTCGAGATCGCGCCGGCGACCGAGATGTGGGGGAGCGAGCCCATGTTGTGCAGGGCGTAGCCCGCCGCGTGCAGGTGCTGAGCGACGATGCCGTAGCGCGTCGCTCCTCCGACCGTCACGGTGCTGGCGTCGGCGTCGATCACCGGGTCGGGCGAGATCCGGCCCAAGTGCAGCAGGGTGCCGGGGGTGTCGGGGAGGGCGTTGAAGGAGTGGCGGGTCCCGAGGGCGCGGATCCGGTCGCTCGAGCGGACCAGGGACTGCACCTCCTCGATCGACTCGGGTTCGAGGATGTCGGCGGCGCGGTACTCGTAGGTGCCCGCCCAGTTGCTCCGGTGCGTCATGAACCCATTCTGCCGCGTGCGGTCCCGGATTTGTTGTGCGGACCAACGAAACCCGTGTCACCGGAACGCTGGCGCGGACGGGGCAGACCGTCACGCCGTCGAAACGACCCGGAGACACGGCCTCCCTACTGTGGGCGCAGCGGTGCCCCGCGCACGGCGGGCCGTCCGCCGCGACGAAGGGAACAGACCCGATGAGTGGCAACACCGTCCGCCTCCAGGCCATCCGCGACGTGGAGGCCTACGTTCCTCCGGCGCACAGCTTCGACGAGTCGGAGGCGCCCGGCGAGGTCTTCGGCGCCAACGTCTTCAGCACCGCGGTGATGCGCAAGCGCCTGCCGAAGTCGGTCTACAAGTCCGTGATCTCGACGATCGAGCGCGGCACGACCCTGGATCCGCTGGTCGCCGACGCGGTCGCGAGCGCGATGAAGGACTGGGCGCTCGAGAAGGGCGCCACCCACTACGCCCACGTGTTCTACCCGCTCACCGGCCTGACCGCCGAGAAGCACGACAGCTTCTTCGAGCCCACGGGCGACGGAGCGGCGCTCGCCGAGTTCGCCGGCAAGACCCTCGTGCAGGGCGAGCCCGACGCGTCGAGCTTCCCGAACGGAGGGCTGCGCAACACGTTCGAGGCGCGCGGCTACACCGGCTGGGACGTCACCAGCCCGGCGTACGTGCTCGAGAACCCCAACGGCAACACTCTCTGCATCCCCACCGTCTTCGTCTCGATGACCGGCGAGGCGCTGGACCACAAGACGCCGCTCCTGCGCTCGCAGCAGGCGATGGGCGAGCACGCCGAGCGCGTCCTGGCACTCTTCGGCCACGCCGACGACGAGAAGATCGTCTCGTTCTGCGGCCCCGAGCAGGAGTACTTCCTGGTGGACCGGCACTTCTTCCTCGCCCGTCCCGATCTGATGAACGCGGGCCGCACCCTTTTCGGCAGCACCCCGCCCAAGGGCCAGGAGTTCGACGACCACTACTTCGGAGCGATCCCGGAGCGCGTGCTCGGCTTCATGATGGACACCGAGCGCGAGCTGTTCAAGCTCGGCATCCCCGCGAAGACACGGCACAACGAGGTCGCGCCGGGCCAGTTCGAGATCGCGCCGATGTTCGAGCGCGGCAACGTCGCGGCGGACCACCAGCAGCTGCTGATGACGACCTTCAAGACCATCGCGAAGAAGCACGGGATGGAGATCCTGTTCCACGAGAAGCCGTTCCAGGGCGTCAACGGCTCGGGCAAGCACGTGAACTTCTCGCTCGGCAACTCCTCGCTCGGCTCGCTGCTGGTGCCGGGCGACACCCCGCACGACAACGCGCAGTTCCTGGTGTTCTGCGCGGCCGTGATCCGCGCGGTGCACCGCTACTCCGGGCTCCTGCGGGCCTCCGTCGCCTCCGCGACGAACGACCACCGCCTCGGGGCCAACGAGGCGCCTCCCGCGATCATCTCGATCTTCCTCGGCGACCAGCTCGCCGACGTGTTCGAGCAGATCGCCTCGGGCCCGGCCACCTCGTCGAAGGGCCGGGGTCACATGACCATCGGAGTCGACACGCTGCCGGTGCTGCCGACCGATCCCGGCGACCGCAACCGCACGAGCCCGTTCGCGTTCACCGGCAACCGCTTCGAGTTCCGCGCTCCCGGGTCGATGCAGTCGGTCGCGGGGCCCATGGTCACGATCAACACGATCATGGCGGAGTCGCTCGACTGGATCGCCACGCGGCTCGAGAAGGACGTGGCCGACGGGGTCGACTTCGACGAGGCCGTGCAGGCGCTGCTGACCGGGATCATCACCGAGCACGGCGCCGTCGTCTTCAACGGCGACGGCTACGCGGACGCCTGGCCGATCGAGGCCGAGAAGCGCGGGCTCGCGAACCTGCGGACGACCCTCGACGCCCTGCCCGAGCTGATCACCGAGCCGGCGCTGGCGCTGTTCGAGAAGTACCGCGTGTTCAACCACCGCGAGATGCACTCGCGCTACGAGATCGGGCTCGAGCAGTACGCGCTCACCATCGGGGTGGAGGCGCGCCTCACGCTCGAGATGGGGACCACGACCGTGCTGCCCGCGGCCGTGCGGCACCAGACCGAGCTGGCCTCGAACGTGGCCGCGATGAAGGCGGCCGGAGTGGGCACCTCGCTCGACCCGCTGCTGGAGGTCTCGGAGCAGGTCGACGCGCTGCGGTCGGCGCTGGCGGATCTCAAGGCGGCCCTCGCCGTCGAGCCGGGGCACACGGCCGAGGCCGAGGCGAAGCACGCCGCGGCGGCGCTGCTGCCGGCCATGGCGCTCGTGCGCACGGCCGCCGACGCGCTCGAGGACGTGGTGGCGGACGACCTGTGGCCGCTGCCGACCTACCAGGAGATGCTCTACGTGCTGTAGGGCTGTGCGCAGAGGGGGAGGCGGGTCCGGCCAGTCCCCTCCTCCGCGCTCGGGGGATTCTGCGGAGCAGCCGCCCGCAGCGTGACGCGGAAGCGCGCGCCTCCGTCCCGCGGCACGCAGACGAGGTCGCCGCCCTGGGCCCGGGCGAGGCCGCGGGCGATCGGCAGGCCGAGCCCCGCCCCTCCGTCGGAACGGTTCCGGGCGTCGTCCAGGCGCACCAGCCGGTCGAACACCCGCTCGCGCTCCGACTCCGCGACGCCGGGACCGTCGTCGTCGACCGTCAGCGACACTCTGCTCGGCGTCGCCGCGACCACGACGTCGACGCGCGAGCGGGCGAAGCGCCCCGCGTTCTCGACGAGGTTCGCGACGATCTGCTCGAGCCGGTCGGGGTCGCCGTCGGCGGGCGGCACCGCCGCGTCGCTCCGCAGTGCGAGCACGATCCCCGGCCTGCGGAGGCGCTGGCGCTCGAGCACCGCGCCGGCGATCGACGAGACGTCGACCGGCTCCGAGCGCACCGCCAGACCCTCGTCGAGGCGCGCCATCAGGAGCATGTCCTGGATCAGCCGTCCCGCGCGCAGCGACTCCTGCACCACGAGAACGGCCAGCCGCTCGCGCTCCTCGCTCGAGCCGTCGGCGCGGACCAGGGCGTCCGCCGCCACCCGGATGCCCGCGACGGGGGTGCGCAGTTCGTGCGCCGCGTCGGACACGAAGGCGCGCATCCGCTGCTCGGCCGCGAGGGCGGCGGATTCGGCCGTCTCGAGGTCGTCGAGCATCTCGTCGAACGCGGTCGCGGTGCGGCCCAGCTCGGTGGAGGGGCGCGAGGGGCGCAGCCGCCGGCCCCGGTCGCCGCGGGCGATGGAGCGGGCGACCGTCGTCATCCGCTCGAGGGGACGGAGCGTCGCGCGCACCACCACGACGAGAGCGCCGGCCGCGAGGAGGAGGAACGCGGCCGAGGCGCCGAGCAGGATCGCGTTCAGCGACGCGAGGGTCGTCCCGACCGAGCTCGCGTCGGCGGTCAGCACCAGCTCGGTGCCGTCGCTGAGCGTCGAGGCGAGGGTGACGAGGTCGTCGTCGGCGGTGACGGAGGAGGAGGTCACGGTGACCGCGGAGGCGGGCGCGTCGGCCGTGCCGGTCGTGGACGGCGGGGCGGCGGGAGCGGGACCGGGGCCGGCGGGGAGGCCGCTCCCCGGTCCGCGGCGCAGCTCCTCCGGGCTCGGACCCGCGACGACCGCCTCGCCCTCGGGGCTCGTGATCAGCACCGAGACGCCCTGCGCCGAGAGGCGGGAGGCGAGGTCGTCGTCGTCGACCGTGCCGACCAGGGCGGCCGCGGCCGCGGCGCGATCGGCCAGCCGCTCCTCGATCTGCGAGCGGAGGCGGTCGCCGAGGACGACCTGCACCGTCACCGAGAGCGCCAGCAGCAGCACCGCGAGCAGGGCCAGCACGGCGACGACGGTCCGCAGGCGGAGCGATCCGGTGCGCAGCGGTGCGGTGCTCACGCGTCGACCCGGTAGCCCAGGCCGCGGACCGTGTGGACGAGGCGGTCGCCGTGCGCCTCCATCTTCTTGCGCAGCGAGCTGAGGTGGACCTCGACGAGATTGGGGTCGACGTGGTCGTAGCCCCAGACCTGGGTGAGGATCTGCGTCTTGGTGAGCGTGCGGCCCCGGCTCGCCGCGAGGAACGCGAGCAGGCGGAACTCCGTCGCCGTGAGGTCCAGCGCCGTGCCGGCGCGGCGGGCGCGACCCGCCTCCGGATCGACGACCAGGTCGCCGATCTCGATGATCGACGGGATGCGCCCGCGGCGCCGCAGGACGGCGGTCACCCGGGCGACCAGCTCGGCGAGCGAGAAGGGCTTCACGACGTAGTCGTCCACTCCCTCGCCGAACGCCCGCAGCCGATCGTCGACCGCGTCGCGGGCGGTCAGCATGATGACCGCGGCGTCGCTGCTGCGGCGCAGGCGCTCGGCGAGCACGATGCCGCTGGGCCCGGGGAGCATCCAGTCGAGGACGACGAGGTCGGGCGCGAACGCGGCGACCTCCCGCGCGAGGTCCTCACCGCTCGCCAGGGCGCGCACGGTGAAGCGCTCGCTGCGCAGAGCGGTGTCGACGGAGGAGCGGAGGGCGTCGTCGTCCTCGACGAGGAGGACGCGGGCGGCGGAGGGCATCCGCCGAGCGTAGGAGCGCCCGTTATCGGCCGGCCCTGCGCCACCTGTGCGGACGCTGTTCTTAAGCGGGGCTTCAGAACGGCTTCGGAGTCTGATGAGGAACCGGCGGCGAGCCGGGCCCGACCGGGTCCGCCGCAGCGCCGGACGGAGGAGACGACCATGGACGAGACCACCACCCCGCAGCCCCGCGGACCGCGCCGCCCCCGCACCCGACTCGTGATCGGAATCGCCGCGGGCGCACTCGGGCTCGCGGCACTGGGATCGACGGCGGCCTTCGCGGCGGGGCCGTCGGCGACGGGCACCGCGACTCCCACGGCCACCGCCTCGCCGAACGGGTCCGTCGTGCCGGGACCGGGGGCGAGTGCGGCACCGGATGCGCCGACGCCTGGATCGACGGATGCTCCGGGCGAGGGGTCGGCCCCGACGCCGCCTGCGCCGGGCGAGTGCGGACCCGCGGGGCCCCCCGCCGGCGGGCTGCCGTCGGGGGACGGTAAGCGGCCGACCCCGCCGACGCCGCCTGCGGACGGGGAGCGGCCGACCCTGCCGACGGACGGCGAGCGCCCGACGCCTCCGGCCGACGGTGAGCACCCGACCCCTCCGGCCGACGGTGAGCACCCCACCCCTCCGGCGGACGGTGAGCACCCCATCCCGCCCGCTGAGGGCGACCAGCCGGACGCCCCCACCGACACCCCGTCTCTCGGCAGCTGACCGGCCCGGCCGGCCGCGCACCGGCTGCAGAACATCAGCCACGAAGGGGGTCTGTCCGCTGTCAGCCGACAGACCCCCTCGCCAGCTGATGTTCTGCAGGCTGCTGCGCTCCGAGGAGGGGCGGGAGCGGCCCGCGTTCAGGTCGAGCTGCGGGCGACCGGGTGCTGTTCCTCGAATCGTGCAGGTAGAACGTGAAAAGAGCGCGAGCGCCTCCACCGGCAGCGGAGTCGAAACCCGCAGTGGCAGGCAGGAAACCTGACCGCAACACGGTTTCCCCGTGCATCGAGGAGCGGGCGGTGCGCCGCCGGGTAAATCCTCCGTGCGACGAGGCGGCCGGGCGCCCGACTGCGGTCGACTGGAACCCGCCTTCCCCCGGGCCCGCCCCATCCCCCATCCGACGCCTCATTGGAGCCCGCATGCCCCTCACCGTCCTCACCCGCTCGCGTCGCCGCGCCGTGCTCGGCGCGCTCGCCGTGGCCCTGGCCACCACGACCGCCCTGACCGCCTGCTCGAGCGGCTCCGACGCGAGCGCCTCCGGTTCGGGCGAGGAGGGCTCGTTCGGCGAGGCCGCGATGCAGCTCTCCTGGGTCCCCCACGTCGAGTTCGCGGGCGAGTACCTCGCCGACGCGAACGGCTACTTCGCCGACGCCGGCTTCGACTCCGTCACCCTGACCCCCGGCGGCACCGGCGCGACCGGCGCCGAGACGGCCATCGCGAGCGGATCCGCGTTCGCGGGCGTCTCCTCCCCTCTGATCACCGGCCCCGCGATCTCGGAGGGCGCCGAGATGAAGATCGTCGGAGCGACCTACCAGAAGAACCCGTTCGCGATCGTCTCGCTGACCGACGCTCCGATCGAGACCCCCGAGGACATGGTCGGCAAGACCATCGGAGTGAGCGACAGCAACGACCTCGTCTGGCGCGCGTTCCTCGCCGCCAACGACATCGACGAGTCCGACGTGAACCGCGTGCCCCTCACCGACTCCACGCTGCTGACCACCGGCCAGGTCGACGGCTACATCGGCTACGCGACCGCCGGAGCCAACACGCTCAACCAGCGCGGATTCTCGGCCCAGCAGTTCCTGCTCGCCGACACCGGCCTGCCGATGGTGGGCGAGACGATCGTGGTCGCTCAGGCGAGCATCGACGACGAGCGCGAGAAGGTGAAGGCGCTGCTGCTCGCCCTCGTGCAGGGCTGGCAGGACGCCGTCGCCGACCCCGAGGCGACCGCCGAGACCGTGGTCGCCGATTACGCCGCCGACCAGAACTACAAGGTGGAGGAGCAGGCGCAGGTCATGGTCACCCAGACCGAGCTGATCAGCACTCCCGAGACCGACGAGAACGGCCTGCTCACCATCAGCGACGAGCTGCAGGAGCAGTCGGTCGCCTCCCTCGCGCTGACCGGCATCGAGCTCGACGCCGACGAGCTCTTCGACACCACGCTGATCGACGAGGTCTACGAGGAGCACCCGGAGCTGCTCGAGGGCTGAGCCCCGAGCACTCCCTGACGACCCGCGCGAGAGGACGAGACGTTGACCACCATCGAGAACGGCACCGAGGGCATCCGCCTGTCGGGCCTGAGCAAGCGCTTCGACCTGGGCTCCCGGTCGGTGCAGGCGCTCGCCGAGGTCGACCTCGTCACTCCGCGCGGGTCGTTCCTGTCGCTGCTGGGCCCCTCGGGCTGCGGCAAGTCGACGATCCTCCGGATGCTGGCCGGGCTCGAGAAGCCGACCACCGGCTCCGTCTCGATCCACGGCACTCCCGTCGTCGGCACGAAGCGGAAGGCCGAGCTGGGCATCGCGTTCCAGGACTCGGCGCTGCTGCCCTGGCGCTCGGTGCGCTCCAACGTGCGGTTGCCGCTCGAGCTGACGCGGCAGGCGTCCAAGCGCGACAGCATCCCGGACCTGCTGGACCTGGTCGGTCTGACCGGCTTCGAGGACGCCTACCCGTCGCAGCTCTCGGGCGGCATGCGCCAGCGCGCCTCGATCGCCCGCGCCCTCGTGGTGCAGCCCGATCTGCTCCTGCTCGACGAGCCGTTCGGCGCGCTCGACGACATGACGCGCCAGCGGCTCAACCTCGAGCTGCAGCGCATCTGGACCGCGCGGCCGGCGACCACTCTGATGGTGACGCACGGCATCGCCGAGGCGATCCTCCTCTCGGACACGGTCGCCGTGATGTCGCCCCGGCCCGGGCGCATCGTCGAGGTCATCGACATCGACCTGCCGCGTCCGCGCACGGTCGAGATGCTCCGCAGTCCCGAGTTCCACGCCATCGAGGACCGCATCACCGACCTGCTGTTCTCTCAGCACGGCGTGGCGATGGAGGACGAGGGGTGACCTGGCTGCGCACGAACCGGCGCGTCCTCGCCGGGCTCGGGGTGTTCGTCGCGGTCTGGTGGATCCTGGCCGAGACCGTCTACCGCGAGAGCCGTGCCGTGCCGAGCCCCGGCGCGATCGTGGCCGCGTTCCTCCGCGACGGCCCCCTCTTCTACCTCCGCAACGTCGGCGACACCGTGCTCGCGGCCGGCTGGGGCTACCTCTGGGGCACCCTCGCGGCACTGGCGCTCGCCGTCGTCGCGCTGCTGCTGCCGTGGACCCACCGGGTCATCGAGCAGATCGGCGTGATCAGCCACTGCCTCCCGCTGACGGCGGTCGGACCCGTGATCCTCGTGATCTTCGGCGGCCGGACCACCTCGATCTTCCTCGCCGCCCTGCTGGTCTTCTTCACCACCCTGATCGGCGCGCTGCTGGGCGTCCGCTCGGCTCCGCGCACCGCGCTCGACCTCGTCTCGGCCTACCGCGGCGGCCGTTGGGCGCAGATCGTGAAGGTGCAGGCCGTCGCCGCTGTGCCCGCGACGCTCACGGCGCTCCAGGTCGGGGTGCCAGCGGCGATCCTCGGTGCGGTGCTCGGCGAGTACCTCGGCGGAGTGACGACGGGCCTCGGAGTCGCGCTCGCGGTCGCGCAGCGCCAGATGGACGTCGAGCGCGCCTGGGCCTTCGCGGTGCTGAGCGGAGTCGTCACGATCCTCGGCTACGCGCTGATCGCGGCCGTCGGACGCTGGGTCATGCCGCGTGTGACCGGCACGCCGCGCGCCACCCGCCGCTCGGTCCTGCGCCGCACGGGAGGAGTCGTATGAGCGCCAAGCGCACTCCCGCCCGCCGCGCCCGCGACCTCACGCCGCGCCTCGCGCTCCGCATCGTCCGCGCCGAGCTCGTGCCGCTCGCGATCGCCGCGCTGCTCTCGATCGCGTTCTGGTACGCGTTCCTCGCGATCGCCGACATCTCGCCCCTCCTGGGCAAGACGCCCACCGATGTAGCGACCTACCTCTTCGTCGAGGCCGACGCCGCCGAGAACCGCGCGGTCGTCTTCGGCAACCTCGGCGTCACCGCGCTCGACGCCTTCATCGGCTACGCGGCGGGCATGCTCGTCGCCCTCGCGATCGCGGTGCTCTTCGTGCTCGTCCGCTCGCTCGAGGCCACCGTGATGCCGATCGCGATGCTGCTCAAGTCGATGCCGCTGATCGTGGTCACTCCGCTGATCACGCTCGCGATCGGCAACGGGATCGCGGCGGTCGCCGTGGTCGGAGCGGTCGCGGTGTTCTTCCCGGCCCTCGTGACCGTGGTGTTCGGGCTGCGCTCGCTCTCGCGCGAGTCGTTCGAGCTGGTGACGGTCTACGGAGGCTCGCCGCTGGACGTGCTGCTCAAGGTCGCCCTGCCGACCGCGGTGCCGGCGATCTTCGCGGCCGCCAAAGTGGCGGTCCCCTCCGCTCTGAGCGGCGCGATGCTGGCCGAGTGGCTGGCCACGGGGAAGGGCCTGGGCGGAGCGGTGCAGCGCGCCTCAGCGGGCTTCCGCTACGACGAGCTGTGGGCGTCGCTCGCGGTGATCACGGCGCTGGGAGTCGCGGCCTACGCCGTCGTGGCGATCGGCGAGAGACTGGCGGCCGTCCGCTTCGGCGGACAGGACTAGAGGAGCGGCATGAGCGGCAACACCATCACCGGCACGATCTGGGACGGGCGGCGCGCCCTCGGCACGGCGGCCCTCGCGTGGAACGGCGACGAGATCGTCTCCGTCGACCCCGTCGAGGCGCACGGCGCGGAGGAGGGTCTCTCGATCATCCCCGGCCTCGTCGACACCCACGTGCACCTCGGCGCCTACTCGGGCGCGGGCACCGCCGACTTCGCCTCCTGGCCGCTGATCACCCCGCGCGAGGAGCGGGTGTTCCACATCGCGAACAACGCGCGCAAGGCGGCCCGCGCCGGAGTCACGACCCTGCGCGATCTCGGCGCCGACGAGCTGCAGATGACCGTGGCGCGGATGTTCGAGCAGGGCATCGCCGACGGGCCGAGGCTCGTCACGCACGGCGCGGTCGGCATGACGGCCGGACACGGCGACCTGTTCGTGCCTCCGCACTACCCGCACCGCGACCGCGTCGCCGACAGCCCCGACGAGTGCCGACGACTGGTCCGCACCTGGGCGCGGGCCGGCGCCGACGGCATCAAGATCTACACGAGCGGCGGAGTGCTCTCGATGGGCGACCGGGTCGGCTGGCGCAACCAGACCGACGCCGAGATCGCCGCGACGATCGACGAGGCGCACGCGCTGGGCATGCCCGTCGCCGCGCACACGCACTCCGTCGAGGGCCTCGACCGCGCGCTCGCGCTCGGCGTCGACTCGATCGAGCACGGCACCGCCATCGGTCCGCAGCACTGGGCGACGCTCGTCGAGCGGAACCTGCCGGTCGCTCCCACCCTCTTCATCAACGACGTGATCGCCGCCGGTCGGGCGCCGTCGTCCCCGGAGGCGTCGCTCAAGGCGCAGGACGTCGTCGCCACCCGCGACGCCGGGTTCCTCGCGGCGGGCGAGGCCGGGGTGCGCTTCGTGCTCGGCACCGACGCGAACGGCGTCTACGTCGACTGGGGCGAGCAGCTCGACGAGGTGCGGCGGATGCGCACCGCGTTCGGCTGGAGCTCGGAGCGTGCGCTGATCGCGGCGACGTCCGACGCGGCGGCAGTCGTCGGGCTCGGCGCGCGCGTCGGGCGGCTCGCGGCCGGCTTCGGCGCCGACTTCGTCGTGCTGCGCGGGCGCCCGTGGGAGAGCATCGACGACCTGCGGGCCGAGAGCATCGTGGCCGTCGTGTCCCGCGGCCGGGTCGTGTCGGGCGCGCTGCCGGAATCGCTCCGATGACCGCCGCACCCCGCCGGTTCGTCTCGGCCGAGGCGCTCGGTGCGCCGCGCGGGGCCTACAGCCACGCGGTCGAGGCGCACGGAGTGGTCTACGGATCCGCCATCGGACCGTTCGCGCCGGGTGACGGCTCGGTGCCCGAGGGCGTCGCGGCGCAGACCGCCGCCGCGCTCGACAACATCGAACGGCTGCTCGGCACCGAGTTCGGCCTGGAGCTGGGCGACGTGGTGCGGATCACGATGATCCTCACCGACTTCGAGCGCGACTTCGCCGCCTCCTCCGCCGTCTACGCCGAGCGCTTCCCCGTCGATCCGCCCGCGCGCACCGTGCTCGGCGCAGCGCTGCCCGGACCCCTCGTCGCGATGGACTTCATCGCGACGGCCCGCTGAACAGGAAGGTCCCCGTGACCCTCGACTCCTTCGTCCGCGGCCTGCCCAAGGCCGAGCTGCACGTGCACCTCGAAGGCACGCTCGAGCCGGAGCTGCGCGCCCGGCTCGCTCAGCGGAACGGCCTGCCGGTGCCCGCCGCGCTCTCGTACGACTTCGACTCGCTCGCCTCGTTCCTCGCCGTCTACTACCCGGCGATGGACGTGCTCCGCGAGGAGCAGGACTTCTACGACCTGGCGACGGAGTACTTCCGCCGCGCCGCCGCCGACGGGGTCGTGCGCGCCGAGGTGTTCTTCGACCCGCAGGCGCACACCTCGCGGGGCGTGCCGTTCGAGTCGGTGATCGGCGGCTACCATCGCGCCGCCGTCGACGCGGCCGCGCTCGGGATCGACGCGGGGCTCATCCTCTGCTTCTTGCGCGATCTGTCGGCCGAGAGCGCGCGCGAGACGCTCGAGCGCGCGCTGCCGTTCGCCGACCGCCTGATCGGCGTGGGGCTCGACTCCGACGAGCCGGGCAATCCGCCGGCGAAGTTCCGCGAGGTGTTCGCGCTCGCCCGTGAGGCCGGCCTCCGGCTGACCATGCACTGCGACGTCGACCAGCCCAACAGCGTCGAGCACCTGCGCCAGGTGCTCGAGGAGATCGGCGTCGACCGCATCGACCACGGCACGAACATCGTCGAGGCTCCCGAGCTCGTCGAGCGCGTGCTCGAGCGCGGACTCGCGCTGACCTGCTGCCCGCTGTCGAACTCGTTCGTCTCGAGCGACATGAAGGCGATGGAGCTGCGCGCGCTACTCGAGCGCGGCGTGCGGGTGACGGTCAACTCCGACGACCCGGCGTACTTCGGCGGGTACGTCGCCGACAACTACCTCGCGCTGGCCTCCCGCGCGGGCTTCACCCGCGACGAGCTGGTGCAGCTGGCGCGCAACTCGGTGCTCGGCTCGTGGGCGTCGCCCGAGGTCCAGGAGGAGCTGCTCGCGCGGATCGACGCGCACGCGGCGACGGCGTAGGGGCTCCGGCTGTTCCGAACCCGCAGCGCCCCGTGGCGGGTCCCGTCGTGCGGGTGGCGGGGCGTGTGAGAATCGCCGGGTCGGTCCATCGCGGTGGATCCGGAAGTGAACCCCGGGAGATCCCGCACGACGGGGCCCGGGTTTCCGCGCTGCGTGGAGAGTCCTCGGGCGGTTCGCCTCCCGCTCAGAGGTAGCGCAGTGCCAGGTGCAGGTCGACGCGGTCGGACATCGAGCCGAGGTCGCGGCCCGTCAGCGCCTCGATGCGCTGCACGCGGTAGCGCAGGGTGCTGGCGTGCAGGTGCAGGAGGTCCGCGGCCCGGCGCCACGTGCCTCCGCTCTCGAGGAACACGCGCAGGGTCTCGACCATGTCGGAGCGGTGCTCGTCGTCGTAGCGGACCAGCTCGCCGAGCACCTCGCGGGCGAACGCGGCGCGGGTGCGCGGCGAGATCAGCTCGAGCAGGGCGCCGCTCGAGACCGGCACCGTGTGCGCGAGCACCGTGACCGGGTCTGCGGAGGAGCCGGCGGCCGCGGTCGCCCGGGCGCGGGCGGCGAGCAGCGAGGCTCCGAGCTGCCCAACGGAGCGGGAGCCGTCACCGACGCCGATCGACACCCGGCGCCCGCGCAGGAGCCACGGCTCGGCCTCGACGGCGGCGCGGAGGGCGGGCCCCGGCTGCCTCTCCTCGTCGCGCGGATCGCCCAGGAGCAGCACCGCGCCTCCGTCGAGCACGCCGCCGAGGGCCAGAGCGTGCTCGCGCTCGCCCGCCTCGCGCAGCGGTCGCAGCAGCGCCTCGGGAGGGAGCGACGGATCGTCCGAGCGGGCCACCACCACCCGAAGAGGCGCTCCCAGCCGCACCCCGAGCAGGCGCAGCCGCACCGAGACCTCGCCGTCCGGCAGCTCGTCGTTCTCGACGGCGCGGAGAAGGTCGAGCAGCGGACCCGCCGCCTCCTGCTCGCGGCGGCGGGCGAGCGCGAGGCGACCGCACACGGTGCTCGCGAGCAGATCGGCGGCGTCGGCCGACTCCTCCGACCAGCCCCTCTGATCGCCGGTCACCACGAGCACGCCGAGCCGTTCGCCGGAGGAGGAGAACAGGGCCTTCCGGGACAGGGTGCGGCTGCCGGGTGCGACGTCCCAGCGGTCGTCGGAGGAGGCGAGCGAGGCGTCCCAGGCCGATCCGGACTCGGCGGGGGACGGCATGCCGCCCGCCGACGCGACGAGGACGCCGGAGCGGTCGATCACCCAGCTGCCGTGCGCGAACTCCTCGAAGAAGGCGCGGAGGGCGGCGTGCACGCCCTCGCCCGCGGCGAGGTCCTGGAGCAGCCTTCGGGCGAAGCGGGCGTCGCGGCCGAGAGTGGGCAGGTCGGCCTGCGCGAGCACCCCCGCGACGGTCTGGCCGATCGTCTTGAAGGAGACCTCGGGCGAGACCGTCAGCAGCGCGACTCCGTGCCGCCGGCAGACCTCGGCCATGCCGGCGGGGAGCGTGCCGACGGCGATGAGGCCGACGACGATCGCCACGACTCCGCGATCGGCGACCTGGCCGACGAACCGCTCGACGCTCTCGCGGCCGGAGGTCCACAGCGCGCTCGTGAGCACGACGTCGCCGGGGGAGAGGAAGCGGCCCGGATCGGGGAGGTCGATCGTGTAGGTGCCCGAGATCGCGCGCGAGAGCTGCACCTCGTCGCCGGTCACCAGGGTCAGCTGGAGCTCGGGATGGGTGAGGAGCTCGCGGACGTTCACGCTGGGGCGGCCTCTTCGATCGTCGGACCCGCGACCGGGCGGGGACTCCAGACTACGGGCGCGGGGGCGGGCTGCTGCGGTACGTCGGCTGCGCGGGGGGTCTGTCCGCTGTCAGGCGACAGACCCCCTTCTCGGCTGATGTTTTGCGCGGGGCCGGCCGGAATCGGCGCCTCGACGACGGAGGAGCCGACTCCCGGGGACGCGCGGGGCGTCTCGCGGGAGCCGGCTCCTCGGCTCAGCGCTGTCAGCGCGCGGTGCGGCGGCGTCCGAGTCCGAGCGCGACGGCGCCGGCGGCCAGCAGTCCGAGGGCCGCGACGGTGAGCCAGCCGCCCTCGACGCCGGTGCTGGCGAGTCCGCCGGTCGGCTTCGCCGGGGCGCGCGGCGGGACGGCCGCGGCCGGGGTGGTGGCGTGCGGCGCCGGCGCGGCGGTGGGGGCCGCTGTAGGGGCCGCTGTAGGGGCCGTGGTGGGCGCGACCGTGGGCTCGGCGGTGGGTGCCGTGGTGGGCTCCGCCGTCGGTGCGACGGTCGGCTCGCCCGTCGGAACCGGCGTGGGCTCCGGCACGACCGCCGCGCCGAAGACCGACTCCGCCGAGCCGAGCGACGCCAGCACGGTCTCGCCGTTCGCGTCGTCGACCGCGTCGTTGTCCGTGACCACGAAGACCTCGCCCGAGCCCGTGATGCCGAGCCCCTCGAGCTTCTCCTGGGTCCAGCCGTCGCCCGCCTCGAGCGCCGGCAGCACGTCGGCGGCGAGCGTCTTCTCGAGCATCGGCAGCTCCTCGCCGACCGCGGCACCCGCGCCCGTGGGGAGCGGGACCGTGTAGACGGCCTTGAGCGACGCATCCGGACCGTTGCGCTTGTCGCGCTCGATCACGGCGAGCGTGCCCGCCGGGGTCAGGGTGATCTCGGAGAGGCCGTTCCAGTCGCCCTCGACTCCGGACGGAGCCTCGAGCGGGTAGCCGAAGAAGCTCCAGGTGCCGGCGGCGACGTCGTAGCGGCCGAGGCGCACCACTCCGTCCGCGTCGATCGAGGCCTCGCGCTGCAGCGCGGTCCAGACGATCTCGCCCTCGGCACCGGTCTCGATCGTGACGCCCTCGAAGCCCTGAGAGCCCAGCGCGTCGGCGACCTCGGCGGGGAGCACGATGCGCTCGAGCACCGCGGCGGACGCGTCGAGGCGCAGCAGGGCGTTCTCGGGCCCGGTCTCGCCCTCGGTCACGGCCCAGAAGCCGCCGTCGGTGCGCGCCGCGATGCCCTCGAGGTCGAGGGCGGCCGGCTCACCCGCCTCGGTGACGGTCGTCGTCGCGTCCAGCACCGCGGGGGTGACGGAGGTGTCGATCGAGTGGATCGTGCTCGGCGCGTAGACGCTGTCGCTCACCGCGTAGAGGCGGTCGGCGTCGGCCGGGTCGGTCGAGAGCCCGGAGAGGGCGCCCCAGGGCAGCGGCGATCCGTCGGCGTCGGCCGAGACGAGCGTCGGGAACGCGGGGGCGGAGGCGCCGAGCGCGTACAGCTGCACGGTCGCGCGCAGCGCCGCCTCGGCGTCGTCGGTCTCGCTCGAGACGACGAGGAGGTCGCGCTCGGGCAGGGCGAGCAGCCCCTCCGGACCGGGCGTCGACGGCAGCGCCTGCACGAGGCGCGGCGCGGTCGGGTCGGAGACGTCGTAGACCGCGACGAAGTTGGCGCGCTCGGCGCCGACGAAGACGTAGGGCACGCCGTCGAAGGTCGCCGAGAGCAGGCCCTCGGGCTCGGAGCCCTTCGCGTCGGAGCGCTTGTCGGGGTAGAGGCCGAGGCTCACGGCGAGGTGGTCGAAGGTGTTCCCCGCGTCCCACTGCACCGCTCCGGTGGCCGCGTCGAGGATCGACCAGCCGCGCGTGCCGCCCTTCCAGTCGCCCTCGTTCGCGATCGCGACGTGCTCGTCGCCGACCCAGCCGATGGCGTCGGGCTCGCGCGGGACGTCGGTGATCGATCCGGTGAGCGAGATCGTGTCGTCGTCGAGGGTGTCGATGCCGTCGACCGAGACGGTGCCCGCGGAGTAGGAGGTGAGGACCTCGCGCGAGGCCAGGTCGACGATCGCGACGGCGTTGTTCTCCTGCAGGGTCACGGCGACGGCCGTGTCGGCGGGGTTGATCGAGACGTACTCGGGCTCGGGGTCCTCAGGGGTGTCGAGGCCCACGAGCCCGGTGAGGGAGACGTGCTCGGCGACCCAGGTCGAGGGGTCCCCGGCCAGGTCCATGACGACGAGTTCGCCGGCGGGCGCCTGCGGCAGGTCGCCCTCCTCGGCGCCCTCGGGGGTGGACTCCTCGTCGCGCTGGTTCTCGATCGCGATGACGGCGGTGTCGCCGGCGGTGGTGACGTCGATGGAGTCGGGCTGTCCGCCGAGCTCGATCGTCGCGACGGGCGCGAGATCGGAGGCGTGCAGCACGCTCACGTGACCGGAGGGGTTCGCGAAGTCGCCGTCGCTCGTGTCGACGACCGCGAGGACGTACTCGCCGGTCGCGTAGACGGAGGTCGGCTCGCCGCCGACACCCGTGCCGCCGAGCGGCTCCGGCGACTCGGGGTCGCTGATGTCGAGGACGTTGATGCGCTGACCGGCCGAGTCGGTCGAGTACACGAGGCGGCCGTCGGGCGACGCGCTCGAGATCTCGGCGACGGCGGAGTCGACGGCCGGGTCGGCGGCGTTGAGGTACGCGGGCACGGTGGCGATGCGGGTGAAGAAGGAGTCGCCGCTCGCCGCGGCGGGCAGGGCGGCTCCGAGCGTGCAGCTCGCGAGGGTGAGGACGATCGCGGCGCCGGCGGCGCGGCGGGGGGCATGAGGACGGGGCACGGGTCTCCTGAGCGGGTTCGAAGGGAACCCGTCCACGCTGGTCGGCCCGGGTGAACGCGCGGTCGCCGCGACGTGAACGCGCGGTGCCTGCGCGAATCGAGCTCAGCATCCGGGTGGTCCGGAGGGGAGTGGGGGCTCGATCCGCCGCTGCGTGGCTACTCGACCAGCGAGGGAGGGGCGGCCGCCAGCCCCGCCGCCGTATTCACGCCACCAGAGCGGAGCGCGCGAACTCGTCGCGCGCCAGTCCCAGTGCCTCCGAGCGCGTCCGAGCGCGTCCTCGACACGCACCCCCAAGCCCGTCTCGGGGAAGCGGCCAGCCGCCTCCACAAGAGCCGGGCCCCGCACGTTCCCGTGCGCCTCGCCCGACCTTAAGCCCGTGCGCAGCGCGGAACCGAATTCGGCGAGCGAGCCGCGGATCTCCGCCGGCACCGGCTGGAGCGTCGCACGCGCTAGGCCTGGTCGGCCGTGCATGCGAGAGACGCCGTCATGCATCGGGGCCCACTCGAATGGGCATCGACGTGCAGGACGCGTCGTCGAGCGGCTCCGTACCCCGAATTGTCCCCATTTCTCCCTTCATGACGCCCGGAAACCTGATCTCTAATATGAAGGATGCTCATTCTCAGGAGAACAAATGAAGAAACCCACTTGATCTGCGTGGCGCTGTCCGTCGCGCTCGCCCTGAGCGCGGCCACTCTCGCATCTGCGGAGTCGCCCGCGTCGAGCGCCGGTGCGGACGGCGTGGTCGAACTTCTGAGTAAGGTTCCGACCGAGATCCCAGTCCTACAGGGTGTCGGCGCCGCTGCAGAACCCGGCGCCGGTGCGCCCGGAACCTCGTCGAGTGACAGCGCTGCGCTACACGAAGCGACAGATGTCGCAGTCACGAACGGAGGCGAGGATCCTCTTGCCGTCGATCTGGTCGCTGCCCAGAACGCAGTGGAGGTGAGCGTCTCGAGCGCGGGGATCGAAGTCATCGACAACGGCGACGGGTCTCAAACGATTCCTCTCAGTCGCTCGGACGGCTCATTGCAGGTCGTGACCGTCATCGAGACGCCGAGCGCGCCGCGGGCGTACTCGGTAGGCGTCGATCTGCCGGCTGGTACCGCGCTGTCCGATGCCGGGAACGGAGCGCTACTGGCCATCGCTCCAGACGGCACGATGGCCCTCGGCGTGGCACCGGCATGGGCTTACGACGCCGCGGGCGTCGCCGTCCCCACTCGTTACGAAGTCACGGGTTCGGTCATCACGCAGGTCGTGGAGCACGACTCAGGCGAGTACCAGTACCCGATCACGGCCGACCCGTGGCTGGGCCAGCGACTCTTCTCTCCCATGACGGTCAATCGGAAAGGGGCCTTTCAGGGACGCGCCGTCTACTCTGGCCGACTGACGGCGTGGGGTGTCGCGATGGGAGCCGGGAACCTCGGCTACACCATTTTGAGCACCGCCGGATGGGAGGAGTTCGCCTCCTCATGGTCAGCAGTGAGGAACAGTCGAAGCATGTATCAGCAGGACCAGTGCCATGCACTCTGGGGTCGGGCCATCATCGGCGCAGGGATCCACTGGGATCTCGAAGCGGTCCGTCCCGCTAACGCGAACTGGGCCGACGTGCTCAGCCACAAGTGCAATTGGTGATGAACCTGGCTGACAGATCACGGCGGCGGAGAACCCTCGTCGCCGTTGCCACGGGGTTCATGATCGGCGTCGTGTTCGCCGGTGGCGTCGCGTGGGCCTCGGCGAGACTTCTCGACGATTCCCGCCGCGGCATCACTCTCGTCGACGTCGTGCACGATGGCGTCCCCGGCTTCACAGCAGAGTCGGCGCCGAGTGCTGACGCCTGCGGCGACCGTCGGGGATGCGTCGAGGGCGTTCAGGGTGACGGCGTGTCGATCTACCGGTTCGACACGCTCGACCACGCGCGACAGGACGTCGTCTTCAGTGACGCGGACTTCTACAGATCAGACCGCTTCGTCCTCGAGTTCGACGGAACCATGACTGCTGAGCAGCGCTTCGGAGTGCTTCAACGCCTCGAAGGAACGTGGACGGGAAGCGACGACTGACGCAGGCACTGGGGGATGCCTGCTGATCGAGTAGCCCGCGGAGCGGGCGTATCGAGATTCACGTGGTCCAGAGGGGTGGGTCTCTTAGGAAAAGTCACCTCCTGCGAGTGGTTGGGTCGGCTGCAGGCAGCCGACTTTTCCCTCACCACTGAGACGCAACGCGGCTTCGCCGCTCGATACGCCGCTGCGCGGCTACTCGACCAGCAGGGGAGCCGCCAGCCCTGCGGCCGCCGTCCCCCACGCCGCCAGCGCGGAGCGCACGCGCTCGTCGCGCGCCAGCCCCAGCGCCTCGGCGTACGCGCCCTCCAGCACGTCGTCGATCCGCACGCGCGCGCCCGTCTCGGAGGAGCGCACCGCCGCCTCCACCATCGCCAGGCTCCGCACGTTCGCGTGCACCTCGCCCGACGGCGTGCGCCCGGTGCTCAGCGCGGAGACGAACTCGGCGAGCGAGCCGCGGATCTCCTCCGGCACCGGCTCGAGCACTCCGGTCCGCGCCGCAGCGGACTCCCGCGCCTGCAGCTCCGGCGCCCCGTCCCCGTCCCAGCGCGCCGTGCCGCCCGCGCCGTTCACGCGCCAGCTGCCGTTCCACGACGTCTCGAATCCGTCGGCGCACCAGCTGCCCGTGTAGGTGAAGCGCACCCCTCCGGCGAACTCGAACACCGCGGTCGCCGCCGCGCCGTCGGCGTACCAGCTCCACTCCGGGTTGTACTCCTCGCAGTAGACCGACACCGGGTCGCGGTCGAGGACGTACCGCGCCGCGTCGAACGCGTGGATCGCCATGTCGACGAGCAGCACGTGCGGCATCTCCTCGCGGAACCCGCCGAAGTGCGGTGCCTTCGCGAATTCGACGGAGGCGCTGCCGAGCGTCCCGAGCTCGGCGACCTGCGCGCGGAACGCGGCGATCGCGGCGTAGTAGCGGCGCGACTGGCTGGTCATCAGCAGCCGCCCCGAGGCCTCCGCGGTCGCCGCGAGCACGAGCGCCTCGGCGACGGTCGGCGCGATCGGCTTCTCGCAGAGCACCGGCAGTCCGGCGAACAGCGCTTCGGTGCTCACGGGCAGATGCGCGCGCGGCACAGTGACGTTGACCACGGCCTCGGCGCCCGAGCGCGCGGCGACCTCGGCGACGGAGGTGCCGATCGCGACCGGAGCGACCCCCTCCTCCGCCGCGGCCCGCTCGGCCAGGTCGGTGTCGAGGTCGACGAGGCCGACCAGCTCGACGTCGGCCGAGTCGCGCAGTGCGTGCAGCCAGGCGCGCCCCATCGCTCCCGCGCCGACCTGGACGATGCGCACGGGAGCGCTCATCGGACGAGCGCCCCCTCGTAGTCGTGACCGTTGTGGAAGTCCTCGGTCTCGTACCGCTGCAGCACCGGCAGAGTGCGCTCGGGGCGGAGGGTGCGCGCCCACTCCACTCCGTTCGCGATCACGCGCCGCACGTCGGGGTGGTGGTAGACGGGGTAGTCCTGGTCGCCGGGCGAGAAGAAGAACACCTTGCCGTGCCCCCGCTTCCAGGTCATCCCCGAGCGGAACACCTCGCCGCCCGAGAACGTCGAGAGGAAGATCAGCTCGTCGGGCGCGGGCACGTCGAAGAACTCCCCGTACATCTCCTGCTGGGGGATCACGAACGGGTGGGGCACGCCCTGGGCGATCGGATGCGTCGGGTCGACGGTCCAGACCAGCTCGCGGTCCTGCTCCGATCGCCAGCGCAGCGTGCAGGTCGTGCCCATGAGCTTGCCGAAGATCTTCGACCAGTGGCCGGAGTGGAGCACCACCAGTCCCATGCCCGAGAGCACGTGGCGGTGCACGCGCTCGACGACCTCGGCGGCCACCTCGCCGTGCGCGGCGTGCCCCCACCAGACGAGCACGTCGGTGGCCGCGAGGACCTCCTCCGTCAGGCCGTGCTCCGGCTCGTCGAGGGTCGTGGTCGACACCTCCGCGCGGTCGCCGAGGTTCTCGGAGACGCCCGCGGCGATCGTCGTGTGCATGCCGTCCGGGTAGATCGCGCGCACCTCCTCCTCGATCTGCTCGTGGCGGTTCTCGCCCCAGACGAGGACGCGGACGGGGGAGGAGGGTGTGGTCACGGGAGGGTCCTTCGCTGGTCGGCACTGACGGGTCGCGGAAGGGGGTTAACCGCTTTACCGCTCCATCCAGGATGATGGACGTCACCGCCGATCGTCAACCGCGAGGGGCGTCGATCGGAGGAGCACCATGGCGACCATGCGCGACGTCGCCGAGCGCGCCGGCGTCTCGATCGCCACCGTCTCGTTCGTCGTCAACGACTCCAAGCCGGTGACGGCCGAGACGCGTCAGCGCGTCGTCGACGCGATGGCCGAGCTCGACTACCGCCCGCACGCCCTCGCCCGAGCGCTCGCCCGCCGCCGCTCGATGATCCTCGCGGTCGTGTTCCCGCTCGTGCGCCCGCGCCTGCTGAACACCGCGACCCTCTTCTTCGCCGGAGCGGCCGAGGCGGCGGCCGAGCGCGGCTACTCGATCGTCCTCTGGCCCGCACTCGACTCCTCCGAGCGCCTCGCCGGCCTCCGCGCCGACGGTCTCGTCGACGGCGTCGTGCTGATGGAGGTGGCCCTCGACGACGACCGGGTCGACGTGCTGCGCGACTCCGGGACGCCCTTCGCGCTGATCGGGCGCACGCGCGACCCCTCCGCTCTCGACTGGGTCGACATCGACATCGAGGGCATGGTCGAGGAGTCGCTCGCGCGCCTGTCGTCGCTCGGTCACGAGCGCATCGCCTTAGTGCTCGGGGGTCCCGAGCGCGTCGAGGGCTTCGGGGCCGACGCCCGGGCGCGCGAGACCTTCCGGCGGCTGTCGGGGGAGCGGGATCTCTCCGGAGTGCTGCTCGAGGTCGAGGAGTCGGCGCGCGGCGGGCGTGCGCTCGCCGCGGAGCTCGGTGACGTGACGGCGGTGCTCGTGTTCGACGGAGGGATCGCCCTCGGGCTCGCCCACGAGCTGCGGCACCGCGGAGTGAGTGTGCCGGAGGACGTGTCGATCGTGCTGCTCGCCTCGACCCCCGACGTCGCCGACTTCGGCGATCCCGAGCTCGACGTGCTCGTCTCACCGGCGCACGAGCTGGGGCGGCGGGGAGTGGAGGCGCTGCTCGCACGGCTCGAGGACCCGGCCGCGCCGCTCGTGCAGGAGCGCATCGGGGGATCGTGGCGCGAGGCGGGATCGGTCGCGCCGGTGCGACGTGCGAGCGGGGCGGATCGGTCCGCGATCGACCGCGGGTAGCGCTCGCGCCGGTCGCACGTCCGGCTCGATCAGCCGCTGCAGCAGCGAGTTCGGCCGGTGCAGCCGCATGAACTGGCGCTGCGGCTCGTCCCAGGGGAGGGAGGCGTCGCAATTCGTGCAGCGCGATGCAGGGCCCGATCGAGCAGGTTGTGCAGAACGGCACGAAGGCGGCCGGGAACAAGGGGACATCGATCTTCACGAAGGGATCCGGCAAGAAGAGGATCCGCGCCATCATGGACGACACGAGCGGTGACATCGACACGCTCACGAAGGGATGAGCGATGCGCGTCACGTACGATCCGACTGCGAACGCGGCGTACATCATGGTTGCGGACCGCATCGCGGACGGTTCGGCCGCCCAGCAGCTCCCTTCGATCGCGACTCCCGGAGGTCTGGGGGAAGTGATTCTCGACTTCGATGAGGGCGGCCGGCTGCTCGGCATGGAGATACTCAACGCGCGAGAGGTCTTACCCGGTTCCGTGATCGATGCTGCTCTGCAGGACCTCACCGACTGAGCCTCAATGCGCTGCCGGAGACCGGGGAGTCCTGAACGGTAGTCGGTCGCTCGTCAGCGAGACGCAGCGTCTCGAGCGGCGGGTGCAGAGTCCGGCGACGTGGGTGAGCAGTTTGACCTACCGCTCGCAGGGGCCGTGACGACGGCGAGCTGTCCTAGAAGGCACGAGCCGTAGCCGGCCTCGTTCCCTTTGCTTCTCCACTGCTACGGCACGATCGCGTCGATGTACCCGCCGTCGACCCGCACCGCCGCGCCCGTGGTCGCCGAGGCGAGCGGCGACGCGAGGTACACGACCATGTTCGCGATCTCCTCCGGCTCGATCAGCCGCTGCAGCAGCGAGTTCGGCCGGTGCAGCCGCATGAACTCGCGCTGCGCCTCGTCCCAGGGGAGCGACGCATCGACCAGCTCGTGCACGAAGTCCTCGACCCCGCCCGTGTGCGTCGGGCCCGCGAGCACGCTGTTCACCGTGACTCCGGTGCCGGACGCCGCCTTCGCGAAGCCCCGCGCCACTCCGAGCAGCGCCGTCTTCGACACCCCGTAGTGGATCATCTCGGCCGGTGTCGCGACGGCGGAGTCGCTCCCGATGTACTGCACGCGCCCCCAGCCCCGCTCGATCATGCCGGGCAGGTAGGCGCGCGTCAGGCGCACGCCGGTCAGCACGTTCACCTCCAAGTAGCGCCGCCACTCGTCGTCGCTGATCGTGAGCGGATCGGCGCTGCCGAAGATCCCGAGGTTGTTGACGAGAACGTCGACGGTCGGGACCGCCTCGAGCAGCGCCGCGGTGCCCTCGTCAGTCGCGAGGTCGGCGGCGACTCCGCGGACGGACGCCTCCGGAACCTGCCGCAGCACCTCCGCGACGGCCGTGTCGATCGAGCCCTGCGAGCGGGCGTTGACGACGACGTCCGCCCCGGCCCTCGCGAGTCCGACGGCGATCGCCAGCCCGATGCCCTGCCCGGATCCGGTGACCAGTGCCGTCTTCCCGGTGAGATCGATCGCGATCATGCTGCTCCGTTCTGCGGCGCGCGCGGTGCGGGCCGTGCTCTCGATGACAGTAGTAGGCAACGGGGCGCCCGCAGATGCCGTGCAGGACGACGGGTCTTCTTGTGGTGCTGACGGCGAGGAGTGCCCGGCGAAGATGCCTTGAAACGGGTATGAAGGCGACAAACCGATTGAAGCCGATGCAGCCCTCTCCCTCATGTTCCCCGCACAGAGCCGCTGAGGCACTGCGATGGGGCGCAGTGATTCGGCGTAACCGGCCGAGGCGAATCAAGCCGACATAGCGCCGCACAGGTGAAAACCGTCACGGTAGTCGGCGACGGATTACTCCACCTAGCCGCCGACTGACGCATCTCGATTCACGGCAGACGATGCCGGAATGTCGCGATCTCTCTTCCGTGAGGTAGAGAAGCACGGCGGCGAGACACCGCAGGCAGTGACGATCATTGTCCGGCCTGCGCCATCGGCGTCTCTATTCACGCCACATCCTTATCCCTGAGGCTCCTCTCATGTGAGAAGTCGTCATGTTTAGTTAGCGTTCCTCGCATCAGCAACCAACACATCGCTGAGGGATTGGGGAATCGCATGTTCATGAGCTATAGCTCCGCGAGAAAGAGCCGCATCACGAAGGTGGCCGCGGCCGCGGCGGTGATCTTCGGGGTGTTCGGCGCAGGGGCGGTCGTCGCCACCTCTGCCCAGGCTTCCGAATGCAGCTTCGGGTGGTGTGGCATCGTCCACAGCGCAAAGGACTCGACACGTACCGTGTTCGTCGGCTCTGCATGGAGCGGCTCAGCGCCGTCCGGCAAGATCGCCGCTCTGTCGCCCGGCCAGTCGTCGAAGTCGTTCATGTCGGACGCCGACGGCTACAAGCTCATGCCAGGTGCCTGCGCCTGGTGGTACACCGAGGCCGGAACCAAGCAGGCACCCGCTCGCGTGCGCGGCGATGGCAGGTGGCACCAGATTCACAACAGCTTCAACTACACGATGCACACCTATGCCTGCTGAGGTGCTATCGTCCACGTCACTGCCAACTGCCGCCCCTTGAGAAAGAGAGTCAGCTGATGAAGAAGATCGCCATACTGTTGCCGTTGGTGCTGACTTTTTCGCTGTCATTGATGGCCGCATACGCATTGCCAGAGATGGTGTGGGCTCTAGCTAATCCCACATCGGCGGATACCGACCCGGCATTCTTCTTCGCCGGATTCATCGGACTCTTCATCGCGTTCCTCGCTCTGCACGTCTGGGGGGCCGTCTGGCTGCTTCGCGGGCAGAGTGCTGAAGACTAGCTCGAGCTGGTCGGAGAGGGCCGGCGCCCGCGGGGGCCGGCCCTCTCCGCATTTCGGCGACGCTCTCGAAAGGCGCTGCGCTGCGCTGTTGCTTGAGTGCGATTCAGATTTCAGGCAACCCGCCGATTCGCTGCCCGGATCCGGAGACCACTGTCGTACTGCTCGTGCGAGCATCGCTGCTTTGTTCTGCCAAGCGCGCCGTGCCTCCGATGGTGTCGGTTGCGTCGCGAGAGCGGACCCCGGACGAGTCGCTGGAGAGCATCGCGGGCCCGGCACCGCTCCTGCGCGCAGAACTCGTCGGCATTTGGGACGCGGACGTGCAGTTCACCTACGCTTTCTAGATCCCGCTGCTGTTCTTCGACGCACCTCACTCGCACAGCGCTGCCGCTCATCTCTTCGTCGCGCGCGGAGAGCTCCTGCTGGGTTACGGCGAGACGTTCGACCGCTCGCGTCTCGAGCGGTATCCCGCCGGTTCCTTCCTCTGGGTTCAAGCCGGCGCGGCGCACTTCGACGGGGCCGACACCGAGACGGTGCTCATCGGCACGGCGACCGGCCCGTGAAGCGCCGACTACAGGTGAGGCGTCGGACACGAGGGGCTGGTTCTTCGCAGTGCTCGGATCCGGTTTCTCGGAGGTCGGAGAACCCCGATCCCGGAAAGGACGGCCGAGAGGTGTCGCGCCCGATGAAGGGGCGCGTCGTCGCGGCGCCGCCGGTGCCGCACCTTGCGCCCTCCCGCGCCCCGCGCGTACCGTGCTGGGGTACCTCGTCGCGAGCCGCGACGTCGGTGCGGCCACCTCACCGGCCGACCGGACGGCTCGCGGACACGGGGGCTCCCCGCACGGAAGACGGTCCTTTGCGCATCAGCACCGGTACTGCGTCCACGACGCAGACGCTGACCTCGCACTGACGACCCCCGTGCCCGCCCGCTGAGGGCGAGGCTCCTGCACGCCGGGAGCCCGGTGGTCGTCACGCGCCGACACACCATCACCGGGAGCACCGTGCCCTCCACCATCACACCCTCCGTCGTCCTCACCGACTGCTCGTTCGCCTGGCCCGACGGCGACGTCGTCCTCGACCGGGTCACCACCGCGTTCGGCCGTGGCCGCACCGGGCTCGTCGGAGCCAATGGAGCCGGCAAGTCCACGCTCGTCCGACTCGTCACCGGCGACCTCGCCCCGACGCACGGCACCGTCTCGACGACGGGGCCGGTCGATCTGCTGCCGCAGCGGCTCCGGCGCGGACCCGACGACACCGTCGCCGATCTGCTCGGGATCCGCGGGAAGCTCGACGCCCTGCACGCGATCCTCGGCGGGGACGCCGATCCACGGCACTTCGAGGTGCTCGACGACGACTGGGACCTCGACGCCCGGGCGGTCGCCGCGCTCGGGGAGGCGGGGCTTCCGGAAGACCTGCGCCGGCCCGTCGCGACCCTGTCGGGCGGGCAGGCCGTCCTCGCCGCCGTCACGGGCGTCCGCCTCCGCAACAGGCCGATCGCGGTGCTCGACGAGCCGACCAACGACCTCGACCGGCGGTCGCGCGGTCTGCTGCTCGACCTCGTCGACCGGTGGCGCGGCACGCTGATCGTCGTCAGCCACGACCGCGAGCTGCTCGAGCACGTCGACGAGATCGCCGAGCTGCGGGGCGGCGCGCTGCGCACCTCCGGAGGCACCTTCTCGGACTTCGAGGAGCGGCTCGCCGTCGTGCGCGCCGCGGCCGAGCGCGATCTGCGCGACGCCGACCAGGTGCTGCGCGCCGAGAAGCGGCAGCGGATCGAGGCCGAGACGACCATCGCGCGGCGGGCGAAGGCGGGCGCCCGATCGGCGGAGTCGATGCCGAAGATCCTCGCGAACGCCCGGAAGAACAGGGCCGAGGGGACGGCCGGGCGCCTCCGATCCGGTCGCGGCGAGGCGGAGGCGCGCGCCCACGAGCAGGTCGACGCCGCGTCGCGCGCGGTGCGGGACGACGACGCGGTGCGCATCGAGCTGCCGGATCCGGGGGTGCCGGCGGGGCGGCGGCTCGCCGAGATCACGGTGCGCGGCCGCACCACGGTGCTGCAGGGGTCCGAGCGGATCGCCGTGGTCGGCGCGAACGGGACCGGCAAGACGACGCTGCTCGAGCAGCTCGTGCGGGCGGAGGCGCGTCCGCATCCGATCGCCGACACGCACGCCATCGCGCTCACGGACCGCGTCGGCTGGCTCCCGCAGCGTCGGGAGGGGCTGCTCGACGACGACCGCACGGTGCTCGAGCACGTCGCGCGCGCGGCTCCCGCCGTGCCGACCGGCGAGCTGCGCAACGCGCTCGCGCGGCTGCTGATCCGGGGCGCGATCGTCGACCGGACGGCATCGACTCTGTCGGGCGGCGAGCGGTTCCGCGCCGCTCTCGCGGGGCTCGTGCTCGCGCAGCCGGCTCCGCAGCTGCTCGTGCTCGACGAGCCGACGAACGACCTCGACCTGGCCACGACCGACCACCTCGTCGACGTGCTCGCCGCCTGGCGGGGCGGGTTGGTCGTGGTGAGTCACGACGAGGCGTTCCTGGAGCGGCTGGCGCTCGACGGGCGGGTGGTGCTGGACGCGCCGGTGGGGCTCGTCAGCCGCGGCGACTCCGGATGATCAGCGCGGCTCGAGCTGCACGTGCGCCGGCATCCTTGCGGATCGAGTAGGCCGCGGGCCCGTCATCGCGGGACAGGCACGACGGGAGCGAGGAACCCGCCGGGCTCGTCGAGGGTCGGCTCGTGGTACTCGGCCGGCAGCGGGTAGCGGTCGGTGCCGTAGCCGGTCACCTCGAAGACCTCGTCCTCGATCGTGCCGATGAGGAAGGCGGAGTGGATGAGGGTCCCGTCGGGTGCGCGTCGGGGAGTTCCGGACGCCGAGCCTTCGTGGCGTCGGTCGTCGCTCTGGACGACGACGAAGCCGCCGGGCGCCTCCTCGAGGCCGTCGGGGTCGATCCCGACCGTCTCGATGCCGTCGAAGCACGGCTCGGCGGGACCGTCGAAGCCCGGGTCCATGTCGAACGTGCAGAACTCCATCGATCCGTCGGGAGCGACGTGCAGATCGCCGTACGCGCCGACCAGCTCGGGCTCCGGAGCGGCGGTGCAGGCGGCGAGGCCGCCCAGGAGCGCGAGAGCGGCGACGGTGCGCGGCACCCGCCTCACGACGCCACCGCCAGCGTGCAGCGGTACCGCGGGCGGTCGGGCCAGCGCGGGTCGACGGGGGCGGGTGCGTCGGTGAATCCGAGGCGCCGGTAGAAGCCGATCGCGTCGTCATCGGTCCGGGCGACGATCGCGGCTCCCGGATGCGTCCGCTGCAGCTCGCGGACGAGGGCCGACCCCCACCCTCGGACCAGTGACGCGACGTACTCGATCTCGAGGCCTCCCTCGACGGGTCGCGCGGCGGCGAACGCGTCCAGCCGGCCGTCCTCGACGGCTCCGATCACGGTCAGCGCCGGCAGCTCCTCGTCGCGGAGGCGCGCGAGCTCCTCCTCCGGCAGCTCGGCGGCCAGCCGGAGCAGTTCGAGGAACCGCGGCGACGCGAGGTCGGAGGGGGCGAGGTCGCGGATCGGCACGCCTCCGATCCTGGCCGATCGGGGCTCGGGAGGGAACGCCGAGCTCGTCGACGGTGCTCGGTGACACCGTCCGAGCCGGTCCGTGCGCGCATCCCCCGGTGTCGAGTGGACGCGAAGCGGGCTCGGGTGGCGTCGACTACGCGAAAGTCGTCGTACTCGCGCTCCAGTACGACGACTTTCGAGGAGTGGGTCGCCCCTCAGCCCGCGTGGTGCCGGCCGATCGGCAGCACCAGCGGCGTGCGCGAGACCGGGTCCTCGATGATCCGCGACTCCATCCCGAACACCGCGCGCACGACCTCCGAGGTCACGACCTCGGCCGGAGTCCCCGAGGCGTACAGCGCGCCGGCGCGCACCGCGAACAGGTGGTCCGCGTAGCGCGCCGCGAGGTTCAGGTCGTGCAGAACGATCACGATCGTCGTGCCGCGGGTGCGGTTGAGGTCGGTGAGCAGGTCGAGCACCTCGATCTGGTGGGAGACGTCGAGGTAGGTGGTCGGCTCGTCCAGCAGGAGCACGTCGGTGCGCTGCGCGAGGGCCAGGGCGATCCAGACGCGCTGGCGCTGGCCGCCCGAGAGCTCGTCGACCGGGCGGTCGGCGATCTCGAGGGTGCCGGTGGCGCGCAGGGCGTCCTCGACGATCGCGTCGTCGTCGGCGGAGGAGCCCCGGCCGAACCAGCCGCGGTGCGGGTAGCGGCCGCGGGCGACCAGATCCGACACCGCGATGCCCTCGGGGGCGATCGGGGTCTGCGGCAGCAGCCCCACCTGCGTCGCGACCTGCTTGGTCGGCAGCGTGTGGATCGCCTGCCCGTCGAGCAGGACGGCTCCGGTCCGCGGAGTGATCAGCCGCGCCATCGCGCGCAGGAGCGTCGACTTGCCGCAGGCGTTCGCACCGACGATCACGCTGATCGCGCCGGTGGGCACGTCGAGCGAGAGGCCGTCGACGACGACGCGCTCGTCGTAGGCGAGCGTGACGGCATCGACCGCGAGCGTGCGGTGCGCCGAGACGGAGCCCGCAGAGACGGAGGAGGCCCCCGCGGCGGACGGGGCGGGCGTGGTCGATGCGGTCACAGAGTGCCTCCGGTGCGGTTGCGGCGGGCGAGGAGCCAGAGCAGGAACGGGGCGCCGAGGGCACCCGTCACCACTCCGACGGGGAAGCGGGCGCCCGAGAAGGCGAGCCCCGCGACGTGCTGGGCGACGAGGTCTGCGGCGAGCACCACGACCACCCCGACGAGAGCGGAGGGGACGAGCAGGGACCGCGCATCCGGTAGGAGACGCCGCGCGATCGGCCCCGACACGAAGGCCACGAAGGCGATCGGGCCGGTGGCGGCGGTCGCGACGGCGACGAGCCCGACGGCCACGGCCAGCAGCGCGGCGCGGTCGCGGCCGACGGCGACGCCCAGGGCGGTGGCGGAGTCGTCGCCGAGCTGCAGCATCCGCAGCCGGCCCGAGAGCAGCAGCGCCAGCGGCACCAGCACGAGCATCGCCAGCGCGAGCGGCGGCACGCCCGGCCACAGCGCCTGGTTGAGACTGCCGGTCAGCCAGCGCAGCGACTCCTGCACGTCCTCGAAGTCGGCGCGCGTCTGCACGTAGGCGATCACGCTCTGGAACATCGCACCCACCCCGATGCCGATCAGGATCAGCCGCGCGCCCGCGACTCCGCCGCTGCCCGCCAGCCCGGCGATGACGAGCGCGGTCAGCAGGCCCGCGGTGACGGCGATCACCGAGACGGCCACGCCCGACAGTCCGAGGAACGCGATCGCGACGACGGCCGCGGCGCTCGCCCCGGACGTGATGCCGATGATGTCGGGGCTGGCGAGCGCGTTGCGCAGCAGCGTCTGGAAGATCACGCCGCCCATCCCGAAGCCCGTGCCGACCAGCACGGCCGTGATCGTGCGCGGCAGGCGCAGCGTGCCGACCGTGAAGGACGCTCCGGGAACGGTGTCGCCGAGGATCACCCGGACGACGTCGACGGGGGAGTAGACGGTGGTGCCGACGCTGAGCGACACGAGCACGAGCGCCAGGGCGAGGGTGGCGAGGACCGCGCAGCCGATCGCGGTGCGGCGGGCGCGCAGGCTCCGCCCGGCCACGATGCCGGGCGCGTCTCCGGGGGCGTTCCCGGACGAGCGGAGTGGCGTGGCCGCGCTCACAGGGCCTTCACCTTCGAGCGGCGCACGATCGCGATCAGCACGGGCGCTCCGATCAGGGCGGTGACGATGCCGACCTCGACGTCGCTGGGCCGCGCGACGACGCGCCCGACGACGTCGGCGGTGAGCAGGAGCAGGGCGCCGAGCAGGGCCGAGGCGGGGAGGAGCCACGCGTGCGCGGGCCCGGTCAGGCGGCGCGCGAGGTGCGGGACCACGAGGCCGATGAATCCGATGGGTCCCGCGACGGCGGTGGCGGCGCCGCACAGCAGCACGGCGGCGATGCCGGCGACCAGGCGGATGCGGCCGACGCGGCGGCCGAGGCCGGTCGCGAGGTCGTCGCCCAGCGCCAGGGCGTCGAGGCCGCGGGCGCTGGCGAGCGCGAGCAGCGCGCCGACGGCCAGGAACGGCAGGACCTGCAGGATCGCTCCGGTCTCGGCGCCGCCGACTCCGCCGACCTGCCAGAAGCGGAAGCGGTTGAGCGTCTCCTCCTGGGTGAGCAGCACGGCGCTGATCAGCGAGGTGAGCGCGGCGGCGGTCGCGGCGCCGGCGAGGGCGAGCTTGAGCGGGGTCGCTCCGTCGCGGCCGAGCGAGGCGACCGCGTAGACGAAGGCGCCCGCGGCGGCCGCGCCGAGGAACGCGAGCCAGATGTACTGCGGGAGGGTCGTCACTCCGAGGACCGAGATGCCCAGGACCACCGCGAGCGACGCCCCGGCGTTCAGCCCCAGGATGCCCGGGTCGGCGAGCGGGTTGCGCGTCATGCCCTGCATGACGGCGCCGGCCAGGCCCAGGGAGGCGCCGACCAGCAGGGCGAGCACGGTGCGCGGCACGCGGTTCTGCACCGCGGCGTCGACGATGGACGCCGGGTCGGGCGAGGTCAGCGCCGGCCAGACCTCGGCGAGCGGGATCTCGCGCGAGCCGAAGACCAGCGAGGCGATCGAGGCCAGGGCGAGCGCGACGACGACGGCGCCGAGCCAGAAGGGGCGCAGGCGCCGAGCGGCGCCCCGCCCGCGAGTGTCGTCGCGGGCGGGGCGCCGGGGAGGAGCGGAGGCGTCGGTGCTCACGACACCTTGTCGGCGGCCGCCGCGATCCCCGCCGTGTACTCGTCGAGACCCCACGGGATGCTCAGCAGGTTGGGCGAGGAGGTCGCCATCGCGAGGGACGAGCCGTCGGTGAGGACGTAGACCGAGCCGCGCGCGACGGCCGGGATCTTGGAGAGCAGCGGATCGGCCTGCAGGGCCGGGAGGGTGGTCTCGTCGCCGTAGACGATGAGCACGTCGGCGTCGAGCTGGTCGGCGTTCTCGGCGCTGAGGGTGCCGCTGAACGCCTCGGAGTCGCCCGAGAGCTCGACGATGCTGGGCGCGACCTCGAGGCCGAGGTCCTCGACGTACTTCACCCGCGCGTCGTTGGGCGTGTAGTAGGTGAAGGAGCTCGCGTCGGTGGGGTCGTACCAGCCGTAGGTGAAGGTGGTGCCCTCGAGCGAGGGGTGCTCGGCGACGGTCGCGGCGATCTCGTCCTCGACCTCGGCGACCTTCGCCTCGGCCTCGTCGGCGAGCCCGAGGGCGGCGCCGTCGAGCTTCGCGGAGTCCTGCCAGGTCGTGCCCCAGGCCAGGCCCGGGTAGGCCACGGTCGGGGCGATCTGCGACATCGTGTCGTAGTCCTGCTGCGAGATGCCGGAGTAGGCCGAGAGGATCACGTCGGGCGTCAGGTCGGCGATCGCCTCGAAGGGCACGCCGTCGGTCTCGTCGAAGAGCTCCGGAGTCTCGGCGCCGGCCGCATCGAGGGCCTCCTTCGTCCAGACCAGCAGTCCGTCGCCGTCCTCGTCGCCGTAGGAGGCGCGGGTGAAGCCGACCGGGGTGACGCCGAGCGCGAGCGCGACGTCCTGGTTGGTCCAGCTGGTGGCGACGACGCGGTCGGCCGACTCGACGGTGGTCTCGCCGAACGCGTGCTCGACGGTGACGGGGAAGCCGGCCGCGGACGGCGAGGCGTCGTCGGTGCCGGCGTCGGCGCCTCCGGAGCAGGCCGTGAGCAGCAGGGCGGTGAGGCCGAGCGAGGCGACGGCGGTGAGGCGGCGGGGGGTGCGGATGGCGGGCACGAGCGTCCTTCGGAGCGGGGGTCTGTGGATTGCGAAGGTAAGCCTAACCTCACCGTCGCGGAGTCGCCAGACGGCGGGCGGGGTTCGCCCCGGTCTCGCAGGAAGGGGGGTGCCCGGGTCGCGGGAGAGAGGAGTACTCGAAAGGGGGACATTGATAAGGGAGTGCCTAACCCTCGGAAATCCCCTTTCAGGGGGGTTAACCAGCGTCGGGAATTCACCCGTGTTTCGGGCATGATTCGGCCCTCAGGGAAACGCGGCCCTTCCGGGGGGCATGCGGGTGACAGATCCTCCGCTTGCTTATCGATTACTAGGACATCACTAGATTCGCAGCAACCCCATTCCCTTTCGGATACCGCCGGAGTTCTGTTGCCCCTCTCGTCTTCTTCCGCTGTCCCCCGCGATAGTCACAGGCCTTTCCGACGATCGCGGATCATCACCGCGCTCATCGCTCTTCTGGTGTCGGTGCTCGCCTTCGGCGGCCTCGCGCAGCCCGCCTGGGCCGCGACTCTGCAGCCCACCTATTCCACCCCCATCAGGGTGCAGGAGACGAGTGCGGACCTCACCTATTCGGGTTCTTGGACGAAGATGACCGGCGGTGACAGCGGCGGTGCGATCAAATACCTGAACAGCACCGGATACGTTCAATTCAAGTTCACCGGAACCGCCTTCCGCTGGGTCAGCCGCACGGGAGCGACGTCGGGAATCGCCAACGTCTATCTCGACGGAAAGCTTCTCGCCACGGTCGATCGGTACTCCTCGACGACCAAGTACCAGGTGCCGGTATTCACCAAGACAGGCCTTCCGGACACCGTGCACACGGTGAAGGTCTCGTACACGGGGAAGAAGAACAGCAAGGCGACGGGCGCCAATCTGATCATCGACGCGTTCGAGCTCGGCAAGGAGACTCCGCCCGCGACGCCGACGCCGACGCCGACCACCGCTCCGGTGGGCAGCACGTCGCCCACGCCCACGGCGACGCCGACGACCGCCCCGACGACGACTCCGACGACCGCCCCGGTGGTCGTGCCGGACTTCACGCCCGGGGCCTCTCCGATGCGCGTCGAGGACGGCCACGCGAAGCTCCGCTGGACGGGCACCTGGCGGTCGATGACCGGTGGCGACAGCGGCGGAGGGATCAAGTACCTCAACAGCGCCGGCCACGTCGAGTTCACCTTCGCGGGTACCGGCTTCACCTGGCTCAGCCGGATGACCGCGTCGGCGGGCATCGCGGACGTGATCATCGACGGGAAGCCGGCCGGCACCGCCGACCGCTACAGCTCGACGACCAAGTACCAGGTCCCGGTCTTCACGAAGACGGGCCTCGCGGACGGCGTCCACACGGTCAGGATCGCCTACACCGGCGCGAAGAACACGCGGGCCAGTGACGGCAACCTCGTCATCGACGCCTTCGACCTCGTCCGCACGGTCGCGGCGACGCCGACGCCGACGGCCACGGCCATCGCGACGCCGACCCCCACGCCCACGGCGACGGCGACGGCCGAGCCGACGCCCACGGCCACTCCGACGGCGACGCCGACCGCGACGCCCACGGCCACGCCGACCGCCACGCCGACCGCGACGCCGACGCCGACGGCGACCCCGACCGCGACGCCCACGGCCACGGCCACGCCGACCGCGACCCCGACCGAGACGCCCACGGCCACGCCCACGCCGACCGCCACGCCCACGGCGACGCCCACCGCGACCCCCACCGCGACGCCCGAGCCTGTCGCCGACTTCTCCCCCACCGGCAGCGACCCGCTGCGGGTCGAGGACGGCCACTCCAAGCTCTCCTACACCGGCAGCTGGCGGTCGATGACCGGCGGTGACAGCGGCGGAGGCATCAAGTACCTCAACAGCGCCGGCCACGTCGAGTTCACCTTCGACGGCACCGCGGTGACCTGGTTCAGCCGCACCACCGCGTCGGCCGGCATCGCGAACGTGTACATCGACGGAAAGCTCGTCAGCAGCGTCGACCGCTACAGCTCGACCACGAAGTACCAGGTGCCCGTCTTCACCAAGACCGGGCTCGCGGACGGCGTGCACACCGTGAAGATCGCCTACTCCGGATCGAAGAACGCGAGCGCGACCGACCGGAACCTCGTGATCGACGCCTTCGACCTGATCAAGACGGCTCCGACCCCGACGCCCACCCCCACCGCGCCGACCACCCCGACCGACTCGACGTTCCTGCCGACCGGCACGACGCCGACGTGGGTCGAGCAGACCAACGGCGACCTGGACTACTCCGGCTCGTGGCGCACCATGACCGGCGGCGACAGCGGCGGCAGCATCGGCTACCTCAACAGCGCCGGCAGCGTGCAGTTCACGTTCGTCGGAACCGCGTTCCGCTGGCTCAGCCGCACGACCCCCTCCTCCGGGATCGCGGACGTGTACATCGACGGGACGCGCGTCGCCTCCGTCGACCGGTACAGCTCCTCCACGAAGTACCAGGTGCCCGTCTTCGAGCGCTCCGACCTCGACGACACGATGCACACCGTGAAGATCGCGTACACGGGTCGGAAGAACTCGGCCTCGAGCGACAAGAACCTGATCATCGACGCCTTCGAGCTGGCCGGCGACGGTCTGGCCGTCGGCGGGGTCGAGGCGTTCCCCCTGGTCGAGGGCTACGTCCTGGGCTGGAACGCTCCGTTCTCCTCGGACGTCGTCTCCTACGAGGTGCACCGCTCCGACGGATCCACGGACGAGACGATCGCCTCGGTCACCGACCCGGTGCGCCAGTACCGCGACGAGAGCGCGGCGCTCGGAGTGCCCTACTCCTACTGGATCACCGCCCGCGACAGCGACGGCCGCCTGTCGACCGTCACCGAGCCGGCCACCGTCACCGCCGAGCAGATGAGCACCCGCGCGACGCTGCAGGCCGCCTTCGACTGCCCGACGCCCACCAAGACGGTGCGGACCGCCGCCGAGCTGAACACCGCTCTGATCGGCGCCCGCCCCGGCGACGTGATCGGACTCGAGGACGGCGTCTACGTCGGCAAGTTCGCCCTGAGGTCGATCCCGGCCAGCAGCGAGGGCGTCTGGCTCTGCGGTTCGCCGAACGCCGTGCTCACCAGCGGCAGCACGGGCTCGGGAACGGCCCTGATCCTCAACAGCGCCGACGACGTCCACCTCGTCGGCTTCTCCGTCAAGAACTCGTTCCAGGGCATCCACGTGCTGGCGAGCAAGGGCGTGCAGATGGCCGGCCTGACCGTCACCGAGATCGGCTACGAGGGCGTGCACTTCCGCAACCAGACGACCGACTCGCTCATCGTCGGCTCGACGATCACCCGCACCGGAGTGGTCACCGCCACCTACGGCGAGGGCGTCTACGTGGGCACCTCCGACCGCAACTGGTGCGAGTACAACGGCTGCGACCCCGACCGGACCGACCGCATCGCCGTCATGGACAACGTGATCAGCAACGCGGGATCGGATCCGATCGAGGCGAAGGAGGGCACCCGCGACGGCTGGATCATCGGCAACGTGGTCACCGGCACCAGCCGGACGGCGTCCGACGTGAATTCGCTGATCATGCTCTCGGGCACGAAGTGGATCGCGGCCGGCAACACGGTCGTGAACCCGCGCACGTACGGAGTGTCGATCATCACCCGCGCCGACGGCTCCGGCAACGGCAACGTCGTCACCGCGAACCGCGTCTCGAACGCCCCCGCCTACCCGGTCTACGTGCACCAGCCGTCGACGTGGTCGACCTGGGGCAACGTCGCGAGCTGCTCGAACTCGGGCGGCAGCCCGATCAGCAACGTGGCCTGCACGAGGTAGCCCGGCGCTCAGGCGCAGGAACGGCCGGTGCCGCGGATCTCCGCGGGGCCGGCCGTTCCGCGTTGCCGGGGGTCGGCGTCCGTCGTCCGATGGCGCGAGTCGTCGCGGAAGGGGCTCCGGGGCGTCACGAGGCCCCGGATCGAGTCCACTCGCGAGCGTCCGGCGGCGCGACTCGACGCGAAGCGGGCCTTCGAGAGATGTCCCAGCCCGTTCCGCGGCGACTCGCGCGAGCGGTGCGCCGGGCCGGAAGCGCCGCTCCGGGTCAGGCGCCGGTGCGGCGGATCGCGACCACGGTCACGTCGTCGGGCGGCGTGCCGTCGGCGGCCAGGCGCGTGACGCGCGCCACGGCGGCGGAGGCGCTCGGCTCGCCGGCCGTCGCGGTGTCCGCCACGCGGGTCAGCGAGTCCAGGGTCCCGTCGAAGAGGTCGAGCACTCCGTCGCTGCAGACGAGCAGGAGGTCGCCGGGAGCGAGGCGGACGCTGCTGGTGCGCCACTCCTGCGTGCCCAGCGCGCCGAGCGGCAGATTGTGCGACGGGATCCGCTCGCGGGAGCCGTCGGCCCGGCAGACGATGCCCAGGCCGTGACCGGCGTCGACGGAGGTGATCGCTCCGGTGGCCGCGTCGAGCCGCAGGTGCAGCAGGGTCACGAAGGCCTCGTTCGCCTCGAGGTCCGCCTCGACGGCCCGGTCGACCGCGGCCAGCGTGCGGCCGGGGTCGTGCGAGGGGAGGGCCACGCGGAGCGACGCGCGCACGGTGGCGGCGATCATCGCGGCTCCGACGCCCTTGCCCATCACGTCGGCCAGCGTCACCACGAGGCCGTCCTCGGTGCGCTGCCAGTCGAAGAAGTCGCCGCTGACCGCTCCGCTGGGCACGCACGCACCGGCGACCTCGTAGCCGGGGAGGTCCGGGACGGACTTGGGCTGCAGACGCCGCTGCACCCCTCCTCCGTCGGCGAGCTCCTGCCGCGAGCGCGCGGCCCGGGCCGAGAGCACCTTGGCGACCTGCTCGCCGCTGAGCGACGCCATGCTGAACGACACCACCACGAGGAGGATCAGCGTGATCAGAGTGGTCGACGGCGTGCCGAACCAGGTGGTGAAGAGGTCGCTCCGCGGTCCGGCCGCGAGGAACGCGACGAGCCGCGCCGCGTAGTAGACCGCGAGGGCCCCGGAGGAGAGCAGCAGCGGCCAGCGGGTGCGCGAGTGCCCGGCGTCCAGCAGTGCGATCTCGCGGGTCGACAGTCCGATGAGCGACGCCATCAGAGCGAGGTACAGCGGGCCTCCGGACCAGTCGTTCACAGCCGGCGAGTCGGCGCTCGACACGGCCGTGACCAGCACGGCGGGGCCGACGACGAGCCACCACGGAGTGGGCCTCGTGCGCAGCGAACGGCTGCCCATCCACACGCAGCCGGCGCCGGCCACGATCAGTCCGTTGCCCAGCGGATTCGCCCACACCTGATCCGGAGTGAAGTCGCGGAGGTAGGCGAGCGAGCCGGCCATGAAGAGGGCGAGCCCGGCGCACCACCAGAAGCTGAAGGCCGAGCGGGTCGTGCGGAACGTGACGAAGGCGAACAGGAGGAACAGCGTGAGCGTGGTGACCCCGAAAGCGACTCGGAGGGTCGTGGCGTCGAGCAAGGCGGGTCCCGTGGTCCTTCCGTCAGACCGAGCGGTGAGCCGGTCAGCAGCCCCCCTGACAGGGATCCTTCCACGAGATGCGAGGCCCCTCGCATGCCTGATCCGAGGCCTCGCCCGCCATGCCGCGGCGCAGTGCCGCCCAGTCACCCTCAAGGGGGGTCTGCGGAGGAGCGGGAGGCCGCCCGCGACGGCTGCTCGAGCGTCCTCAGGGCTCAGCTGAGCCGCATGCTCATCACGGTGCGCGCGGGAAGGTCGCCGCCGAGGTCGTCCGCCGCGCGCTGCATGCCGATCTTCCGAGCGACCTGCTCCGAGGCGCGGTTGTCGGGGTGGAGGATCGCCACCAGCGTCTCCGTCGCGATGCTCGTCCGCGCGAGATCGCGGCACGCGGCCGCCGCCTCCGTCGCCAGACCTCGACCCTGGAGGGCGGTACGCACGTGATAGCCGACCTCGAGCTCAGGCGTCCCGTTCACGTCCTGCCAGGTGAGGCCGCAGTCGCCGACGAACTCCCCGTCGCGGGTCTCCACGATCCACAGGCCGAACCCGTGCTCCGCGTAGTTGCGGAGGTTCCAGGCGATCCACTCCCGGGCTCCGTCGCGGGTCTTCGGAGCGGGGTAGTACGTCATCACATCGGGATCGCCGAGGAGGGCGGCCAGATCGTCGAGGTCGTCGAGGCGCATCTCGCGGAAGCGCAGTCGATCGGTCGGAGCCGGGAGCATGCTCCACGGTAACCGCGCGAGTCCGCTCTCAGCCGAAACTGTGGACGGTGCAGCGGGCGAGCAGCTAGCCCTGCTGGCGGCGACGGACGAACTCGTCCATCACGGGAACGGTGAAGGCGACCAGCCCTCTGTCCGGCGCGTAGATGATGCCCTTCTCGATCAGAGACTGACGCGTGGGGCTGAGTCGGCTGGGCTTCGCGCCCAACCGTTCCGCCAGCTCGGTGGTCGACGAGGGGACTCCTGCGTCGACCGCCATTGCGGCGAGGTAGTTCCGCTCGGCAGGAGTGGCACGGTCCCATCGGGCCGGGAAGAAGCCCATGTCGAGGTCCTCGTTCCCTCGGGACAGTGCTCCACGGGCGTCGTCCAGCGTGATCCGTCGTCCGAACCCGAGATCCCAGGCAGCCTGACCGTATGTCTGCAGGAAGTACGGGTAGCCGCGGGACGAAGCGACGAGAAGATCCGCCGCGTCCTCGTCGTAGGCGGCGCCGAGCACCCGCGCGGGGTCGACGAGGGCTCGTCTCGCGGCGGTGTCGTTCAGCGGGCCGATCTCGCGGTAGTTGAACAGTCGCTCGGCGTACGACCGGGCTGCGCTGAGCCTGGAGGGGAGGGTCGGAAGACCTGCGCCCGTGACGTAGAAGGGCCACTCCCGTTGTCCCGCGCGGTGCTGAACGGCGACGATCGCCGTCATCAGTTCGTCGTCGAGATCCTGCATCTCGTCGATGAACAGACCGAAGGCGATCTGGCGCTCGTGCAACGCAGGCACCAGATCCTCGACGAGCTCGAGAAGGTCCACATCGATCCGGCCCGAGTCGGCGCGGCCCTTCGCAGGATCGACTCCGACCTCGAAGCCGATGTCCCCGAGTCGAGCGCTGAAGGACCGGATCGTGCCGAGGGCGCGATGGACCGCCTCGCTCATCCCACGACCTCGATACAGGCGGCGCGCGGCGAGCGAGATCTCTCGTCCGAGAGTGCGCCGTGCGGCTTCCCGACCGGATTCCGACGCCTGCGCCTCGATGTCGACCAGCAGCCACTCGGCGCGCTCCGCCTGAGAGCGGAAGGTGTTGAGCAGCACGGTCTTGCCCACGCCCCGGAGGCCGTGCAGGACGAGACCGCGGCTGTGCCGACCTGCTCGCGAGCGGGCGATGAGCAGATCGAACGCATCGATCTCGATCTCACGTCCGACGAGGGCAGGCGGCTGCAGGCCGGATCCGGGTGCGTAGGGGTTGAGTGCCGGTTCCATCTATCACAATCTAGCGCTGTCTAAAAAAAACACTAGATAGCAGTAGAAAATCCTAGAGAGCCGGCGCGACGTGCACCGCAGCGGTGGAGCCGAGGCGGAGCGGTGCTGGTCCGTTCCGGTGACCGCTAGCCTCCGTGCATGAATGATCGGACTTCCCTCACCGCGTATACCGCGGCTCTGCTGGTCGTCGGCGTGCTGCTGATCGTCGTGGCGTCGCTCACGCTCGGCTCCGTGGGAGGCGCCGCGATGCTCGCGTTCGGTACTGCCGCCGTGGCGGCGGGGCTCGTGCTCGTCGGGCTGCGGCTGTCCGGTCGCTGACCACGGGTGAGCAGCTGACGACGGAGCTGTCCCGGGCGTCGGTGGGTCTCGATACGCCCCTGCGGAGCTACTCGACCAGCGAGCATTCCCTGCTGATCGGGCGCCTCCGGTCGGGGAGCGCCTCGCTGATCGAGTAGCCCGCGGAGCGGGCGTATCGAGATCCGCGTGCGCCGGGCGGCGGTCAGCGGGGGAGGCGGAGGAGCTGGTGCCTCCGCTCGCGCTCGAGGAGGTCGGCGCGCTCGCGGCGGAGGGCGACGACGTCGGCGTGGCTGAGGGGGAGGCGGCGTTCGCGTCGGCTCCACGCGACGAGCGCGACTCCGACCCGCAGGGCGAGGCGGTCGAGCAGGTCGGCGGACCGGCGGTGAGGGGGAGAGGCGTACCGGGTCGCCCCGAGTGCGGTGTTCATGAGGGTGTCCTTGTCGTGCAGGCGCGCGGGCGCGCCGAAGAGCGCCGCGAGGGCGCGAGGAGGAGCGCGCTCGAGGGCGCGCGGAGGCACCGCCGCCAAGGCGGTGCGGGACCCGCGTGGGTCCGGGACGGGACGACGATCCGCGCGGGGGACCCGCGGGACCGGGAGCTTCTCGAGCGTCGTCACCGTCTGAGCGATGACGAGCGGGAGGCTCGACCGGTCAGGCGGAGTGGACGCCGGAGAAGCCGGCGGTGATGTGCGCGATGTGCGGCATGCTCGGCTCCTTTCGTGGGTTCGGCTCCGTCGACCGTAGCGGGACCGGTGCGGACCTGGCAAGAGCCTGTGAGCGACGGATCGTCGATCCGCTCGAGCCCGGCTCGCGGGAACACGTTCGGCTCGCAGGATCCTGCGGCTCGGACGAGCCGAACAGGATCCTGCGAGCCGGAGGTGGAGCGCGGCGTCAGCGGGACAGGGGCGTCAGCGCGCGGGGCGTGTACCGCACCGGCGGGAACGCCGTCCGCACGATCGCGCGGAGCGACTCCAGAGAGCCGGTGACGAGACCCTGCGCCCGCGCCTGCACCAGGATGTTGCCGATCGCGGTCGCCTCGACGGGCCCGGCGAGCACGGTGCGGCCCGTGCGGTCCGCGGTCAGCTGGCAGAGCAGCTCGTTCTGCGAGCCTCCGCCGACCACGTGCACCGCGTCGATCCGCACGCCCGAGAGGGCCGAGGCCTGCTCGAGCGTCACGGCGTAGGCCTCGGCGAGCGACTCGAGGATCGACCGCACGAACTCCGCGCGGGTGCGCGGCTGCTCCAGACCGTTCTCGACGCACCACTCCACGATGCGGCCAGGGATGTTGCCCGGGGCGACGAAGCGCTCGTCGGCCGCGTCGAACGTGGTGATGCGCCCGCGGATCGCGGCGGCCTCGGCGAGCAGGAGCGGCAGCTCGATGCTCTCGCCCGACTGCTTCTCCCAGGTGCGGATGGATTCGGACAGCAGCCACAGACCCGAGACGTTCTTCAGGTAGCGGATGCGCCCGTCGACGCCGCCCTCGTTGGTGAAGTTGGCGGCCCGACCCTCCAGCGAGACCACCGGCTTCTCGAGTTCGACGCCGACGAGCGACCAGGTTCCGCTCGAGATGTACGCCACGTGATCGTCGGTCGAGGGCACCGCGACGACGGCCGAGGCCGTGTCGTGGGAGCCGACGGCGACGACGCTCAGGCTCTCCGGGGCGCCGAGATCGGCGGCGACGGAGGGCAGGAGCGAGCCGAGCCGGGAGCCCGGCTCGATCAGCGGCGCGAGGATCCCGCGCGGAAGGTCGAGGCGCGTGAGGAGGTCGTCGTCCCACGCGCGGGTGTGCGGGCTCAGCAGGCCCGTGGTCGAGGCGTTCGTGATCTCGGTCGCCGCGACTCCGGTCAGCCAGTAGCTGATGAGGTCGGGCACGAGCAGCGCCTGATCGGCCAGCGCGAGCACGTCGCGCTCGGCCGCGAACTGGAACAGCGTGTTGAACGGCAGGTGCTGCAGGCCGTTCCGCTGGTAGAGCTCCTCCGCGCCTATGCGGGAGTGCACGTCGGCCACGCCGCGCGCCGTCCGCTCGTCGCGGTAGTGGTAGGGAGCGCCGAGCATCCGGCCCTGACGCAGCAGCGCGTAGTCGACGGCCCACGAGTCGACGCCGATCGAGACGACCTCCGGCTCCTCGCGCAGGGCGTTCGTCAGCCCCGCGGTGAGCGAGCGGTACAGCTCCAGGATGTTCCAGTGCAGAGCGGAGGAGGCGCCCTCGTGGGTGCGCACCGGCTGGTTCGGGAACCGCGCGACGTGGCGCATCCGCAGCTCGTCGTGGCCGACGTAGCCGAGGATGACGCGCCCGCTGGTCGCCCCGAGGTCGACGGCGGCGACGGCCTTCATCGGAGGAACGCCGCCGCGACTCCAGCGTCAACAGGAACATGCAGCCCCGTCGTGTGCGAGAAGTCGGACGTGCAGAGCGCGAACACGGCGTTGGCCACGTTCTCGGGGACGACCTCGCGCTTGAGGATCGTGCGCTGCGCGTAGAACGCGCCCAGGTCCTCCTCCTCGATGCCGTAGGTCTTGGCGCGGTTCGCGCCCCAGCCCGAGGCGAAGATGCCGGAGCCGCGCACGACGCCGTCGGGGTTGATGCCGTTCACCTTGATGCCGTGCTCGCCGAGCTCGGCGGCCAGCAGGCGCACCTGGTGGGCCTGGTCGGCCTTGGTGGCCGAGTACGCGATGTTGTTCGGGCCGGCGAAGACCGAGTTCTTCGACGAGATGTAGATGATGTCGCCGCCGAGCTTCTGGTCGACGAGCACGCGGGCCGCGGCCTTCGAGACGAGGAACGAGCCCTTCGCCATCACGTTGTGCTGCAGGTCCCAGTCGGCGACGGTGGTGTCGAAGAGCGACTTCGAGAGCGAGAGGCCCGCGTTGTTGACGACGAGGTCGAGCCCGCCGAAGGCGAGCACGGTGGCGTCGATCGCGGCCTGCACGGCGGCCTCGTCCGAGACGTTCGCGGCGAGTCCGATCGCGACGTCCGTCGATCCGAGCTCGGCCGCGGCGGCCTGCGCCTTGGCGAGGTCGAGGTCGGCGATGACGACGCAGGCGCCCTCGGCGGCCAGGCGCGTGGCGATGGCCTTGCCGATGCCGGAGGCGGCGCCGGTCACGAGCGCGATGCGGGAGGCGAGCGGCTTGGGCTTCGGCATCCGCTGCAGCTTCGCCTCCTCGAGCGCCCAGTACTCGATGCGGAACTTCTCGGCCTCGTCGATGGGCGCGTAGGTCGAGATGGCCTCGGCGCCGCGCATCACGTTGATGGCGTTGACGTAGAACTCACCGGCCACGCGGGCGGTCTGCTTGTTCGCTCCGTACGAGAACATGCCCACGCCCGGCACGAGGACGATCAGCGGGTCGGCGCCGCGGATCGCGGGGCTCTCGGGCGTCGCGTGCGCGTCGTAGTACGCCTGGTAGTCGGCGCGGTACGCCTCGTGCAGCGCGGGGAGGCGCTCGAGGATCTCCTCGACGGAGGCGGTCGACGGCAGGTCGACGAGCAGCGGCTTCACCTTGGTGCGGAGGAAGTGGTCGGGGCAGGAGGTGCCGAGCGCGGCCAGGCGCGGGTGCTCGGTGCTCGCGAGGAAGTCGAGCACCTCGGGGGAGTCGGTGAAGTGGCCGACCCGGGGGCTGTCGTGCGAGGCGATCGCGCGCAGGTGCGGGGCGAGGGCGGCGGCCTTGGCGCGGCGCTCCTCCTCGGGCAGCGCGGCGAAGCCGTCGAGGGCGGGGCCGAAGGGCTCCGGAGCGCCGTGCTCGGCGATGTAGGCGGCCGCGGTCTCGATGATGCGGAGCGAGTTCGCCTCCGCCTCCTCGCTCGTGTCGCCCCAGGCGGTGATGCCGTGGCCGCCGAGGATCGCGCCGATCACTCCGGGGTTCGCGTCCTTGATGGCGGCGATGTCGAGGCCGAGCTGGAAGCCGGGGCGGCGCCACGGGACCCAGGCGACGGTGCCGCCGAAGGCCTCGGCGGTGAGCCGCTCGCCGTCGGCGGCGGTCGCGAAGGCGATGCCGGAGTCGGGGTGCAGGTGGTCGACGTGCGCGGCGTCGACGAGGCCGTGCATGGCGGTGTCGATCGAGGGGGCGGCGCCGCCCTTGCCGTGCAGCGTGTAGTCGAAGGCGGCGACCATCTCGTCCTCGCGGTCGAGGCCGGGGTAGACGTTCACGAGCGCGCGGAGGCGGTCGAGGCGGAGGACCGCGAGGCCGGACTCTGTCAGGGTGCCGAGGTCTCCTCCGGAGCCCTTGACCCAGAGCAGCTCGACGGGCTCTCCGGTGACGGGATCGGTCTCGACACCCTTCGCGGAGGTGTTGCCTCCCGCGTAGTTCGTGTTCTCCGGATCGGCGCCGAGGCGGTTGGAGCGGGCGATGAGCTCCGCGGCGGTCGAGGACGAGGCCATGACTTCTCCGTCTGATTGAACGAACTTGTTAAGTGTTACAGAAGCTAACAGGGTGCGAGGGTGCGGTCAATGACGGGATCGCGAACAGCGGTCGACGGCTCTCGACACGAGAGTTGGCCGCCTCCGATCCTTCCGGTGATGATCGATTGTGATCGAAACGAGGTCGGACATCGGGTGCGCTCCCGCCCGACAGCCCTTCGGATTCCGCGGATCCATTGCCTCCGCGCCGCCCCCTCGGTAGGTTCGCTGTGGATCACTTCGCGACATCGCTGTCGCTACGTGCGCACTACACGCCAGAAGTGATCAGAACCATTCTCCTACTCAAAGACGAGGCCCCGAGATGTCGATCCTCCCCCGCCCGGACCGTTCACCCGGCCGCGACGCCCGCGCGTCGCGCCGACACCGAGGGGGTGGACGTCGACTGCTCGCGCTCGGAGCGCTCGGCGCGCTCCTCGGCACCGCCGTCGTCCCCGCTCCGTCGGCCGAGGCGGCTCCCACCGTCCAGGCCGTCTCGGTCACCGGTGCCGACGTCGCGGCCGCCGCTCAGAGCCGCAACGCCCTGACCTTCAAGGGCTTCGGGATCCTCTCGGCGAACTCGACCAGCGCGCTGCTGCTGGACTACAAGTCGCAGCAGCCCGAGAAGTACTGGGAACTGCTCGAGACGCTGTTCGGCGGAGCGCATCCGATCATGACCACGGTCAAGATCGAGATGGGCAACGACCGCAACACCTCGACCGGGCCCAACCCCTCCACGATGCGCTCGCGCGACGAGTACCCGAACGTGCTCCGCGAGCCCGGCTTCCAGCTCGCCGCCGACGCGCAGAAGGTCGCGGAGGGCGACGTTCACGTCAGCCTGCTCCGCTGGAGCCGCCCCACGTGGGTGACGAGCGACGCGGACCAGTACGTCTGGTTCAAGAACTCGGTCCTCGCCGCGTACCGCGAGTACGGGGTCATGGTCGATTCGATCAACCCGGACACGAACGAGACCACGAACCCCAACCTGAACCTCTACAAGACGTTCTCGGGCTGGCTGCGAGGCGACACCACGGGCTACGTGAGCGCCAGCGCCGGCGACCCGAACAGCGGATTCGCCTCCGAGACCGAGAAGGACCTCTACCGCGCGATCAGGACCGTCGCGGCCGACACCGTCGGCACCCCGCCGACCTCGTTCGGCGACGCGCTCAACTCCACGACCGACTCCTCCCTCCGCGACGCGGTCGACGTCGTCGGGTTCCACTACTCCACCGCCGACGACGCCAACGGGAACCTGAAGAAGTTCGCGCAGACGTACGACAAGGAGATCTGGAACTCGGAGGGCCAGGCCACGTTCTCGAACTCGGCCGACCGCCCCAACAACACCAACGCCGACGGCCAGGGCGGCACCGGCACCGGCATGGGCGGGGGGAACGGCCCGCTCGAGATGAGCAACTGGGTCACCTCGGGCTTCGCCAAGTCGCTGCGGACGCTCAACATCTTCCAGCCCGCCATCGGCTCGTTCTACGACGGCTTCCAGTACTCCTCGAAGGAGCTCGTCAGCGCCCGCGACCCGTGGTCGGGCTGGCTCTACTACGACGGCGGACTCGCGGCCGTCGAGCAGTACACGCAGTTCGCCGAGCTCGGCTGGGAGAACGAGGACAACACCGCCGGCATCTGGCGCGGGATCCCGCAGGCCTCCGGCAGCGCCCTCGGCGGTGGCAACCCGCCCAGCGGCGCCTCGACCGGAGCATCCTCGTACACGACGCTCGCCGCTCCCGACGCGTCGGACTTCTCGACCGTGATGGTCAACGACAGCCCGTTCCCGAAGACCTACTCGATCACCGCGAGCGGTCTTCAGCTCGGGACCGACGCGACGATGGAGGTCTGGGAGACCCGTGCGGCGGACGCCGGCGAGGCCTACGACGCCAACTACGTCGTCCCCGTGCAGGAGCTCACCGCCGACGCGGGCGGCACCTACACGGTGACCGTGAAGCCGTGGTCGACCGCGACCGCGACGACGCTCGACCACGCCGCGGCGTCGGCCGACGGGTCGCTGACCGCGCGCGACGGCTACGGATCGCAGCTCCCGACCGCGCCGGAGTACACCGCTCCGGGTGGCGGCCGCGACGTCCTCGACACCGACGCGACCGGAGCCGTGAACGGCGTCACCACCGACGCGACCCTCTACGCCGACGACTTCGACTATTCCGGAGCGCCCGCGATCCAGGACTACGACCCCGCCACCGGTGCGCTGTCGCCGTCCGACGAGAGCTTCCTCGGCAGCCGCGGCGCGAAGACGAAGCCCGCGGGCACGCCGGCCGTGCAGCCCGAGGACGACGGAGCGATCCCGCGCTACACGAACGACACCAACGGCGCGTTCGAGTCCGTGGCCACCGGCGACCCGGCCCGCGACCGCGTGCTGCGCCAGCAGATCGGCACCGGCATGAACGGCAGCGCCTGGAACCAGGGCGACCCCAAGACCACCATCGGCGACTACCGCTGGGCGAACTACCGCGCCTCCGTCGACGTGCTGTTCGAGGCCGGAGGGACGCCCTACGCGACCCTCGGCGCCCGCGAGCAGGGCGGCACGGCCAACGGCTCGAACGTCTCGGCGGCCGAGCTGAAGGTGGACGCGACCGGCGCCTGGAGCCTGCTGCGCTACGGCACCGCCGTCGCCTCGGGCAGGGCCTCCGACACTCCGGCCACGGCCTTCAAGACGGGCACTGGAGTCTGGAACACGCTCGCGGTCCAGGTGGCCGGCAGCGTGTACACCGCGTACCTCAACGGCGTGCAGATCACGTCGTACACGGACGCGGCACCGCAGGCGGCCGGACGCGTGCAGCTCGGCTCCGCGTTCACCTTCACGCAGTTCGACGACCTGCGGATCGAGCGCGTCCCCGGATTCACGCCGTACTACACGACCGTGATCGACGGCATGCACCAGACCAGCTGGGCCGACGTCTCGACCCCGGTGCTGCGCTTCGACTCGAAGTGGACGCACGTGAACGGCCAGGGCATGTTCGAGTGGCAGCGCACCGCGTCCAAGAGCACGGGCCGGGGAGCGTCGCTGACCTACACCTTCACGGGAACGGGCATCGACGTGCTCGGCTCCAACGACGGCTCGGCCCGACTGGACGCGATCGTCGACGGCGTGCAGGTGGTCGCGAACGCGCCGACCTGGGCGGCCGGCAGCGAGCGCACGACCTTCACCCTCCGCGGCCTGCCCGCGGGGGAGCACACGGTGACCCTCCGCACGGCGAACGACGCGGTGCTGAACGTCGACGCCGTCGGCATCGTGCCGGCCGGCACCGACTCCGGCGCCGTCGACACCACCGCACTGCGCGCGGCCCTCGCCACCGCCGACGGGTTCGTGCAGTCGGAGTGGACCCCGCAGACGTGGGCGCCGTTCGCGAGCATCCGCGAGACGGCCCGCGCGGCCGTCGCCGGACCCGCCGCCGTCGGCCTCGACGCGGAGGGAGCGGCCGCGCAGGTCGCCCGTCTCGCCGACTCCGCCGCCCGGCTCGTTCCGGAGGGGGTCAGCAGCGACGTCCGCGACCTCGGTCTCGCGTCCCGCACCAAGGCCGAGGGGCTGCCGGCGACGCTGGTCGTCGACGGAGCCGAGCGGGCGATCACCTGGGACGCGAGCGCCGCGCAGGCGCTCGCCACCGCGGCCGAGCTCGGAACGGCCACCGTCACCGGACGCACCACCGAGAAGGTCGCCTCGACCGGCGTCTACCAGCGCGTCACCCTGGCGCTGCTCGTCACTCCGGCCGACCTGCGCTACTTCATCGACTCCGGCGCCACCGGCACGGGCACCCCCTCCGCGTACTCCGCGGTGAAGGCGGCCCAGCCGGGCGTCCTGAACGGCGCGGCCGACCAGAAGTGGGACGGCGCCACCGCCGGCAGCACCTGGGGCTACTCGACGACCTCCACCGGAGCCGTCGCCGGGGGCACCGCCGCCGACTGGGGGTCGTCCTACATCCCGGCCGATTTCAACCGGCCCGTCGTCTACCACCTGACCCTGCCCGCGGGCACGTACGAGGTCACGACGGTCCAGGCTCCCCGGCCCGGGCTCACGACGAACCTCGCGTCGACGGTCACCGTCGGCGGCACCGCGAAGCGGGTCACCGCGGTCTCGACGGGAGCGGCGACGCCGATCTCGCAGCAGGTGACGCTGACGGCCCCCGGAGTGGTGGACGTGGCTCTGGGCACGGACGGCACCTCGGGCTACAACGCGCGACTCGCCCTGGTGACCGTGCGCAGCGTGCCCCGCGACGTCGGGTTCCAGGGTGCGCTCAGCACCACGGCGGCCCTGCCCGCCACGGTCGTCCTCGACGGTGCGGCGACTCCGGTGACCTGGAGCGCCGACTCCGTCGCCGCGACCCGCACCCCCTACGAGGCGCTGACGGCCCGCGGCACCACCGCGGGCGGCGGCATCGTCGTCGCGAAGTTCGAGATCGTGCCCGACTCGCTCGTGTACTGGATCGACTCCGGCACCGCGGCGACCTCCTCGCCGCAGTACACCGCGGTGAGCGGGTCGGTTCCGAACCTCCGCAACGCCGTGTCGGACCGGGCCTCGACCGCCGCCGACCAGTGGGGCTACGTGGCCGACGGGACGCGCGTGAAGGCGGGCACGGACGTGAACGACAAGTACTCGACCGGGCTGTACCAGGACACGACGCTGCAGGTGTACCGACTGCCGCTCGAGGCCGGGACCTACACGCTCACGGGCGGGTTCACGGAGTGGTGGGGGCTGAACCGCACGCTCAACCACACGGTCGTGGTCGGCGGTCAGGAGCTGGCGAAGGGCAACGTGCCGCTCTCGGCCACCACGCCCCGACTCTCCGGAGACCTGACCTTCACGCTCGCGCAGGCGGGCACCGTGGAGTACCGGATCACGAACGAGGGGGCGGGGAGCGAGAAGCCCGTCGTCTCGTGGGTCGCGGTCGCGTCGGTCCCGTCGCCGCTGCCGGACCTGGGCCTGAAGGTCCAGAACCGGTGCGTCGCGGGCAAGGTCGTGCTGACGGTCACGGCGACGAACACGGCCGCCGTGCCGGTGGACGTCGCGATGACCACCGCGTTCGGTGCCAAGTCGTTCACGGCGGTCGCTCCGGGGAAGAGCGCGGTGGCGGCGCTGACGACGCGCTCGGCGAGCACCGCCGCGGGCACGGTCGGAGTCGCGGTCTCCGCGACCGTCGACGGCAAGCCCGTCACGAAGCAGCAGTCGATCGACTACCCGGCCTTCCGCTGCTGAGCGGGCGGCCCTGAGGGGGCGTCCCGGGGACCCGCGCCGTTCGCCGGCGGTGGGCCTCGGGGCGCCCCTTCGGCGGTGGTGGGTCTCGATACGCCCCTGCGGGGCTGCTCGACCAGCAGGCACGGGCTGCGCCGGGCGGTAGGGAACCCCGGAACGTCGAGGGAGCCTGCGTGAGCAGGCTCCCTCGTCCGTCCGGGGTTCCCTCGCGGGGGAGGGGCTAGGCGGAACGGGCGAGGAGGGCGCCCATGAGGTCGAGCTGGGCCGGGTCCTCGAGGGCGGAGCCGACGGCGGCGACGCGGACGCCCGCGTCGAGGTACTCCTGCAGGTTGCGGGCGTCGAGGCCGCCGGTCGCGACGAAGCGCACATTCGGGAACGGGCCGCGCATGTGCTTGAACCAGCCGGAGCCGAGCCAGGTGGCGGGGAACGCCTTCACCCAGGTGAGCCCGAGCGAGACCGCCTGCTGCACCTCCGAGGGCGTGGCCACTCCGGGGAGCAGCGGCAGTCCCTCCGCCTCGGCCGCGGCCACGATCAGCGGGTCGAGCCCCGGCGAGACCAGGTAGCCGGCCCCCGCCGCGAGCGCCACCGGGACCTGCTCGGCGCGCAGGATCGTGCCCGCGCCGACGGTCTTGCCGCGCTCCGCGCCCAGTCGGGCCACCTCGCGCAGGGCGATCTCGTCCTCCGCGGTCTGCAGCGGCACCTCGACGGAGTCGATCCCGAGGTCCCACGCGGTCGTCGCGAGCGCGATCGAGCGCTCCACGCCCATCCCGCGGAGGATCGCCATCAGCGGTGCTCCCGCGAAGACGGTGTCGAACGTCCTGGCCCACTCGGTGGCGGGTGCGGTCGCGGTGGTCATCGTGCGGTCCTCTCGTCGACGGAGTCGCCCGACAGGGCGAGGGTGAGTGCGGCGCGGTCGTGCCCGCTGCGCAGGCGCTCGCCGAGGTCGGCGCCGAGCATCCGGGCCACGAGGTAGCCGCCGGCGAAGGCGTCGCCCGCGCCGACGGCATCGAGCACCTCGACCTCGTGCGACGGCTCGAAGACCGTCTCGGAGCCCGAGAACACGGTCGCTCCGATGTGGCCGTCCTTGACCACGAGCTCCGCGACTCCGGGGAGCAGCGCACGGACGTCGGTCGCGGTCGGCGTGCCCCAGAGGGTCTCGGCCTCGTCGCGGCCGACGAAGACGACGTCGGCGAGGCGGGCGAGCTCGGCGAGCGCGGGAGCCGCGTCCTCGGCGCTCCACAGGGCCGCGCGGTGGTTCACGTCGACGCTCACGGGGATCCCGAGCTCGCGGGCGCGCAGGGCGGCGCGGCGGAGGAACCGGTCGGCCGGCTCCGAGAGCGCGGCGGTGATGCCCGACAGGTGCAGCAGCGCGACCCCGTCGAACGGCGCCGCGTCGGCGTCCGCCTCGTCCAGGCGAGAGGCCGCCGAGCCGGAGCGGTAGTAGACGACGCCCCGCCCCGGGTCCTTCACGTACAGCCCGGTCGGGTGCTCCGGATCGGCGACCACGGAGGAGACGTCGATGCCGCGCGCGGACAGCTGGCGCCGGACCCGCTCACCGAGCGCATCCGCCCCGAGACGGCTGTGCCAGCGGGCCGGCACTCCGAGGGCCGCCGCGTGCGCGAGCACGTTCGACTCCGCGCCGCCGGCGTCGACGAGGAACCCGTCCGCCTGCGCCACCGAGCCGTCCGTCGGCACGACCACGGCCATGGTCTCGCCCATGGCCAGCAGCACGCCGCGCGCAACGGCCGCTCCCGACGAGCTCACGCCAGGTCGGCGACCGGCGCCGGATCCATGTCGTCGAAGGCCTGGTTCTCGCCGGCCATCGCCCAGACGAACGAGTACGCCGCGGTGCCGACTCCGGAGTGCAGCGACCAGCTCGGCGAGATGATCGCCTGGCGGTCGGCGACCACGAGGTGGCGCGTCTCCTGGCGCTCGCCGAGGAGGTGGATGACGCGGGCCTCCTCGGGAAGGTCGAAGTAGAGGTAGCACTCGGTGCGGCGGTCGTGGGTGTGCGCGGGCATCGTGTTCCACATCGAGCCCTCGTGCAGCGTCGTGACGCCCATGACGATCTGGCAGCTGCGCACGCCGTTCTCGTGGATGTACTGGTTGAGCGTGCGGCGGTTGCTCGTGGCCTGCTCGCCGAGCTCGCGCACGGTGCCCTCGCCCGGCGACACGAGCGCGGTCGGGTAGGCCGTGTGCGCGGGGGCCGAGAACAGGTAGAACTGCGCGGCTCCGTCGGCGTCCTCGAACGAGACCCGCTCGATCCCGCGGCCCAGGTACAGGCAGGCGCCGGTGACGAGGGTGTAGGTCTCGCCGTCGGCGGTCACGGTGCCGGTCCCGCCGACGTTGATCACGCCCAGCTCGCGGTGCTCGAGGAAGGTCTCGCTGCGGATCTCCTCGTAGCCGGTCAGCTCGAGCCGCTTGCCGGCGGGCGTCGCTCCGCCCAGCACGATGCGGTCGTGGTGCGTGTAGACGAGGCGGATCTCGCCCTCGACGAAGATCTCGGGCACGAGGAAGTGCGAGCGGAGGTCCTCGGTGGTCATCCCGGGGATCTGCGAGGGGTTGGTGGCGTAGCGCTGGTCCATGTCGGAGGCTCCTGTGTCGCGGGTGGGAGGGGTCATCGCACGAGCCAGCCGCCGTCGACGGGGAGCACGGTCCCGGTGACGTAGGCCGACGCGTCGGAGGCGAGGAAGACGAAGGCGCCCTGCAGATCGGCGGGCAGTCCCCACCGCCCGGCGGGGATGCGGGCGAGGATCGCGGCGTCGCGCGCGGCGTCGGCGCGCAGGGCCGCGGTGTTGTCGGTGGCGAGGTAGCCGGGGGCGATCGCGTTGACGGTCACTCCGGAGGCGGCCCACTCGTTGGCGAACGCCTTGGTGAGTCCGGCGACGGCGTGCTTGGAGGCGGTGTACCCGGGCACCGTGATGCCGCCCTGGAACGACAGCATCGACGCGACGCTGATGATCCGGCCGGAGCCCTGCGCGATCATCCGGCGGCCGGCCGCCTGCGTGAGGTGGAACACCGAGTCGAGGTTCACGCGGAGCACCTCGTCCCAGTCGCCGGCGCTGTGCTCGGCGGCCGGGGCGCGCTTGATGGTGCCGGCGTTGTTGACGAGCACGTCGATCCGCCCGAGCCCGTCGACGGCCTCGTCGATCGCCGAGTGCAGCTCGTCGGCGCTCGCCGCGGCGAAGTCGCGGCGGATCAGCACGACGCGGCGGCCGAGCGCCCTGATCGCCTCGGCGGTACCGGAGGCGTCGCCGCGGTCGATCAGGGCGATGTCGGCTCCGGCCTCGGCGAGGGCCAGGGCGGCTCCGCGGCCGATGCCTTTGCTGGTGCCGGTGACGACGGCGACGCGGCCGTCGAGTCGGAAGCTGTCGAGGATCATCGTCCTGCCTTTCGGAAGAGGGTCGTGAGCGAGCCGAGGCCGTCGACGCGCACGGTGACGGAGTCGCCGTCGGCCAGCGGCCGGTGCGCGGCGAGCGCGTCGGGCAGCTTCTGCGGGCTGCCGGTCGAGATCACGTCGCCGGGCTCGAGGGTGAGGCCCTCGCTGAGGTGGTGGACGAGCGCCGCCATCGTGAAGACGAGGTCGGCGGTGCTCTGCGAGACGGTGATCCGCCCCTCCCGCTCGACCTCGACGCGCAGGTCCTGCGGGTCGGGCACGTCGTCGGGAGTGACGAGCCAGGGGCCCAGCGGAGCGAAGCCGTCGGAGCACTTGCCGAGGGTCCACTGGCTCGAGCGGCCCTGCCAGGTGCGCTCCGAGACGTCGTTCATCAGCGAGTAGCCGCCGATGTGCGCGGCGGCCTGCTCGAGCGGGATGTCGCGGCCCGCGCGGCCGATCACGAGGGCGATCTCGCCCTCGTAGTCGACGTCGGTGGCGGTCGCCGGCAGGGTCACGGGGTCGCCGGGCGCCGAGAGCGTGTTGGGCGTCTTCACGAAGACGTCGGGAGTCGTCGGGACCGGCCGGTCCTCTCCTCCGCTGGGCACGTGGCCGCGGTAGTTGTAGCCGATGCAGAGGATCTTGCCCGGCACGACCGGCGGCAGCAGGCGCAGGGAGTCGAGTCGCGGGAGGTCGTCGCCGGACGCGGCCCCGGCGCGCTCGCGGGCATCGGCGAGGAGCGCGTCGTCGGCGAGCAGGCCGCTCACGGGCAGCGCGCCCAGGTCGAGCACGCGGTCGCCGTCGACGACGACGCCGGTGCGGTCGCCGTCGGGCGAGGAGTAGCGGAGGAGTCTCACCAGTAGGGCCGCCAGTCCGGTCGCGAAGCGCGCACGAGCGCCTCCAGGTAGAAGTAGTCGCCCCAGAGGGTGCCCTCGTCGACGCCCACGTCCTTCGGCAGGTCGTAGACGCTGTGCAGCAGGACCGTGTCGGCCGACTCGGGGGTCGCGGGCGCGCAGTGCTCGATCAGGGCGGCGAGCAGCTCGTGCGCCGACCGGCGCCAGTGCTCGGCGCGCTCCTCGTCGTTCTCCACGGAGGCGAGCTCGAAGAGCCCGCAGACCGCGATCGCCGCCGCGGAGCTGTCGCGCGGGGCGTCGCTCCCGTCGGTGTAGACGAGGTCCCAGTAGGGCACGAGGTCGGCCGGGAGGTGCGCGAGGAAGTAGTCGGCGCACGCGCGCGAGGCCTCCAGCACGGCCGGGTCTCCCGAGACGCGGTGGTTCATGGCGAAGCCGTAGATCCCCCAGGCCTGTCCGCGGGCCCAGCAGGAGTCGTCGAAGGCGCCCTGCTCGGTGCCGCCGTGCAGCGGCTCCCCGGTCTCGGCGTCCCAGTAGAAGGTGTGGAAGGTCGAGTGGTCCGGGCGGAGGATGTGCGTGCGCAGCGCCTCGACGTGGCGCCGCACGGCCTCGCTCTTCTGCGCATCGCCCGTCTGCTCGGCCGCCCAGGTGAGCAGCGGCATGTTCATCAGGGAGTCGATGATGGTCCGTCCCCGCTGCGCGGGGTCGCGGAGGTCGCCCCAGGCCTGCACGATGCCCGCGTTCTCGAGGAACCGCGTCATCAGCACGTCGGCGGCGGCCAGGGCGGTCGAGCGGCCCAGCGGGTCCTCGAGCAGTCGCCACGGCGCGACGGCCGAGAGCGTGTAGAGGAAGCCGAGGTCGTGGGTGTCGAGGTCCTCGCCCTCGTTCAGGCGCCGGGCGAAGTCCTCGAGGTGGCCGGCGGCCGCGCCGCGGAACACCTCCTCGCCGGTGAGCTCCCACGCGATCCACTGCATGCCGGGCCAGAAGCTGGTGGTCCAGCCGCGGTTGGCTCCCGCCGCGAATCCGGCCGTCGCCGGGCGCAGCTCGTACCGGCCGTCGGTGGTGGTGTCGTCCGGGTAGGCGCTGCCGAACCGCTCGATCATGCGGCGCACGACCTCGAGCGCATCGGCCAGGGCCCGCTCCGTCGTCGTCCTCGCGGAGGACGGGTGGGTGGTGGTCATGACGGTCTGTCCTTCGTCGTGGCTCACGCGGCGACCGGCTGGTCGGCGGGGAGGGCGGGCAGGAGGGTGTAGCGCGCGTCGGCCCAGACGAGGTACAGGGCGGGCGCCGCCGAGACGCCGAGGGCGAGGGCCGGCGAGAGGGTGAAGAGGTACGTCTGGAACGCGAGGACCAGCAACGACACGAGGGTCAGGTGCCAGCGGCGGGTGGCGAGGATCAGCGAGATCCGCAGGGTACGCAGCAGCGCGGCTCCGGGGGCCTCGATCAGCGCGACCAGCACGACCGGGGCGGTGCCGACGACGAGCAGCACGACGATCAGGAGGAGCGGCACGACGACCACTCCGATCTGCGACGTCGAGAGGAACCGCACGTCGACCAGGGCGATCGCGGCGACCGCGGTGGCCCCCGCCGCGAGGGCCAGGGTGCGGCCCCAGCCCTGCCGCCAGGCGGCCCAGAAGGTGCGGACGACGCGGGTCCCGCCCCGGCCGTGCTCGGCGAAGACCGCGAAGGCTCCGCGGACGGCCGGCGCGCACAGCGGCAGGGCCGCCGCGAGCAGCGGCCACGACCGCGCCGGGTCGGTGGTGATCAGCAGCAGCACCAGCGGCAGGCAGCCGATCACGAGCAGCACGTTGGTCGTGAGGATCAGGTGGACGACTCCGAAGAGCGAGGCGTAGAGGCCGTGCGGGATGCGGCGCATCTCAGCCCTTCAATCCGCTGGTCGCGATGCCCTCGACGAAGTACTTCTGACCGAGCAGGAAGACCACGGCGATGGGGATCACCGAGATGACCAGGCCCGCGAACAGCAGCGCGTAGTTGGCGTCGTAGAGGGTGCTGACGAAGCTCTGCAGTCCGAGCTGGATCGTCCAGAGGTCGGGGTTGCGGAGGTAGATCAGCGGTCCGAGGTAGTCGTTCCAGGTGGCGACGAAGGTGAGCAGCGTGAGGCTCGCGATCGCGGGGATCGAGAGCGGCACCATGATCCGCGCCCAGATGCCGTACTCGCTCAGCCCGTCCAGGCGCGCGGCCTCCGAGAGCTCCTCGGGGATCGTCTCGTAGAACTGCTTCATCAGGAACACGCCGAACGCGCCGAACGCCTGGATGAGGATGATCGCCCAGAGGGTGTTCGACACCTTCAGGTTCGACAGCAGGATGAACTGCGGGATCATGTACGACTGCCACGGCACCGCGATGGTGCCGATGTAGATCAGGAACAGCACGTCGCGACCCGGGAACCGCATCCGCGAGAAGCCGTAGGCCGCGAACGAGCCGGTGAGCACCTGCAGCACGGTCACGACGACCGCCAGGATCAGCGTGTTCCGGATCCACGTGAGCATCCCGGACTGCGCCCAGATGTCGACGTAGTTGTTCCAGACCCACGTGTCGGGCACCCACTTCACGGGCACCGAGAAGACGTCGTTCGGCGTCTTGAGCGAGCTCATGATCATCCAGAAGAACGGCAGCAGCAGGGCGGCCGCGGCGAGGATCATCACGGCGTAGCCGAGCAGGCGGCCCACGCGCGACAGGGTGGAGCGGCCGGCGGTCTTCCGGCGGGGCGCGAGCGGCTCGTCGACGCGCGGCAGGACGGGAGCGCCCTCGGGGATCAGCAGTCCGGTCATCGGGACTCACTCCTTCTGTTGAGGAAGAACTGCACGAGCGTGACGACGATGCAGAGCAGGAAGAGGACCACCGAGACCGCCGACGCGTAGCCGAACTGGTTCTCCTGGAAGCCCTTCTGGTAGATGAACTGCGAGAGCACGAGGGTGGCCTGGCCGGGCCCGCCCTGGGTCATCACCAGGATCAGATCGAAGATCTTGAACGAGTTGATGGTCAGCATCACGGTGACGAAGAACGTGGTCGGCCGCAGGCACGGGATCGTCACGTTGACGAAGCGCTGCCAGACGGACGCGCCGTCGACGCGGGCGGCCTCGTGGAGCTCGCGCGGCACCGTCTGGAGGCCGGCGAGGAACAGGATCATGTAGTAGCCCATGTCGCGCCAGGTGCTGATGATGACGACGGCGGGCATCGCCCACTCCGACGACGTCAGCCACCCGGGCGGGCTCGAGAAGCCGACCGCGCGGAGGATCTCGTTGATCGGTCCGTACTCGGGGCTGAAGAGCAGGTTCCACACGACCGCGATCGCGACGATCGACGTGATGTAGGGGAAGAACGCGGCGGTGCGGAAGAACGCGACACCGCGGAGCTTGTTGTTGAGCAGCAGCGCGAGCCCGAGCGAGACGATCAGCGTCAGCGGGATGTGCAACGCGGCGTAGTAGAGCGTGTTGGTCAGCGCGATGCGGAAGCTGCCGTCGCCGAGCAGGCGCTGGAAGTTCGCGAGCCCGACCCAGTTCGCCTGCCCGAACACGTTCCAGTCGGTGAGCGACATGTAGAAGAGCGTGATCACCGGCACGAGCGTGAGCGCCGCGAAGCCGAGGAAGTTCGGGAGGATGAAGGTGTACCCGATGAGGGTGTTCCTCACCGCGTACGCGGAGCGGCGCCGTTTGGGCGGCGGTGTCGACGTGCCGGCGTCGGCGGCGGCGAGGGTCGTCATGAGACCTCCAAGGTCTGGGCGGGGCTGGGGCTGAGGCTGTGCCGGGGTGGAGCGGAGGCGGTGGCCGGCCGGGGTCGGCCGGCCACCGCGGGGAGTCAGTCGGTGCCGACTTCGTTCTTCACGCGGTCGTCCGCCGACTTCACGGCGTCCTCGATGCTCGCGGAGCCCGAGAGGACCGAGGTGTGCAGGTCGAGCAGGATGTTCTGCACGGCCGCGGTCTTGGCCGAGGTGGGGTTCTCCGGCTTGGTGTCGTGCTCGGACCAGGCGGTCTTCGACAGCTCGTCGGTGGGTGCGCCCTCGACGGCGAAGTAGGCCTCGGCCACGGCGTCGCTGGTGAGCGCCGGGGTGATGCCGAGCGACGCGACGACCTCCGCGCCCTCCTCGCTCGCGGCGAACTCGAGGAACTCCTTGGCGGCGGCCGCCTTGGAGTCGTCGATGTTCGCGTTGATGCCGAAGCCGGTCGGGTCGCCGAACGTCACCGGGGTGTCGCCTTCACCGGTCGTCGACTCGTCGAACTGCGGGATCGGGGCGATGCCCCAGTTGAAGGTGTCGGAGTCGCCCGACTTCTGCTGGGCGATCAGCGACGCGACGAACCAGGTGCCCATCGGCATCATCGCGGCGTTCTGCTTGCCGAACTCGGCCTGGTAGGTGAGCTTGTTGGCGACGACGGTGTTGTAGTCGACCTGCGCGCCGGCGTCCTGCAGCGCGAGGACGCGCTCGTAGTACGGCTCGAGGTAGCTGTAGTCGCCGCCGAGGATGTCGACGTCGGGGGTCTGCGCGGCGGCGAAGCCCTGGACGGTCGACTGCCAGCTGTGGCCGTAGGTGCCGTTCGCGGTGCTGCCGGCGGCCGAGAGCGCGGTCTTCAGCGACTCGGCGTTCGACTCGTAGTCGTCCCAGGTCCAGGAGCCGTCGGGGTACGCGACGCCGGCCTGGTCGAAGAGGTCCTTGTTGTAGAAGAGGACCCACGAGTCCTGGCGGTAGGGGGTCGCCCACTGCTTGTCGTCGACCTCGTAGGCCTCCGCTCCGCCGATGGAGTCGGGGATCTCGACGTCCGAGACGTCCATCAGCTGGCCGCCCGACTGGTAGGTGACGACGTTCTTCACGTTCTTCTGCGTGATGATGTCGGGCCCGCTGCCGGCCGCGAGGTCCGCGGTCATCAGCGTGTCGTAGTTGGTGGCGTCGTACTCCTTGACCTCGATCGTGACGTCGGGGTCCTTCTCGCTGAACGCGTCGGCCAGGGCCTGGAACTCGGGCGTCGTGCTCAGGCTCCAGCCCGAGAGCGACAGGGTGACGGGACCGTCGGCGGGGGCGGCGGCGTCACCGCCTCCTCCTCCCGAGCAGGCGGTGAGGGACAGGGCGGCGGCGAGGGCCACCCCCGTGACGGCGAATCTTCTCTTCATGCGTGCTGCTCCTTTGCATCGGCGTGCAGGACCCCACCTCGGGTCCGCGGGTACCGGAGCGGCCGTGCGGCGCCTCCGGAGTCTGTGAGGACGTGCTCGGTGACCAGGCCGTCGGGCCAGGTCGCGGACACGTGCAGGTCGTCGCCCTCGCGGGCGACCCGGACGGCGGCGGCGAGCGGCGCGTCCGCACCCGTGAGGGTGATCAGCGCGACGACGGGCTCGCCGACCACGACGGGGACGCTCAGCACCGGCACCGCGACGCGGGGGCCGAGCGGCGAGGCACCGTCGCGCTCGACGACGTCGGGGTCGACGGCGCCGCCCGACAGCAGCGCGACCGCGCTCGTGCGGCCGGCCGAGGCGGCCGAGGCTCCGGAGTCGTCCGCCGCGGTCGCCACGTCGTCGCCGGCCGTCGCCCAGCCGCCGATCCGCAGGCGCAGATCCTCGGGTCGGACGTCGTCGGCGAGCGACTCGACGCGCACGACGCGCAGCTCCCACGGGCCGCGCACGAGCGAGTCGACGACCAGGTGCCCGGCGAGGCGGGCGCTGCCGGACAGGCCTTCGCCGTGCCGGTGCGAGGAGGCCGCCGCCCGGATCCAGTGCGCGTCCCACGACGATCCGGCGCGGCCGACGGAGCCGTCGATCGCCGTCCCCGTGCAGGTCATGCCGGTGCGGGCCGTGCCGGCGCCGGTCGCGTCCACGAGGGCGACGCTCTGCTCGAGCGGCTCGCTCCAGCCGCGCTCGTCGAGCAGCGGCGCCGCGGCCGTCGAGTAGCCCAGCCGGGCGTACAGCGGAGAGTCCGCCGAGACGGTGCCGACCAGCGCCTTGTCGGTGCCGTGGTTGACCACGCGGACGATGCCGTCGTCGCGGGTCCCCGAGACGATCCAGCCGGGGGAGGCGATGCTCAGCAGCTCGTCGGAGCGCTCGATCGGGAGCGGCTCGGCGGGGGCGGACCATACGGGATGGTCGGCCGGCAGGGCGATGCCGAGCATCCCCTTGACCGCCCAGTACGGCGATCCGGGGCCCGAGTACGACTGGGCGAGCGTGCGCCACTCGTGGTGCCAGCCCATCGTGAGCACACCCCGCTCGTCCGGAGCTCCGTGGTCGGCGAAGTGCGAGACGACGGCGCTCGCCGCGCGGCGGAGGGCGCCGGGCGAGTGCAAGGGCACCTCGGCCAGCACGCCGACCCAGAACGGGGCCGCGGCGGCGAAGCGGTAGATCAGGCTGCGGCCCTGCAGCAGCGGCGAGCCGTCGCCGCCGGTCAGGGCGAGCGCGTCCGAGAGGTAGCGGTCGAGCTGCGCGGTGTCGTGCGCCCGGCGCCCGGCGGCGAGCTCCGCCGCGCCCTGCATCCGCGACCACAGCACGGGGTACACGTGCAGCGCCCAGCCCACGTAGTGGTCGAAGGCGCGCTCCACGCCGTCGGCCATCCAGCCGTCCTCGCGCACGAAGGAGTCGTGCCGGGCCAGGTCGGCGGCGATGTCCTCGGCCGACCACGCACCGCCGACCGAGCGGAGGAAGGTCTGGACGACGATCCGGAACCAGACCCAGTTGGTCTGCGGGTAGGTGTCGTCGCCCACGACGGGCTCGAGGTAGGCGATGACGCGCTGCTGCGTGAGGGCGTCGAGGCGGTCCCAGATCCAGGGACGGGTGAGGTCGAGGACGAGGGCGATCGAGGCGGCCTCGACCTTCGCCTGCGCGTGCTCCTCGAGGCGGACCCAGCGGTCGGCGGCGTCGGGGTCGACGCCGGTCGCGATGCCGCGGGAGTAGAAGTCGATCAGGTGGTCGACGCCGACGCCCCGCTCGCCCGCGATGCGGAACCCGGCGAGGAGGAAGGTGCGGGCGAAGCCCTCGAGCCCGTCGACCGCGCGGCCGTAGCCGCCCTCGGCGCCCGGGAGGCGGATCCGGCCGTGGCCGTCGGACGCGTACTCCATGGCGGAGGAGAGGAGGGAGTCGGCGAAGCCGACCCAGCGGTCCCGCGACCAGTCGCCCTGAGGGTCCACCTCGTTCTCCTTCGAATCGATGTCAGTTCGCCCGCCAGCGGGCCGAACAAATCAGAAGCGTACACAGCGAAAAGCGACACAGCAAGACGCCCGGTGCTGTTAAATGATCATTACCGATCGAGTGAGCCCACTCGTCACCGCCTGCGCGACGGGGCTCCTCCGGTTACCGCTACAAATGGACACATCGATCGGAGACCGGACATGAGCGATCAGACGCTGCCACGACCTCTCGCCGCGGAGCGGCGCGCGCACATCCTGACGACCCTCGCCTCGGAGGGAGCGGTGCGGATCTCGCAGCTCACGGAGGCGCTCGGAGTGGCCACCGTGACGCTCCGCCGCGACCTCGTCGACATGGAGCGGGAGGGCCTGCTCAGCAGGGTGCACGGCGGCGCCGTCGCCCTCGCCTCCTCGGCCGAGACCCCCCGCTCGCCTCGAGGCGACGCGGCGACGCTCGGCTCGATCGCCGTGCTGGTCCCGTCGCTCGCCTACTACTGGCCGGGCGTTCTGCGCGGGATGGAGAAGGCGGGGGAGCGCCTGGGCTACGAGGTGATCCTGCGCGGAGCCTCCTACGAGCTGCAGGACGAGCGCCCCGTCCTCGAGCGCCTCCTGAAGTCGGGGGACGTGCGCGGGCTGATCGTCGCGCCGAACACCGACACCGAGCACTCGGGCGAGGTCATCCGCTGGCTCAGCGACTGCTCGGTGCCGGTGGTGCTGGTCGAGCGCGACGTCACGCTCGAGCCCGAGGGTGATCTGCAGCTCGAGACGGTCACCACCGACCACGCGCTCGGCGCCGTACTCGCCGCGCGCCACCTCGCCGAGCTCGGGCACCGGAAGGTGGGGCTCGTGCTCTCCCGCTCCTCGCCCACCTCGCGCAAGATCACGGCGGGCTGGCTGCGCGCCTGCCAGTCCCTCGGCCTCACCCCCGCCGACCACTTCGAGCAGCTGCTGCCCGACCGCTCGAGCCCCGAGTTCTCGGAGGTCGTGAACGCGACGCTCGAGACCGCGCGGGCGACGGGAGTCACGGCGCTGCTCGTCCACTCCGACCCCGAGGCGATGGCGTTCGTCGATCTCGCGCTCAACCGCGGCATCTCGGTGCCGGGCGACCTCTCGGTCATCGCCTACGACGACGAGGTGGCGCGGCTGTTCACGCCCGCGTTGACCGCGGTGAGCCCGCCCCGCGCCGAGGTGGGCGAGGCGGCGGTGCGCCTCCTGGTCGACCGGATCGAGAACCCGCGCCGGTCGATCTACCGGATCCAGCTGAACCCCGAGCTCATCGTCCGCGACTCGACGGCGGCGCCGACCCGCCGCTGACGGCGGCAGTACGGCGGAGGTGGATCTCGATACGGCCGCTCCGCGGCCTACTCGATCAGCAAGGGAGGGGCGCCCTCCGGTGGTCGCGCGATCGGCGGCGGTGCGCCCCCCTCTGCTGGTCGAGTAGCCGCGCAGCGGCGTATCGAGACCCGCACCCGCCAGAAGTACGGCGGACGGGGATCTCGGTACGGCCGCTCCGCGGCCTACTCGATCAGCAGGCGGGAGGGGGGAGTCCGCGCGTCGCTCCGGTCAGCGCAGCTCGACCAGCCCGCGGAACGGCTCCAGGCGCGGGTCCGCGGGGTCGAGCTCCGTCACCATCACGCTGATCGCGTCCCAGGCGAGGGCCCGCGCCAGAGCCGTGCGCTCAAGCTTCGTCGAGTCCACGAGCAGCACGGTCTCGCTCGACGACGCGACGAAGACGCGCTTGACCTGCGCCTCCTGCAGCGTCACCTCGCTGGTCCCGTCGATCGACACGGCCGAGGCGGAGGTGAAGAAGCGGTCGTAGTGCAGCTCGGCCGCGCTCGAGCACGCGAGCGGGCCGACGAAGCTGTCGGTCTCCTCCTCGAGCTCCCCGCCGATCAGCACCACGCGGGCGCGCGCGGCACGGCGGGCCGAGGCGTGGTTCTCGAGCGAGTTCGTGGCGACGAGCAGCTGCGGCGACTCCGGGGCGGCGCCGAGCAGGGTGCCGGCGGTGGAGGAAGCGTCGACCGCGATCGCGCCGCTCGCGGGCACGAGGGCGACGGCCTTCCTCGCGATCTCGCGCTTCGCGGCGGCTCCGGCGGCCAGGCGCTCGGCGAACGGGCGCGGGCGCAGCGCGGGCACCGCTCCTCCGCGGACCCGGCTGAGCCGTCCCTCCGCCTCGAGGTCGGCGAGGTCGCGCCGCACGGTCATGGTCGAGACGTCGAGCTCGGCCGCCGCGTCGTCGAGCCGCACGGCACCGTCGCGCTCGAGCAGGCCGATCAGGCGCGCGCGCCGCTCCGCCGAGTCCACCGTGGCCATGCCGCTCCCGTTCCGCGCCGCAGAGACGCCCGCGCGGTCGAGCGTATCCGCAGGTCGGGAGGGACGCTTCCCGCTACGCCCGCCTGCCGCCCGCCCGCTCGCGCACCAGGACGGCGGCCACGAGCCCCGCGCAGACGACGGCGATCACGGCGACGGTGCCGGCCACTCCGATCGCCGGCGCGGTCAGCGGTGCCGCGGCGACCAGCGCGACGGCGGGCAGCACGATCGCGGCCCGGAGCGGTTCGCGATCACCGAGCGGACGGTGGACCGCCCAGAGCAGGATCAGGTATCCGGCCACGGGGACGGCCACCGCGGCGCCGAGCACGAGCTCCGTCTCCTCGAGGTGCCCGGCGGTGGCCGCGACGGCCGACTCCAGCCCGGCTCCGAGCGCCGCCAGCGCCGCGAAGACGAGGTAGTGCGCGTAGCCCCAGCGGTACGACAGTCCGCGACGCGCTTCGAGGAGCTCGCCCGAGGGGTGGAGGTACGACAGCCACCACAGCGCGAAGACGAGCACGAGCGCCGCCAGCGAGACCAGCGCGAGCGGCGCGCTGAACCCGCGCTCGGCCAGCGACTCCTGCATCCCGGCCACCGCCGCCAGCACGCCCTCGCCGAGCAGGATGATCGTGAAGAGGCCGTACCGCTCCGCGATGTGGTGCGGGTGCCAGCTCGGCTCGCCCTTCCGCGCGGCGTACAGGGGGACGCACAGCTCCAGGGCCGCGAGCGCGACGAAGCTCACTATCGCCACCTGCTCCGGCAGCAGGAGCCTCAGGAGCCAGCCGACCTGCACGAGGGTGAACCCGATCGCGCTGCGCAGAGCGGAGCGGCGGTGCGCGGGCGAGGACACGGCGACGCGGACCCACTGGCTGACCAGCGCCATCCGCATGATCGCGTAGCCGATCGTGATCGCGGTGAAGTCGCCGCTCTCGAACGCCGTCGGCACCCCGGCCGCGAGGACGAGGACGCCCGCCATCTGCGCGAGCGTCAGCAGCCGGTACGGCACGTCGTCGGTGTCGTAGCCGGAGGCGAACCAGGTGAAGTTCATCCACGCCCACCAGATGGCGAAGAACACCATGCCGAAGGGGAGGAGCGTCTCGCCGGCGTGCCCCTCCTCGATCGCGTGGGCGAGCTGCTGCACGATCTGGGCGATCGCGACGACGAACGTCAGGTCGACGAGCAGTTCGAGCGGGCTCGACGCGCGGTGCTGCTCGTCGACGGAGCGCGGGCGCATCCTGACGAGGAGGGGCCGCGGGGCGGCGGTCATGCGGGGGGCCGGCGGCACGGGGAGCACATGCGGTCATCCTCCTCCTCGGCGGCGGCGCCGCGGCGCGGGCCCTCCTCCCTCCGACGCGTCGGACGACGAAGCGCTGACCGAGCAGCAGGGGCGGATCGCGTGCCTCGGCCCCGCGCGTCGAGACGGGCGGAGCCGAGTAGGTCAGCCCGCCCAGGCGACCTCGACGTCGAGGACCCAGGTGACGCCGAAGCGGTCGCGGAGCATGCCGTAGAGCGGCGACCAGCCGGACGGGGCGAGCGGCGCGACGATCTCGGCGCCCTCGGCGAGGGACTCCCAGTAGCCCGTGATCTCGTCGGCGTCGGTGCCGCGGACCGAGACGAACACCGGGTTCGTGCCCGGGTCGTACGCGGTGCCGGAGCGCACGTCGAAGGCCATCACGCGGAAGCCCGCCTCCGAGACGACCTGCCCCCACGAGAGCTGGTCGGCCTCGGCCGGGTCGGTCGTGAGCTGCGCCTGGTCGTTCGTGACGGCGTCGAGCCGGCCCCCGAAGACCGAGCGGTAGAACTCGAGCGCCGCGCGGGCCTCGCCGCGGAAGTTGAGGTGCGTGGTGGTGGTGATGCTCATGGGATTCCCTCCGATCGGCCGGGACGTCCTCCCGGCGGTACCCACTGTGCCGGGGGATGCGGACGGATCCTGTCCTCTTCTCGATCTAGCATCGGGACATGCCCTCTCCCAGTACGCGGATGCTCCAGCTGCTCTCGCTCCTGCAGCTGCGGCGGGACTGGCCGGGCGCAGTACTGGCGGAGCGGCTCGACACGACGCCGCGGACGGTGCGGCGCGACGTCGACCGGCTGCGGGAGATGGGCTACCGGATCCGCGGGACGAAGGGGCCCGACGGCGGCTACCGGCTGGAGGCGGGGACCGAGCTGCCGCCCCTCCTCCTCGACGACGAGCAGGCGCTGGCGCTCGCCGTGGCGCTGCGCTCGGCCTCGGCGAACGGGACCGGGCTCGAGGAGGCGTCGGCGCGAGCCCTCGCGACCCTTCGGCAGGTGCTGCCGACGCGGCTGGCGCAGCGGCTGGACGCGCTGCGGTTCACGACGGCGCCGGTGCCGGGGCCGACGGTCGCGCCCGAGGTGCTCGTCGCGGTCTCGGCGGCCGTGCGGGCGTCGGAGGTGCTCCGGTTCGCGTACTCCGGCTCGGGCTCGGGCTCGGGCGGACGGCGGCGGGTGGAGCCACACCACCTGGTGGCGCGGCAGGGGCGCTGGTACGTGATCGCGTTCGACCTCGACCGGGAGGACTGGCGGACGTTCCGCGCCGATCGCGTCTCGGATCCGGAGTCGACGCGGCGGCGCTTCGAACGCCGACCGGTGCCGGGCGGCACTCCGGCGGCGTTCCTCTCGGCGCGGTTCCGCGGCTCGGACGACGGTGCGTGGCCGTGCGTCGGGAGCGCGGTGCTGCGCAGTCCGGCCGCCGCGGTGCTGCCGTTCGCCGAGGAGGTCGAGGACCTCGGCGACGGGAGCTGCCGCGTCACGGCCGGGTCGTGGTCGTGGGAGGCGCTCGCCGCCTCCTTCGGGCGCTTCGGCGTGGACGTGGAAGGGGCGCGGCCGGTGGAGCTGGTGGCGGCGTTCGGCGTGCTCGCGGGGCGGTTCGCGTCGGCCGGCGCTGACGTTCCTCCGCGATGACCGCGCGCGTCCGCAAGGAACGACGACGTCCCCCTCCCCGAGAACTCGGGGGAGGGGGACGCCGTCGTGCGGAGCGGTCCGGCTACTCGGTGATGGTGAAGCCCTGCGACTCGCCGTAGGTCGCGAGGTTCTCCTGCCAGGCCTCGAGACCCGCGTTGAGGTCGGTGCCGTTGGAGTAGGCCTGGCCGACCGTGTCCGCGAACACGCTGTTCGCGTAGACCTGGAAGGGCAGGTACTCGAAGCCCTCGACCACGTTCTCGGAGGCGTCGACGAGGACCTTGTTGATCTCCTGGCCGCCGAAGTACTCGGGGGTCGCGTTCAGGAACGCGTCGTCGTTGAGCTGGGCGGTGGTGGAGGGGAACCCGCCGCCGTCCAGGAACACGCCGATGCTCTCGTCGGAGTTGTTCAGCCAGCGCAGGAACGCCGCGGCGAGGGCCGGGTCGTCGGTCTGCTCGATGACGGACTGTGCGCTGCCGCCGTTCTCAGCGGTGGCGGCCGAGCCGTCGTAGCTCGGCAGCGGGGCGACGCGCCAGTCGCCGGCTCCGTCGGGGACCGAGCCCTCGAGGATCCCGGGCATCCAGGCTCCCGTGATCAGCGTCGCGATCGTGCCGTTGCCCAGCGCGGTGAACCAGTCGTCCGACCAGGTCGGGATCGGCGAGAGCAGGCCGGGCTCGAGGAGCTGGTTCCAGGTGTCGGCCCACTTCTTCGAGCCCTCGTCCTGCAGATCGATCGTGACGTCGGTGCCGTCGGTCGTGAACGGCTGTCCGCCGGCCTGCCAGATCAGGGGGTCGGCGAAGCCGGGGTCTCCGGCGTCGTTGGTGATGAACTTCGACGGGTCGGCGGCGGTGAGCTTCGCCGCCTCGGCGATGTACTCGTCCCAGGTGGTGGGCACGGCGAGGCCGTACTGGTCGAAGATCGCCTGGTTGTAGAGCATCACCATGGGGCCCGAATCCTGCGGGAGGCCGTAGAGGCCGCCGTTGAGGTTGACGGCGCTCCACGTCGACGCGGTGTAGTCCTCCTCGAGGTCGGCGAGCCCGTAGGGGGTGAGGTCGAGCAGTCCGTCCGACAGGGCGAACTGCTGCATCGCGTAGTACTCGATCTGGGCGACGTCGGGCGCTCCCGAGCCGGCCTTGATGGCGTTCTGCAGCTTGGTGTACTCGTCCGTCGCGGTGCCGGCGTTCACGACCTCGACCTCGACGTTCGGGTACTCCTCCATGAAAGCGGCGGCCTGGTCGGCGCCGGTGGGCGTCCAGGTCCAGTAGGTGAGCTCGCCGCCGCGCTCGAGGGCGGCGTCGAGGTCGGCGGCCGACCCGGAGGAGGCGGATCCGGTTCCGGAGTCGGAGCTGCAGGAGACGAGGGACATCGCGGAGATGCCGGCGACGACGAGCCCGGCGAGCACGCGGCTCCGGGTGCCTCGGCGGAGTTCGAACATGGTGGTCCTTTCACTTCTTCGTGGTGGGGAGGGAGTGCTGTGCGGGAGGGTGGTGCAGGTGCGCGGGGCGGACCCGGGGGGTCAGCCCTTGACGCTTCCGGCGCTCAGGCCCGACTGCCAGAAGCGCTGGAGGAACAGGAAGATCACGACGATCGGGACGATCGTGATCAGGGAGCCGGTGATGACCAGGTTGTAGATCGGCTCGGCCGAGACGCCGCTGGCCTGCGAGCTCCACTGGTTCAGACCCACGGTGAGCGGGTACCAGGTCGGGTCGCTGAGCATGATCAGGGGCAGGAAGTAGTTGTTCCAGGTGGCGACCACCGAGAACAGCGCGACGGTCACGACTCCGGGGGTCAGCAGCTTCAGCGAGATGGTGAAGAACGTGCGCATCTCGGTCGCGCCGTCCAGCCGTGCGGCCTCGAGCAGCTCGGTCGGCACGGAGTCGATCGTGTAGACCCAGACCAGGTACAGCCCGAACGGCGTGATCAGCGACGGCAGGATGATCGCCCACGGCGTGTTCGTCAGGCCCAGCTGGCTGAAGAGCAGGAACGTCGGCACGGCGAGCGCGGTACCCGGCACGGCGACCGCGCCCAGCACGACCGCGAAGTAGGCCTTCTTGCCGGGGAACCGGAACTTCGCGAGACCGTAGCCGCCGAGGGTGGCGAGCAGAGTCGCTCCGCCCGCGCCGACGACCACGTAGAGCAGCGTGTTGCCGAGCCAGCGGAGGAAGATGCCGTCGTCGTAGGCGAAGGTCGCGACGACGTTCTCGCCCAGCACGAAGCTGTCGCCGAAGCCGAGTCCGAACGAGCTGAACAGGTCGGCCTGCGTCTTGGACGCGTTGATGACGAGCCACAGCAGCGGGACGAGCGCGTAGAGGAGGAACGCCAGCATCACCAGCGTCAGCGCGACGGACTTGCGGGGCCGGCTGATCGATCCGGCGCGGCGGACCCGCGGGTTCAGGGTGCGCAGGGTGGTGCTCACTGGTCTTCCTTCCGGCTGCCGCGCAGCTGCACGACGTAGGCGATCGTGGCGGTGATGACGCCCATGACGATGGCGACGGTGGCCGCTGAGTTGAACTGCTGGCCGGCGAACGAGAGGTTGTAGGCGTACATGTTCGGCGTGAAGTAGGACGAGATGACGTTCTCAGCGAGCGGCTTCAGCACGTTGGGCTCGTTGAAGAGCTGGAAGCTGCCGATGATCGAGAAGATCGTCGCGATCACGATCGCGCCGCGGGCCGCGGGCAGCTTGATCGCGGTGATGACCTGGAAGCCGCGCGCGCCGTCGATCTCGGCGGCCTCGTACAGCTCGGCGGGGATCGTCTTCAGCGCCGAGTAGAAGATCAGCATGTTGTAGCCGATGTACTCCCAGGTGACGATGTTGCCGATCGAGGCGAGGATCCACTGGCTCGAGAGCGGTCGCAGGACCTCGGCTCCGAGCAGGTCGTTGATGTTGGCGGTGAGCCCGAAGTTGTTCCCGTAGAGGAAGCCCCAGATGAGGACGGCGACGACGGCCGGCACCGCGTAGGGCAGGAAGATCACCATCCGGAACAGGCCCGACGCGTAGAGCCGCGCGCTGTCGATCGCGAGGGCGGCGATCAGCGAGAGGAGCAGCATGACCGGCACCTGCACGAGCAGCACGAGCACGACCCGGAGGAAGCCGTCCCAGAACTGCGGATCCGAGAGGACCGCGGCGTAGTTGTCGAGGCCGACGAAGCTGTTGCCGCCGATGATCCGGTTCTGGAACAGGCTCAGCCAGAACGCGTAGGCCAGCGGAGCGAGGAACACGAGCACGAACACGGCGGCGAAGGGGCCGGTGAACTGCCAGCCGCGCCAGTCGCGGCGCGCCCTGGTCGGTCGCGGGGGCGCCGGCACGTGGCGGTCGTCGTCGGAGCGGAGGCGCTCCACCATCGTGGTCATCGGCCGGTCTCCTCTGCATCGGTGCGGAGCACCCGGACGTCCCAGGGTCCGAGTTCCACGGTGGTGCCGGGAGGGAGCTCCCGGCCGGTGAGCGCATCGACCGCCGCGCTCTCGAGCGTCGCGGCCTGCGGGGCCCAGCCCCAGTTGAAGACGAAGACGAAGCGCGAACCGGAGGCGGTGCCCGAGGACACCGTCACCGCGGGGTGATGAGCGGTGACCACCGGCTCCGTCGCCGTCAGCGCGAAGCGGACGACCTCCCGGGCGAGCTCGGGGTCCGGCACGGTGCCGACCACGGTGATGTCGCCGCGGTCGTACCGCGCGGTCGTCACGGCGGGGAAGTCGCCGAACCGGGGATGGATGTAGCTCGCGAGCACGGTCGCCCCGGTCGGGAGGAGTCCGTCGATCCACAGGGTCGCCCGCGCGTCGGCCGAGAGCGGGAGGAGGGTCGAGCCGGTCACGGGGACCGGCGTCGGCACGGTGCTGAACTCCTCGTAGCCCACCTGCGCCGGGCCGGCGAGGCGCGCCGGCGCGGGCTCGATGCGGGCGCGCGCCTCGTCGTCGCCGTAGGCGGTGCGCGGGCCGATGACCAGGTGGCCGCCCAGTGCCGCGTACTCGCGCAGCAGCTCGAGGTCGTCGTCGGTGCAGACGTACAGCGCCGCCGCCACGATCACGGGGAAGCGCCGGGCGAGTTCGGCGGCGCCCAGGCCGCGCGCCTGCTCGACGTGCAGGATGCGCGCCTGGCCGCCGGCGTCGACGATCCCGCGGTGGAAGGAGTCGACGATCCGCTCGTAGGACTCCTCGTCGGGCCGGCCGTCGCGGCTCAGCGGCGGCATGAACTGCAGCGCGTACCGGCTCGAGGTCGACCAGAGCACAGCGGCGTCCGCATCCGGGACGTAGCCGTCGAGCGCGTCGCCGAGGGCGGCGAGGTCGCGTCCGATCGCCGAGACCTCGGAGTAGACGCGGCCGGGGACGAGGCTGTGCGGGAGGACCCCGCCCCAGTAGGTCTCGGCGCCGAACGGCAGCGTGTGCCAGTGCCAGTACTCGATCATCGCCGCGCCGCGCGCCACGAAGGCGAGGGCCGACTGGCGCAGCTGGCCCGGGTAGGGCGGGAGGTTGTTGTCGGCGGTGTCGATGGCCTGCGCGTTCGTCTCGGTGACGAGGTAGCGCTGCTGACGGGAGGCGTAGAGCCGGTCGGCCTGGCGCAGCAGGCCCGGGACGCCGGACGTCGTCCAGTAGTTCGGGTGCTCGTGCTCGACACCGATCTCGAGGTGGTCCTGCATGCCGTAGTAGGGGTTGCCCGCTCCGATGTCGAGGGCCTCGAACACGGCCCGCTCGTCGACGCCGCGGCGCGGGTACTGGAGGCAGGTGGTCACGAACTGGTCCTCGCGGGAGTACTCGCGGACGAGGCCGGCCTGCCACGCGATGAAGTTGGTCGTCACCGCCGACTGGTACCGGCGCCACGCCAGGTCGTACTGCGGGAAGGTGTTGCCGTCGGGGCGCCAGAGCTCGCTCCAGTCGTCGATCCGGTGCGACCAGTAGGTGAGGCCCCACTCGCGGTTGAGCGTCTCGACGTCGCCGTACTGCTCGCGGAGGCTGCGCACGAATCCGGTGAAGACGCCGTGGTTGTGCAGGAGCTCCAGGCCCGGCTCGTTGTCGACCTGGTAGCCGATGACCGCGGGGTGCGCGGCGTAGCGGCCGATGATGCGGCGGATCACGCGCTCGGCGTGGAAGCGGAACGCGGGGTGCGAGTAGTCGACCTCCTGGCGGGCGCCCCAGGCGATGCGCTCGCCTGTGCGCCGCTCGCCGGCGATCTCGGGGTGCGCGGTCTGCAGCCACGGCGGCACCGCGTAGGTGGGGGTGCCGAGGATCACGCGGATGCCGCGCTCGTGGGCCTCGTCGAGCACCCGCTGCATCCACTCGAGCTCGAAGACGCCGTCGCGCGGCTCCCAGGTCGACCAGACGGATTCGCCCACCCGGATCGCGGTGATGCCCGCCGCGACCATCAGATCGAGGTCCTCGATCAGCCGGTCCGAGACGTGGTACTCGGGGTAGTAGGCGACACCGAGCAGGATCTGCTGCGGCAGTGTCGGCGATGCGGAAGTCATGGCTCTGGGCACTCCATCGTGGTGAACTGTTCTCGATAACAGTTGGCAGAGGCGATTGTGATCGACAACATTGGAAAAAGCAAGACCGCCCCGACGGAGGACCGCATGACGACGACCACCGACCCCGGGACCCCGGGTCCTCCGACGACCGGCACGATCTACGACATCGCCCGCGTGGCCGGGGTCTCGCACGCCTCCGTCAGCCGCTACATGCGCGGCCTCGACATGCGGCCCTCGACGAAGCAGAAGATCGAGGCCGCGCTCACGACGATCCGCTACCGGCCGAACCTCAGCGCACGGGCGCTCATCTCGGGGCGGTCGATGCGGATCGGGGCGCTGACGCACGAGGTGAGCCAGGTCGGGCCGAACCGCATCATCCAGGCCGCGACGAGCGCCGCGCGCGACGCCGGCTACCTCCTCGACGTCGTGACCCTCGACATGGCCGACCCCGCGGAGCTGCAGGACGCCCTCCAGCTGCTCACCCGGCACGACCTCGCCGGGCTCCTGGCCTTCGCGTCGACGGACGGCGTGCGCGAGGTGTTCGAGCACACCGACTTCGGCGTCCCCGTCGTCATCGCCGCGGAGGAGGAGGCCGACGGAGCGACGCTCGCCGCGTCCGGTCACGGCGTCGTCGAGCTCGTCGACCACCTCGTCGAACTGGGGCACGAGGAGTTCGTCCACATCGCGGGCCCTGCCGCCTGGTCGGCCGCCCGGAACCGGTTGCGCGCGGTGGTCGCGGCGCTCGAGCGGCACGGCCTGCCCCCGGCCCGCATCCTGCACGGCGACTGGTCGGCGCGCTCCGGATTCGAGGCGGTCGCCGCCCTCGAGCGCCTGCCGACGGCGATCCTGGCCGCGAACGATCAGATGGCGCTGGGTGCGCTGCACGCCCTCGATGCACGCGGCGCGTCGGTCCCCGGCGACGTCAGCGTGACGGGCGTCGACGACACTCCCGAGGCGGCCTACTTCACGCCCGGCCTGACGACGCTCCGGCTCGACTTCGAGGCGCAGGGGAGGGAGGCGCTGCAGGCGCTCCTGGACCGGATCGAGGATCCGGCCGCAGCCGATCGAGCGGGCGCGCCCCGTCCGTCGCTCGTCGTGCGCGCCTCGACCGGCCCGGCCCGCTGACGCGGCGTCAGTGCGGCGCGGGCCCGGAGGAGCGCCGCGGGACGAGCTCGGAGGCGAGCGTCACGTGCGGTGCGGCGTCGACCCCGTCGATCAGCGCGAGCAGCTCGCCGAGCGCCGAGCGGCCCTGACCGGCGAAGTCGACCCGGAGGGTCGTCAGCGGCGGCACGAGGTAGGCCGCCTCCGGGATGTCGTCGACGCCGGTCACGCTGACGTCCTCCGGCACGCGCAGCCCGCGGTCGGTGAGTGCGAGGACCGCTCCGAGGGCCATCTGGTCGTTCGCGGCCACGATCGCCGTCGCGCGGACCTCGTCGAGGCCGCGGACGAGCTCGTAGCCGGAACGAGCCGACCAGTCGCCCTCGAGCACCGCCGTCGAGTGCAGGCCGTGCCGGGTCACGGCGCTCTCGTAGGCCTTGCGGCGGTTGCGCGCGGCCGACCAGGTCGGCGGGCCCGCCAGGTGCAGGAACTCGCGGTGGCCCAGGTCGGCGAGGTGCGCGACGAGGGCCGGGAAGCCCTGAGTGGTCAGCTGCGACGGAGAGCCGGTCGCGTCGTCGTCCTCCTCGACGGCCAGGTGCGCCGGGACGCGGAAGCGGGTCGTGCGGAAGGCGCGGGTCATCTCGTCGGTCGAGGCGAGGGCGAGGACACCGGCGAGCTCGTGCTGGGTGACCAGATCGAGCGCCTCCTCGATCGCGGCGGAGTCGCTCATGTCGAGCGAGACGATGTCGAGGACGTAGCCGGCCTCGCGGGCGGCGGTGCTCGCTCCCTGCAGGATCTTGCTCGGCCCGACCTGGTCGATCTCGTGGGTGAGGGCGCCGATGCGGTGCGAGCGCCGGGCGCGCAGCGAGCGCGCGGTGAGGTTGGGGCGGTAGTCGAGCTCGGCGAGGGCCGCCTCGACCCGCGATCGGGTGGCGGGCCGGATGCCCTCGAAGCCCTGCAGGAACCGAGTGACCGTCTGGTGCGACACTCCGGCGACGCGGGCCACGTCGTAGATCGTCGCCTGCTTCGCGGTCGCGCGCGTGGGAAGCGATTCCTCCGCCATGGACCTCCCCCTCCGAGCACCGGTGCCGGGCCGATGTCGATCCAGTGTGGCGCGCAGGCTTGCGCTTCTCGGGTCTGTTGTCGATAACATTGGCGAAAGCCGCGCGAAGTGATCGACAACATCGCGCGGTGAGGGACTCAGAGGCGAGGACCGGGCCGGCGACGACTCGAGCTCCGCCTCGTCCGCCAGCCACGACCGAAGGAACGAGAACGATGAGGTTCACCACGACGTCCCGGCGCTCCGGGATGCTGCTCGGAGCAGTGGCGGTCGCCGCCGCGCTGCTCGCGGGCCCGACGATCACCGCCCAGGCGTACACGCCGCAGGGCGGAGTCGTCTATCAGCTCGGGAACGAGCCGTGTCTGAAGGGTCGCGGCAACTGCATCGTGTACCCGAAGTCGGTCCAGCTGCCCAGCGGACGCATCGTCGCCGCGTTCGAGAAGGCGACCGTCGTCGACTATCCGGCGCCGGACTCCATCGGCGGCGCGATCGGCGAGAAGATGCCGATCTACAAGAGCGACGACAACGGCGACACCTGGCAGCCGCTGACCGAGCTCGGCTCGCCGGCCGAGCTCTCGAGCGATCCGGCCATGGACAAGTACTCCAGCAACTGGACCAACCCCTACTTCTACGTCATGCCCGAGACCGTCGGGGACATCGCGGCGGGCACGCTCCTACTGGCGACCGTCGTGTCGGGCGAGGACGAGTTCTACCGCGAGCAGAAGGCCTCGAACCCCGCCTGGGTGCCCGACAACGACGGCGATCGCCGCGACGTCTCCATCGCCCTCTACGCGAGCAGCAACGAGGGCGCCGACTGGCGGTTCGTCAACATCATCGCGGCGGGCGGCTGGCAGGGCGGCAGCGCGGGCGCCGGTGGCCGCAACGTCTCGCAGGCCAACGCGACGCGTCAGCAGGACCCGCTGTGGGAGCCGCACCTTCGCGTGCACCAGGGGAAGCTCCTCGCCTACTACTCGGACGAGAACGACTACCTCGACTACGACCGCACGACGGGCGTTCCGATCGGCACTCCCGACAACGCGACGGGGCGCGACGACCAGAGCCAGATCCTCGCCCACAGGACGTGGGACGGTCGCTCCACGTCCTGGAGTGCTCCCGTCGTCGACGTCTCCGGCCCGAGCTTCTCGTTCGACGGCCGCCAGCACATCGGCTTCGCACGCCCCGGCATGACCACTGTCGCCCCCACGAACGACGGCAAGTGGATCATGACCTTCGAGTACTTCGGCGGCGGCGACAACGTCCGCTACAAGATCGCGGACGACCCCGAGCGGTTCTTCGCCGACGGCGACCCGGACGGCACGAACATCAGCCAGCTCCCGGTCACTCCGGGCTCGAGGCCGCTGTCGACCGGCGGCAGCCCCGTGCTGATGCACCTGCCCGACGGGCGGATCGCCTACAACGCGGCCGGCAGTGGCAACGTCTGGGTGAACGACGGCGCGAGCTTCGGCCGCTGGACCGAGTACCAGACGCCGCTCGGCGGCGGCTACAGCCGCAACCTCCAGTACGACGGTGAGACGGGCCGCGTCCTGATCCTGCAGTCGGCCTGGGGCGGACCGACCGAGCAGCCGGTGATCCGGCACGCCGACGTCGACTTCGGACGCTCGGCGGGCGCTTACTACCAGCTCGTGAACCGCAGGACCGGTCAGGTCCTCGGAACCGGGAGCTACTCGAACGACGACAACATCGGCAACGCCGACAGTCCGAGCGTCGCGTCCGAGGCCGCCGGATCGGCGTCGAATCCGGACACGCAGTACTGGCACCTGACCCGCAAGGCCGACGGAGCACTGACCCTGCTCAACAAGGCGGGTGGGCGCGAGGCCGCGATCTGGGGCGGCGGTGCCAGTGCTGGGCAGCGCATCGGGCAGTGGATCGACAACAGCGCTCCCGGTCTCTGGAACACCGTTCCCGGGCAGGACGGCTTCGTCCGCTTCCAGTCGACCCGCAACAGCGGGCTCTACCTCTCCGCGGGGACCGCGAACGCTCCCGCCACGTTGCAGGCGTCGGCCACGGACGGTTCCCAGGACTGGCGGCTCGTTCAGCAGGCGCCCGTCCCCGCCCAGCTGGACGACCGCACCCGCCTCGCCGCCCTCGTCGGCGACGCTCCGGTCGTTCCCGGAGCGACCATCCCGCTCGACGCGCGTCAGACGGCGCGCAACGGCTCGCCCCTGCACGCCGGGACGACCGGTCGCGCCTACTCCGTGACGGCCGCAGGCGCCGTGGCGGACCTCGGTCCGGTGGCGTTCGACGCCGACCAGCGCGGCAGCACGACGCTGCCGTCGACGACCGGCGCCGGGTCGGTGCGCATCGCCGTGCAGTTCGACTCCGGTCCGCTCGTCTGGGACTCCGTCACCGTGCAGGCCGCGGCGACACAGGTCGACTACACGACGACCGCCTCCACCCGCTGCATCTCGGGCAGGGCTGTCCTCACCACGACGGTGCGCAACGACGAGGCCGTACCGCTGGCCGTGACCGTGTCGACGGCGTACGGGAGCAAGTCGGCCGCGGCAGTCGCTCCCTCCCAGAGCACGACCTCGGCGTTCACCACGCGCCTGAAGACCCTGCCTGCAGGCGAGGTGAGCGTGACCGGGACCGCGGTGATCGAGGGGCGGAGCGTCTCCAGCACCACCGTCACCGCCTACTCCGCTCGGAGCTGCTGAGGTCGGGCGCGGATCGATGTGCCCGAGCGGGTCGGGCGCGGGCGGGACGGCCGTCGGTGGAGCATGCTCCCCGGCGGCCGTTCGTCGTGAGCGGGCTGCTTCCTCCCGCCGACCTAGGCGACGGCGGCGGCGCCGCGCAAGGGCTGGCTCGCCCCGGCGGCGGCTGGTCGAGTGGACCCATGCAGGAAATCACCTACGCGTCCAAGTGCATCGTGACCACGGACGCGGTCGCCGACGCGCTCCTCGAACTGGTCACCGCGATCAACCGCCACGACCACTCCGAGGCCGTCACCGTGCCGGCGTTCACCGACGAGGGCGAGCTCATCGACGCGCGGATGACCCTCGACGCGAGCAGTGAGCTCGTCGCGGTGCCCGTCGAGCTCGACATCGACCAGGATCCGTCGGTGTCCGACGTCCTCGAGGCCGCGGTCGCCGACCTGCGCAAGCGCATCGCCAAGAATCGCCCCGACGACTCCTTCGTCGCGCACCCGATCGCCCTGCCTCTCGCCGACCGCGAGACGATCGACTTCGACGACTTCTGAGTCCGGCTCCTCGCCTGAATGGTGCCCGCGCGACTCCCGCCGTTCACCGCCCGTCTCTAGCCTGACGCCCGTGGTGATCGTCGGGACCGTGCCTGCCCCCGTCCGACGACGTCGGGAGTCGATCCTGCTGGCCGCACTGTCGATCGTGGTCGGCGTCCTGCTGCTGGCGCACGCGGCGGCACAGGGGATCGGCGCGGCGGTCTTCTGGCGGCCCTGCTGGTCCGAGGGGTACGAGAGCTCGGCGTGCTCGGTCCTGCAGTACGAGGCGGTGTCGCCGCTGGAGCTCCTGCCGTTGTGGCTGTGGTTCGCGGAGGTGCTGCTCGCCCTCGCCGTGATCGGCGGCTCCGTCGCCGCGGGCAGGCGACTCGGCACCGCGGGCCTCGCGCTCGTCGCCGTGCTGGCGTCGAGCGTGCTGATCGACCTCGTCTTCACTCCGGCGATCAACGGCGGACACACCTCCGCCGACGAGCCGCCGGGCGCGGGGCTGATCGGCGCCGCCTTCCTCGTGGTCGCGGCGGCGCTGATGTTCCGCGTCGCGACCCCGTACCGCCGCCCCCCGCTGCCGGTCGAGTAGCCCCGCAGGGGCGTATCGAGACCCACCCACTCCCGGACATCGCGGATCTCGAGACGCGCGCTCCGCGCGCTACTCGATCAGCAGAGGGAGGCGCGGCGCCCGCCGCGTACCCGAGGAGGGCCGCCGCAGAACCTCAGCCAGGAGCACCCTTCAGCCACCATCGCGGCTGAGGAGCCCTCTCGACCGAGGTTCCGCACGCCTCCCGCGTCCTCTCCGGGTGGAGGCACCCGCGGCCTCGCTGGTCGAGCAGCCCCGCAAGGGCGTCTCGAGACCCACGTCTCCCAGAAGGCCGACCGCCGGGACCCGTCAGGAGATCCCGTAGCTGAAGTCCAGGTCGTACCCCTGCTGGTCGCCCTCCCAGGAGAACTCGACCGGGGCGTCGGGGTGCTCCTCCAGGCGCACGCTGCTCGAGGGGGTGATCAGCGCGTGCACGAGTCCGCGGTTCAGCGACGGGAATCCGACCCAGCGTCCGACGCTCGAGACGCCGTCCAGCAGCGCCGAGCGCAGCGCGTCCAGGTCGATCTCGGGTGCGAGCGTGTAGTCGACGCCGTCGAGCGTCAACCGCGTCACAGCCATCCAGGTCCTCCTCCGGTCCGTAGTCACGGTAGGTCGGGGAGGCATCGGCGGCGAGACGGTTGACATCTCCCCACCCGGGCACGGCGGGACGGAGGAGCGCTCTCAGCGACGCGCGGCGTCGAGCAGCTCGCGCGCCTCGGTGCTCTCGGGGAACTGCTGCAGGACCCGCTCGAGGTCGCGTCGCGCCGGCGCTCGCCGCCCGTCCGAGAGGTGCGTGCTGGCGCGCTCGAGCAGGGCCTCGGCGCGCAGCTCGAACGGGCGGGCGGTGGTCACGTTGGGCCGCACCACCTTGTCGAAGGCGTCGAGCGCGCTCTCGATGAGCCCGAGCTCGCGCAGGGCGACTCCGCGGCGGATGAGGGCGGCCGCCGACGCCGCGTCGACGTTCACGATCCGGGAGGTCAGCTGCGCGATGTCCGACCAGCGGCGGCGAGCGGAGTAGAGCGCCGTCAGACTCGACGCGGCGAGCGTGGACGGCGCGAGGGCCTCCACCGCGGCCGCGGCGCCTGCTGGATCCTCCGCCGCGGCGAGCTCCGCGAAGAGCAGCCGCAGCGACTCCGTCTCGAGCGGCACCGTGACGTCGAGCCCCGCGCTGAGGGGGAGGCGGACGGAGAGCGAGATCCCGTAGCGGCTGAGGAACGGGTCCTTGCCCGGGTCGTAGCGGCTGCGCACCAGCCAGCCCGCGAGTCGCAGTGCCCGCTCGTCGTCCGGCCGGTCCAGGGCGTCGCGGGCCAGCTCGATCACGGCGGCCAGTCGGGCCCCCTCGGGTGCAGTGGCGGTCGCAGCGTGCAGCTCGGGAGCAGGGGCGCCGGCGCGGACGAGGCGGATGAGCGCCGCCTCCCACGGCTGCGCGAGAGCGGAGGGACGCACCAGGCCGGGGCCGGACGGCATCGAGATCGCAGCCGAGAGCCGCGTGCGGCGGGGTCCGCGGGCCAGCGACAGGTCGCTGACCGGCTGCAGTCGGGCCCGTCCGAGCGCCCGGAGCGGCCCGTCCTGGCGGAATCCGACTGCCACTGCGACCCTCCCGCGCTCGGCGGGGCACCCGACCCCCGGCTGCTCCGAAGTGCCGAGTTTACGCGCTCAGGATGGACGTTTCCCCCCGAACGGGGAGTCTTTGTGGTGTCGCGCAACGAAGGACGGTGCGGGAGCCGATTCCCGCCCCGCCGAGAGGAGCGCGCCCCGCCCGTACCGGGCCGCCGCCGACCTCGCTAGCGCTTCCCCGGAAGGCGAGCGGGTCGTCGTCGCCAGGAGAGCACGGCGTGGGCCAGAAGGCCGCCCACGACCGCGCCGAGGGTGTTCGTGATCCCGTCGCTCGTGTCGCACGCACGGCCGATGGCCGGCACCACGGCCTGGACGAGCTCGACGACCGCGGACAGCGCGCTCGCCCCGACGATCGCCGCCACCGGTCGCCGCCAGCGCACTCCTGCGAGGAACGCGACCGGCACGAACAGCAGGATGTTCGCCATCGACTCCACGGCGGTCGGCGTGAGAGTCGGCCACTCGACCGCGCAGGCGACCTCCGGTGCGGTTCGGCCGCTCTCCGGGTAGAGCGTCAGCGCTGCGACGGCGACGAGCGCCGCGGAGAGCAGCGCGGCGGTCGCCCGGGGCCGCGCGACGAGCACGCGGCCCGCGAAGGGTGCGATCACGATCACGCCGACGAGGACGGCGAACGCGAGCCACGGCACGGTGACGAGCAGGGTCGAGAGCATCGGTCGAGACTACCGGCGCGCCGACGCGGCGCCGTCGGGCCGTGTGCTGAGCCGTGAGGGACTCAGCTCTCGGGGAGGAGCCCGTCCACGAGCCGGTCGATCGTGGTCGACGGCGCGGTCGCCGGATCGACCGCAACGGTCAGCTGATCGAGGATCAGGCCGGTGATCGTGTAGTGGAACAGGACCACGTGCTCGCGGTCGCCGAGAAGCTTTGGCTGGAGGTGGAAGGCGACGTCGGCGTCGAGCCCTGACCAGGCCCATCGCGCGAGGGCGTCGTGCACCACAGATCTGCGGGTGGCTTCCAGGCGCAGCTCGAACAGATCGATCGCAGCATCCCGGTCGGACGTCGATCGGCCGACGAGGGCGTTCCCTGCAGGAGGCGAAGGCGGCCCTGCCCGATCCGGTGACGCCGGGCTCCTCGGAGTCGGACGGTGCCAGACGAGCGCCGATGCGCTCCAGGATCGCGGCGATGATCGCTGCGCGATCCGGGAAGTAGCGCACGCGACGCTCGCGGTCCGGCCGAGGTACCGGACGGGCACGCCGATCGCGGCCGCCGCGGCGAGTGCACCCGTGATGACGCCGAACCGTGCGAGCTGCACGGCGACGGCGAAGAGGACGGCCCGCGCCCGATCATCCGACATGTCGCGCACGCTAGCAGCGCGTCGCCGACGAGCGGCGGGGCCCTCGGCCTCGGCCCGGCGCGTCGGTTCAGGCCGCGGAGCAGACCACCCAGGCTCGAGCGACTTGGAACGCCGTACTCGCCAGCACGAAGGCGAGGAACGCCGCCGGCGGGACGGTCCAGGAGAGCAGGACGCCCTTCCGCCGGACGAGCATCAGGACGGCGCTGAGCATCAGTGCGTACGCAGGCGTCCCGGCTGCTGCGACGTTGACGCCGAACTGCCCCCACGCCTCTGCAGCAGACGGAGGATCGATCGAATCCTCGTGTCCCCACTGCCAGACCGCAGTGCCCAAGAACGCGGCGAAGGTGCAGAGTGCCGCGCTCACGACGCCGACCGCGAGGAGCGTCCCCGCGAGGACTCCCGAGCCGGCCCGGTTCAGTCGGGAGGCGACGAGCACCCCGGCTGCCATCACGAGCACAGCCCCGGCGTACCAGTAGGTGTCGACCGGGACCTCGACGGGCCGCGCGCACATCCCGAGAACGTTCGTCAGCGGCTGGAAGCCGGCCAGGGCTTGCACGACGAGCGCACTGACGACCACGAGGACGAGCAGGGCCGGGAGGAGCGCACGCAGCAGGCACGGAAGGAGCCGCGCTGATCGGCCCGACCTCATCGCCGGCACCGGACGAGCGAGCGCGACGTTCCTCTCCCGCGCAGCCCGCGCTCCTCGGAGAGAGAAGCGCTCACCAGACGGGTTCGTGCTGCTCGGGGAGCGACGTCGACACAGGATTCTGCCTGATCACGCCGTTCACGTCTCCGACCGTCGTCGCCGTCGCAGCGTCGAGGTTCAGGGTGTCGCCCTCGAACAGCTCGGCCGAGCTTCCGCGTCGAGGCTCGTTGATCCTGTCCAGGTACGAGACCTCGAGGCAGAACCGGTCCGCGATGTACTCCGGGATGTCGCCGGAACCGACGACGTAGGCGACCGGTACTCCGTCCGGTCCCAGGATCGGCTCCCCGGTCGCGTATTCGCGGGATCCCCGGTCGTCCGGTCTCTGCTGCGGTTCGAGGCCGACCGGCGGCCGATCGGCGAACTCGGCGGGCAGGCAGCCGCTCAGTGTCGGCTCCGGTGCATCCGAGGACGCCACCGACGTCGGCGTGCCGCCGGCAGTCGGTGCCTCGGCTCCGCTCCGCGTCGGCTCGACGGTCGCGGTGGCGACGGCGGTCGGGGCGACCCGATCAGGGATCGGTGGCGCCTCCGCGCACCCTGCGAGAAGAAGCACCGCTGTAGTGGCGCCGACGGAGAGACATCGGCCTCTCGTGAAGATGATCCGCCCCATCACCCGATTGTGCCCGAGCCGCAGCCGCAGCCGTCCTCACCGCACGAGCGACAGGGCCAACACCCCGATGAACGGAACCATCACCAGCAAGCAGATCGAGCCGTAGTGCCAGAACCCGGTGAGGGAGTCCCTCCCCCCGACGAGACGGCTGAGCGCTCCTGTGACCAGCGGCGGGAGCAGGAACAGGAGCAGCCGCGGCGCCGTCGTCGTCGCGTCGGGTGCCCTCCAGTCAGGGTGGTCGTCGCGATCCAGCGGTGGGAGCTGCAGGAGGAGGAACGCGAGCGTGAGCAGAGCAGCCGGGCCGACGGCCAGGCAGGTGAGGGCGACGGCGACGGCGCGCGCGCCCGGTTCATGCGAGGGCCCCTCGTGCGTCGGTTCGGAGGGCCGCACGTCGTGCTCGTCTGCTGATCGCCTCGCCGCAGTGCTTATCGCGTGAAGCGAGTCACTCCGGCCCGATGATCGCGGAAGCGATCAGGGCCATCGCGAGGATCGTCGTGCTGCTCCGTTGTGGCGGGGCGGCGTCGGATCGCTGCGTGGCAGACACTCTCCTCGGGTCGTCCATCAAGAGGAGGTGGACGTCAGCCGGGCCTGAGACGACGGGTCCGGCGAAACTCGCTCGTCACACCGGGCGCAGCGCAGAGCGGACCACGACGACTCCGGCCCCGAACTCCTGATCGAGGTCGGCCTGGATCGAGCCGTCGTCGTAGACGACGATCGCGTGGACGATTCCGTCCCACTCCACCGCGTCCACGTGGTTCGCATCCTCGGACCGGCGTGCGTGGAGGTCCTCGAGCGCCCGCGCGAGGGTCTCGGAGTCGGCCGAGCCGACCGACGAGGCGAACGGATCCTCCTGATCGACTCCGGACTGGTCTCCCACCGCGAACGGCCGAGTGAGGGTGACCGCGGACCCGTCCCATGTGCCGTACAGCGTTCCGTCGAACCAGCGCGTCCCGCCCGTCTCCGGCACCTCGGGAAGAGCGTCCCAGTCCAAGCCGATCAGCGCGACCGTGTCACCGGAGCACTGAGGAGGCGCCGACTCCCTCACCGCGGAGAGGCACAGCAGCGGCACCCCCGAACCCGGACCGGACTCGATCACCGATCCGGAGCCGATCAGCTCCCCCGGGGAAGGCGACCCGGACGCTCCTGAACCGCATCCCGCGACGGCGAGCACGATGACCCCCAGACCTGCCAGACACCACGGACGCCGCCCCATGCGCTCATCCTGTCAGCAGGGGTGAACGGACTGAGGATCCCCGTCCGACGACCGGTCCTCCGGCGGTGCGCTCCGATCAGAAGGCGGTCGGCGTAGCACCGGACCCCCTGTCGTTCACCCGCCGGCTCGACGGTGAAGAGGTGCAGGCGCTCTCCACCAGACCCTCCGCGGTGATCGCGAACGTCGTCACCCTCGTCGCCGGCCTCCTCCTCGACGGGTTCGTGCTCGCGTGCAACGAGCCGATCCCTCCCCCGTGCATCGGGTTCCCCGTCGCCTGGCCGGCTCTCCTCCCCGTCGCACTCCTCACCCTCGTTCTCGCGTTCGCGGCGGTGGGGCTCAGCGGGCGCTCCCGTTCTCGCTGGGTGCGCCTGCTGATCGTCGTCGCCTTCGCCGGCGGGGTCACCAGCTGGGTCTTGGGCCTGCGCGCCGCTGTCGTCCTCGGCTGAGAACTGCGAGTTCCGGCGTTCTGCAGCGGCATTGCGGCGCCGCTGCGTATCGCGCCTAGTCGAGGAGCTCGGTCCGGATCCGAGCGGCGACGGCCTCTCGGAGGGGACGGACGTTCTCGGCGCTCCAGTCGGTCGGGTCGGGGAACGTCCATTCCAGGAATCGGCCGGTCGGCGTCGCGGGGAGCGCGAGCCCCGGCTTCATCGCGATCACGATGTCGGCGTTCTCGAGGTCTTCGACGGTGACGGCGCGGGGGGCACGGTCGCTGATGTCGAGGCCGAGCTCCGCGACGGTGGAGGCGATCGCAGGGTTCACCGTGTCCGCGGGCGACAGCCCGGCGGAGGTGGCGGTGTAGCGGTCGCCGGCGAGGACTTCGAGCAGGCCGGCGCCGAGTTGGGAGCGGCCGGCGTTGTGCTGGCAGAGGAAGAGGACGGTGGGCTTCTGAGTCATGCGGAGATGCTGCTTCCGGTGTTCGTGCGGGTCCAGGTCTGGGCGGCGATCTGCACGGCGTCCCAGGGGGAGCCGAGCGGGGGAGTGTAGGAGAGGTCGAGGTCGGAGACCTGCTCGACGGTGAGTTCGGCGAACAGGGCGGTCGCATAGGTGTCGACGCGCTTCGCCGTCTCGGTGCCGAGGCGGCCGACGAGCTGCGCGCCGAGCAGGCGCCCGTCGCGGGTGTCGCCGGTGATGCGGATCGTGATGGGCTGCGCGCCCGGGTAGTAGCGCTTGTGGTCGTCCGCGACCGCGGTCGTCGTCGCCGGAGCGAAACCGGCGGCGAGGGCCTCGTGCTCGCGCAGGCCGGTGCGGGAGGCGACGAGATCGAAGACCTTCACGACCTGCGTGCCGACCGAGCCGGCGAACCGGGCGTCGCCGCCGAGGGCGTTCTCGCCCGCGACGCGGCCCTGCTTGTGCGCGGTGGTGCCGAGCGGCAGGTAGGTGGTGCCGAGGAGGCGGTGGTGGGTGGTCACTCCGTCGCCCGCGGCGAACACGTGCGGGAGGCCGGTGCGCATGGCCTCGTCGACGACGACGGCGCGGCCGGCGCCGAGGGAGGCTCCGGCGCGGGCGAGCAGGTCGGTGTTCGGCTTCACTCCGACGACCAGGAGCACGACGTCGGCGGTGCGGGTGAGGGGTGTGCCGTCGTGGTCGGCGTGCACGGAGAGGCCGGTCGCGGTCTTCTCGATCGAGGCGACGGTGGTGCGGGTGAGCACCTCGACGCCGCGCTCGGTCAGCTCGGTGTGGACGAGGGCGCCGAGTTCGGGGTCGAGGGTGGAGAGCACCTCCGGGCCGCGCTGCAGCTGGGTGACGCGGAGGCCGCGGACGGTGAGGGCTTCGGCCATCTCGAGGCCGACGTAGCCGGCGCCGACGATGATCGCGGTCTGCGGGTCGCGGCTGTCGAGGTAGCGCTCGAGGGCGAAGGTGTCGCCCATCGAGTGCAGCACGTGCACTCCGTCCTCCGGCCCCAGCTCGTCCACGCCGACGATCCCGGCGGAGGACGCGAGGGCGCCGGTGCCGACGACCAGCTCGTCGTACCCGATCCGGTCGAGCGTCCCGTCCGGGGTGCGGACGGTGAGCTGCTGTCCGGCGACGTCGATGTCGGTCGCGAAGGTGTCCAGGCGCAGGGTCATGCCGGTGGCTTCGAGGTCGGCGTGGGTGCGGTGCGCGAGGGACTGCCAGGGCTGCACCTCGCGGGAGAAGTAGTACGGGATCCCGCAGATGGAGAAGTTCGGGTAGGAGTCGGCGACGACGACGGTCACGTCGACGGACGGGTCGAGCTCGCGGGCGCGCAGCGCGGCGGAGATCCCCGCGTCGCTGCCGCCGATGGCGACGAGATGCATCAGAAGGCCTTTCAGATCAGACATGTGACGAGGTCGAGGCGGCCGGGACCACGAGGCTCCCGGCGGCCCGGGCGGCGCCCGGGAAGAGGAACACGGCGATTCCGACGCCGATCGCGGCGCCGGCGAGCTGCGCGGCGACGAAGGGCAGGACGGAGGTGGGGGCGATGCCGGCGAAGGTGTCGGTGACGACGCGGCCGAGGGTCACGGCGGGGTTCGCGAACGAGGTCGAGGACGTGAACCAGTACGCCGCGCCGATGTACGCGCCGACCGCGGCGGCCGCGAGCGGGCCTCGGTTCGTGCGGGCGAGGGAGAGGATCACGAGGACCAGGCCCGCGGTGGCGATGACCTCCCCGAGCAGGTGCCCGGCGGTGACGCGCTCGGTCGTCGCGATCGCGGTCGGGACCTCGAACATCGCGTTCGCGAGGACCGCGCCGCCGATGCCGCCGAGCAGCTGCGCGCCGAGGAACACCGCCAGCTCACGACCCGACAGGCCGGAGCGGTCGCGGCGACCGAGGAGCGCGTCGACGGCGGAGACGAGCGGGTTGAAGTGCGCCCCCGACACAGGGCCGAAGACGAGGATCAGCACCGCGAGTCCCAGAGCGGTCGCGAGGGAGTTCTCCAGCAGTTGCAGGCCGACGTCGTCCGGGGAGAGGGTCTGCGCGGCGATGCCGGAGCCGACGACGATCGCCACGAGCAGGCCCGTGCCGAGGAACTCGGCCACGGCCCGACGAGCGAGCGGAGGAGGGGAGGTGGTGTCCATGTCGTTCGTCATCTTGACCGCTCGCGATCACTCAGTCAAGATTGAGTCAATGAACACCGAGCGAACCGAACTGGAAACGCGTGCCGCTCGGCACGCGGCCCTCAGCGACCCCGCACGCCTGCGGATCACCGACCTGCTCACCCTCGGAGACCTGGCGCCGCGAGAGCTGCAGGACCGGCTCGGGATGCCCTCGAACCTCGTCGCGCACCACCTCGCTGTGCTCGAGCGGGAGGGCATGATCCTCCGACGCCGTTCGGAGGCGGACCGGCGCCGGAGCTACGTGCACCTGATCCCGGGCGCGTTCGATCAGCTCGGGCCGTCGACCACCGCTGCAGCGCGGCGGGTGTTGTTCGTGTGCACCGCGAACTCCGCCCGATCCCGACTCGCTGCGCAGCTCTGGGCGCAGCGCAGCCCCATCCCCGCCGCCTCTGCCGGCACCCACCCGGCCATCGCGGTGGCCGCCGGAGCGATCGCCGCCGCCGAACGTCACGGCCTCCCGCTGCCCATCGGCGCCCCCCAGCAGTTCGCCGACGTCGCCGTCGACACCGACCTCATCGTCACCGTCTGCGACGCCGCCCATGAGGAGCTCGGCTCGGAGGCGCTGCACTGGTCGATCCCCGATCCGGTGCCCGCCGGCACGGACGCCGCGTTCGATGCCGCCTACGACGAGCTCGCCGCGCGCGTCGACGCTCTCGCGGCGAGGGTCACGGCCGCCTGATCAGACGCGGGTGAGCATGCCTGCGAGGGAGTCGAGGGCCCCCGGGACGAGGGAGAAGTACGCCCACGTGCCGCGCTTCTCGCGAGCCAGGATCCCGGCGTCCACGAGGATCTTCAAATGGTGCGACACCGTGGGCTGACTGAGCCCGACCGGCTCGGTGAAGTCGCAGACGCACACCTCGCCCGAGCTGCTCGATGCCACGATCGACACCAGGCGGAGCCTCGCCGGATCCGCCATCGCCTTCAACGCCCGCGCCAGCAGCTCCGCGCCCTCCGCGCTCAGCGGCTCGCGCCCGAGCGGCGCGCGGCACGCGGCCGCCGCCGCGGTGAGAGTCAGCTCGGTCATCGCCATGTCTCCACCTTCGCATACATTGACAGTCATCGATATGCCGGGGCAGACTCGGTCCATCGATGACCGTCGATATTGAGGAGTGCACCTGATGACCCTGCTGCTGACCGTCCCGCCCCGCACCGACGAGCGCCGCCTCACCGGTCTGCCCGTCGCCGTCATCGGCGCCGGGCCCGTCGGTCTCGCGGCCGCCGCGCAGCTGCTCGAGCGCGGCCTCGACGTCATCGTCTACGAGGCCGGGGACAGCGCAGGCGCAGCCGTGCAGCAGTGGGGACACACCCGCCTGTTCTCCCCGTGGGAGTACCTGGTCGATTCCGCTGCCGGACGCCTGCTCGATGCGAGCGGTTGGGAGGCTCCCGCAGCGAAGAAGCTGCCCACCGGGCACGAGTTCGTCCGCGACTACCTCGCGCCCCTCGCGGCGACCCCGCAGCTCGCCCCGATCGTCCGCTACCGCTCCCGCGTGACCGCCGTGAGCCGCGAGGGCATGGACCGCACCCGCTCCACCGGCCGCGCCGGGACCCCGTTCCTGCTGCGCCTGGACACCCCGGAGGGCGTCACCGACGTCACCGCTCGCGCCGTGATCGACACCTCCGGCACCTACTCGACCCCCAACGCCCTCGCATCGGCCGGCCTCGATCCGATCGGCGCCGCCGACGTCGCCGAGCACCTCAGCTACGCGCTTCCCGACGTTCTCGGCGCCGACCGCGCCCGGTTCGCAGGGAAGAGCGTCCTCGTCGTCGGCGCAGGCCACTCCGCCGCGAACACTCTGATCAAGCTCGCTCGACTCGCCCGCGAGGAACCGGGCACGAGCATCACCTGGGCGATCCGTGGCACCAGTCCGCTGCGGGTTTTCGGCTCCGGCGACGACGAGCTGAAGGAGCGCGGCAAGCTCGGCGGCACGGTCCACCAGCTCGTCCGCGACGGTGCGATAACCCTCCTCGACCGCTTCGAGATCGACCGGCTCGAGAAGACCGCCACCGGTCGGGTCGCCGTCCTCGGGCGCCGCCGGAAGGAGCGCGAGAGCGTCGAAGCCGACGTCGTCGTGCAGGCCACCGGATTCCGGCCCGATCTCGACATGCTGCGCGAGATCCGTGTCTCCCTGGACGAGATCGTGGAAGCACCCCGCTCCCTCGCGACGCTCATCGACCCGAACCTGCACTCCTGCGGCACCGTCGACCCGCACGGCGTCGCCGAGCTCGCCCACCCCGAGCCGAACTTCTACATCGCCGGGATGAAGTCGTACGGCCGCGCGCCGACCTTCCTCCTCGTCACCGGCTACGAGCAGGTCCGGTCGATCGCGGACGAGCTCGCGGGCGATCACGCTGCGGCCCGGCGCGTGCAGCTCGTGCTCCCCGAGACCGGCGTCTGCTCCACCGACATCGGATCCGCCGGAGGAAGCTGCTGCTCGTGACCGCGATCCGGCCGATGAACCCCGAGGACTGGGCGGCGGTCGAGGCGACCTACCGCGAGGGCATCGCGACCGGGCATGCCACCTTCGAGGCCGAACCGCCGACCTGGGAGGCGTTCGATGCGGGGAAGCTCGACGTCGGGCGCCTGGTCGCCGTCGACGGCGATCGGATCCTCGGGTGGGCCGCGCTCTCAGCCGTCTCCAGTCGGCGCGTCTACCGCGGAGTGGTCGAGCACTCCGTCTACGTCGCCGCGGCCGCCCGTGGCCGCGGCATCGGCGCAGCACTCGTGAGGGCGCTCATCGACGCTGCGGACGACGCCGGCTTCTGGACGATCCAGTCGAGCGTCTTCCCCGAGAACACCGCCAGCCTGGCCCTGCACGACCGCGTCGGCTTCCGCCGGATCGGCACGCGCGAGCGGATCGCGCTGATGACCTACGGACCGGCCGCCGGGACCTGGCGCGACACCGTCCTCCTCGAGCGACGACGCCTGTCCTGATCGCCGTCCGTGTGCACGACTCCTCGTGAGGTCGCGGCACTCGTTCGGACGGCCGTGAGCAGCCCGTTGCGCGACGCGGTCTGAACGACCGACGCGAGCACGGCGGAACCGCCCGAGTGAAGGGCGGCTCTCCGGGCCGCTACTCCGCGTCACGACGCCCGGCTCGTCCCAGTGGGTGGCGGCGCGGAGCGACGGAGCGTCGTCGGCGCCATCAACGCGGCCGGCTGCTGCTCGTGCGTCGAGGCAGCACCCGCGCAGGCGGAGGCGTGTTCTCCACCGAGCCGCGGCCGCCAGGCGCGCCGTCCGCCCGCTCCCCGACTTCTTCGAGGTCTCCGCCTGACCGACCCGACGGTCTCCGCTGCTCGAGGCGCTCGCGGTCGCGGCGAGGTGGCGGGAGCAGGCCGCGGACGCCGAAGGGCCCGCCGCTCCCAGCGACGGGCCCTTCGGTGCAGGCGGCTACAGCCCCTGCGACAGGCGGTAGTAGGCCGCGTTCGCGCGCAGCTCGTTCTCGAAGCCGCGGAGCGTGGTGCCCTCGTCGATGACGAGCAGCTCGACGCCGGCGATGCGGGCGAAGTCCTCCCACGCCTCCACGCCGATCTGCGTCGTCATGACCGTGTGGTGGGCCGCTCCCGCGGTGATCCACGCGGCGGCGCTGGTGCTGAAGTCCGGAGCGGGCTGCCAGACCGCGCGGCCGACCGGCAGGTGCGGCAGCGTCTGCGGCGGCTCGACGTTCTGCACGGCGTTCGCGACGAGGCGGAAGCGCTCGCGCACGTCGCTGAGCGCGACGACGACGGCGGGTCCCGCGTCCGCGGTGAAGACCAGGCGCACCGGGTCCTCGCGGCCGCCGATGCCCAGCGGGTGGATCTCGAGCGTGGCGCGCTTCGACGACAGCGTCGGCGAGACCTCGAGCATGTGCGCACCGAGGATCAGCTCCTCGCCGGGCGTCATGTCGTAGGTGTAGTCCTCCATGAGGCTGGTGCCGCCGGGGAGGCCCGCGCCCATGACGGCGGCGATGCGGATGAGGACGGCCGTCTTCCAGTCGCCCTCCCCGCCGAAGCCGTAGCCGTCGGCCATCAGGCGCTGCACCGCGAGTCCGGGGAGCTGGCGGAGTCCGCCGAGGTCCTCGAAGCTGTCGGTGAACGCCTCGAAGCCGCCCTCCTCCAGGAACGAGCGCAGGCCGATCTCGACCGCCGCGCCGTAGCGGAGCGACTCGTGGCGCTCGCCGCCGGGGAGCAGCTCGGCGACCACGTCGTAGCTCTCGACGTACTCGGCGACGAGGGCGTCGATCTGCTCGGGGGTCGCGGCGTCGACGCGCTCGACGAGCTCGTTGACGCCCCAGGTGTTGACGCTGACGCCGAGGCGGATCTCGGCCTCGGTCTTGTCGCCCTCGGTGACGGCGACGTTGCGCATGTTGTCGCCGAAGCGGGCGACCTTCATGCTCTGCGAGGCGGCCCAGCCGGCCGCGGCGCGCGACCAGATGCCGATCGACTCGGTGACGCGGGCGTCGCTGGCGTGGCCGACGACGGTCTTCCGCGGCACGCTCATCCGGCTGAGGATGTAGCCGTGCTCGCGGTCGCCGTGCGCGGCCTGGTTGAGGTTCATGAAGTCGAAGTCGATGTCCTGCCACGGCAGGGCGACGTTCGCCTGGGTGTGGAAGTGGAGCAGCGGCTTGGCGAGCGCGTCGAAGCCGTGGATCCACATCTTCGAGGGGCTGAAGGTGTGCATCCAGGTGATGACGCCCACGACGGAGTCGTCCGCGTTGGCCTCGATCATGGTGCGGCGGATCGCGTCGGAGCTCTTCAGCACCGGCTTCCACTCGATGGTGACGGGGATGGCGCTCGCCGCGTTGAGCTCGGCGACGACGGCCTGCGACTGCTCGGCGACCTGGCGGAGGGTGTCCTCGCCGTAGAGGTCCTGGCTGCCGGTCAGGAACCAGACGGTGCGGGTGGCGAGGTCGGGGATGATGCTCTGGTACACGCTCATGCGATGGCTCCGGTGGGGTTCTGTCCGTAGACGTTCTGGTAGCGGTCGAACAGGGCGTCGATCGACTCCTGCGGGATGGGGACGAGCTCGCCGCCCTGGCGCGCGAGGTGCACGGTGCGGGCGACGTCCTCGGCCATGACGGCCGCCTTCACGGCGTCCTTCGCGTCCTTGCCGATGGTGAAGACTCCGTGGTTCTGCATCAGGACCGCGCGCGAGCGGTGCCCGGTCAGGGTCGCGACGATGCCGCGGCCGATCGAGTCGTCGCCGATGATCGCGAACGGGCCGATCGGGATCTCGCCGCCGAACTCGTCGGCCATCGCGGTGATCACGCAGGGGATCGGCTCGGCGCGCGCGGCCCAGGCCGTGGCGTAGGTGGAGTGCGTGTGCACGACTCCGCCGACCTCGGGCATCTCGCGGTACACGTAGGCGTGCGCCGCGGTGTCGCTGGACGGGCTGCGGTCGCTGCCGGGCGTGCCCGGGACGACGACGCCGTCGAGGTCGCACAGGATCATGTTCTCGGGGGAGAGGTCGTCGTACGAGACTCCGCTGGGCTTGATCACGAAGAGGTCGGCGCCGGGCACGCGGCCCGAGATGTTGCCGCCCGTCCAGATGACGAGGCCGTAGCGGACGAGCTCGGAGTGCAGGCGGGCGACGTCCTCGCGGACGCGCGTGATCGCCTCCTCGATTGCCGGATCGAAGGTCATGCGGTCTCTCCCTGTGCGGTGGGTCGGGTGTCGGTGAGGGTCTCGACGGCGGTGCGCTCGACGGCGAGGCCGGCGCGGTAGCGCTCGAGGTAGGAGGCGAATCCGGCCACGTCGGCGGCGTCGGGGGCGACGCTGTCGAAGGAGTAGCCGCTGAACACCCGGTCGGTCAGGTACGCGCTGAGGTCGCCCCCGCCGTCGCGGCGGAACGCGGCGAGCACCGCGATGCCCCAGGGTCCGCCCTCGGACGCGGTCTCGGCGACGGCCACGGGCGCGTCGAGCGCTCCGGCGAGGAAGCGCTGCGCGACTCCGGCCGTGCGGAACATGCCGCCGTGCGCGTACATCGCGTCGAGCTCGACGCCCTCCTCGGCGAGCACGCGCATGCCCAGCGCGAGGGTGCCGAAGACGCCGTAGAGCTGCGCGCGGATGAAGTTGGGCAGCGTGAGGCGCGAGTCGGGGGTGCGGACGACGAGCGGACGGCCCTCGACCAGGCCCGCGATCGGCTCGCCGGCGAGGTGGTTGTAGGCGAGGAGCCCGCCGGCGTCGGCGTCGCCCTCGAGCGCCGCGCGGAACAGAGTGCCGTAGACGGCGTCGCTGTCGGCCGGGAGGCCCTGCGCCGCGGCGAACTGCGAGAACAGGCCGACCCACGTCGCGAGCTCGCTCGCTCCGTTGTTGCAGTGCACCATCGCCACGAGGTCGCCGGCCGGAGTCGCGACCAGGTCGAGCTCGTGGTGGACGCTCGCGAGCGGCCGCTCCAGGACGACCATCGCGAAGATGCTCGTGCCCGCGCTGACGTTGCCCGTGCGCGGGGCGACGGAGTTGGTGGCCACCATGCCGGTGCCGGCGTCGCCCTCGGGCGGGCAGAACGGCACGCCGGCCTGCAGCGCGCCGGTGGGGTCGAGCAGCAGCGCGCCCTCGGCGGTGAGCTCGCCGGCCTCGGCGCCCGCGGGGAGCACCTCGGGCAGCAGGTCGCGCAGCGCGGGCAGGCCGCGGCCGGCGACGAGGCCGTCGTACGCCTCGAGCACGGAGGCGTCGTAGTCGGTGGTCGCCGGGTCGGTGGGGACCATGCCCGACGCGTCGCCGACTCCGAGGACCTTGCGGCCCGTCAGCTTCCAGTGCACGTAGCCCGCGAGGGTCGTGAGGAAGTCGACGTCGGCCACGTGCGGCTCGTCGTCGAGCACGGCCTGGTGGAAGTGGGCGAGCGACCAGCGCAGCGGGATGTTCGCACCGAAGAGCTCGGTGAGCTGCTCCGAGGCCGGACCGGTGCTGGTGTTGCGCCAGGTGCGGAACGGCACGAGCAGCTCGCCGCTCGCGTCGAAGGGGAGGTATCCGTGCATCATCGCCGAGACGCCGAGCGCCCCGAACGTGGTGGGAGCGACGCCGTGGCGCTGCTGCGCGTCGGCGACGAGGTCGGCGAACGCCGCCTGCAGGCCCGACCAGACGTCCTCGAGGGAGTAGGTCCAGCGCCGGTCGACGAACCGGTTCTCCCACTCGTGGCTGCCCGTCGCCAGCACGACCGACGGGTCGGCGGCGTCGACGAGACACGCCTTGATGCGGGTGGATCCGAGTTCGATCCCGAGGGCGGTCGCGCCGCTCGTGATCGCGTCTCCACCGGGGGCGGAAAGGGGCCGTCGCTGGTCCATCGTGCTCCTCGCTCGGGCGATGTGACCGTTCACAAAGCCAGGAGTCAGAGTAGGCGACGCACCGCGGGGTTGGCAACGAGGCGGCTGCGTGCAGAACCTCGGCTGCGAGCGTGCCTCAGCGACCATCGTGGCTGAGGCGCACTCCCAGCCGAGGTTCTGCTGCTCAGCGGTCCGAGTGGGCCGTCGACGCCCGCTCGACCAGCTGCGGGGCGACGGGCAGGTCGACCGCCGCGGTCTCGCCGCGCAGCTCGGCCAGGACGACGCCGATGGTGCGACGGCCGACCTCGGCGAAGTCCTGGCGGATCGTCGTGAGCGGCGGCAGGTAGTGGGCCGCCTCCGGGACGTCGTCGAAGCCGACGACGCTCAGGTCGTCCGGCACCCGCACACCCCGATCGGCGCACGCGTGCAGGAGTCCGAGCGCCATCTGGTCGTTCCCCGCGAAGACGGCGTCGAGGTCCGCGACGTCGTCGAGCAGCCGGAGCCCGGCACGGTAGCCGGACTCGGCGCTCCAGTCGCCCTCGATCACGCGGGCGGGCTCGAGGCCGTCCTCGGCCAGCCTCGTGGTGAACCCCTCGAGACGCGCGTGGGCCTCGACCCAGTGCTGCGGACCCGCGACGTGCGCGATCCTCCGATGCCCGAGGGTGAGCAGGTGCTCGGTGGCCAGCCGCCCGCCGGCGGCCTGATCGACCAGGAGTCGCGGATCCGCTCCCCGTCCGGCCGCGCCGAGCGTGACGAACGGCACTCCGATCGAGAGGCTCTCGATGGCCTCGAGCGCCCGCTCCTGCGGGGCGAGCACCACGATCGCCTCGACGGACTCGCGCTGGAGGTGCTCCAGCCCGTCGGCGAGCGACTCCGCGTCGGGGGAGGCGACGTTGACCACGGGCACCCGGTAGCCGGCGTCGCGCGCGGCCTGCTCGATCGCGGCCATCGCGGTCGCGGTGCCGTAGAAGCTGTGGCTCTCGGCGGCGAGGATCCCGATCAGCCCGCTGCGACTCGTCGCGAGCGCCCGCGCCGCCGCGCTCGGCCGGAAGCCGAGGTCGCTGATCGCCGCGAGCACGCGCTCCCGGGTGCGCGGCCGCAGCTGCGGGCTGTCGTTCAGCACGCGCGAGACCGTCTGGTAGGAGACGCCCGCCCGCACCGCGACGTCGCGGATCGTCGGCTGTCTCTCGGTCGTCATCCGCACACCGTAGCGCGAGGGCTCGACGCGGCCGGCTTCCTCCGCGGGACGGAGGCCGCGCCCGGACGCACGTGCCTAGGCTGGCCGCGGTGCACGGCCGATGCGTGCCCGGAGAAGGAGTTCCCGTGGACGAGAGAGCGATCTCGATCGCCGTGGCCCTGGTCGGCGGACTCGGCGTGCTGGCGTCGGTCGTCGTGCTGCTGGTGCAGAAGCGGGGGATGCTGAACGGCTCGGGTCGCGGAGGACCCGGCGGCGGGGCGAGCGACGGAGGCGGTGGTTCCGCTGCCGCGGGCGGCTACTCCGATGACCGGTCCGACGGCGACGGACGGGACGACGGCGGATCGTCGGGTTCGGACTCGGGCGGATCGTCGGGCTCCTCGGACTCGGGCGGATCCTCGGGCGGCGACGGCGGCGGAGGAAGCGGCGGAGGGGACTGACCCCGCCGGCTCAGTCGCGGCGAGCGACGGTGGCGAGGAAGAAATCGACGCTGTCGCCGAGATCGACGACGGTCAGCGGCACTGCGACGGACCCGAGGAGGGCGAGGGCGGAGTCGGGGCGGGCGGGATCGGTCGAGAGCATGGGGGCCTTCCGGAGTCGGTGCGGATGCGGGTTCGGTGCGGGGTCAGAGCGAGTGCGGCTCGTCGAGAGCGCGGAGGCCGACGTTGCTGAGGTAGCCGACTCCCTGGAAGAGGGTCCCGGCCACGACGGACGCCACGAACACGACCGAGAGGGCGCCGCGCAGGGGAGCGGTGGCGATCCGGCGGAGACGGTGCTGCGCGACGGTCGGCGCGACGGCGGTCGGCATGCGCACGGCGGGAACGGCGGAGGCGCCGGGCGCGGGGCCGACCTCTGCGGTGCTGACGGGAGCGGTGGCGATCGACATCGGATCCTCCTCGGGTGCGGAGCGCGGGGTGCGATCCGACCTGTTCCACGATCCCCGGATCCGAGCGCCGTGTCGTCGTCCCCGGGGACCCACCGGCGTCATCCGTCCGCACGACACGTGTCGCGCCGGATGGACGAGGCGGGTGATCCGCCGGTGTCAGCGGGCGGGACCCGCGGGGTCGTCGCTCCGGGAGAAGGCGATCGCGACGAGGCGGCGCAGCACGTCGAGGTCGACGTCGTCCAGGGTGCGCACGTAGACGCAGCCGGCGCCCTCGGTGTACCGGCCGAGCTCGGGCAGCAGCGCGGCTCCCTCGGGCAGGTCCTTGAGGCCGTAGAGCGAGAGCTGCGCCTTGCGCGGCGAGAACGCCGTCTTCGGCCAGACGCCGGTGCGGCGCGGATCGGAGGGGGACACGTAGCGGTAGCTGCCGAAGCCGACCATGGACGGCCCCCACATCACCGGATCGGCGCCCGTGACCTCGCGGAAGAGCGCGGCGAGCGCGACTCCGTCCTCTCGGCGGCGGGCCGGAACGGCCGCGGCGAGGAACTCGTCGACGCTCGCGTCGGTGGGGCTGGTCTTCTGCGCGCTCATGCGTCGAGCGTGCCACCTCGGGCCGCTCCAGTCCTCACGAATCGTCGTACTCGAGCTCGAGTACGACGACTTCTGAGGAGTGGGCGGGTGCGCGGGCGCGGGCCCTCCCGCGTGCGATCGAGTCCGCGGAAGTCGTCGTGCTGGGCCTCGAGTACGACAACTCCTGCGGAGTCGATCCCGACCCGGTGCGCGCCGGACTCGGGCCCTCGTCACCCCGTCAGCACCAGCGGTCCGTCCTCCGTGATCGCGAGCGTGTGCTCCGTGTGCGCGGCGCGGCTGCCGTCGGCCGTGCGCACGGTCCAGCCGTCGGGGTCCATCCGGATGCGCGAGGTCGTCCTCGACCACCAGGGCTCGAGCGCGATCACCATGCCGGGCCGCAGCCGGTAGCCGCGGCCCGCGCGCCCGTCGTTGGGGATGTGCAGGTCGCCGTGCATCGTGCGGCCCACGCTGTGCCCGCCGAACTCGAGGTTCACCGGGCAGCCGGCGGAGGCGGCGACCGCGCCAATCGCGGCCGACAGGTCGCCAACGCGGTTGCCCGGCACGGCGGCCGCGATGCCGGCCGCGAGGGCGTCGCGGGTCGAGCGGATCAGCTCCTCGTCGCTCCTCCGGGCCCGACCGACGATCGTGGTCACCGCCGCGTCGGCCACCCAGCCGTCGACCGACACGGCGAAGTCCAGGCTCAGCACGTCGCCGTCGCGCAGCCGGTAGTCGTGCGGGAGTCCGTGCTGCGCGGCGTCGTTGACGGAGGTGCAGATCACGTTGCGGAAGGGGCCGTTCCCGAACAACGGCGCGTAGTCCCAGTAGCAGGAGACGGCTCCGCGCTCGTCGACGGCGCGGCGGGCGGCCTGCTCGATCTCGAGCAGGTTCATGCCCACTTCGGCGCGTGCGGAGAGGGAGGCGAGCGTGTCGCGGACGAAGGCGCCCGCCGCACGCATCTCGTCGATCTCGGCGGGGGTGTGCAGCTCGATCATGCCGGTACAGTAATACCGAAAGGCGGTATGAAAATACCACCGACACTGCACCGCCCGGACGAAGGAGACAGCCGTGATGGTCCGCGCCCCCCTCACTCCCGAGCAGCTCGAGGCCGGCCGCCGGCTCGGCGAGACGCTGCGGCGTGCCCGCGGCCCGCGCACCCTGAACGAGATCGCCGGTCAGGCCGGGCTCTCGCCCGAGACGCTCCGCAAGATCGAGACGGGTCGGCTCCCCAGCCCGGCCTTCGGTACCGTCGCGGCCCTCGCCGCGGCGCTCGACCTCTCGCTCGACGCCCTCGCGCTCGAGTGGGCCACCGCCTCAGCCCGGGTCGCGCGGCCCGCCTGACATCCGGTTCCCGCTGCTCCCGCCGGTCGGCGGGCAGGCGGTCCGCCGGCCCGGGCGCGGTCCGGTCGAGCGGGTGCTCCTGCGTCTCCGCGAGCCTCGGCCCGTCCGCGTGGTCGTCGGTCCGGGAGTCCCGGAACCGGTCCTCGCCCGGCTCGAAACTGCGGATGACGCCGCGCCCCGGTCGTCTCGTGGTGCACGGTCGCACTCGACGCAGCCCCCGCCGAAGGGAGAGACGGAAAGGCCGATCATGCTCGAGTCCTCACGAATCGTCGTACTCGAGCTCGAGTACGACGATTCTCGAGGAGTGGGCGCTACCCCAGGTCGGCCCGCTCCGCCGCGTGCAGAGCGCGCACCTCGTCGGCCGTGAGCGCCCGGTCCCAGACGCGCAGCCGCGCGATGCTGCCCTTGTGCAGGTTGATCAGCTTGCCGTCGCGGCCGACCGCTCCGACCATGAAGTCGCCGGGAGCCGCGTTGAGGCCGTCGGGGTAGACGTACGGGTTCTTCGCGTAGGTCGCGCCCTGCTTGTCGGTGTAGCTCGGGTAGGAGGTCGACTCGCCGTTCAGGTAGGCGATCGCGAGTTCGCCGTCGTAGGTGCCGACGTGCAGCTCCCACACCCCGCGCGTCATCTTCCGCGGTTCGGACGAGTAGTCGATCGAGAACGGGTAGCCGGGAGTCGGACCGCCCTGCTTCGACACCTCCATGCAGACCATGTCGTCGCCGCCGTAGTCGGGGAGGTCGTTGAAGAGGGCGTAGGAGCGCAGGGGGCCGACGGCCGACTCCTCCCAGATCCCGGCGATGTTGGCGTTGTTGGAGTCGGTGCTGAGCACCCACGCGGCGACCGTCACCGCGCCGGTCGAGGCGCCGACGTTGAGCACACCGATGTCCGACTTCGGGACCACGAGGAAGTCGGTGGTGCCGTTGAACCGGACTCCTCCGCCGAAGGGCGTCGAGATCCGCGTCGCGGTCGACTTCAGGCCCTGCTGGAGAGCGGGCGCGCCCGCCACCGCTGAGGCGTAGGGTGCCGCGCTCTCGGCGAACGACCAGTCGGCGATGGGCGCAGGGACCGGGGTCGGCGGGGGCGCGGGGGTGTCGGTGACGAGGAAGGCGTCGAGGACGATGTTCGATCCGGTGGAGGCGGGGTTCTTGGTGGAGCCGCGCTTGATGGTGATGGTGTGGSTGCCGGCGGTGAGGGTGCCGCTGGTCCAGACGGTCTGGTTGGAGCGCGTGGTGGCGCTGTAGCGGTCGACGGTGGTGACGAGGGTGTCGTCGATCCAGACCTCGTTGATGCCGGAGGAGGAGGTCTTGCGGCTGATCCAGCTGACCGAGGTGCCGGTGAAGGTGAGCGCTGCGGAGGCGCCGGTGGAGGTGGAGTAGCTGATGCTGCCGCCGCTGTCGGCCGGGGAGGAGAGTGTCTTCCAGGTGCCGGTGGTCGTGATCTGCGGCGAGCCGTTCTCGTACGTCCCCGCTCCGGGCGCGGTCGGTTCCGCCGGAGGGGTGTCGTCGACGGGTCCTTCGGCCATCCAGCGTTGGAAGGTGTCGAGCATGTCCTTGTTCGTGAAGCTCGGGACGATGTGCCCGTAGACCGCGCCCTCGCCCGTGTGGTGGACGATGGTCGCCTCCTTGGCCACGGGGAGGAGCGCCGCGTGCAGGGCGACGCCGTGCTTCTCGAACGGAACGACGGTGTCGTCCATGGTCCCTGTGATCCGGTATCGCGCGCCGGTCCAGGACGACTGCGGGATGCGTGCCGGGTTCGTGGCGGCCACGAGCGCCATGTCGTCGTTGTAGTACTGCATCACGGTCGCGGGGTCGCGAGTCGCTTTCTCCTCCATGTCGTACGTCGCACTGGCGTGGTAGGCGCCCCGGACCTGAGGGACGAGCTCGTTCGCGTACGCCCATGCCATCAATGGCCCTCCGCCCGAGTTCGCGCGGAGGAAGCTGACGTCGACCTTCCACTGTCCCGTCACCCACTCGACGACGCGATTCTGCAGGTCGATCGCGGGCTGGCTCGTCCAGATGCTGCCGCCGTAGGTGGGGCAGATGCTGATGAACCCGCGGTCGACGAGCTGATCGGCCGTGTAGCCGAACGCGGTCGTGAGCGAGGTGTGGTTGGCTCCGCGCGCGTGGTAGTACCAGACGACTCCGACGCCCGTGGTGAGGGACGGCCGGGTAGCGTGCGGCACGAAGAGCCGGGCGCGGTCGCCGGCGATGAGGACGTCGACGACCTCGTAGGACTTCCGGCCGGAGCGGGAGAGCACCGTGCCGGTGCGCGAGATCTCCCCGGGGAGCTTCGGGATGACCGAGTAGTCGGCGGCGGCGGCGGGGGAGGCGTAGGCCAGGGCGGTGCCGACTCCGGCGATCGATCCGGTGAGCATCGTGCGGCGGGAGAGCCCGGCCAGGGGGCGGCGGGAGTCGTTCATGAGGTGGCGGGCCTTCCGGGCTGTCTGGGCGAGGGTCGGGTACCGCAGTGGAGAGGAGTCGGACCTGCTGCGGTTCCGGATCGTCGAGGAGGACGGGTGTCGGCTCAGCCGATGAGGTCGAGGTCGTCGAACACGAGCGTATCGCCGGAAGACGCCGGCATGCGCTTCGATTCCCGCCAGAGCGACACGGTGTCCCGGGTCGGCGGCCGCGCATCCACTCGCGCATCGGCCTCGCACACCCCGCTCGAGCGTCGTCGATCCAGCGGCCTGTTGCGCCCTCGCTAGCGCCCGGCGTCCAGCTGCTCGCGCCAGTCCGCCGGCAGCCTGTCCGCCGGGCCGGGCGCGGTCTGGTCGAGCGGGTGCTCCTGCGGGTCGGCGAGGCGGGGCCCGTCGGCGTAGTCGCCGGTGCGGTAGTCCCAGAACCAGTCCTCGCCGGGCTCGAAGCTGCGGATGACCGCGTGCCCGGTCGTCTCGTAGTGCGCGGTCGCGTGGCGGTTGGGCGAGTCGTCGCAGCAGCCGATGTGCCCGCAGAGCGCGCAGCGGCGCAGGTGCACCCACCACGCTCCGGTGCGGTCGCACTCGACGCAGCCCGCGCCGGAGGGAGGGACGGAGGGGTCGATCATCGACGTCGCGGTCATGCCACCAGTGTGGTCCGTCGGCGGCGGCCGGGTCACCCTCCCCTGGTCAGCCGCGCGAACGCCTCGTCGACCATCGTGCGGAAGTCGGCGTCCTCGTGCGCGGCCCACTCCTCCCACACCACGTCGACCGCGGCGAGGCCGGCGGCGGCCAGCACTCGCGCGGTGAGCGGCTCGACACCCCGCGAGACGAGTGCGTCGGCCAGCGCCTCGGCTCCCTCGGCCCGGCGCTCGCGCAGGCGCGCCTTCAGCGTGAACTCGCTCGAGATCAGCCGCAGCCGCGCCCGGTAGACGTCGGGCGCGCGGGTCGCGACGGCGACGACCGGCTCCACGGAGGCGCGCACCAGCTCCCAGCCGGACAGTGCGGCCCCGACGGGCAGCGCGAGCACCGGTGCCGCGTAGTCGACCCGGTCGCCGTCGACGGCGGCCACGACCACGTCCTCCTTGCTGCGGAAGTAGCGGAAGAAGGTCGCACGCGAGACGCCGGCCTCGCGCGCGGCCTCCTCCACCGTCACCGCGGAGTAGCCGCGGTCGAGGAACACGGCGAGCACCGCGTCGGCGAGCTCGGCCCGCAGCAGGGCGCGGGTGCGGTCGCGGAGCGGTGCGGTCATGCGGTCAGCCTAGGAGTCGGTGGCGTCCCGGCTCCCCGGCCCGGCTCAGTTCGCGGCCGAGATCTCGAGCGCGATGCCGTCGGGGTCGCGGAACTCGAGGATGCTCAGCGGCCCGGTGTCCTTGACGGGCTCGTGCGCGATACCCAGCTCGTCGAGGACGGCGACGGAGGCCCGCAGCTCGTCCGCTCCGGCGACGGTGAAGCTCAGGTGGTCGAGCCCCACGCGGTCCTCGTTGAAGCGGTCGCCCGCCGCGGCCACGGGGCGCAGGCCCAGCAGTCCGCCGGGGAAGGAGTAGATCACTCCGCCGAAGAGGAAGGCCAGCTGCTCCTGCACCTCGGCGGGCGCATCGGCGGGCGGCGCCTCGAAGGCGATGTCGAAGCCGAAGACGGAGTCGTAGAACGCGCGCGAGACGGCGATGTCGCGGACGGTGAGGCGGATGTGGGCGTAGTCGACAGCGGGAATGGGCATGCGGGGTCCTTCCGGAGGCGGCGGGCCGGAGCGCCCGCCAGGAGTGCTTCGGAGCGGCGACGCCGACGGAGGGGATATGCGGGTGAGACTCAGTCTCAGGTGCGATATTCACTATCACCCCCGATCGAAGGAGACCCCATGACCCTCACCTCCAAGAACACGCTGCAGGAGTGGCTCGACGACGCCGTCGGCGGTCCGATCCTCCGCGGGATCCTCGCCCAGGGCGGCCAGACGGAGGAGGCGCTGCGCCCCGCGGCGAGACTGTCGCTGCGCGCGATGGTCGAGCTGGGCGGTGGCGTGTTCCCGCAGGAGCTCGTCGACACGCTCGTGAAGCAGGCGAACGGCGGAGTCATCCCGCCCGAGGAGACGGAGGAGGAGTCGCAGGACGGCTCCGGCCGGTTCGACGGCAAGACGGTCGTCGTCACCGGTGCGGGCTCCGGCATCGGCCGGGCGACCGCCCGCCGCCTGGTGCGCGAGGGCGCCCGCGTGATCGCGGTCGACGTCGTGCCGACCGGCGTCGAGGCCCTCGCCGCGGCGTCGCCGGAGGGCTCGGTCGTGACGGTCGTCGCCGACATCACCTCGTCCGAGGGTGTCGCCTCGATCGTGTCCGCGGCGGGCGAGCGGATCGACGGCCTCGCGAACATCGCCGGGATCATGGACGGCATGACTCCGCTGCACGAGGCGGAGGACGCGCTCTGGCGCCGGGTCTTCTCGGTGAACGTCGACGGGACCTTCGCGCTGAGCCGCGCCGTGCTGCCGGCGATGCTCGCCGCCGGTCGCGGGGCGATCGTCAACATCGCCTCGGAGGCGTCGCTGCGCGGCAACGCGGCCGGCACCGCCTACACGGCGTCCAAGCACGCGGTCGTGGGGATCACGAAGTCGTCGGCGTTCCTCTACGGCCCGTCCGGCGTCCGGACGAACGCGGTCGCCCCCGGACCCACCGCCACGGCGATCGAGGGCACGATGTCGTCCGACTTCGCCCGCGAGCGCCTCGCTCCGTTCATGGCCCTGATCCCGCCGGTGGTCGAGGCCGACACGATGGCTGCGTCGATCACCTGGCTGCTCAGCGACGACTCCGCGAACGTCAACGGCGTGATCCTCGCCTCCGACGGCGGCTGGTCGGTGCAGTAGCGCCCGGAGCGGTCGGTCGCGCAGGACGCGGCCGATCGCGCCCGGCCCACGCCCGCTCCTCCAGCACAGCAGTACATCCGATCCGAAGTCGTGTCGGCGCACGCGGGGACTCCCCGCCGTCGTCCCGCCACGGGTCCTCGTCATCGCGCCGACCCGCGTGACGAAAGCGAGACGACCATGACCGACCTGAACCCCGACGACCGGCGCCGCCTCGAGGCCGCCCGCGCGAAGTACCGCGCCGAGCGCGACCGCCGCGCCCGCCCCGATGCCGCGACGCAGTACCGCCGCGCGGCGGGCGAGTTCGGCTACTACGCGAAGGACCCGTACACCGAGCGCACCGAGCGCGAGCCGAAGACCGACCGGGTCGAGGCGCTCGTGATCGGTGCCGGCTTCGGCGGACTGCTCACCGCCTCCCGCCTGCGCGAGGCGGGCGTCGACTCCCTCCGCCTGATGGACGAGGCCGGCGACGTCGGCGGCACCTGGTACTGGAACCGCTACCCGGGGGTGCGCTGCGACATCGAGTCGTCCGTCTACCTCCCGCTGCTCGAGGAGGTCGGCGGGATGCCGTCCGAGCGGTACGCGCCGGGGGAGGAGATCCGCCGGCACGCGGTCGCGATCGCCGAGCAGTACGGCCTCTATCGCGACACGCTCTTCCAGACCCGCGCCACGGCGCTCACCTGGGACGAGGAGGCGGAGGAGTGGGTGGTCGAGACCGACCGCGGCGACCGGTTCCGCGCGCGGTTCGTGGTCACCTCCTCCGGCACCCTCACGCAGCCCAAGCTCCCCGGGATCCCGGGCATCGAGACCTTCCGCGGCCACACCTTCCACACCTCGCGCTGGGACTACGGCTACACCGGCGGCACGCCCGACGGCGGCCTGACCGGCCTCGCCGACAAGCGCGTCGCCGTCGTCGGCACGGGCGCGACCGGCCTCCAGGTGATCCCGCACGTCGGCGAGGACGCTCGGGAGCTGATCGTGTTCCAGCGCACGCCGTCCACGGTCGACGTCCGCGACAACCGGCCGACGGATCCCGAGTGGGCCGCGTCGCTGCGCCCGGGCTGGCAGCGCGAGCGGATGGAGAACTTCCTCGCGGTGCTCGCCGGCGAGCCGGTGGACGAGTCGCTCGTGCAGGACGGCTGGACGAAGACGGTCGAGCTGCAGCGGCAGATCCTCTCGGGTGCGGTCGACACGTCGCTGCCGCCCCAGGAGCGCGAGCTGCGCGACGAGCTGGCCGACCTCGACACGATGGACCGCCTCCGCGCCCGCGTCGACTCCGTCGTCGAGGATCCCGCGACCGCCGAGGCGCTCAAGCCCTGGTACCGCTACATGTGCAAGCGCCCGGGCTTCAGCGACACCTACCTGCCCACCTTCAACCGGCCCAACGTCCGCCTCGTCGACACGGCCGACACGGGCGGCATCACGCGGATGACCGAGACCGAGGTCGTCGTCGGCGACACCGCCTACGAGGTCGACTGCGTGATCTTCGCGACCGGCTTCGAGGTCGGGATCTCGGGGGTGATGTCGGGCACGCTGCCGGTCGTCGGCCGGGGCGGGCGGACGCTCCTGGAGGCGTGGGGCCGCGGCCCGCGGACGCTGCACGGCTTCTCGTCGCACGGCTTCCCGAACCTGTTCCACCTCAGCGGCATCCAGAACGCCAACTCGGTGAACTTCGCGCACATCCTGCTCGAGCAGGCCGAGCACATCGCCGCCGTCATCGCCCGCGGCCGCGAGGTCGGCGCGCGGTACCTCGAGCCGAGCGTCGAGGCGGAGGAGGCGTGGGTGCGCACCGTGCACGAGACCGCCGCCGACACCCGCGCCTTCCAGGCCGAGTGCACGCCCGGGTACTACAACGGCGAGGGCACCCGCTCGATCGGCGGCGCCTCCTACAGCCCCGGACCGATCGCCTTCCACCGCCTGCTGCGCGAGTGGCGCGAGGGCGGGATGGACGACGTGCTCGTCGGCGCCGGAGTGGGGGCGTCGCGGTGAGGCGGCGGGCGATCGCTGTGCCGGTGCTGCTCGCGGGGGCTCTGGCGGGATGCACGGAGGCGGGCGAGCCGGCGGGCTACGGCAGTCCTGCGTCTCGGTCGACGACGTCGCGGGCGGACGCCTGGTCGCGCAGCACCTGCTCGAGCTCAGACGGCGCCGACCGCCGCCCCGTTCTCGCTCCGGGGATGGTCGCCCGCGAGTCGGCGCTGGGCGGCTGACCGCGGACACTGGCCGCATGTGACTCATCCGCCGGATGTGTCGATGGATCGCGCTCTCGCTGTCCCGGCGCTCCCACAGCCCTCCCCGCAGTGGGCGGACCCGATGATGGTCCGCATTGCGAGTCCGGGGATCGATGCCTGTGTTCCTCGCCGGTGATCCACGTCGTCGAAGATGGTGATCGACATCTTTCAATGGTAATACGCGTATACTCGAAATACTCCTGAGACTTAAGTCGCGCCAGCCCCCGTATGTAGTTCATCGGCCAATGCGAGAAGCGCTCATTCCCTCCCTCCGACACACCCCCGAAGGAGTGCCTGAACCAGCGCGAAGCACTGATCGTTGGCGGTTGTCGAGCTCTTTTTCCAGCGACGTCGCGCGCCTGGAGGAAAAACGTTTGACTCGACCGGAGTCGAGAGTGCTTAGATGGCGCAATGATCGAATCATTCGCTCCTGAGGGGGCAACCACTGTTACTCGACGTCTCGTCGTACTAGCGGGAGTCGCGGGAGGTGCGGCGACCGTTCTCGTGACCGCGACTCCCGCCGATGCGGAAGTCGCGGTCACGACATGGCAGGACTGGAATTGCCGTGCGTGACGTGATGATCGAAGAAGAGGTCCGATGATGGCGCTCAACAACTATCAGAAAGCCAGTCCGTCGACAGTCATCGCGAGCGATGAGCGCGATCCATATGTCTCGTGGCAGCATCATCTCAACCGCACCGCTGGCGCTCGTGGCGGGGTGGACATCGTCGCGGCCATTGGCACTCCGGTCATCGCGCGCACTGCAGGCACGATGCGGCGGGTTCCCAACAACGGGAGCGCTGGGAACAGCTGCCGATTCGAGCACGACTCCAATCCCGGTTGGCACGATGTGTTCTCGCATCTCTCCACCTACGTCGGAGTGGACGGGCAGCATTTCAATGCGGGCGATGTCGTGGCCTATACGGGAAACACAGGCAATGTTGCCGAACACTTGCATTGGCACCTCGTAGATCCGAGTGGAGTGCGGCGGAATCCGTGGGACTATTTCTCGCCGTCCGCACCGAGTTCCACGGACTCCGCGAAAGCCGCGATGAGCGTGCTGGGGCGCGGTGAGACCATGGACGTTTACTGGCGAGGATCCGACTCCAACCCGACTCTCTATCACCGCTACAACGTCGGCAATGGCTGGAGTGGTAATGAATCGCTGGGCGGTTCTCTGAAGACCGCGCCTACGGTCGTGAGCACGGGAACGAGCACGCACGACGTGTTCTACGGCGGAACGGATAACAAGCTTCACCACAACTGGTTCACCGGGGCGAATTGGGCCGGGGATTCCGTGTTGCCGACTCTGGTCGACATCGCCGGGCGCCCCTCGGTTGTGCGGAGGCCGGACGGGACCATCAACGTCTTCTATCGGAATGTTAACGGCGGCCTCTGTCAGAGCTACTTCCAGAACGGAGCCTGGGCTGTGTCGCCCGTCCTCGCGAGCAATCTTGCGAGTGATCCGTTCGCGGTCATCACCAACGCTGGAGTCGACGTCTTCTTCGCGGGTGCGAACCGAGCTTTGCAGCACGTCTACCAAGCGAACGGCGGACCCTGGCAGCCGGCCACGGCGCTCCCTCAGGACGGCCCGCTCGCAGGCACTCCGACTGCCGTCGTCCGCGCGGCGCGGATCAACGTCTTCTGGCGCGGTGACGGCAGCACGCTCCGCCAGTCCTACTTCGATGGAACTGCTTGGCAGGCGACTGGGACGTCTCTTGCCACGAACGTGTCCGGAGACCCTGTGGCAGTGGTCTCGGGCTCGACGGTAGACGTCGCTTACGCCTCGACGAACGGCACGCCCTGGCACGTCTGGTACTCGACGAACTGGTCGACGCCCTCTCAACTGCCTTCGACCAGCGGCGTCGCGTCTCCGATGGCGCTGATCTATCGGAGCAACGGCTTCGAGAATTTGTTCTGGAGAGGCGTCAACGGCACGATCACCCAGTCATACGCGGGGCCGAATGGAGTCTGGGCCTCGTCCGTACCTATGTGAGGATCGACTGCGTTATGCATGGAGGTCTTGCGCGTGTGCCCTCGTCTCGTCGGGAGGCGCAAGCACACGCGCGGGGCGTCCGGCGCCCCAGCTCGAATGGGTGCCGCTGACCGGCGCCGCTGACGTCCAGCGTCCGCCCACTGCCGTCGGTGATGCTCGCGGGATGACCCTCACGGTGCCCGACGCCCTCGTCCCGCTCGCGCTGCGGCTCGCCCGCGCGAACCGCACGTTCGTGACCGAGGAGGGGGCCCGGCGGCGGATCCGCGAGGCGGAGCTGCGGCCCGCGCCGTACGGGCCGCCGGCGCGGCTGGCGTCCGGGATCCGCGTGGACGTCGAGCACGTCGACGGATGGCCCGTGTACACGCTGGTTCCGCGGGGCCGCGTGGTCGGAGGGACGGTGTACGCGCACGGCGGCGGCTGGGTCAACGAGATCCACCCGCAGCACTGGCGGCTCGCGGCCCGCATCGCGGCGGAGGCGTCGATCGCCGTCACGCTGCCGATCTACCCGCTGGTGCCGTTCGGCACCGCTCTCGAAGCGCGCGACGGTGTGCTCGCCCTGGTGCGCAGGAGCCTGGAGCGTTACGGACCCACCTGCCTCGCGGGCGACTCCGCCGGCGGGCAGATCGCGCTGTCGACGGCGCTGGCGCTCCGCGACGAGGGGGTGGTGCTGCCGCGCACCGTGCTGATCTCGCCGGCGCTGGACCTCTCGTGGAGCAACCCGCGCATCCCGGAGGTGCAGCCGACCGATCCGTGGCTCGGCACCCCCGGCGGCCGCGTGCTCGCGGAGCACTGGCGCGGGGAGCTCGACCTGCTCGATGCGGCGGTGAGCCCGCTGTTCGGGGAGTACGCGGGACTCGGGCCGCTGACCGTGTTCACCGGCACCCGCGACGTGCTGAACCCCGACGTGCACCTGCTGGCGGCGAAGGCCGCGGCGGTCGGCGTGCCGTTCGAGCTGCACGAGGCCGTCGGCCAGCTCCACGTCTACCCGCTGGTGCCCACCCGCGCGGGCCGCGAGGCGGCGCACGACGTGATCGAGGCCCTGAGCCGCGCGGTGCGCGGGCCCGACCCGCAGAAGTGAGGCATCAGCGGATCGACGCGGTGCGCGCCTCCGCAGCGAGCACGTCACTGAGCGGGCGCGGTGGCCGCGGTGTGATCGCGCGGGCTCTGCGGTGCGGCGAGACCCCGCCACAGCACTGCGTGGGAGGCGTGCTTCTCGACCAGGCTGGGCAGTGCGGGAAGCCCGCCCTCGCCCCGGCGGAGGATGTCGTCGAGAGACGCGACCGCGTCGAGCACTGAGCGCGGATCGAACTGGCCGGCGAGGCGCTTCGCCTTCGCGCGGACGTTGTTGGGTGTGGGGCCCGCATCGATGAGCGAGTGGTTCCAGAGGCAACTGTGATGGGCGCATCTGTTGCGCAGGTAGACCAGAGCTCTCACGCGGGAGGCGAAGCCGGACCGGGCCGCGCCGAGACGCGCTGCCACTGCTGCGGACAGCGCTCCTCCGTCTCCGCGCTCGATGCACTTCGACAGCGTGCCGAACGACCAGGCCTCCACGGCCGACCACACCGGCAGCTCGTCGAACCTCGTGCCTGTGGTGGAGTCCCTGTATCGCAGGATGTGCCGCTCCCTGCTCCGCTCGATGTCCTTCAGGCACGACTCGGCTGTCGGCTCCGCGCTCGGCGCGTCGGTGTAGAAGCTCGTCTCGAGGTAGGTGCGGTACGGACCGTGGATCTCGGCGATCGCCTGAGCAGTCCGGCTCCTCAGGAGCAACTCGGCACGAGCCAGCGGGCCCGTGAGCGTCTCGCGGAGGAGTGCGTCCGCGTCGTAGACCGCCCTGACCGCCTCGAACGTGCTCCCCTCTTCGAAGCGGTCGTCTCCGCGGTGGGGTGCGCGCTGGAAGTACCGGAGGTATCCGGAGAACCGGTAGTAGCCCTGCACGTCGAGGAAGCGGGCGCAGGCGTCCGGATCGGCGATCTCGAGACCGCGGTCGAGGAGAAGGCGCACCAGCTGCGGGGAGGAGAGACCGGGCTTGAGGCCCACGTCGGCCTCCTCGGGACAAAGAAAAGGCCCCTCCCGTGTGAGCATCGTGGAGAGGCTTGGGAGGGGGTCGATTGACTCCACAGTAGCAGCGACGCGAGGGCCGGGGCGGGATGGCGCCGGACGTCGCGCGGTGCGCCAGCCCGGGCTGTAGAAGTAAGGCTGAGCGTCGCGGTTCCGCGCCGATCCGTGCCATCGGCCGCTCAGCCTTGGTTCTGCGTCCCCTCAGATCCCGCTTGCTGATCGAGTAGCCCCGGAGGGGCGTATCGAGACCCGCGTTCGCCGGGGGTACGGGTGACGGGGATCTCGAGACGCCCGCTGCGCGGGATGCTCGATCAGCAGGGGAGGCGGGGCGTCAGGCGCCCCAGCTGGACTGGGTGCCGCCGACGCGCTCGGCGGCGAGCTGCTCGGCGCGGCCCGACGCGGCGTACTCGCGCATCGGGTCCGCGGGCAGGCCGCGGGTCTCGCGCCAGGCGGCGAGGGCCGGGCGCACGTCCGAGTAGAAGGCGTCCATCAGGATCCCGTTCGCGCCGAGCACGTCGCCCGCGAGCTGCGCCTTCTCGAGCTCCGCGCGGTCGACGAGCAGCGCGCGCGCTGTCATCTCCTGCACGTTGAGCACCGAGCGGATCTGGCCGGGGATCTTGTCCTCGACGTTGTGGCACTGGTCGAGCATGAATGCGACGGGCGAGTCGGGGCCGTAGCCGCCTCCGCGCACCACCTCGAAGAGGATCCGGAACAGCTGGAACGGGTCGGCGGCTCCGACGATCAGGTCGTCGTCGGCGTAGAAGCGCGAGTTGAAGTCGAACGAGCCGAGCTTCCCGAGGCGCAGCAGCTGGGCGACGATGAACTCGATGTTGGTGCCGGGAGCGTGGTGGCCGGTGTCGAGGCAGACCAGTGCGCGGTCGCCCAGGGCGGCCACGTGCGCGTACGAGGTGCCCCAGTCCGGCACATCCATGTGGTAGAACGCGGGCTCGAAGAACTTGTACTCGAGCACCATCCGCTGCTCGGCGCCCAGGCGCTCGTAGATGGTCGCGAGGGAGTCGGCGAGACGGTCCTGGCGGCCGCGGATGTCCTGCTGGCCGGGGTAGTTCGAGCCGTCGGCGAGCCAGATCTTGAGGTCGCGCGAGCCGGTCGCGTCCATGATGTCGATGCAGGCGAGGTGGTGGTCGATCGCCTTCTGGCGGATCACCGGGTCGGAGTGCGTGAGCGAGCCGAACTTGTAGTCGTCGTCCTGGAAGGTGTTGGAGTTGATGGTGCCCAGCGCCACGCCCTTCGACGCGGCGTAGTCGCCGAGCGCCGAGTAGTCGTCCACCTTGTCCCACGGGATGTGCAGCGCGACGGTCGGCGCCAGTCCGGTGAGCTCGTTGACGGTCGCCGCGTCCGAGATCTTCTCCTCGATGGTGCGGGGCGTGCCGGGAGTGGCGAACACCTTGAAGCGGGTGCCGGCGTTGCCGAAGGCCCACGAGGGCAGTTCGATCGCCTGCTGCTCGAGCTGGGCGAGGACGTCGGGGGTGAGTTCGGTCACGAGGCGTGTCCTTCTGCGAGAGGGGTGGGAGCGGCGTCGAGCGCCGCGAGCTGGTCCTCCAGGTGGAAGACCTCGGTCAGGGGGAGGAAGCCCTCGTCCGGCGCGCCGTCGAGGTCGACGAAGAACTCGCCCATCTCGGCCTGCCAGCGGGCGTTGACCTCGGTGCGGGCCATGGCGGCCTGCGCGTCGACGATCGAGGGCGTCTCGACGTAGCCGATGAGCAGCCCGTCCTCGCGGACGAAGAGCGAGTAGTTGTTCCAGCCGGTGGCCTTCAGGGCCCTCAGCATGTCGGGCCACACGGCCGCGTGGCGCTCCTTGTACTCCTCGAGGCGGTCGGGCTTCACCTGGAGCTGGAAGCAGACCCGGGTGAGGGGGACGTCACTCGACATCGAGCGGCTCCTTCGTTCGGAGGGGTGCGTGAATCGTTTCACACAAGTGCCCGCCGAGCGTATCGCGAGGCCGCGGGGCGTGTCAAAGAGCGCGGACCGAGCGCGGACCGAGCGCGAACCGAGCGCGATCCGGGCTCGATCCGCCCGAAAGCATTGCCATCCGGCGCCGCCCGTGTATAAAGTCACGACCACAGACAGCACGTTCACCCGCTACTGAATAGGTATTCAAATGCTCGAAGCCGACACCGGTCAGCTCGCTCGATGGCGAGAGCTGACCTCCGAACTGGCACAGGCGCCGGCCGACGTCCGCGACCGCCTCCTCGACGAGCGCGCGCGGCACACCCGCCGCGACATCGTCCGCATGATCGACACCGCCGGCCTCGGCCACATCGGCGGCGACTTCTCGGTCACCGACATCCTCACGACGCTGTTCAACTCGACGCTCCGCATCGACCCGTCCGACCCCGCCAAGCCCGGTCGCGACCGCTTCATCCTCAGCAAGGGCCACTGCGCCGCGGCGCTCTACGCGACTCTCGCGAGCTGCGGCTACTTCTCCCCGAGCGAGCTCACGACGTTCATGGCCCCGCTCTCGGCCCTCAACGGCCACCCCAACCGCAACAAGGTCCCCGGAGTCGAGACCAACACCGGTCCGCTCGGTCACGGTCTGCCCGTCGCCGTCGGCCAGGCCCTCGCGGCCAAGCTCAGCCAGGACGGCTCCCGCGTCTTCGCCGTCATGGGCGACGGCGAGATGCAGGAGGGCAGCAACTGGGAGGCCCTCATGACGGCCGCCCACTACGGCCTCGACAACCTCACCGCGATCGTCGACCGCAACCGCCTCCAGCAGGGTGCCCGCACCGAGGACACCTCCTCGCTCGACCCGCTGGACGAGAAGCTCCTCGCCTTCGGCTTCGAGCTGCGCATCATCGACGGCCACGACTGGGGCCAGCTCCTCGAGGCCTTCGGGCCCTCGACCACCGGCAAGCCGGTCGCGGTCATCGCGAACACCATCAAGGGCAAGGGCGTCTCCTTCATCGAGGACCGCGTCGAATGGCATCACAAAGTCCCGTCGGCCGAGCAGGTCGTCCTGGCACTGGAGGAACTCGCATGAGCAGGGAGACGACCACCGTGTCGACCGTCGCCGCCTACGACAACAGGGTCGCGTTCGCGGAGGAGCTCATCGAGCTCGCCCGCACCGACGAGCGCATCGTCGCGGTCTGCAACGACTCCGTCGGCTCCTCCAACCTCGGGGCGTTCAAGAGCGAGTTCCCCGACCGGCTGATCAACGTCGGGATCGCCGAGCAGGCCCTCGTCGGCGTCGGGGCCGGTCTCGCGAGCGCCGGGTACATCCCCTTCGTCTGTGCGGCGAGCCCGTTCCTCACCGGCCGCTCGCTCGAGCAGGTCAAGGCCGACGTCGCCTACAGCCAGCACAAGGTGATCCTCTGCGGCATGTCGCCCGGCATGGCCTACGGCGAGCTCGGCCCGACCCACCACTCGGTCGAGGACCTCAGCTGGCTGCGCGCGCTGCCGGGACTGGACATCATCGTCCCGGCCGATCGCCATCAGACCCGTCTCGCCGTGCGCCAGGCCGTCGCCGACCCGCGCCCCACCTTCCTCCGCGTCGGCCGGCACAAGGTGCCCGACGTGTCCACTCCGGAGTCGACGCTCGAGCGCGGCCGCTTCCAGACGGTCCGCGAGGGCACCGACGTCACGATCATCGCGACCGGCACGCTCGTGTCGCGGGCGGTCCAGGCGGCCGAGCTGCTCGACGGCCAGGGGTTCTCGACCCGCGTGCTGAACGCCTCCTACATCGCGCCCTTCGACGTCGAGGCCGTCACGGCCGCCGCGAACGAGACCCGCGCCATCGTCACGGCGGAGGAGGCGAACATCGCCGGCGGCCTCGGTGCCGGCGTGGCGTCGATCGTGTCGCAGCTCGGCGGCGGTGCCCGTGTCCCCCTCCGGATCCTCGGGCTCACCGAGTTCGCACCCACGGGCGACACCGAGTTCCTGCTCGAGCACTTCGGGCTGAGCGTCGAGGGCATCGCGCGCGCCGCGCGGGAAGCCGTGAGCAATGGCTGACTCCCTTCGCGACGACGCCGTCGTCGTCGCGGTCGATCAGGGCACGAGCTCGACGAAGTCCGTCGCCGTCGACGCCTCCGGCGCGATCATCGCGTCGGCCGCCGTCGAGCTCCGCCAGCTCCACCCCGCGGCCGGCTGGGTGGAGCAGGACGCCGAGGAGATCCTCCGCAGCGTCACGAGCACCCTCGAGACGCTCGCGGGCACGCTCGGCGAGCGGATCGTGTCGGTCGGGCTCGCGAACCAGCGCGAGTCCGCGGTCGTCTGGGACCGGGTCACGGGCGAGGCCCTCGGCCCCGTCCTGGGCTGGCAGGACCGGCGCACGCTCGCCCGGGCGGAGGAGCTGCTCGCGGCCGGCGACGGCCCGTGGGTGCGCCGCGTCTCGGGCCTCCCGCTGGACCCCATGTTCTCGGCACTCAAGTTCGAGTGGCTGCTCGACGCGGTCGACCCCGACCGCAGCCTCAGCAGCGCGGGCCGCCTCGCGCTGGGCACGGTCGACTCCTGGCTGATCGCCCGGCTCACGGGCGAGCACCGGATCGAGGCGGGCAACGCGAGCCGCACCCAGCTGCTCGACGTCCGCACGGTCGACTGGGACGACGACCTGCTCGCCCTGTTCCGGATCCCGCGGGCCGCGCTGCCGCGCCTCGCCGCGTCGGACGAGCCGACCGCTCCGATCGTCGGCGTGGCGGCCCTCGCCCAGGGCGTGCGCATCGACGCCGTGCTCGGAGACTCGCACGCCGCGCTCTTCGCCCACGGCGTCCGCGAGCCCGGCTCGGTGAAGGCGACCTACGGCACCGGCTCCTCGATCATGGGGATCTCGGCCGACGGCGACCTCGGCGACTCCGACACCCTCGCCCGCACCGTCGCGTGGGCGCTCGGCGACCCGGCGACCGGGGCCGTCCGGGCGTTCGAGGGCAACGTCCTCTCGACCGGAGCGACCGTGCTGTGGCTCTCGCGCCTGCTCGGCCGCAGCGCCGACGAGCTCGACCAGCTGGCCAGGACGGTCGACGACGCGCACGGCGTCGCCCTCGTTCCGGCCTTCGCGGGCCTCGGCGCGCCCTGGTGGGACGCCGCGGCCACCGCGGTCCTCACCGGATTCGACCTCGGCACCACTCCGGCGCACCTCGCCCGGGCGGCCTTCGAGTCGATCGTCCTGCAGATCGACGACGTGCTGCGCGCCGCCGAGGCGCTCACCGGACGCCCGATCGACACGATCCTCGCCGACGGCGGCCCCTCGCGGAACGACTGGCTCATGCAGCAGCAGGCCGACCTCGGCGGGCGCACCGTCGCCCGGTCCACCGTCGCCGAGCTGTCGGCACTCGGAGTCGCGCACCTCGCCGGCCTCTCGATCGGACTCTGGACCCCCGCCCGGCTCGAGAGCGTGCGTCCGGCGCGGTTCTCGTTCACCGGCTCCGCGGATCCGCTGCCCGCCGAGCGCCGCCGGGCCCGCTGGCTCGAGGCGGTCGCCCGGGCCCGCCACCAGCCGCCCGTGCCCGCCGAGCACCGCGAGCACTCGCTGCTCTAGCCCGCACCACTCTTCTTCTCCCCGCATGCAAAGGAGCACGCCATGACCGACACGGTCGCCTCACCGATCTACCTCGACCACTTCACCGGTCGGGTCGCCGCCGTCACGGGATCCGGACGCGGCATCGGCCTCGCCCTCGCCCGCGCCTTCGCCGAGTCCGGCGCCTCCGTGCTGCTGATCGACCGCGACGCGGTCGTCGAGCAGGCCGCGCAGGAGCTGCGCGAGGCCGGGTACGACGCGCACGGAGTCGTCGCCGACGTCACCGACGAGGAGGCGGTGCGCGCGGTGTTCGCCGACGCCGCCGAGCGCTGGGGCCGCCTCGACGTCCTCGTCAACAACGCCGGCATCATCACCATCTCGGACCTCGACGACCTGAGCCTGGCCGACTTCCAGCGGGTGCTGACCGTCAACACGACGGCGATGTTCCTCTGCTGCCGCGAGGCCGCTCCGCTGCTGCGCAAGAGCCAGCACGCGGTGATCCTCAACGCCGCGTCGGGCCAGGCGCGGCAGGGCTTCATCTTCACTCCGCACTACGCGGCCAGCAAGTTCGGAGTGATCGGGCTCACCCAGTCGCTCGCGAAGGAGCTCGCCAAGGACGGGGTCCGGGTCAACGCCTACTGCCCCGGCATCGTCAAGACCGACATGTGGGACTACAACGACCGCGAGTGGGGCCGCCGGCTGGGCGACTACGCGCCGGGCGAGCTGATCCAGGAGTGGATCGACGACATCCCGCTCAAGCGCCCCGCCGAGGCCGCCGACGTCGCGAACCTGCTGCTCTTCCTCGCCTCCGACGCCGCCTCGTACATCACCGGCCAGACCGTCAACATCGACGGCGGCATGTTCATGAACTGACCCGTCCCGCCCCCTCCCTCCTTCTCTCCTCTCATCCAACGGAGCATGCAATGTCAATCCAGACCCCACTGCTGAAGGACCCGGTGATCACCCCGACAGGGCGACGGCCGGTCTCCTCCTACTTCGGCGGGAGCGCCGGGAGCTTCATCGGCCTCATCGCCCTGTTCATCGTCCTGTCGATCGTGGCGCCCAACTTCTTCACCGCCCGCAACCTCGTCAACGTGGTCGACCAGGTCACGGTGCTGGGCATCCTCGCCATCGGCGCGACGCTCGTCATCATCACCGGAGGCATCGACCTCTCGGTCGGCGCGATCCTGGGCCTGTCGACGATGGTGCTCGGCTGGCTCTCGCACGACGGCGGCTGGCCGCTGCCGCTGGCGATGCTCGCCGCGATCGCCGTCGGCGGTCTCGCCGGAGCGCTGAACGGCCTCGGGATCACGATCGCCAAGCTCCCGCCGTTCATCGCCACGCTCGCGATGATGTCGATCGCGCGGGGCCTGGCGAACATGATCACCGACGGCCAGCAGATCGTCGGCTACCCGGAGTGGTTCTTCAACCTCTCGGCGAACCGCTTCCTGGGCTTCTTCTCGGTCACGATCATGGTCGTCATCGCGCTGTACATCGCCGCGTGGGCCTACCTGAAGTACCGCGTCGGCGGCCGGTCGGTGTTCGCGATCGGAGGCGGCCCCGAGGTCTCGCGCCTCGCCGGCATCCCCGTGAAGCGGGTCACGACCTGGGTGTACGTCGCGGCGGGCGCGCTCGCCGGAGTCGGCGGCATCGTCCTCGCGACGCGCCTCGACTCCTCCCAGCCCACCGCGGGCACCGGCTACGAGCTCGACGTCATCGCGGCGGTCGTCATCGGCGGCGCGAGCCTCACCGGCGGCGTCGGCCGGATCACCGGCACCGTGATCGGCGTCCTGATCATCGGATTCCTCCGCAACGGCCTGAACCTCATCGGCGTCTCGCCGTTCCTCCAGCAGATCGTCATCGGCCTCGTGATCGCGATCGCGGTCATGGCCGACGTCCTGCGCCGCAAGCGCGCCTAGCGCTCCCTCCCTCCCACCCACCCCTCCCGGGGCGACCAGAGTCGGTCGCCCTCACCCCACCAAGGAGAACCATGTTCCGCAAGATCACCGCGGGCGCCGTGACGCTCGTCGCCGCAGCCGCCCTGCTCACCGGCTGCGCCTCGACCGCCGGCGGCGGCGAGGACGGCGAGAAGACCGTCGGCCTGGCCGTCGCGAACCTCCAGGCCGACTTCTTCAACCAGATCCGCCAGTCGGTCGAGGCCGAGGCCGAGGCGCAGGGCGTCAAGGTCATCGTCTCGGACGCCAAGGGCGACTCCGACACCCAGGTCAGCCAGATCCAGGACTTCATCACCCAGGGCGTCAGCGCGATCATCTACATCCCGGCCGGAGCGACCGCCGCGACCGTCCCCGTTCGCGCGGCGAACTCGGCCGGCATCCCGATCGTCACCGTCGACCGCAACCCGGAGGGGTCGCCCGGCGACACCTTCATCGCGACCGACAGCGTCGCTGCGGCCGAGGCGCTCGGCGACTGGGTCGTCGAGCAGACCGGCGGAGAGGCCAACATCGGCGTCATCCAGGGCCAGGTCGGCACGACGCCCGAGCTCGCGCGCGACGAGGGCTTCACCACGGCCATCGAGAAGGCGCCCGGGATGAAGGAGGTCGCCCGCCAGGCGTCGCTCCAGTGGGCGCAGGACGAGGGCTACGACATCGCCACCGACATGCTGCAGTCGAACCCCGACATCACGGTCTTCTTCGGCCGGGCCGACGCGCTCGCGCTCGGCGCCTCCGCCGCCGCCCGTGCCGCGGGACGCGACGACATCCTCGTCGTCGGCTTCGACGGTGACAAGGCGGGCCTGGAGGCCGTGAAGGACGGCACCCTCGGCGCCACCATCACCCAGCCCACCCAGGGCATGGGCAAGCTCGCCCTCGAGTCGGCTCTCGAGCTGGCCGACGGCGGAGAGGTGCCCGCCGAGCAGCTGCAGGAGGGTGTCCTGACCACGAAGGACAACGTCGAGCCCTTCATCACCACCCACCCGTAACCACCACCGGCGGGCGGCGCCCACCCGGCGCCGCCCGCCTCCCCTCTTCCTCCCGCCGACATCGAAGGAGATGCACCATGGAGCAGCAGACCTCGCCGCGCTCGACCGAGCCGGGGCTCGTCGTCACCGGAGCGACCAAGATCTACCCCGGGACGACCGCCCTGGACGGGGTCGACCTCGAGATCCGGCCGGGAGAGGTCGTCGCGCTCCTGGGCGAGAACGGCGCGGGCAAGTCCACGCTCTCCTCGATCATCGCGGGCGTCACGGCGCCGACGAGCGGATCGATGACCTGGCGCGGCGAGCCGTACTCGCCGTCGAGCCCCGCCGAGGCGATCGCCGCCGGCATCGGGCTGATCCACCAGGAGACCCGGCTGCTCGGCGACCTGACCGTCGCCGAGAACGTGGTCATCGGTCGCTGGCCCGGCAGGGCCGGCTTCGTGAACGCGAAGGCCATGCGCGAGCAGGCCGAGGTGCACCTGCGCCGCCTGGGCTTCCAGGGCCGGATGGACCAGCTCGTGCGCGAGCTGAGCGTCGCCGGCGCGCAGCAGGTCGAGATCGCCAAGGCGCTGATGCTGAACGCGCGCCTGCTCATCCTCGACGAGCCGACCGCCGCGCTCGGCCAGGCCGAGACGGACGCGCTGTTCGCGACCGTCCGCTCGCTCCGCGCCGAGGGCGTCTCGTTCGTCTACGTCAGCCACCGCCTCGCCGAGATCGCGCAGATCGCCGACCGCATCGTCGTACTGCGCGACGGCCGCAAGATCGCCGAGCACGAGGACGGCCGCATTCACCCCGACCAGCTCGTCGAGCAGATGGTCGGCCGCTCGGTCGAGCGCCTGTTCCCCGAGATCGCGGCGCCCCGTCCCCGCGTGGTCCTGGGCATCGACGGCCTCACCGGCAGCAACGGCCGCTTCGAGGACGTCAGCTTCGAGGTCCGCGAGGGCGAGGTGTTCGGCATCGCCGGCATCGTCGGCGCCGGCCGCACCGAGCTGGTCCGCGCGATCGGAGGCGCCGACGGCGTCTCGGCGGGCACCATCACGATCCAGGGCAGGAACCTCCGCCCGCACCGCCCGAGCGACGCGATCCGCGAGGGCATCGTCCTCATCCCGGAGGACCGCAAGCAGCAGGGCCTCGTGCTCGAGCAGAGCATCACCGAGAACATCACCCTCCCCAACCTCGACAAGGTGAAGGACGGCGGCGGCTGGGTCTCCCCGAAGCGGATGCTCGCCATGGCGAGCGCCATCTCGCAGAAGATGGGAGTGAAGGGCCAGCTCGGCCAGGCCGCGTCGTCGATGTCCGGCGGCAACCAGCAGAAGGTCGTCATCGGCAAATGGCTGGAACGCAGCCCCAAGGTCGTGATCCTCGACGAGCCGACCCGCGGCATCGACGTCGGCGCGCGGGCCTCGATCTACGAGATCATCCGCGACCTCGCCGAGGGCGGCACGGCCGTCATCGTCGTCAGCTCCGACCTCGACGAGGTCCTCGGCCTCGCCCACCGCGTCATGGTCCTCGCCCGCGGCCGCAACCAGGGCATCCTCGACGGCGACTCCGCCTCGGCCGCCGCGGTCATGTCGCTCGCCACCGTCTGAACCCGTCCACCACCCCGATCAGGAGCATCATGCCCACTCTCTCCTTCCGCCTCGACGGCGACGTCGCCCTCGTCACCGGAGGCGCCAGCGGCATCGGCCGCGCGATCGCGCTCGGGATCGCCGAGAGCGGCGGAGCGGTCGGCCTCGTCGACCTGCCCCGCGCCGACTTCTCGGCCTCCGTCGCCGACATCGAGGCCGCCGGGGGGCGCGCCCTCGCCGTGCCGGCCGACGTCACCGACCCGGAGTCGATGGCCGCCGCGGTCGCCACGATCCAGTCCGAGCTGGGCCCGCTGACCCTCGCGGTCAACGCCGCGGGCATCGCCAACGCCGCTCCTGCCGAGGAGATGGAGCTGGACGTCTGGAAGCGGCTCTACGACGTCGACGTCACCGGCGTCTTCGTCTCGAGCCAGGCCGAGGCGCGCGCCATGCTCGAGAACGGACGCGGCTCCATCGTCAACATCGCCTCGATGTCGGGCAGCATCGCGAACCGCGGACTGATGCAGGCGCACTACAACAGCGCGAAGGCCGCGGTCATCCACCTCTCGAAGTCGCTCGCGGCCGAGTGGGCGACCCGCGGCGTGCGGGTGAACTCGCTCAGCCCCGGCTACACGATGACGCCGATGAACTCCCGCCCCGAGGTGGCCGACCAGGTCGCCGTCTTCGCCACGGAGACTCCGATGCAGCGCACCGCGGAGCCGTTCGAGATGGCGGGCCCCGCGGTGTTCCTGCTGTCGCCGGCCGCGTCGTTCGTGACCGGCCACGACCTCCTCGCCGACGGCGGCTTCACGATCTGGTGAGCAGCGCGCCGCCGGGTCCCGACGGCGTTCGAGCAGCGCTCAGACCTCGGGCTCGGCGGCGAGCCTCCGCGCCGTGTCGACGTCCGTGATCATCACGTCGATCCAGCGGCCGCGCAGAGCCGCGCGCACCGCCTCGTACTTGCGGGCGCCGCCAGCGATGCCGACCCGACGCGGCACCGCGCGCATCGCGGCGGCGTCGATGCCGACCGTCCGCTCCGAGAAGCCCGTCTCGATCAGGCGGCCCTGCGCGTCGAAGAAGTGCAGGCAGATGTCGCCCACGGCGCCCGCCTCGCTGAGTGCGTCGATCTCGGTCGCCGAGATCGCGTTGCCCGAGTCCTTCAGCATGGGGGAGGGGGCGACGCTGCCGATGCCGGCGATCAGCACCGTCAGGCGCGACCACTCGTCCAGCACCTCGCGGGCGAACTGGTCCTCGAGGATCGCGTCGCGCGCGCCTCGGCTGGCGACGATGCCGGGCGCCGAGAAGAAGACGGGGGAGGCGCCGGTGACGGCCGCCATCCGCTCGACCAGGTGCGTGGCCTTCATCTGCACCGACGCCGTGCCCAGCCCGCCGAGCACCTGCACGATCACGTCGGCGGTGCTGACCGTGCGCGGCGCCATCTTGTCGACGGTCGCGAGCAGGGTCGAGGACCACGACGAGATCCCGACCCGGTCGTGGCCGGTCAGCGTCGTCTCGAAGTAGGCCGCGCCCGCTCCGCTGAGCGCGGCGAGGATCGAGTACTCGTCGTCGCTGCTCGTGTCGGCGACGACCACGTCGGCCAGGCCGAAGCGGTCGCGCACCGTGTCCTCCAGCTCGGAGTGCACGCCGGCGGGCGGCACCACGATCGTGCGCACGATGCCGAGGGCGACCGCCTCCTTCAGCAGCCGCGAGACGCGCGACTGCGAGACGTGCAGGCGCGTCGCGATCTCGGGCTGGCGCAGCCCGTCCTCGTGGTACAGCCGGGCGACCTTGGTCACCAGCGAGAGCCGGTCGATCGAGAGCCGGCTCGGCGACACCGGCCCCGGCCTACTCATCGGCGCCGTCCGCGTCGAGCGCGTCCCTGCTCCCGCCGCGCTCGCGGAGGAACGCCTGTAGCAGCTCGATCGAGGTGACGAGGACGTCCTCGCGCTCGCCGATCTCGAGCAGGCGCGGCAGTCGCGCCATCTCGCCGTCGTCGTCCACGATCTCGGCGATGCCGGCGACGGGGTGCAGCCCCGCGAGCAGGAGCAGGTCGACGGCGGCCTCGGTGTGCCCGTCGCGCTCGAGCACCCCTCCGTCGACGGCACGTAGCGGCAGGATGTGGCCCGGCCGGGTGAGGGCGGTGGGAGCGGCGTCGGGGTCGGCGAGGACCCGGAGGGTGTGCGCGCGGTCGGCCGCGCTGATCCCGGTGCTCAGCCGGTCGGCCGCGTCGACCGTGACGGTGTACGCGGTGCCGCGCGGATCCTGGTTGACGGCGATCATCGGCGGGAGGTCGAGCCGGTCGGCGATCGCGTTCGTCAGCGGCGCGCAGAGGAACCCGGAACTGTTGCGCACCGTCCACGCGATCGTCGCGGCGCTCGCGGTCTGCGCGGCCAGGACCACGTCGCCCTCGTTCTCGCGGTCCTCGTCGTCGACGACGATGACGGGGCGGCCCTTCCGGAGGGCGGCGACGGTGTCGGGGATGCTGGCGAGGGCCATGCCGTGCTCCAATGATCGAGTCAGGGCACAGCCTAGGGACTAGGCATTCACCCGTGCACGTCCAGTCCCGGAGATGACGACCCGAGCGCCGGTGCCATACTTCCGGGACCGCCGCCCGCCGCGCGGCCCGACCCCAGGAGGCGCCGTGCCGTCCGTGAGCGTCCGCGACGTCGCCGCCCGAGCGGGCGTCTCCGTCGGCACCGTCTCGAACGTGCTGAACCGGCCCGAGCGGGTCGGCGCCGAGTCGGTCCGCCGCGTGCAGGAGGCGATCGCCGAGCTCGGGTTCGTCCGCAACGACGCCGCGCGGCAGCTGCGCGCCGGTCGCAGCCGGAGCATCGGGCTCGTCGTCCTCGACGCCGGCAACCCCTTCTTCTCGGACCTCGCTCGCGGCGCCGAGGCGCGCGCGGCCGAGTCCGGACTGGCCGTCCTGCTCGGCAACACCGACGACGACGCCCGCCGCGAGGCCGCCTACCTCGACCTCTTCGAGGAGCAGCGCGTGGGCGGCGTCCTCATCTCGCCGCTCGGGGAGGACTCGACGCGCCTCGACCGCCTCCGCTCGCACGGCATCCCCTGCGTGCTCGTCGACCGCCACTCGCTCGACCCGGCGCTCTCGTCGGTCGCCGTCGACGACGTGGCGGGTGGACGCCTGGCCGTGGAGCACCTCCTGAGCCTCGGGCGCCGGCGCCTGGCCGTGGTGGGCGGTCCGGAGTCGATCCGCCAGGTCGCCGACCGGCTCGCGGGGGCGCGCGCGGCGGTGCGCGAGGTCGACGGAGCCTCGCTCGAGGAGATCGCGACCGACTCGCTGTCGGTGCTCGCCGGGCGCGAGGCGGGGCGCGCTCTCGCCGCGCGCGACGCCTCCGATCGCCCCGACGCCGTGTTCTGCGCGAACGACCTGCTCGCGGTCGGGGTGCTGCAGGCCCTGATGCTGCTGGGCGACGTCCGCGTGCCCGAGGACGTCGCCCTCATCGGCTACGACGACATCGCGTTCGCGACGGCGACGGTCGTGCCGCTGTCGAGCATCCGCCAGCCGAGCGCGCTGATCGGCGCGACAGCGGTCGACCTGCTGCTGGACGCCGAGCCGCGCCAGGTGCTCTTCCAGCCCGAGCTGGTCGTGCGCGCGTCGACGGCGGGCTGAGCCGAGCGGATCCGGGCGACCCGGCCCGCGGGCCCGCGCGTCCTGCTAGCGTTTCCTGGGCCGCGTCCAAGAAACCCGGCACTCCCGACCCCTCCACGAAAGACGTCATGCGCCGCTCTCTGATCCTCCCCGCCGCGCTCGCCGCCGGCGCCCTCCTGCTCAGCGGCTGCACCGCAGAATCCGACGCGGGAGGCGACTCCGCGACCCCCGTCGCCGACGGAGTGCTCACCTACGCGTCCGGCGACGCCGAGCCCACCTGCCTCGACCCGCACGTCGGCGGCAACTATCCGCAGGCCCTGCTCGCGACGCAGGTGCTCGAGTCGCTCGTCTCGCGCGAGGCCGACGGCACGATCACGCCGTGGCTCGCGGAGTCGTGGACCGTCTCGGACGATGCGCTCAGCTACGACTTCACGCTGCGCGAGGGCGTCGAGTTCACCGACGGCACCCCGCTGGACGCGGAGGCGGTCGCCGCGAACATCGCGCACCTCCAGGACCCGGCCACGAAGTCCTCGACCGGCTACCTCGCCGTCGCCAAGGTCGAGTCGGTCACCGCCGTCTCGCCGACCGTCGCGCGCTTCACGCTCAGCGCCCCCGACAGCGCGCTGCTCGAGTCGCTCGCCCAGCCGTGGACGGCGATCCAGTCGCCCACCGGCATCGCGCGCGGCGAGGCCGCCAACTGCGAGGCGCCCGTCGGCACCGGTCCGTTCACGGTGACGGAGTGGGTCAAGCAGGACCACGTGACCCTCACCCGCAACGACGCGTACGACGCCTCGTTCGGCCCGACCGGCGACGGCCACGAGGGCCCCGCGTACCTCTCCAGCATCGAGTGGCGCTTCCTGCCCGACTCGGCCACCCGCTACGCGGCGCTGCAGGCGGGCGAGGTCGACGTGATCGACAACGCTCAGCCCGACACGCTGCAGGCCGCCACCGACGCCTCCGACCTCGTCGAGCTCGACGCCCCGCGCCCCGGCTCGGTCAACCGCCTGGAGCTCAACAGCGGCCAGTCGCCGTTCGACGACGCCGGTGTGCGCGAGGCGTTCATCCGCGCGGTCGGCGTGAACGACGCCATCGACTCCCTCTTCTTCGGCACCGCCGAGCGCTCCTACTCGCCGCTGTCGAGCAGCGAGGCGACCGCCTACTCCGACCCCTCGCTCTTCGAGGACGCCGGCTCCGACGACGAGGTCGCGGCGGCCGAGGAGCTCCTCGAGACCGCGGGCTGGACCGACTCCGACGGCGACGGCATCCGCGAGAAGGACGGGCAGCCGCTCACGCTCCGTTTCCCGGTCAGCACGAACCAGTCGATCCCGGCCGAGCAGTCGCTCTTCGAGCAGATCCAGGCCTCGGCGAAGGCCGTCGGCTTCGACGTCGAGATCAGCCTGCTGGACCTCTCGAGCTGGTACGCGGCCCTCGCGGCGAACGAGTACGAGCTGGTCAGCGCGCCGTACACGAAGGTCGGGCCGGACGTCCTGCGGATCCTCTACTCCTCCTCGGGCATCACCCCTGCGCCCAGCGGCTACTTCGCCAACCACGCGCAGATCGCCGACCCGGCGCTCGACGCGCTGCTCGAGCAGGCCAGCGCGACGACGGACGCGGACGAGCGCGCCGACCTGTACCGCCAGGCGCAGGAGATCGTGCTGTCCGGGTACTGGATCCTGCCGCTCTACGACCAGCAGAACCACTACCTGCTCCGCTCGTCGGTGCAGGGCGTGGAGGCGCTCGCCACGGTCTCGACGCCGTGGTTCGCCGACGCCTCGGTCTGACGCTCCGCTGATCGAGCGGCCTCCCTCTCGCTGATCGAGCAGCCCGCGCAGCGGGCCGCCGCCCTGCTGATCGAGTAGCCCCGCAGGGGCGTATCGAGATCCACGTCCTCCCGAACGCCGGGTGATCGCGGATCTCGATACGTCGGCTGCGCCGACTACTCGATCAACAGGGTGCGCTCCGTGTCCGGTCAGCACGAGGCATCCTGGTCCTGTGACCCCCCCTCGGAAGGAGCACCCCGCATGATCCGCCGCGTCCTCCTCCGCCTGGGCGGCGCCGTCGTCGTGCTCTGGGCCGTCGCGACCGCCGTCTTCTTCCTCATCCGCCTGATCCCCGGCGACCCCGCGCAGGCGATCCTCGGCGGCCCCGGTTCGCAGGCGTCCGCCGAGGCGCTCGCCGCGGTCCGGGAGGAGTACGGACTCGACCAGCCCCTCCTCCTGCAGTACCTCACCCAGCTCGGCCGGCTCGCGCAGGGCGACCTCGGCACCTCCTACTCGCTGCGCGTCCCCGTCGTCGAGCTGCTCGGGCAGCAGCTGCCGGGCACCCTGCTGCTGGCCGTCCTCGCTCTCGCGCTCGCATGGATCCTCGCCCTCGCGACCGCGCTCTGGTCGACCCGCGGCGGCCGGATCGCCGCGGCGCTCGGCGCCGGCCTCGAGCTGACCGCCGCTGCCCTCCCGCACTTCTGGCTGGCCACCGTCCTGATCGCCGTGTTCGCCACGACCCTGCGCTGGCTGCCCCCGGTCAGCACCGGAGCGCCGAACGGACTCGTGCTGCCCGCGCTCACTCTCGCGATCCCGCTGGCAGGCTTCCTCGGACAGGTGATGCGCCGCTCCCTCCTCGACGCCCTCGAGTCGCCGTTCGTGCTCGCCGCCCGTGCACGCGGCGAGAGCGAGCTGGGGCTCCGACTCCGCCACGCCCTGCGCCACGCCGTGCTCCCGGGCATCGCGCTCTCGGGCTGGGCGTTCGGCTACCTGATCGGCGGAGCGGTCGTCGTCGAGACGATCTTCGCGCGGCCGGGCCTGGGCCGGACCCTGCTGTCGGCGGTGACCGTGCGCGACGTGCCGGTCGTGACCGGCGTCGTCCTGGTCACCGCCCTCGCCTACATCCTCGTGACGTTCGCGACGGATCTCGTGGCGCGCCTCGTCGATCCGCGGCTCGCTCCCGCCCGCGTCGTTCCCGCCGTCGCGGAGACGGCCGCATGAGCGAGCTCGAGCTGCGCACCTCCGCCGCCCCCGCGCGCCGACGAGGCCGGCGCCTGCGCCTCGGCGAGATCGTCGCGCTCGCCTTCGTCCTGCTGCTGCTCCTCGCCGCGCTCGCCCCGGGGCTCCTCGCCCCCTCGGACCCCCTCGCGATCGCCCCGACCGAGGCGTTCTCGCCCCCCTCTGCGGAGCACCTGCTCGGCACCGACGAGTCCGGCCGCGACGTCCTCAGCCGCGTCATCGCGGGCGCCGGGGCGTCGCTCCTGATCGGGGTGAGCGCGACCGCCATCGGCCTGGCGGTCGGCGCCGTGCTCGGTGTGGTCGCGGCGTTCGGCGGGCGGGTGGTGGACGGCGTGATCGGCCGCGTGCTCGAGGTGCTGTTCGCGTTCCCCGCCCTGCTGCTGGCGCTGCTCGTCATCGTCGTGACGGGCCCCGGAGTGGTCCCCGCCACCGTCGCGGTCGGCCTCTCGACCGCGCCCGGCTACGCCCGCATCCTGCGCACGCAGCTGCTCGGCATCCGCGACTCCGGCTACGTCGAGGCCGCGCGCGTCCTGGGTCACGGCCCGATCCGCATCCTGTTCCGGCACGTTCTGCCCAACACTTTCGCGCCCCTCGCGGTGCTCGCGACGCTGGGCGTGGGTCAGGCGATCGTCTGGGCGTCGGCGCTCAGCTACCTCGGCCTCGGCGCCGAGCCGCCGGCCCCGGAGTGGGGCGCGATGCTCTCGGCCGGCCGCACCTACCTCGCGAGCGCGTGGTGGCTGACGGTGTTCCCGGGCTTGGTGATCGTGCTGACCACGATCGCCACGACCGTGCTCGGCGGCCGACTGCGGGGGGCGCGATGAGCGCCGTCGTGGTCGAGGACCTGCGTGTCGCGTTCGACGGCGTCGAGGTCGTGCACGGAGTGTCGTTCCGCGTCGAGCCGGGCGAGTGCGTGGCGATCGTGGGCGAGTCGGGCTCGGGCAAGAGCGTCACGGCGCGGGCGCTGCTGGGGCTGAGCGGAGGCGCGGTGACCGGCAGCGTCCGCGTCGGCGGGGCCGAGGTGGTCGGCGCCGCCGAGCGGACGCTGAGGGGTCTTCGCGGGGCGGGCGTCGGCTTCGTGCCGCAGGACGCGCTGCTCTCGCTCGACCCGCTGCGCCCCATCGGTCGCGAGATCGGCGACGCGTGGCGCCTGCACGGCCGCCTCCCCGCGGCCGAGCGGGCGCGTCGGGCGGCGGCGGCGCTGACCAGCGTCGGCATGCCCGAGGCGGCCGAGCGGATGCGCGACCGCGCGGGCGACCTCTCGGGCGGACTCCGTCAGCGGGCGCTGCTGGCCTCCGCGATCGCCCTCGATCCTCCGCTGCTCGTCGCCGACGAGCCCACCACCGCGCTCGACGTGACGGTGCAGGCGCGCGTGCTCGAGCTGTTCTCCGAGCAGAAGGCGCGCGGACGCGCCCTGCTGCTGGTGTCGCACGACCTCGCGGTGGTCGCGGGGCTCGCCGACCGCATCCTGGTGCTCGCCGACGGGCGCGTGGTCGAGGACGGACCGGCCGCGGACGTGTTGCGCGCCCCGTCGAGCGCCGAGGCGCGCGCCCTGGTCGCCGCCGTGCCTGCCGGGCGGCCCCGCGGCACCCGCCTGTCGTCCGCCGGGGCCGAGGTCCTGCCCCCGCCGGTCCCGGGCGACGTGGTCCTGCGGGCGACGGGGCTGCGCACCACCTTCGCCCGCCCGGGCGGAGGCGTGCGGGTCGCCGTCGACGGCGTCGACCTCGAGCTGCGGCGCGGCGAGACACTGGGGGTCGTCGGCGAGTCCGGCTCGGGGAAGAGCACGATGGCGCGGCTGCTGCTGGCGCTGCGGCGACCGGAGGAGGGGAGCGTCGAGTTCCTCGGCCGCCCGTGGTCGTCGGCGAGCGAGCGCGAGCGCCGCCCGCTCCGCCCGCGGATCGGAGCCGTCTACCAGGACAGCCTGTCGTCGTTCGACCCGCGCTGGAGCGTCGGCCGCCTGCTGCGCGACGCGGGTGCCGGCGACGTCGGCGAGCTCCTGGGGCGCGTGGGCCTCGCTCCGGCGCTGGCCCAGCGCTCGCCGCGGACCCTCTCGGGCGGGCAGCGTCAGCGGGTGTCGATCGCGCGCGCCCTGGCTACCCGCCCCGACGTGCTGATCTGCGACGAGCCGGTGTCGGCGCTCGACGTCTCGGTGCAGGCGCAGATCCTCGACCTGCTCGACGACCTTCAACGCAGGCACGGCCTGGCGCTGCTGCTGATCTCGCACGATCTCGGGGTGATCGCGCACATGAGCGACCGCATCGCGGTGATGCGCGAGGGGCGCGTGGTGGAGTCGGGGGAGGCCGCGGCGGTGCTGCGGGCGCCGGCGTCGGAGTACACGCGGCGGCTGCTGGCGGACGCTCCGCGGCTCGACCGGCGCTGAATCCGCGGGCCGCTGGGCCGGGCGTCCTCGAGTGGGCGCGGACCGGGCCGCGCGGCGTGATCAGAGCCCGTCTCGAGTCCACTCGTGAGCGCCCGCGTCGGCGAGTGGGCGCGGACCGGGCCGCGCGGCTCGGTCAGGCCCCGTCCCGGGTCCACTCGCGGGCATCCGCGTCGACGAGTGGGCGCGGACCGGGCCGCGCGGCTTACTCAGAGCCCGTTCCGAGTCCTCTCGCGAGTGTCCGCGTCGAAGACTGGGCGCGGAGCGGGGTGTGCCGCCTGTCCGGGCCCCGTTCCGGGTCCACTCGTCGGCGCGCGGAGCCGGTGGGTCCGCCCGCCGGCACCCCTCACCCCGCCAGGGCCCGCGTCCGCTGCACCGCCCACACCGTCAGCCCGAAGCCCAGCACCGTCGCGGCGACCAGCATCAGTGCCGTCCAGCCGCCCGCCTGCCACAGCAGGCCCGCGAGCGCCGATCCGATCGCGCCTCCCGTGAAGTTGCCCACGATGTACACCGTGTTCAGCCGGCTCCGCGCCGACGGATCGATCGAGAGCATGCGCGTCTGCGCCAGCACCTGCACGCCCTGCAGCCCGATCGAGAACACCGCCACCGCGATCAGCACGACCACGATCGACGTCGCTCCCAGGCCCGCGATCACGACGCCGATCAGCGCCACGACGAGCCCCGCTCCGATCGCCGGCAGCGACAGCCCACGGTCGTAGAGGCGCCCGACCCGCTGCGCCGAGATCGCGCCGGCGATGCCGACGAGGCTCACGAGTCCGATCGCGGTGGCCGAGTACGAGAAGGGCTCGGCACCCAGGAGGAAGGTCAGACCCGTCCAGAACAGCGTGAACGCGCACATGGCCGACGCTCCGATCAGCACCGTCACGCGCACGGCCCGACTGCCCGCGACCGTGCGCAGCACCGAGGCGAGCAGCGTCCCGTACCGCACCTTGGCGCGCGGAGGCAGGCGCGGGAGACGGCGCGCCATCACGATCGCGAGCACCAGGACGAGCGCGGCGGCGAGGCCGAACACCGACCGCCAGCCGAGCAGATCGGCCAGGATCCCGCTGATCGCCCGCGAGATCAACAGGCCGAGCAGCAGCCCGGAGGCGACCGTGCCGAGCACGCGCCCCCGTTGCTCGTCGGTGGCGAGGTCGCCGGCGAGCGGAGTGAGCAGCTGCCCCGCCACGGTCGTCACGCCGATCAGGGCGAGCGTCGCGAGCAGCACCGGGAACGCCGGCGCGAGCGCGGTCGTCGCCAGGAACACGGCCGCCAGCACCATCAGCGCCGGGATCAGCCGTCGCCGGTCGAGGGTGTCGCCCAGCGGCACCAGGAGGAACACCCCGATCGCGTAGCCGACCTGCGTCACCGTCACCAGCAGTCCCGCGGAGCCGGGGGAGACGTCGAAGGTCGCACCGATCACCCCGAGCAGCGGTTGCGCCCAGTAGAGGTTGCCGACCGCGGCGCCTCCGGCGATCGCGAAGAGCAGGGTGAGCCCGCGGGTCATGCCGGCGGGGCGATCGACGGTGCTCACGGGGCTGTGGGGGTCGTGGTGACGGGCATGGAGCGATCCTCTCGCGGCGCGGGGACGGGGCGCGCGAATCCAGACAACTCCTCCCCAGGGGGTGGGCGAGAGGTTCTGTCCAGAGGTGTTCCCGCAGGGCATCCCGCCGAGCGGAGGCGCGACGTAGCGTGAACCCATGCCCCACGATCCCGAGGTGAAGGACTTCCTCGTCTCCCGCCGCGCCCGCCTGTCGCCCGACCGCGTCGGGCTGCCCTCCGGAGGCGTCCGCCGCGTCCCGGGCCTGCGCCGCAGCGAGGTCGCCCAGCTGGCGGGCGTGAGCATCGAGTACTACTCGCGCCTCGAGCGCGGCGACCTCCGCGGAGCCTCCGAGTCGGTGCTCGAGGCGCTCGCCGCGGCCCTCCGGCTCGACGACGCCGAGCGCGCCCACCTGTTCGATCTGGCCCGCGCATCCGGAGGCGCGCCGGTGCGCCGGCGCCCGAGGCGCGCGGTCGGAGTCCGGCCCTCGCTCCGCCTCGCGGTCGAGTCGATCACCACCGCGCCGGCCTTCGTCCGCAACGGCCGCCTCGACGTCCTCGCCGAGAACGAGCTGTTCCGCGCGCTCTACGCCGACGAGTACGGCGCCCGCGAGCATCCCGAGCGCCCGGTGAACCTCGCCCGCTACACCTTCCTCCGCCGCGATCTCTCCGTGCGCTTCCACCCCGACTGGGCGACGGCCGCCGACATCAGCGTCGGAATCCTGCGCACCGAGGCCGGCCGCACGCCCGACGACGCCGGTCTGCAGGCCCTCGTCGGCGAACTCTCGACCAGGAGCGACGAGTTCCGCCGGCGCTGGGGCGCGCACGACGTCCGCCACCACGCGAGCGGTGCGAAGTTCTTCCACCACCCGGTCGTCGGCGATCTGCACCTCAGCTACGAGGCGTTCGAGCCGATGGGCGATCCGGGCCTGAACTTCCTGATCTACAGCGCCGAGCCCGGCTCGCCGAGCGCCGACGCGCTGACGCTGCTCGCCTCCTGGTGGGCGACGAGGCAGCAGGATGCGCCACCTGCCGGTCGCGACCTCGCCGCGCCGCGCCTCGTCCCGCCCCCGACACCGAGGAGCTCCCAATGACCTGGAACCCGACGACCCTCGCGGCGATCGCCGCCTCCGACGATCTGCACGTCTCGCCCTTCCGCGCCGACGGAGCGACGTACGGCACTCCCACCTGGATCTGGTCGGTCGTCGTCGGCGACGATCTCCTCGTCCGCGCCTGGAACGGTCAGCGCTCGCGCTGGTACCGAGCCGCTGTCGAGCAGGGTGCCGGGCGCATCCGGGCGGCCGGCGCCGAGCACGAGGTCGCCTTCGAGCAGGCCGACCCCGCGAGGCGCGACGCCGTCGACGCCGCCTACCGTGAGAAGTACGCGGGCAGCCCCTACCTGGCTCCCATGCTCGGGGAGGGCCCGGTCTCGGCGACCATGCGCCTGCTCCCGCTCCGATCACCGCGCTGACCGCGCCACTGCCGAGAGGACCTCGTGAACATCGAACCCGCCGCACCCACCGTCAAGAACCCGCCCGAGCAGTTCGTCGGCGACGTCTGGCTCGACCTCCTCGCCGTGCCGCACGATCCCGACCAGCGCGCCACCCTCGGCCGCGTCCGCTTCGCCCCCGGCGCCCGCACGGCCTGGCACTCGCATGCCCGCGGCCAGTACCTGCACGTGACGCAGGGAGTCGCGCGCTTCGGTGCTCGCGACGGCACGATCCTCGAGCTCCACGCCGGGCAGACCCTCTACACCCCGCCCGGCGAGGAGCACTGGCACGCGAGCGCTCCCGGCGTCTTCATGGAGCACCTCGCCCTGTTCGAGAGCGCGGACGATCCGGCTGCGAGCACGGTCTGGGCCGAGCACATCACCGACGACGAGTACGAGGGGCGGTGACGCCTCCTCCGGCGCGCCGTGACCGCCGAGGGGCGGCGAGGTGGTCGGCTTCACCGGGGACGACGCGCAGGAGGACACCGTGACCGACAGCAGCACCGCCGAGGGCAGCACTGAGGACCTGACCGTCCTCATCGCCGAGCTCGAGCAGCAGGAGCGCGATCTCGTGCTCGACTCCTTCGACCACGACACGGCGTGGCGGCTCGGCTCCCGCATCGCCGAACTCGCCCGGGAGGCCGGGGCGGCGGTCGCCGTCGACATCCGCCGCCCCGGGCTCCTCCTCTTCCGCGCCGCCCTGCCCGGCAGCACTCCCGATCAGGAGTCGTGGATCGCCCGCAAGTCGGCCGTCGTCCTCCGTCTCGAGACCAGCAGCGCCCTCGCCGACGCCCGCTTCACCGCGGCGGGCGCCGACCCGTCGGCCCGTGGCTGGCTCGGTCCGGAGTACGCCGTCACCGGCGGGTCGGTCCCGATCCGGGTCCGCGGCGTCGGAGTGGTGGCCGCGGCCACCGTCTCGGGCCTCGCCTCCCTCGACGACCACGCCCTCGTCGTGCAGGCCCTCCGCGAACTGGTCGCCGCCCAGGGCTGAGCCCGCCCGCCACGGATCGGATCAGCTCGGATCAGCACGGATCAGATCAGCTCGAGGTTCGGCCCGCGGTGGACGGCCAGGTAGGCCCTGTTCCGCAGGATGTTCGCCTCGTCGTCCGTGAGCGTCCGGTCCAGCGGACGGAGGACGATGCGGACGAGCGCGTTGATCTGCCCCTCTCGGATCCCGAGCCGCTCCCGAGCGCGGTCGGGCAGGAGCTCTCCGGCCGTCGTGGCGAGGACGTGCACGCTCTCGATAGCCGCGGCGTCGACCCTGAGAGCGGCGCGGATCCGGTCGCCGAGGGTCTCCTCGTCGTCGTCGCGGTCCACGACGACCGAGATGTCCCGGCGCACCGCGGGCAGGGACGAGACCGGACGCCAGGGCTCGAGGTCGGCCATCTGCTCGAGGATGCGCGGATCGCTCGCGCGCAGCACTCGGATGTCGTCGATCCGCTTCCTCAGCATGAGCGCGCGGTCCAGACCCATCCCGAGAGCGAGCCCCGACCAGACGGCCGGGTCGAGCCCCGATCGCAGGAGGAGTCCGGGATCGATCAGACCGCATTCGGCCAGTTCGAGCCAGTCGCCCCCGACCTGCACGTCGAGCTGACAGCCGTCGGTCGTGTACGGATGCTCGGCGGGAACCGCTCGCCATCGTGCGCCGGGAAGCACCGCGTCCACGACGGCTTCGAGCATGCCCTCGAGGTCGGCCGTCGTCATCCGCGCCGTGTTCGTCACGCGCCACAGGTCGACCTGGTGCGGTTCGCCGACGTGCGTGCGGTCGATGGAGTCGCGGCGGTACACGAGACCGGGCAGCACGTGGAGGCGGTCGTGGTCACCGGTCTCCTCGCGGGCGAGAGCCCGGAGCAGCGGCGGGATCATCGCGGACGTGTGGGTGCGGAGCATCACGGTCTCGCTGACGTACCGCGAGTACCGCTCGTCGCGGGTGACCGCGGAAGCGTCGAAGCCGAGGCGGTCGTAGTTGTCCTCCACGGCGACCAGGGGACTCGCGCGCACCGTCGTGGCGGGCACGCCCCAGGTCTCGGCGAGCGCCTCCGTGACGGCGGCGAGGAGGAGTTGCAGGGCGTGCTCGCCCTGCGCGGGATCGCTCAGGTCCCGGAGAGCGAGCGAGGAGCCGAGGTCATCGGCGGAGAGGGAGGAGGGCATGACAGTCCATTTCGAGTCGGAGTGAAGGGGGAGACCCCTCGACCGACCCGGCGCGCGGACTGATCTACGCGCGCACGCTCAGCCCTGCACGACCGGTGACCGGTCGAGGGCTGAGAAATCGCAGCGTCGCATGCATGCCTCCACTGTACGTCCGGCGCCCGCGGGGAGGCGAACGTCCCCCCCAGGTGCCGAAGGCGCCCCGACCGTCCTTTCTGGACGGCAGAGGTGAGGGATTGTCGGAGGCGTTTGGTGGAGTACGCGTATGACAGAACCAGACGAGGGCGCGCCGGTCGGGCCCGACCCGGTCCGGGCCCTCTCCGATCTCGCCGCGCGCCTCGCGCGGTCGACCGCGCCGGTCCTCCTCGCCAGGGCGGTGGCGCTGCACGCGGCGCATCGAGCGGCGCTCGCGGTTCCGGAGTCGTACGCCCGCGGCGACCGTCTGTCCTGGAGCGAAGCGAGCGATCTCGTCGAGCGGTCCATCCGGGCCGAGATCGCGGTCGCGCTCCAAGTCTCGGAGCGGGCGGCCTCCCGCCTGCTCGAGCAGGCTCAGCTGCTCGTCGAGGACCTCCCACGCACCCGCGCCGCGCTGGCGGAGGCCCGGATCCTCTGGGAGTCGGGCGAGGTGATCTGCGCGGTGGCGAGCACACTGCCCGCCGGCTCCCGAGCCGAGTTCGACGAGCGCGCGGCCGAGTCGGCGCTCTCCTCGACGCCGACGCAGCTGCGGAGGGTGGTGGCCCGGCTGCGGGACGAGTTGCACGAGCAGCCGCTCGCCCAGCGGCACGCCCGCGCCCGCGAGGACCGCTCCGTCTGGGTCAGCCCGGAGATCGACGGCATGGCGACTCTCTGCGCGCTGCGGCCCGCGACCGTGGCACTCGGCGCCTACCACCGCCTCGACCGCATCGCCCGCTCCCTCCGCGGCGGTGCTGCCGGCGGTGCTGCCGACGAGGCGGGCACCCGTCTCGGCGACGAGCGGACCCTCGCGCAGCTCCGCGCGGACGCGTGCGCCGACCTGCTGTGCGACGGCGAGGTCAGCGGTGCGGGCCCCGGCCCCGGCGCAGACGGCGTCGCTCCGACCTTCGTTCCGGGAGTGCGCGCGGAGGTGCGCCTGACCCTCGCCGCGAGCACGGCGGCCGGGTGCGACGAGGCCCCGGCGGAGCTCGACGGCTACGGCCTCGTCCCCGCCGAGCTCGCGCGGGCGCTGATGGGGGAATCGGCCTCGCTGACGCGCGTCCTGACCGATCCGGTGTCCGGCGCGGTCGTCGCGGTGGGCCGCACCCATCGAGTGCCCCCGCCGCGGATGAGGCTCGCGCTCCAGCTGCGCGACCGGACCTGCCGGTTCCCCGGCTGCACCCGCTCCGCGGCGACCGCCGACGCCGACCACGCCCTCGAGTGGCGCAACGGAGGCGAGACGGCGCTCGACAACCTCGCCTCGCTCTGCGTGAGCCACCACCACGTGCGCCACGGCGATCGCTGGACCTACGTGCTCCAGCCCGACGGCCGAGCGGACTGGACCACTCCCACCGGCCGCCGCGTCACGACCCGACCACCCGCCCTCGTCGAGCCTCGAAGCCCCGCTGTCGACCGGGAGGGCCCCCGGTTCGGGGAGCCGCCCCCGTTCCGACGAGCGCCCGCCCGGGTCAGGGGCGGATGAGCACCTTGAGCGCCTCGCGCGAGTCCATCAGCCGGTAGGCCTCGGCGATCTCGGACAGCGGCAGCTCGCGGTCGAACACCCGCCCGGGGTCGATCGTGCCGTCGAGCACCTGCGGGATCGCGGCCTCGAGGTACGCCCGCACCGTCGCCGGCCCTCCGGTGAGCGTCGCGTTCTTGCCGAACAGCGACGCGAATCCGATCGGAGCCTCCTCGTACTGCGGCACGCCCACGCGCGAGAGGACGCCACCGGGGCGGAGGACGCCGTACGCCTGCTCGTAGGCGGGCAGGTGTCCCACGGCCTCGAGGACCACGTGCGACCCCTCGCCCCCGGTGATCTCCAGCACCTTCGCGACGCCCTCCTCGCCTCGCTCGGCGACGACGTGCGTCGCTCCGAACGACCGGCCCAGGTCAGTGCGGTCGGTGTGGCGGCCCATCAGGATGATCGTCTCGGCGCCCAGCTGCTTCGACGCGAGGACGGCTGAGAGCCCGACCGCGCCGTCCCCGATGACCGTGACGATCGTCCCCGGGCCGACGCCCCCGCGCACCGCGGCGTGGTGGCCGGTCAGGTAGACGTCCGAGAGGGTCAGCAGCGAGGGCATGAACGCCTCGTCCGTCCCCTCGGGGATCACCACGGCGGTGCCGTCGGCGAACGGGACGCGCAGCTTCTCGGCCTGCGTGGCCGACGCGGCGCCGTCGAAGAAGCCGCCGTGCACGCACGAGGTGGTGAGGCCGTCGCGGCAGAACGCGCACGTGCCGTCGGACCAGGCGAAGGGGACGATCACCGTGTCGCCCACCTCGAGGGAGGCGACGTCCGAGCCGATCCGCTCGACGACCCCGATGGCCTCGTGGCCCATGCGCCGACCCTCGGGGGTGTCCTCGAGGTCGTGGTACGGGTGCAGATCGGATCCGCAGACGCACGCGTACGTGACGCGCAGGATCGCGTCGGTCGGCTCCAGGATCTCGGGGTCGGGGACCTCGACGACGCGGACGTCGCCGGATCCGTACATCAGGGTGGCGTGCATGGTGCTCCTCTTCTCGGGAATCCTCCGTTCCGCGCAGCGGTCGGAGGGGGGCGCTCCCAGTGAAGGGACACCGCCGCAGCCGTGCCAGGGCCCTCCCGAGACGGGGTCCAGCAGACACTCCCACCGCCGCCCGGCACCCCCGTAGCGTTCGAAGCATGGACAACCGAGCCGAGATCCGCGAGTTCCTCGCCTCCCGCCGAGGGCGCATCAGCCCCGAGCAGGCGGGCGTGGAGCCGATCGGCGGTCGGCGACGGGTGCCCGGGCTCCGTCGCGAGGAGGTCGCCCGCCTCGCCGGGGTGAGCGTCGACTACTACACCCGCCTCGAGCGCGGGAACCTCGAGGGCGTCTCCGACAGCGTCCTCGACGCGATCTCCAGGGCGCTGGCCCTCGACCCCGCCGAGCGCGACCACCTGTACGACCTCGCCCGCGCCGCCGCTCCGACCGCCCGCCGTGTCCGCCCGGCGGTGGTCGCCGCGACCGTGCGCCCCGAGCTGCAGTACCTGCTCGACGCGATCACCGGTGCCCCCGCCTTCATCACGAACAACCGGATGGACATGCTGGCCGCCAACGCGCTCGGCTTCGCCCTCTACTCCGAGATGTACCGGGGGCCGCAGCGACCCGCGAACCACTCGCGCTTCATCTTCCTCGACCCCCGCGCGCACGACTTCTACCCCGACTGGGAGCGCGCGGCGAACGTGAACGTCGCGATCCTGCGGCGCGACGCCGGCCGCAGCCCGCACGACGGGCAGCTCGCCGAGCTCGTGGGCGAGCTGTCGATGCGGAGCGAGGAGTTCCGGACCCGCTGGGCCGCGCACGACGTGCGGCGCCATTACGCCGGCCGCAAGCAGTTCCGGCACCCGGTCGTCGGGCTCCTCGAGCTGACCTTCCAGGCCATCGAGCTCGACCAGGATCCCGGGCACTCGATCACCGTCTACCCCGCCGTCCCCGGCAGCTCCTCCGACGAGGGACTGCGCCTGCTCTCCAGCTGGGCCGCCACCGAGGGCGTCGTCGAGCGCGCCCGCGCGACCGCCGAGTGAGGACCCCGAGATGACCGCCACCGCCCCGACCGCCACCGTGCCCCGCGCGCCCGCCGAGCGCATGCCGTGGGCCGCCCTGATGATCCTCGCCGCGATGGGCTTCGTCCTCGTCGCGGCCGAGACGATGCCCGCGGGACTGCTCCCGGTGATCGCCGACGGCATGGGCACGAGCGAGGGCGTCGTCGGCCAATTCGTCAGCGTGTGGGCGCTCGGCACGGTGATCGTCACCGTGCCAGCGATCAGCCTGACCCGCGGGTTCCGGAGGAAGCCGCTGATCCTCGCCGCGATCGCCGGTCTCGTGCTCGCCAACACCGTCACCGCGCTCTCGAGCGACGTGACCCTCTCGCTCGTCTCGCGCTTCGTCGCCGGCGCCTTCACCGGCGTGATCTGGGGCATGCTCGCCGCCTACGGCCGCCGGATCAGCCCCGAGAGCCGCGGCGGACTCTCCCTCGCCGTCGTCTCGACCGGCGCCCCGCTCGGCTTCGCCCTCGGCACCCCGCTCGGCGCGTGGCTGGGCACCGCCTTCGACTGGCGCTGGTCGTTCGGCGGCCTCTCGCTCGCGGCGGTCCTGGTGCTCGTGCTGATCGTCCTGGTCGTCCCCGACGCGCCGGGCCAGGAGGCGTCCTCGCGCCTGCCGCTCGCCCGCATCGTCGCGAAGCCGGGCATCGTGATCGTCCTCGCGGTCATCGCCGTCTGGATGCTCGCCCACAACACGATCTACACCTACATCGCGCCGTACCTGCGCGAGACCGGCTCGGGCCTCGGCGCCGACGTGACACTGCTGGTCTACGGCATCGCCTCGGTCGCCGGAGTCGCGCTCACGGCGCTCCTGATCGACCGCTGGTCGCGCCCGCTGCTGCACGGCAGCGTCGCCGTGTTCGTGCTCGCCGCCGTGCTCCTGCTGCTCGCCGGAGACTCGGGCACCGTGATCGTCGCGGGCGCCGTGCTCTGGGGCGTCGGCTTCGGCGGCGCGTCCGCTCAGCTGCAGGCCGCGCTGACGAAGGCGGGCGGAGCCGACTCCGACGTCGCGAACGCGTTCCTGCCGGTCGCGTTCAACCTCGCGATCTTCGCCGCGGGGATCCTCGGAGCGGTGCTCCTGGGCGCGTTCGACGCGCTGGTGCTGCCGGTGCTGATGGCGGCGCTCGGAGTGCTCGCCCTGCTCCTGACGGTCATCGGCCGCCGCACCGCCTTCACTGGGCGGGTGTGACGCCCGCCGCGCTCAGGCGGCCCGGGAGACCAGCAGGGCGTGCTCGTCGCCGAGTGCGGCGCGCACCTGCGCACCGAGGTGCGCCGCGAACCCGGGGTTCAGGGCGCCGGGCGTCTCGAGCGCGCCGAGCAGGTCGCGGAGGATGGTCAGGGTCTCGGTGGCAGCGTTTTCGGGCACGGCTGCGCCTCATCTCGGGTATGGGGGCGGTCCGGCCGAAGATCCAGGGAGGCCGGTTGAGGGGGAGTTGTCGCGCCCTCGTCGGCGCTTCGGATGCGCCGAGAGGGTGATGCGCGGTCGAGGTCGGGTAACCGGTCACGCGCGATCTAGTTTGATCATCAAGGAACTTACTCGGGCGGACCCCGCTCGGCAAGAGCCCCGGACGAGGGGCGCGAGCCGCGGACCACGATCCCCGCCCGGCCGACTTCCGCACACCTCCGCCATGCGCCGACGCCCAGGCGTAGCGTTGCCGGGGTGATGCGCCCGACGATCCAGACCCTCGGCCAGCTCCGCGCCTCCGGGCACGTGCAGAAGAGCCTCCGCACCGAGATCCGCGACAACCTGCTCGACGCCCTGCGCGAGGGCCGCGACCCGTGGCCGGGGCTGCACGGATTCGCCGACACCGTGATCCCGCAGGTCGAGCGCGCGGTGATCGCCGGCCACGACATCGTGCTGCTGGGCGAGCGCGGCCAGGGCAAGACCCGGCTCCTGCGCACCCTCAACGGCCTCCTCGACGAGTGGTCGCCGGTCATCGCCGGCTCCGAGCTCGGCGAGCACCCCTACGAGCCGATCACCACGGTCAGCATCCGCCGCGCCGAAGAGCTCGGCGACGACCTGCCCGTCGCCTGGCGCTCGCGCGAGGAGCGCTACGTCGAGAAGCTCGCCACTCCCGACACCAGCGTCGCCGACCTCATCGGCGACGTGGACCCGATGAAGGTGGCCGAGGGCCGCAGCCTGGGCGACCCCGAGACCATCCACTTCGGCCTCATCCCGCGCAGCCACCGCGGCATCGTCGCGATCAACGAGCTGCCCGACCTCGCCGAGCGCATCCAGGTCGCGATGCTCAACGTGATGGAGGAGCGCGACATCCAGATCCGCGGCTACGTCCTCCGCCTCCCGCTCGACGTGCTCGTCGTCGCCAGCGCGAACCCCGAGGACTACACGAACCGCGGCCGCATCATCACTCCGCTGAAGGACCGCTTCGGCGCCGAGATCCGCACGCACTACCCGACCGAGCTCGACGACGAGATCGCCGTGATCCGGCAGGAGGCGGACCTCGTCGCGACCGTGCCCGACGCGCTCATCGAGATCCTCGCCCGCTTCACCCGGGCCCTGCGCGAGTCGAGCTCCGTCGACCAGCGCAGCGGAGTGAGCGCCCGCTTCGCCATCGCCGGCGCCGAGACGATCGCCGCGGCCGCGCTGCACCGCGCCACCCGGCGGGGCGAGGCCGAGGCCGTCGCCCGTCCCATCGACCTCGAGACCGCGGTCGACGTGCTCGGCGGCAAGATCGAGTTCGAGTCGGGGGAGGAGGGGCGCGAGGAGGAGATCCTCGAGCACCTGCTGCGCCAGGCCACCGCCGAGACGGTGCGCGCGCACCTGCGCGGCATCGACCTCGGCCCGCTCGTCACCGCCGTCGAGGACGGCGCCATGATCACGACCGGAGAGCAGGTGACCGCGCGCGAGTTCCTCGCCGGCCTCCCGCTGCTGGGCGAGGCCACCGTCTACGAGGATCTGGCCGAGCGCCTGGGCGCGACGAACGAGGGGCAGCGGGCCGGAGCGGTCGAGCTCGCCCTCGAGGGCCTGTACCTCTCGCGGCGCCTGAGCAAGGAGACCGGCGGCGGCGAGGCCGTGTATGGCTGAGCCGGCGCGCCGGACCAACCGCCGCCTGCACCGCGACGCCCGCTACTCCGAGTACCGCGGTGGACCGGATCCGCTGGCCCCGCCCGTCGACCTCGCCGAGGCTCTCGAGGCGATCGGCCAGGACGTCATGGCCGGCACCTCGCCCGAGCGCGCCCTCCGCGAGTTCCTCCGTCGCGGCGGCCGCGACACCTTCGGTCTCGACGACCTGGGGCAGCGCGTCGCCGAGCGCCGGCGCGACCTCGCGCAGAAGCACAACCTCGACGGCACGCTCCGCGAGGTCCGGGAGCTGCTCGACGAGGCGGTCCTCGCTGAGCGCAAGCAGCTCGCCCGCGACACGCGGATGGACGACGGCGACCGGGCGCTCGCCGAGATCCAGCTCGACAGCCTGCCGCCGTCCGCCGCCGCGGCCGTCTCCGAGCTCGGCGACTACGCGTGGCGGAGCCCCGAGGCGCGGGCCGACTTCGAGCGGATCAAGCAGCTCCTCGGCGCCGAGATGCTCGAGCAGCGCTTCGCCGGCATGAAGCAGGCCCTCCAGAACGCGAGCGACGAGGACCGCGCCGCGATCGACGCGATGCTCCGCGACCTCAACGACCTGCTCGAGGCGCACGCCCGCGGCGAGGACACTCCGGAGCAGTTCGCCGCGTTCCTGGCGCAGCACGGCGAGTACTTCCCCGAGAACCCCCGCACCGTCGACGAGCTGATCGACGCCCTCGCCGCCCGAGCGGCCGCGGCGCAGCGGATGCGCAACTCCATGACCCAGGAGCAGCGCGACGAGCTCGACGCCCTCGCGCAGCAGGCCTTCGGCACCCCCGAGCTGATGCAGTCGCTCGGGAAGCTCGACGAGACCCTGCGGGGCCTGCGCCCCGGCGAGGACTGGGGCGGTTCCGAGCGGATGGACGGCGAGGAGGGACTCGGCCTCGGCGACGGCACCGGGGTGTTCCAGGAGCTCGCCGACCTCGACGCGCTGGCCGACCAGCTCGCGCAGTCGCAGAACGGCTCGCAGCTCGACGACCTCGACCTCGACCTGCTCGCCCGGCGCCTCGGCGACGACGCGGCGGTCGACGCGCAGACGCTGAAGCAGCTGGAGCGGGCGCTGCGCGACTCCGGCACCCTGCGCCGCGGCTCCGACGGCTCGCTCGCCCTCAGCCCCAAGGCCATGCGGCAGCTGGGCAAGTCCCTGCTGCGCGACATCGCCGACACGATGTCGGGCCGCCAGGGCGCGCGCGACGTGCGCCGGGCGGGTGCCGCGGGCGAGCGCTCCGGAGCGACGCGCGCCTGGGAGTTCGGCGACACCGAGGCCTGGGACCTCCCGCGCACGATCACCAACACGCTCACCCGCACCGCCGGCGAGGGCCGCTCGACGGCATCCGGCGTGCGCATCGAGATCGGCGACGTCGAGGTGCAGGAGACGGAGGCGCGCACGCAGGCCTGCGTCGCCCTGCTCGTCGACACCTCCTTCTCGATGGCGATGGACGGCCGCTGGGTGCCGATGAAGCGCACCGCCCTCGCCCTGCACACGCTCATCACGAGCCGGTTCCGCGGCGACGAGCTGCAGATGATCGCGTTCGGACGCCAGGCCGAGGTCATGGGCATCGAGCAGCTCGTCGGCCTCGACGCGGAGTGGGAGAAGGGCACGAACCTGCACCACGCCCTGCTGCTGGCCAACCGGCACTTCCGCAAGCACCCGAACGCCCAGCCGGTGCTGCTGATCGTCACCGACGGCGAGCCGACCGCGCACCTCGAGCCCGCCGGCGACGTCTTCTTCGACTACCCGCCCGACGCGATGACCATCGCCGTCTCGGTGCGCGAGCTCGACGCCTCCGTGCGGCTCGGCGCGCACACCACGTTCTTCCGCCTCGGCGACGACCCCGGGCTCGCGCGGTTCCTCGACTCGCTCGCGAGGCGAGCCGGCGGCACGGTCGTGAACCCCGAGGCCGACGACCTGGGGGCGGCGGTCGTGAGCTCGTACCTCGGCTCGCGCGACCGCTCCGACGGCGGGCGCGCCACGGGCGACGAGATGTTCGGCCGCGGCTGGGCCTTCTAGGCGGGCGTCGCAGTCCGCCTCAGAACAGCGGCCACGGCACCGCGGGCACGCCGCCCCGCGGCGCCGGGAACCGGCCGGAGGAGCGCAGCCGGTCGCAGCGCCGCCCCAGCACCTCGATCTCCTCGTCCAGCAGCAGCTCCGACAGCGCCGTGCCGAGCGGCCCGTCCACCGCGCTCCGGAGGCGTCCCAGCGCGTCGATCTCGTCGGCCGTCAGCGGCTCGCCGATCCAGCCCCACAGCACCGTGCGCAGCTTGTGCTCGACGTGGAACGTCAGGCCGTGGTCGACGCCGTAGCGGTGCCCGTCGGGCATGGCGAGCACGTGCCCGCCCTTGCGGTCGGCGTTGTTGACGACCACGTCGAAGACCGCCATCCGCCGCAGCGCCGCCGACTCCTCGTGCACGAGCGAGACGTCGCGGTCCTGCTCGTCGCTGCCGTCGAGCACGTGCCGCCAACCCTCGGCGACCTCCGCCGACGGCACCAGGTCCACCGCGTCCTGCTCGGGGTCGATGTCCTGCCAGAGCTGCACCATGCCGGGGCCGAGCGGCCCGTCGCGGAGCCACGTCCGCGGCACCACGTTCCAGCCCAGCGCCTCGGAGGCGAGGTACGCGGCCGCCTCCCGGCCCGCGAGGTCCCCGTCGGGGAAGTCCCAGAGCGGCTTCTCGCCGGACACGGGCTTGTAGACCACCGACGTGTCGCCGATCCGCGCGAGGAACGTGGCGTTGGAGGCCGTGGTGATCCGCCCGGTGAGCTCGAGCGCACCGCTCATGAGCTCGCCGTCGTCGGTCGGCTCCGCGCCGTCGCTCATGCGAGCGGGCAGTCGTGCCCGTCGGGGTCCATCGGATCGCCGCAGCGCGGGCACAGCGGACGCCCGGCGCCCACGACCTCGAGGGTGCGCTTGGCGAAGGCGCGAGCGGTGCCGACGGGGATCCGCAGCACGACCATCTCCTCGGGCTCCGCCTCCTCGGCCGACTCGTCGGCCTCGGTCAGCGGGAACGCCTCGATCACGATCTGCGCGGTCGTCGGATCCCAGCCGAGGCTGAGCCCGCCGACCCGGAACTCCGGCTCCACCGGCTGGTCGAGCGGCTCGTTGTCGACGAGCTCGGCGGGGGTGCCGGCCGGGACGCTCGCCGGGTTGCCCTCGGCGGCCATCAGCTGGTCGAGGATCTCGTCGATCTTCTCGGCCAGGAGCGCCGACTGCTGCTTCTCGAGTCCGACGCTCACCACGCGGGGCCCGGTGCGGGCCTGGAGGTAGAAGGAGCGCGAACCGGGCGAGCCGACGGTGCCGACGACGATCCGGTCGGGCCAGTCGAACGCGTGGACGAGAGGCATGTCCCCAGTCTAGGAGCCGCTTCCCGCGCCTTGGCTGATCGGGATCCGAGGGCGGGACCTACTCGTGGCCCGCCCCGCCGCCGACCGGCGCATCGGCCGCGGGGGCCGCCGCCGCCCGCAGCCAGCCGAGATCGCCCGCCTCCGTGTTCATCGCGACGACCTCGGGCCGTCCCGCGCCGTAGCGGATGATCGACACCGACGCCGGTCCGACCGACAGCCGCTGGAAGAGGTCGAGGTGCATGCCCAGCGCGTCGGCCAGGATCGCCTTGATCGTGTCGCCGTGGCTGACCGCCGCCCACACCGCACCCGGTCCGTGCCGCTCCGCGACCGCCGCGTCGTGCCTCCGGATCGCCGCGACCGCGCGCGCCTGCATCGCCGCGAGCCCCTCGCCGCCCGGGAACACGACCGCCGAGGGCTGGTTCTGCACCGTCGCCCACAGCGGCTCCTTCGCCAGGTCGAGCAGGTGCCGCCCCGACCACTGCCCGTAGTCGGCCTCGGTGACGCCCTTCTCGACGACGGGCTCCGGAGGCGCCTCCTGGCGGTCGAGGATCGCGCGCGAGGTCTGCCGGCAGCGCTCGAGCGGGCTCGTCACGAGGGCTGCGAGCGGCACCGCAGCGAGGCGCTCGCCGGTGCGGACTGCCTGCGCGCGTCCGACGTCGTCGAGCCGGACCCCGGCGGTGCGGCCGGCCAGGATCCCGGCGGTGTTCGCGGTGGTGCGCCCGTGCCGGACGAGGAGGAGGGTGGGCATGGAGTCAGCGTAGGCGCGCCGGATCCCTCCGGTGCCGGATGCCTCCGGTGCTGGATCCCTCCGGCGGCGGATGCCTCGGGCCGAGTGGCGTGGCTACCGTGGAACGAGCGGCCGCCCACCGCGGCCCGCGGTTCGCACCGAAGGGACTCTCATGGACGGGACGAACGGGATCACTCCCGGCGACGACGCGACCGACGGGCCCGCCGCCGCCCCCTCCTGGGCCGCCCCGGACGCGTCGGGCCGCTCCGGCGAGATCGCCCTGCGGATCCGCGGCCTCCGCAAGCGCTTCGGTGACAAGGAGGCGGTCAAGGGCATCGACCTCGACGTGCCCGCCGGCTCCTTCTTCGGCCTGGTCGGCCCGAACGGCGCGGGCAAGACGACGACGCTCTCGATGGCGACCGCGCTGCTGCGTCCCGACGAGGGCGTGGTCACGATCCACGAGGTCGACGTCTGGACGCGGACGCTCGAGGCCAAGCGCCTGATCGGCGTGCTGGCCGACGGAGTGAAACTGTTCGACCGCCTCACCGGACTCCAGCTCATCACCTACTACGGCCTGCTCTGCGGCATCGACCGCCCCACGGTCCTGCAGCGCGCCGACGACCTGCTCGAGCTGCTCGGCCTGGATCCGGCCGATCGCACCCTCGTCGTCGACTACTCCGCAGGCATGACCAAGAAGATCGCGCTCGCCTGCGCGCTCGTGCGCGCCCCGCGACTCCTGGTGCTCGACGAGCCGTTCGAGTCGGTCGACCCGGTGTCGGCGGCGAACATCCGCGACATCCTCACCGGCTTCGTCGCCTCCGGAGGCACGGTCATCGTCTCGAGCCACTCGATGGACCTGGTCGAGCGGATGTGCGACCGCGTCGCCGTCATCGCCGACGGTCGCGTCCTCGCGGCGGGCACGCTCGCCGAGGTGCGCGCCGGCTCGAGCCTCGAGGAGCGCTTCGTCGAGCTCGTCGGCGGCCGCACCCACCAGGAGGGACCGGCATGGTTGCGCATCTCCTGAGGCTGCGACTGCTCCTGCTGCGCAACGCGCTCACGCGCAACGTGTGGCAGCTGATCGGGGTGATCTTCGGCGGCCTGTACGCGGTCTTCGTCCTCGGCCTGGTCGTCGTCGGCCTCGTCGCGCTCGGCGGCACCGATCCCGCGCTCGTGAACGCCGCGATCGTGCTCGGCGGCTCCGTGCTGCTGCTGGGCTGGGTGCTGGGCCCGATCTTCGTGTCGGGCTCGGATCAGAGCCTCGACCTCTCGACGCTCGCCACCTTCCCGATCCCACTGAAGACCCTGATGCTGGGCCTCGCCGCGGCGGGCCTCGCCGGCATCCCCGGCATCGTCACCACCCTCGGCGCCCTCGCGACCGCGGCCGCCTGGTGGAGCGCTCCGATCGGCGTCCTGCCCGCGCTCGTCTGCGCCGCGATCGGAGTCGCCACCTGCGTCGTGGCGTCGCGCCTGATCGGCGCCCTCACCACGGGCCTCGGCTCGAGCCGCCGCTACCGCGAGGTGATCGGCGGCGTGGTGCTCGTCGTCATGATCCTGCTCGGGCCCCTGCTCATCGGAGTGATGAACGTGGTCCGCGACGGCATCGACGTGCTGCCCGTGGTCGCCTCGGCCCTGGGCTGGTCGCCGCTCGGCGCGATCTGGGCGGTCCCGGGCTCGATCGTCGCGGGGGAGTGGCTCGCCGCGCTCGCCCGCTTCGCGATCGGGGTCGCCACCCTCGCGGTCGTCGTGTGGGCCTGGTCGCGCGCGCTGCGCCGCGCCCTGCGCGAGCCCGCCGCCTCCGCGTCCGGCACCGCCTCCGGATCGGCCGGCATCGGCCTGTTCGGCCGCTTCCCCGGCACCCCGACCGGGGCGATCGCCGCCCGCGCCCTCGGCTACTGGTGGCGCGACCCGCGCTACAGCCGCGGCCTGCTCGTCGTGCCCGCGATCGTCGTCCTCACGGTCTTCTACGGCGCGATCGGCGGCGGAGGAAGCACCATCGCCATCTTCTCGGCCGTCTTCATCGGCCTGATCTTCGGAGTGACCCTCTGCGCCGACGTCTCCTACGACGGCACCGCGTGGGCCGCGCACGTCAGCGCCGGAGTGACGGGGGCGGCCGACCGCGCCGGCCGCGTCATCGCCGCCGCGATCGTGGGCGTCCCCGCCGTGGTGATCGTCGCCGTCGGCACGTGCGTCTACGCGGGGCGACCGGAGGCGATCCCCGCGATCCTGGGACTCTCGCTCGCCCTCGTGCTGAGCGGCTTCGGAGTGTCGAGCATCGCCTCCGCGCTGGTCGTCTACCCCGTGCCCGCGCCGGGCGACAGCCCGCTCAAGACGCCGCCCGGCTCGGGCATGATCTCGAGCGTCGTGATGCTCGCCAGCATGGGCGCGACCGCGGTGCTCTCGCTCCCGTCGATCGTCGTCGGAGCGATCGCGCTCGTCGGCGACGACGTCGCGCTCGGACTCGTGTCGCTGGCGCTCGCCGTCGTCGTCGGCGGCCTCCTCGCCGTGCTCGGCATCCGCCTCGGCGGCCGCCTCGTCGACCGCCGCGCCCCGGAGCTCTTCGCCACCCTGGTGACGGTCGGCTGACGCGCCGCCACGCCCCGCCGACTCCTCGAAAGTCGTCGTACTCGAGCTCGAGTACGACAACTCCTGCGCACTCGACGTCGTCGCCGACGCTCGGGCCCGTCCATCCTCCAGAAGTTGCGGGAAGCGCGCGCCGTCACCGCAACTCCTGCGGAAGCAGGGCGGCGCAGAGGCGCCCGCCCCTCCCACCCCGCCGACTCCTCGGAAGTCGTCGTACTCGAGCTCCACTACGACAACTCCTGCGCACTCGACATCGTCGTCCGACCTCGGGCCCGTCGATCCGCCAGAAGTTGCGGGAAGCGTGCGCCGTTACCGCAACTCCTGCGGAACGGCGAGCCCGCGCCGCCCCTCGCCCGCCGCGGCAGGATGGACGGATGCGCAGCGTCGAACTCCTGCTCGACCACGAGTCCGAGGCGCGCGTCCGCGGCCAGTGGGAGGCGCTCGAGGCCGCCGGCGTCCCGAGCCTCGCCCTGCACCGCTCCGACAGCAACCGCCCCCACATCACGCTCGTCGCCGGCCCCGAGCTGCCCTGCCCGGCGACCGGCGCCCTCGGCCCGCTCCCCGCGGCCGTCGACCTCGGCGCCGTCCTCCTCTTCCCGCACGCGGGCCGCTTCGTGCTCGCCTGGGGCGTCGTCCGCTCGCCGACCCTCGACGCGCTGCACCGACGCACGGTCGCCGCGGTCCCGGGAGGCGTCCCCACGTCGCTCCCGGAGTCGTGGACACCGCACGTGAGCGTCTCGCGCCGCCTCCGCGCCGAGCAGCTCGCCGAGGCCGTCCCGCTGCTGGGCGAGCCGTTCACGGTCGGCCTCGCAGGCGCGCGCTTCTGGGACGGCGACACGAAGACCGTCACCGAGCTCTGACTCCTCCCCAGCCGCGCCTTCCGAGAGCTCTCCCCAGCCTCCGTCGGACCCGGAGCGCCGTCGGAGGCGGCGGGTAGAGTTCCCCGGGTGACAGAGACCACCGCGACCGCCCTCCCGCTCGCCGAGCAGCCCGGTTCTCAGACGCCCGCGCAGGCGATCCTCGAGAAGGTCTTCGGCTACTCCTCGTTCCGCGGCGAGCAGGAGCAGATCGTCGAGCAGGTCATCGGAGGCGGCGACGCCGTCGTCCTGATGCCCACCGGCGGCGGCAAGTCGCTCTGCTACCAGATCCCGTCGATCGTCCGCGAAGGCACCGGAGTGGTCGTCTCGCCCCTCATCGCCCTCATGCAGGACCAGGTCGACGCCCTGCGCGCCAACGGCGTCCGCGCCGAGTTCCTCAACTCCACCCAGGACCCGGGTGAGCGCGCCCGCGTCGAGCGCGCGTACCTCGACGGCGAGCTCGACCTGCTCTACGTCGCCCCCGAGCGCCTCGGCAACGAGGGCATGAAGCAGTTCCTGGCCCGCGGCCGCATCGCCCTCTTCGCCATCGACGAGGCGCACTGCGTGAGCCAGTGGGGCCACGACTTCCGGCCCGACTACCTCGCCCTCGGCGAGCTGGCCGAGCGCTGGCCCGACGTCCCGCGCATCGCGCTCACCGCCACGGCCACCGAGGCGACGCACCGCGAGATCACCACGCGGCTGCACATGGGCGAGGCCCGGCACTTCGTCTCGAGCTTCGACCGGCCCAACATCCAGTACCGGATCGTCAACAAGGTCGAGCCCCGCAAGCAGCTGATCGACTTCCTCCGCCGCGAGCACGCCGACGACGCCGGCATCGTCTACGCCCTGTCGCGCAAGAGCGTCGAAGCCACGGCAGAGGCCCTGCGCGGCGCCGGCTTCGACGCCGTGGCGTACCACGCCGGTCTCGACGCCCGCGTCCGCGCCGCCGCGCAGTCGCGCTTCCTCCGCGAGGAGGGAGTGATCGTCTGCGCCACCATCGCGTTCGGCATGGGCATCGACAAGCCCGATGTCCGCTTCGTCGCGCACATCGACCTGCCCAAGTCGGTCGAGGGCTACTACCAGGAGACGGGCCGCGCCGGCCGCGACGGCCTCCCGTCCACCGCGTGGCTCGCCTACGGCCTGCAGGACGTCGTGCAGCAGCGCCGCATGATCGACGAGTCGCCCGGCGACCTCGCCCACCGCCGCCGGATGTCCGCGCACCTCGACGCGATGCTCGCGCTGTCCGAGACGGTGCAGTGCCGCCGCGTGAACCTGCTCGCCTACTTCGGCCAGGAGAGCACGGCCTGCGGCAACTGCGACACCTGCCTCGAGCCGCCCGCCTCGTGGGACGGCACGGTCGCCGCGCAGAAGTTCCTCTCGACCGTCGTCCGGCTCAAGCGCGAGCGCAACCAGCAGTTCGGCGCCGGCCACGTCATCGACATCCTCCGCGGCAAGACCACCCCGCGCACCACCCAGCACGGTCACGACGCGCTGTCGACCTGGGGCATCGGCGCCGACCTGAGCGACACCCAGTGGCGCGGAGTCGCGCGCCAGCTGCTCGCGCAGGGCCTGCTGGGGGTGAACGACGACGGCTTCGGCACGCTCGTCATCACTCCGGCGTCCGGCTCCGTCCTCGGCGGCGAGCGCAAGGTCGAGCTGCGCCAGGAGCCCGAGAAGCCCGCCCGCTCGAGCGGATCCTCGCGCTCCGGTCGCTCCACCGTGTCCGACCTGCCGACCGAGGCGCAGCCGCTGTTCGAGCGCCTCCGCGAGTGGCGTGCCGCGCAGGCCCGCGCCCAGTCGGTGCCCGCGTACATCGTCTTCAACGACGCCACCCTCCGCGAGATCGCGACCGCCGAGCCCGCCACGATCGACGCGCTCAGCATCATCGGCGGCGTCGGCCAGAAGAAGCTCCTCACCTACGGAGCCGCGGTGCTCGCCGTCGTCGCCGGCGAGACCCCCGAGATCGCCGAGCCCGACACGAACCAGGAGGAATCGGCTCCCCGACGCCCCGCGCGCTTGGGTGCCGCCCGCTCCGGTGGTGCCGCGGCGAAGGGCGCACGCCCCGCGTTCGGCGGCGGCTCGTCCGAGCGCGCCTCGGGCCCGCCGGTCTCCTCCGCCCCGCCCGAGGACGACTGGGTGCCGCCGGACGAGCCCGACTGGGAGCCGGGCTGGGACAGCTACTGAGCGACGGTCAGTCCGTGCTGACCGTCACCATCCAGATGCCGATCACGGTGGCGGCGAACGACAGCACCGTCCCGGCGATCGGCACCCAGAACGCGATCCTCCGCCGCAGCAGCAGCACGATCGACGCGACGACCGCGGCGAGCATCCCGATCCACACCCCGCCCGCCGCGATCAGGACGCCCCAGTTGAGCAGCGTGAAGTCGCAATCGTCGCGGCCCATGCAGCCGTCGCTCGCCATGCCCGAGAATGCGCCGACGTAGGTCAGCAGCAGCGTCACGCAGACCTCGGCCAGGAGCAGCGCGATCGTGAGGACGAGGTCCCACACCCGAATCGGGCGCCGGGGACCCGGAGCAGGCGGAGACGGAGGCTGCCCGCTCACGTGCCCGTCCCGGCCATCGCCATCCCCGCGCCGACGATCGTCGCGACGAACGAGAGCACCGTGCCCGCGATCGGCACCCAGAACGTGATCCTCCGCTGGATCAGCAGCACGATCGACACCACCAGTGCCACGAGCATCCCGATCCACACGCCGCCCGCGGCGACGAGGACTCCGCCGCCGATCAGCCCCGAGTCGCAGTCGTTCCCGCCCATGCAGGCGTCGCTCGCCATCGCGAGGAACAGCCCGAAGTACGACAGCAGCGCGGTCAGCACGAACTCGCCCGCCAGCAGCACGATCGTGAGCACCAGATCCCAGACCCGCACCGGCCGCCGGGCGCGCGCAGCAGTCCAGGGCGTGCCCGGTCCCGCCGGGCGCTGATCGACGACCGCGGCGGGCGCGGGGCGCTCCGGTTCGCGGCGCGGCGGCGGGGGCGGAGGAAGCGGCGGCTCGCTCATACCGCGAGCCTACTCACGGGCCCGCAGCACGCGGCCGACGCCCCGCCTGGCCGCTTCCGACAACGCGCCGCCGCCTCCGCCCGTCCCTGTTTGTCGGCCCGCGACGGAACCTTTCCGCCTTCCGCGAGAGCGACCTACCGTGCAGTGACCGCCTCCTGATCCACGACGCTTCGGGGGAGCGACCGGGCCCACCGCTCCGGTCGCACGCGGCCGGTCGAAGGGATCCTCCACTCATGGTCACCACTGCTCCCCGCCCCCGCTCCGCCGCGGACGCCGCCGAGAAGGCCGCGACCGGCACGTCCCGCCGGCGCCGCTCCCGCGCCGGGGCCATCGCGCCCACTCCTCCGATCGACGCGCTCGGAACCGAGGTCGACGCCCGCCTCGACGAGGACGGTTCGCCCTCCGTCGACGTCGCCGCCCTCGGCGAGCTGCTGCTGGGCGAGTGGAAGGAGCAGCGCCTCGCGTCCCGCGCGCTGACCGCTCGCCCCGAGCTCCACGGCGAGGCCGGCCTCCCCATGGCCGAGCACCGCGCGCGGGTGACGCAGCAGATGCGCCTCCTCGCCGCCGAGAAGGGCGTGCTGCGCGCGTTCCCGGCCGACCTCGGCGGAGGCGCCGATCACGGCGGCAACATCGCCGGCTTCGAGGAGCTGGTCACCGCCGACCCGTCGCTGCAGATCAAGTCCGGCGTGCAGTGGGGCCTCTTCGGTGCGGCCGTCCTGCACCTCGGCACCCGCGAGCACCACGAGAAGTGGCTGCCGGGCATCATGAACCTCGAGATCCCGGGCGCGTTCGCGATGACCGAGACGGGTCACGGCTCCGACGTCGCCTCGATCGCGACCAGCGCGACCTTCGACGAGCAGACCGGCGACTTCGTGCTCAACACCCCATTCCGCGCGGCGTGGAAGGACTACCTCGGCAACGCCGCGATCGACGGCCGCGCCGCCGTCGTCTTCGCCCAGCTCGTCACCCGCGGGGTCGGCCACGGCGTCCACGCGTTCTTCGTGCCCCTGCGCGACGAGACCGGTGCGTTCCTCCCCGGGATCGGCGGAGAGGACGACGGCCTGAAGGGCGGTCTGAACGGCATCGACAACGGCCGCCTGCACTTCGACCACGTCCGCGTGCCCCGTGAGAACCTGCTGAACCGCTACGGTTCCGTCACCGCCGACGGCACCTACTCCTCGCCCATCGCGAGCCCCGGCCGACGCTTCTTCACCATGCTCGGCACCCTCGTGCAGGGCCGAGTCTCGCTCGACGGAGCCGCCGTCGCCGCCTCCCGCATCGCCCTGGCGATCGCCGTGACCTACGGCGACCAGCGCCGGCAGTTCACCGGGGGAGGGGAGCGCGAGGAGGTGCTCCTCGACTACCAGCGCCACCAGCGCCGGCTGCTCCCGCGCCTCGCCACGACCTACGCGGCCGGATTCGCGCACGACACGCTCCTGCGCGCGTTCGACGACGTCTTCTCGGGCGCGAACGACACCGACGAGTCGCGCCAGGACCTCGAGACCCTCGCCGCCGGCCTCAAGGCGCTCTCCACTTGGCACGCCCTCGACACCCTCCAGGAGGCGCGCGAGACCTGCGGAGGAGCGGGCTTCCTCGCCGAGAACCGGCTCACGCAGCTGCGCGCCGACCTCGACGTCTACGTCACCTTCGAGGGTGACAACACCGTGCTCCTGCAGCTCGTCGCGAAGCGACTGCTGACCGACGTCGGGCGCCGCTTCAAGGACGCCCAGCCCACCGAGCTGGCGCGCTACGCCGTCGGGCAGGTGGCGGAGGCGACCGTCGACACCTCGCGGCTCCGCCGTCTCGCGCAGGTCGTCTCGGACCGCGGATCCACCGCCCGCTCCGTCGGTCAGCTCCGCGAGGACCAGCGCGAGCTGCTCACCGGCCGCGTCGAGACCATGGTCTCGGGCATCGCGTCGCGGCTCCGATCGGCGTCGAAGCTCCCGGCCGACGATGCGGCCCGCCTGTTCAACGCTCACCAGGACCAGCTGATCGAGGCGGCTCGCGCGCACGCCCAGCTGCTCCAGTGGGAGGCGTTCACCGACGCGCTGTCCCGGATCGAGGACGAGGGCACCCGCACCGTCCTGACGTGGCTCCGCGACCTGTTCGGCCTCGGCCTGATCGAGGAGCACCTCGACTGGTACCTGCTGCACGGCCGGCTCTCGTCGCAGCGCGCCGTCGCGGTGACCTCCTACATCGACCGGCTGCTGGCCCGCCTCCGCCCGCACGCCGGCGCCCTCGTCGCGGCGTTCGGGTACGGCCCCGAGCACCTGCGCGCGGCGATCGCGACCGGTGCCGAGCAGACGCGGCAGGAGGAGGCGCGCGCCTGGTACGAGGCGGCCCGCGCCGACGGCACCCTCCCGCGTCCCGAGAAGGCGCCGCGGCACTGAGCGCGGGGCGGGCTCGGGGCCCCGGACTCAGTGCCGCAGGTACGCCTGCGCTGCGTCGCGCTCGGCCCGCAGCTCCAGCACCGACTCGTCGATCTTGCGCCGCGAGTACTCGTCGATCTCGAGCCCCTCGACGATCCGCCACTCGCCGTCGACCGAGCGGACCGGGAACGACGAGATCAGCCCCTCCTCCACTCCGTAGGACCCGTCCGACTCGACGGCGGCCGACGTCCAGTCGGTCCCCGTCACCCAGTCGTGAACGTGGTCGATCGCGGCGGATGCGGCCGAGGCCGCCGAGGACGCGCCGCGCACCTCGATGATCTCGGCGCCGCGCTTCGCGACGCGCGGCTCGAACTCGTCGTGCAGCCACGCGGAGTCGACCAGCTCGGTCACCGGACGCCCGTCGACGCTCGCGTGCGTGGCGTCCGGGTACTGCGAGGCGGAGTGGTTGCCCCAGATCGCGACGCCCGCGACCGAGCCGACCGGCGCATCCAGCTTCGCGGCCAGCTGCGCCACTGCGCGGTTGTGGTCGAGCCGGGTCATCGCGGTGAAGCGGCCGTGCGGGATGTCCGGGGCGCTCGCCCGGGCGATCCAGGCGTTCGTGTTGGCCGGGTTGCCGACCACCAGCACCCGGATGTCGTCGGCGGCGTGCGCATTCAGCGCGGCGCCCTGCGGTCCGAAGATCCCCGCGTTCGCCGCGAGCAGGTCGGCCCGCTCCATCCCCGCCGAGCGCGGGCGGGCGCCGACCAGCAACGCGACGTTCGCACCGTCGAAGGCCGCGGCGGCGTCGTCCGTCACCTCGATCCCGTCCAGGAGCGGGAAGGCCCCGTCCTGCAGCTCGAGGGCCGTCCCGGCGGCGGCGCGCAGCCCGGCCGGGATCTCGAGGAGGTTCAGCCGCACGGGCACGTCCGGCCCGAGCATCTGACCCGAGGCGATGCGGAACAGCAGGGCGTAGCCGATGGCGCCCCCCGCTCCCGTGACCGTGACCTTCACCGGCGTGCGCTGCGTGCTCATGCCGCCGAGCGTAGGCGCGGGTCCTGCGTGCGCGGTAGGAGTCAGCGGGCGGACACCTCCTGCAGCACCGCGAGCACCCGCCGCGCCGGGGCGTGCGCGAGCGCGTCGGGCCGGGCGAGCACGTCCACGTGACGGACGAGCGCCACTCCGTCCACCGGCCGCAGCACCATGCCGTCGACGGCGAGCGCCGCCGCCGTGACCCGGGGCATGACCGCGATCGCGGCGCCGGTGCGGACCACCTCGGCGGCGACGAAGAACTCGTTGATCCGGTGCTCGATGCGCGGGGCCCGCCCCGCCAGCGCGCCGAGGTGGTCGAGCACACCCGCCAGGGGGAAGCCCTCGTGCGTCGAGATCCAGCGTTCGTCGCGGAGCTGCTCGGGCCGGATGCTCGACTGCGCGGCGAGCGGGTGCGCGGCGTGCAGGGCGATGTCGAGCGGTTCGACGAGCAGCGGAGTGACGACGAGGCGCGCGGTCGGCCAGTCCGGATCGTGGGCGAGGCGGTGCGCGATCACGAGGTCGTGATCGGCGGTCAGCCCGGCGAAGCGGTCCTGGGCGACGTCGGCGTCGGCGAGCGCGACCCGCTGGCCCTCGCCCAGGGCGCGCAGGAGCGGACCGAAGAGCGTGAGCCCGGCGCTGTGGAACGCCGAGACGCGCACGGGCCGGTCGTCCTGCTCGAGGAACGAGCCGACGGCCGCGCGGGCCTCGGCGAGCGCCTCCTCGACGCGGGCACCCGCAACGGCCAGCGCCTCGCCTGCCTCGGTCAGCACGAGCCGGCGGCCGCTGCGCACGGTCAGCGGCACCGGGATCCCGGCCTGCAGGGCGCCGAGCTGCTGCGACACGGCCGAGGCGCTGACGTGCAGCGCCGCGGCGACGGCGGCGACGCTCCCGCGGTCGCCGAGCTCGCGGAGGAGACGGAGTCGTGCCGGATCCATGAGCGTTCCCTTCATCGTCGATCAAGATGATGCCCGTTGTTCTTCATCGTCCAGGCCTCGACAGTAGCCCCATGCCGTCACGCCGCTCCGCCGACACCGTTGCCGATCTGCTCCTGCTCGGCGTCGCCGCGGTCTGGGGAGCGAGCTTCCTCGCAGCGAAGGACCTGGCCGCCGAGACCGGTGTGCCCGCGGCCGTCGGCCTCCGCTTCCTCGTCGCCGCGGCGGCGACCGGTCTGCTCTGCGTCGCGCGCCGCGAGCGGCTCCCTCGCGGCCGGGGACTCGCGATCGCCGCGCTGCTGGGCTGCTCGCAGGCCGCGGTGATCGGCCTCGAGACCTGGGGAGTGCACCTCACCTCCGCCACCAACGCGGGCCTGCTGATCAGCCTCGCGCTGGTGATGACCCCGGTGCTCGAGGGCCTCGCGTCCCGCTCCTGGCTCCCGCGCTCGTTCTTCGTCGCCGCGGTCGCGGCCGTGGTCGGAGTGGCGCTGCTCGTCTCGGACGGCGGCCTCCGTGCGCCCGCCCCGGGTGATGCGCTGGTGATCGCCGCCGCGGTGGTCCGCGCCGTCCACGTCACGGCGAGCGGGCACCTGACCAGGGGGCGCTCCGACGGCACGCTCGGCGTGGTGCTCGTGCAGATGCTCGTCTGCGCCGTCGCGTTCTCGCTCATCGCCGGCCCCTCCCTCCCGGCCGCGGCAGCCGCTCTCGACGCGGCGGACTGGGGGAACGTGCTCTTCCTGGGTCTGCTCTGCTCGGTCTTCGCCTTCGTCGTGCAGCTCTGGGCGGTGCGGCGCACCTCCGCGTCGCGGGCGAGCATCCTGATGGGGACCGAGCCGGTCTGGGCGCTGCTGGTCGGCACGGTACTCGCGGGCGAGGCGATCGGGCCTCTCGGTGCCCTCGGCGCCGCCCTGATCGTGGCCGCCGCCTACGCCGGTCAGGCGATCGAGCGGAGGCACCGCCGCGCCCGGTCGATCCCGCACCGCGCCGCCGAGATCGCCGAACGCGCCACTGCGACTCCGTAGAGTGCCGATCATGCGCACCCTCTACCCCGAGATCGAGCCCTACGAATCGGGCATGCTCGACGTCGGCGACGGCCACTCCGTCTACTGGGAGGTCTCGGGCAACCCTGACGGCAAGCCCGTCGTGTTCCTGCACGGCGGCCCCGGCGCCGGCACCTCGCCCGCCCACCGCCGCCTCTTCGATCCCGCGAAGTACCGCATCGTCCTCGTCGACCAGCGGATGTGCGGACGCTCGACCCCGCACGCGAGCGAGCCCGGTGCGGACCTCTCGACGAACACCACCTGGTACCTCGTCGGCGACATCGAGCGCCTGCGCGAGCACCTCGGCATCGACACCTGGCTCGTCCTCGGCGGCTCCTGGGGCTCGACCCTCGCCCTCGCGTACGCCGAGACGCACCCGGATCGGGTCAGCGAGATCGTCCTCCGCGGAATCTTCACCCTGCGCCGCGCCGAGCTCGAGTGGTTCTACGAGGGCGGCGCGGCGGCCGTCTACCCCGACCTCTGGGAGTCCTACACCGCGGTCGTCCCAGCCTCCGAGCGCGGCAGTTTCATCGAGGCGTACTATCGCCTCCTGCACGACGAGGACCCGGCCGTGCACGGCCCGGCCGGCGTCGCCTGGACCACCTGGGAGGCGTCGACCATCTCGCTCCTGCAGAAGCCCGAGATGATCGAGGCCTGGTCCGATCCCGCCTTCGCGCTCGCCTTCGCGCGGATCGAGAACCACTTCTTCGTGCACAAGGGCTGGTTCGAGGAGGGGCAGCTGATCCGCGACGCGGAGGTGCTGCGCCGCATCCCCGCGGTCATCGTCCAGGGCCGCTACGACATGTGCACCCCCGCGTTCACCGCCTGGGACCTGCACCGCGTGTGGCCCGAGGCCGACTTCCACCTCATCGCCGACGCCGGCCACGCGTTCGACGAGCCGGGCATCCTGGACGCGCTCATCGAGGCGACCGACCGTTTCGCGGAGTGAGCCGAGGGGGCCGGCGGCCGGGTCTATCCTGAGCGGATGCGCCCGGACGCCGCCTCGGAGATGGACAGCTGGCCCACGGGCCGGCTGCTGTCGACGGCGTCCCGGATGGTCGAGCACGCCTGGCACGGCGCGCTCGCCGAGATCGGCCTGACCCACGCGGGCCTCATCGTCCTCCACCTGCTGCAGGAGGGTCCCGTGGCGCAGAAGGCGCTCGCCGCGTCGGCCCACGTCGAGGTGCAGACCATGTCGCGCACCATCGAGCGGCTCGAGCGCGAGGGTCACGTGGAGCGCAGGAGCGACCCCGCCGACCGCCGCCGCCAGCTCGTCTCGCTGACCGCGAAGGGCACCGAGGCGTGGCAGCGCGCGCACCGGCTCGAGGTCGACATGTTCCCGGGCAGCCTCGAGCACGGGCCTCTGCGCGACGCGCTGCTCGAGATCATCCGCGCCACGAGCGAGTCGCGCTGGGGCTGAGCCGCCCCTCCGCAAGCCCCGGCGGCGGGCGGCGCCGGAGCACTACCGTGACCGCATGACCTTCAACGACGACTCCCAGCTCAGCGGCGGCAAGGTCCGCCGGCGCGGACGCACCACGGGCATCGCCGTCGGCGGCGGCGCGGGCGTCGTCGTCGTGCTCGCGCTGCTGTCGCAGCTGCTCGGCGTGGATCTCTCGGGGCTCGGCGGTCTGGTCGGCGGGGGCGGCACGTCGCCCGAGCAGATCACCAGCACCGCGGTCGCCTGCGACAGCGGCGCCGACGCCAACGCCGAGGTCGACTGCCGCCTCGAGGGTGCCGCCGAGTCGCTCGACCGCTACTGGGGCACCGCGACCGGCACGATCGGCGCGACCTACACGACTCCGGGCGGTGTCATCGTCTTCGACACCGAGACGAGCACCGGATGCGGCGGCGCGACGGCGGCCGTCGGACCGTTCTACTGCCCGCCGGACCAGACGATCTACCTCGACACCGAGTTCTTCGACGAGCTGCGGACCCGGTTCGACACCTCGGGCGGATCGCTCGCGCAGATGTACATCCTCGCCCACGAGTGGGGCCACCACATCCAGAACCTGACCGGCGCGATGGAGTCGGCCGACCGCTCCGGCACCGGCCCCGACTCCGACTCGGTGCGCCTCGAGCTGCAGGCCGACTGCTTCGCCGGCGCGTGGGTCGGCGACGCCTCGACGGTGCCCGACGAGACGGGCACGCCCTACCTCAAGCCGGTCACCGCGCAGGAGTACCAGGACGCCCTGGGCGCGGCGGCGGCCGTCGGCGACGACCGGATCCAGGAGCAGGCGACCGGCACGGTCGACCCCGAGGGCTGGACCCACGGCTCGGCCGAGCAGCGCCAGCGCTGGTTCGAGGCCGGCTTCGAGGGCGACGCCGTCGACTGCGACACCTTCGCCGTCCCGGGCGCCCAGCTCTGACCCCTGCCCTGCGGCCGGATCTCGGTTCGCGTCCTGCGGCCGCTACTCGATCAGCGAGCCTCCTGCTGGTCGAGTAGCCGCGCAGCGGCGTCTCGCGACCTCCAGCAGCCGCGCCCCTCAGGAGACCGAGTCCGCCGGCTCCTCCATGAACCACTCCGTGAACGAGCACGCCCGCCCGTCCGGGGCGAAGCGGATGATCCACAGGTTCAGGTACGTCTCCGCCCCCGGGTACACGGTCCGCCCCTGCACCACGGCCGTCTCGTCCGTCAGCGCGACGAGACCCCACGCGAAGGTCGGCTCGGCCGGCTCCGACTCCGCTCGCCACCACTCCACGATCGCGTCGCGCGGAGTGATCGCGTCGCGGTGCGGGGCCGTGAAGTACTCGGCGTCCTCGGTGAAGAGCGCGGCGATGTCGGCGGGGTCGTCGCTCGCCCACGCCGTCTCGTAGCCGGCGATCCAGTTCTCGATGTCGATCATGCGCACATCCTCGTCCCGCCCGCCGCGCACGGGAAGGGGACGCCGACCGCTGCGCAGAACGTCTGCTGAGATGGGGGTCTGTCGCCTGTCAGGCGACATCCCTTCCTCTCAGCTCAGGTTCTGCGGCGGAACCCCGTCGCCCTCCTCCTCGAGCAGCCGCACGATCTGCAGCTCGCGGAGTCGCGTCGTGGTCTGCAGCGTCTCGCGGGCGGCGATCGCGAGGCGGCACAGCAGCACCACGAGGACCACGGCGAGCACCGCGCCCACCACCACGACGACGATGTACAGCGAGAAGAAGACGGTGCCCGGCAGAGTGGTCATCGCTCCACGGTAGGCGGGCCGGCGTCCGGATCCCTCCCCCTCCCGACGGAGTGCGGCCGGTCCGACGTCAGGCGAATGCGCCCCGGTAGGCCCGCGCCGGATGCGTCGACGGCAGCTCGTCGGTGCCGAACAGCTTCCGCCGCAGCGTGCCCTCCGCGTACTCCGTCTGCGCGAGGCCGCGCTCCTGCAGCACCGGCATCACCCGGTCGACGAACTCCTCGTAGCTCCCCGGCAGGATCCAGTTCACGACGTTGATCCCGTCGATGCCGGAGTCGCGCCACTCGCCCAAGTGGTCGGCGATCTGCTCCGGAGTGCCGACCACGCGGCCGCGGAGCTTCGCCGACAGCCGCGCGAGATCGCGCACCGTCGGCTCGCGGTCGGGCGAGGCGTCGCGGATCCACTGCAGGTGGCTCTGGCCGGCGTAGGTCTCGATCGCCGACAGGGGCAAGTCCGGGTCGAGCTTCTCACCCGTCTTCGGATCGAAGCCGAGGTTCGAGTGCAGGAGGAACGCGTCCGACGACAGGTACTCGTCGATCTCGCGCTCGGCCCGGCGGGCCTCCTCCTCCGTGTCGCCCGTGATGAACGACAGACCGAGGTAGAAAGCCGGCACGTCGGCCTCGCGCCCCGCCTCCGCGGCGAGACGGCGGGTGTCGGCGATCAGCTCGCGGGTCTTCTCGGGCGACCCCGAGAAGACGAACTGCGCCTCCGCGTTGCGCGCGGCGAAGCGCCGACCGGCAGGGGAGGAGCCGGCCTGGAACAGCACGGGCGTGCGCTGCGGCGACGGAGCCGACAGGTGCGGGCCCTGCACGCGGTAGCGCTTCCCGACGTGGTCGATGCGGTGGATGTGGGACGCGTCGGCGAACGCGCCCGACTTGTCGCGGAGCAGCGCGCCGTCGTCCCACGACCCCTCCCACAGCTTGTAGACGACGTCGAGGTACTCCTGTGCCCACGCGTAGCGCTCGTCGTGCTCCTCGAGCCGGTCGTAGCCGAAGTTGCGCGCGGCGCCGTCGAGCGCGCTCGTGACGATGTTCCAGCCGATCCGCCCCTTCGAGAGGTGGTCGAGGGTCGAGACCTTCCGCGCGAAGTCGAACGGATGCGACTGCAGCACCGAGCTGGTGAAGGCGAAGCCGAGGTGCTCGGTGCTCACCGCGAGGGCCGAGAGCAGCACCGACGGATCGTTGCTCGGCAGCTGCAGCCCCTCGCGGGCGTTGACCTCCCAGTCGCCGTCCGCCGGGCCGTAGAGTCCGGCGACGTCGGCGAAGAACATCGCGTCGAACCGTCCGCGCTCCAGCGTCCGGGCGAGGTCGATCCACAGCTGCACGTCGTCGAACTCGTGCTGCCGCGCCTCCGGATGCCGCCACAGCCCGTGCTGGATGTGGGAGGCGGTGTTCATGACGAACGCGCAGTAGCGCAGCGGACGCGGCTCGGAGCTCATCGCTCCAGGCTAGGACGCGTCAGCGGCATCCCGCGGCGACCGCGATCGCGTCCTCGCCCGGGTAGCCGTACGGCTCGACGCCCGACCCGTCGGTGTACCCCAGCGAGAGCGCCCACGCCGTCGCCCACTTCTCGTCGTCGCCGTCGAACGGCGCCGCGCGGTACAGGTCGTAGCAGCTCTCCTTCGACGTGATGGAGTGGCCGACCTCGTGCGCGACCAGGCCCACCGTCCAGCTCGCGTCCCAGTAGCGCTGGATGCTCTCGGTGAGCTGGATCTGCGACGGCGCGCCCTCCTGCAGACTCCACGTCGCGAGCCCCGCACCGGAGTCGCGGTCGCCGTAGGCCGTGCCGGCGATCTCGATGCTCTCGCGCCACTCGATGTCGATCGGGACGCCGCCCGAGATCGAGTCGGCGAAGTCGAGCACCTGCTGCTTCCGCGGCCAGTCCGGGGCGGCGCGCTCGGCGAGCCCCTCCTCCTGCGACACCCGCATCACCTCGGCCTGCGCGAGGTAGGCCCGCAGAGCGGTGGGCTCCGAGAGGCGCACCGCCGCCCGCTCGGAGCCGTAGCCGTAGAGCGCCCGCTCGACGAGCCAGCGCGACTGGCGCGACGCCGCGGTGCTGCTCGCCACCAGCGCGTCGGCCGTCGCCGCGGTGCTCTCCGTGAACGCGGTCGCGGCGTCCGTCACGGCGGCGAGCAGGGGGCGGATGCGCTCCCGCTGCTCGTCCTGGTCGGCGGCCTCGGAGGCGAGCGCGTCGGAGTCGGAGTCGAGAGCGTCGGCCGCGGCGAAGCGCTCGTCCGCGCCCTCCGGAGCCTCGGAGGCATCGGCCGTCGCCGGCTCGGCGACCGGCACGTCGTCCGCCGCGTCCACGACGGCGTCGATCGCCGCTCGGTACGCGTCCCGGGCGGCGGGATCGACGGCCGCGTCGCCCGCCTCGTCGAGCGCCGGCCGGATGTCGGCCGTCTCGCCCTCCACCGAGTCCTCGAGCGCCTGCCACGAGGCCGCCGCACGATCGTGCTCGGCGGCGGTCCGCTCGAACCGCTCCGCCGCCTCCTCGTACCTCTGCTCCGACAGCGCGTCGCGGACGAGGACCGCGGTCGTGCCCCCGCCGGCCAGCAGGAGGAGGGCCGCACCGCCCGCGACCACCCGGCGTCCCGTGCGCGAGAGTCGGCGCCGCGGCGGCCGCCCGGGCACCAGGGTGTCCGGATCGGGCGGGGGGAAGGCGGCAGCAGGCGCGGCGGCGGAGTCGGCGGTGCTCACGGCATTCAGTATCGCGGCAGCGGCCGTGAGGGGATCCATGCCGACCTCACACCGGCCCGGCGGGCGGGTCCGCGTAGGGTGTCCGACTGTGGATCCGCGCTCGCCCGACCCCTCGCCCGTCCCTCCGCTCTCGGACGCCGGGGCGCAGGCGCTCGACGCGGGCACCGTCGCCGAGATCCGGGCGCTGCGCGACGACTTCGCGCGGTTCATGCTCCAGTACAAGTTCGGCATGGACGAGATCGTCACCAAGGTGTCGATCCTGCAGGAGGAGTTCCGCGAGCTGCAGGAGTACAACCCCATCGAGCACGTCTCGAGCCGGTTGAAGTCGGCCGACAGCCTCATCGAGAAGATCGAGCGCAAGGGCTGCGACACCACCTTCGAGGGCATCGCGGGAGCGATCACCGACATCGCGGGCGTGCGGATCACCTGCAGCTTCGTCTCGGACGTCTACCGCGTCTTCGAGCTGCTCACCTCGCAGTCCGACGTGACCGTCCTCGAGGTGAAGGACTACATCGCGTCGCCGAAGGAGAACGGCTACAAGAGCCTGCACGCGATCGTCGAGGTGCCGGTGTTCCTCTCGGGAGGCTCCGTCGACGTCTGCGTCGAGGTCCAGTTCCGCACCATCGCGATGGACTTCTGGGCCAGCCTCGAGCACAAGATCTACTACAAGTACGACCGCCAGGTGCCCTCCGAGCTGCTCGACGGCCTGGCCGACGCCGCCCGCACCGCCGCGGCCCTCGACGCCGACATGGAGCGCCTGCACCGGCAGGTCCGCGGCGAGCTCCCGATCGAGCGCCCGCCCCTGCGCGCCCTCGACGTCTGACCCGCAGCACTGCTCGAGTCGTCAGGCCTCGGCGCTGTAGAGATCGAGTGAATCCAGCGGCTCGAGGTCCGGCTGCTGCTGGGGCGCCCAGTTCGGCGAAGGGGCGAAGGCTCCATCGACACGCTCCTTCGCCTTCCTCAACAGTGCGTCCTTGTCTTTCTGAACCAGGTTCGGATCGAACGCCAGCACTGACCGGAAATTATCCAACGCGTCGTACGCCCTCGCCTGTTCCCGCTCGACGACCGCGGTGGCGATGGACGCCCAACTCTTCTTCAGATCCGGAATGCTCGCCCATTCAGAGTTCTGCTCGACGCGGCGGATGGAGAACACGCAGTAGCCGGCAGCGAGCCGTTCTCCATCTGGGAACTCGAGTCTCATGTCGTCGGGATCGATGACCAATGAGCGATCACCGATATCGGTTCGTGGAGCGGCCACGACAGCGTAGTAGCCCGACTTCGTGAGCGGCAGGCTCGTGTCCAGGCCGATCTCGACTTGAGTCTCGCTGGTCTGTCCGGCGATGATGCCCAGCCCTTCGGTCACCAGTGGAACGAAAGGATCGACAGCTACCGCCACGCTGATGCCTGCCTTCGAAGCAACGCTGGTGACGTATTTCAGCACCGGGGTGATGAGGTCCCCGTGGTTGACCGAGAAGAGTCCGAGCTCGAGGTCGAGCACGCCGCCCCGCCAGGGAACCGCCGGCAGAACCCGTTTGCTCACCAGAAGCACCCTGTCGCGGTCATCCTTCTGCAGTTCCTCGCTGGGAGTGTGCATTCCTAATGCGTGCGCACTCTCCGCTCCTTCGGTTGCGAGAGTCACTGAGCTGTAGACCGTTGCGCTGAATCTCGAGAACCAGCGGCGCCCTGCCTCCAGCCGCGCCGACTCGATCCACACTTCGACGTAGTGCTCGTCAGTGACGAACGCCTTGTCGGCGACGTCCGAGCCCGGATCCGCGAGGTCGCGCAGGAACGTCCAGTCCGTGGGAGCCGTCGTGCTCGCACGCTTCAACAAATCGCCGAACCAGCTCATGACGCTCTCCTGAACGAGGGTGTGCGCCAGTGCCCGGGTGAGCGTCGGCGCTCGATGGGGCTGAAGCTACTCCCGCGCGCCGACGAGGCACAAGGCGAGGTCGTCTGCTCTTCGGGGTGTTTCGCAGCGGCCCCGAGTCGATGCGCTGACGCTGTCGTCCAGATGCACGTCGAGCCGTTGCCGGGGCTCGGGTGGTAGCGGTGCTCGGGGTCGATCCCGCTCAGCCCAGCGCTGTCACCAGCACCAGCAGCAGCACCGCGCTGCCGTTCAGCGTCGCGTGCGAGATGATCGCCGCGCCCAGCCGCCCGGTCGCCGTCGCGATCCAGCCGTGGGCGAGCCCCGCGACGACGGTCGTCACTCCGAGCGTCACGATGGTCGCCGGGTTCACCATCTGGTGCCCGTGCAGCAGCGCGAAGACGAGGGTCGACGCGACGATGCTGAAGACCGCCGCCCAGATGCGCCGCCCCCGCGTCGGAGGAGCGGCCTCGGCCTTCGTCCGCAGCATCCGGTTGCGCACCGCCCGCATCACGACGCCGCGGCACAGGATCTCCTCGACGATCGGCGCGACGACGACGGGGATGACCACCGAGCTCAGCACGAACCACACCGGGTCGGGCTCGAGCGCGAGGTTGCCCTGCGCCTCCTGGAGGAACGGCGAGAACCCGATCAGCACGAGGACGATCACGATCCGCACGGCGATCCCGAGCCCGATGCCGATCGGCACGTCGATCCAGCGGAACGTCAGCCCGTAGTCGCGGGCGAGCGACTTCAGCCCGCGCAGCCGGGAGGCGAGCACCGGCACGACGAGCCCGATGAGGTAGCTGCCGAACGCACCGGCGAAGGCCAGCGCGGGGGAGTAGGGGAGCACGCCGAGCCCGAACAGCACGATCAGCACCGCGAGCGGCAGCACGATCCCGGCGATGGTCAGCACTGCCGTCGGCAGCCCCCAGCGCACCCGCGGATCGGGGAGGTAGAGGAGAGACGAGTACGGCGCATCGACCGACGGCTGCGGCTCGAAGGCCTGGTGCGGGGCCGGCCATCCGCCGGTGGAGACGACCGCGGGCTCCTCGGGAGCGACGGTCGAGGGATCGGGCGGCGGGAAGGCGGCGGGATTCATGGCCTCACCAGGCTACGCAGCGACCCTGGGCGAACGGCGCGGCGGGCGAGCCCCGCGAACGTCCCGGGAAACGAGAGAAACCCCCGCCATGTAGAAGCTAGGCGAGGGTTTCCGTGGCTCCGACGGGCGTCGATCCCGTGACCTCACGATTTTCAGTCGTGCGCTCTACCAACTGAGCTACAGAGCCGTTGCGACGAGTACGCCGCTGAAAAAGGCCCTTCCTCTCGGAAGGGCCCCTTTGCGACCCTGACGGGACTTGAACCCGCGACCTCCGCCGTGACAGGGCGGCACGCTAACCAGCTGCGCTACAGGGCCTCGTTGCGAAGACAAGCATACTGCCTTCGAGGCTATTCGATTTTCACCCCGGTCGTCTCCGACCGGATCTTCTCGGTGTCGTCTTCGTGACCCCAACGGGATTCGAACCCGTGCTACCGCCGTGAAAGGGCGGCGTCCTAGGCCACTAAACGATGGGGCCGGAAGCTGCAGGGCTGACCCTGCGGCCGACCCCACCATGACTACCGACACGCAAGCATACGGATGATCGCCCCGGATGCAAAATCCGAACGTTCCGCACACGCCACGAACCCCGTCCGGGGTTGCCCGGTCCCTAGGCATACCGGTAGGGGCTTGGTTAGGGTTGGTCGGAATTGCCCTTCCCCCGGTGGCGGTCACCTCCGCCTGTCCGGACTCCGGCTCCCCCTGCAACCCCGAGGTCCCATGCTCTCTCTCCCGCGCCGCCGCAGCCCCGCACCGTCGTCGGCCGCGCCACGGCTCGGGCGACTGCGCGCCACGGCTCTCGCGTCGGCGACCCTCGCGCTGGTCGCCGGGCTCCTGGTCGCCACTCCGGCCCAGGCCGTCGAGTACCCGACGTGGGCCGATGTGGAGGCCGCCAAGGGCGACACCGCCGCCGCGGCCGCCCAGGTCGACAGCATCACCTCGCTGATCGCCGACCTCCAGGACGAGGTCGCCGCCGCTCAGCAGCTCGCCGAGGAGCGGGGTGCCGAGTACTTCGCGGCGCAGGAGAAGTTCGACGAGGCCGCGGACAAGGCCGCCGGGCTCGACGCCCGCGCGACCGAGAGCGCCGACGAGGCCGACGCCGCCTCGCAGCAGGCCGGCCTCCTCGCCGCGCAGCTCTACCGCACCACGGGCACGGACCTGTCGGTCAACATCTTCCTCGAGGGCGAGAGCGGCGGGTCCGAGGACCTGCTCGGCCGCATCGGCAACATGACCAAGCTCGTCGAGCGCTCGAACGCGATCTACGAGCAGGCGAGCACGGCCCGCAACACGGCGTCCTCGCTGGCCGACCAGGCCGAGGTCGCCCGCAGCGAGCGCGAGCGCCTCCGGCAGTCGGCCGAGGCCGCACTGGCCGAGGCCACGGCGGCCCAGCAGGCGTCGGAGTCGGTCCTCGCCGAGCAGCAGCAGCAGGGCATCGTGCTCGAGCAGCAGCTCGCCGCACTCCGCGACACCGAGTCGCGCACCGTCGCCGAGTACCAGGCCGGAGTCGCGGCGCGGGAGGCCGAGCGCCAGCGCAAGCTCGCCGAGGAGGCCGCCGCGCGTCAGGCCGCCGCCGAGGCTCAGCGGATCGCCGCCGCAGCGGCCCGCGCCGCCGCTGCCGCAGCAGCTGCATCGCGCCCGAGCACGGGCGGCTCGAACTACACCGCACCGGCGCCCTCCGCGGGCGGCGGATCGACCGCGGTCAGCGACTCCGGTTGGGTGGAGCCCGTCAACGGACGGATCACCGGCACCTTCGGCCCGCGCAGCAGCCTCTCGACCGGCGGCGGCTCGACCAGCTCGTACCACCGCGGCACCGACCTCGCAGCCTCCTGCGGCACCCCGATCTTCGCCGCGCACAGCGGCACGGTCACCTACGCCGGCGTCTTCGGCACGTACGGCAACTGGATCGAGATCAACCACGGCGAGGGCATCAGCACCGGCTACGCCCACATCATCGCGGGCGGCATCTACGTGCGCGTCGGCGAGCGGGTCGAGGCGGGTCAGCAGATCGCGTCCGTCGGCTCCACCGGCGCATCGACCGGCTGCCACCTGCACTACGAGACCCGCGTCAACGGCACCGCCGTCAACGCCCAGCCCTTCATGGCCGCACGAGGAGTGACACTTGGTTGACCCCCGCACCACCGCTCGGAGCTTCACCCCGGCACCGCGCGAGCGGGCCTGGAAGGGTCGCCTCCCGATCGCGGTGTCGGCCGCCTTCGCCGTGACGGCGATCACGGCGTCCTTCGGGCTCACGCCCGCGACGGCCGACGACCCGAAGTACCCCTCGTGGGACGACGTGCAGAACGCCAAGCTCGACGAGGCCGCGAAGCAGGCCGAGATCGACTCGATCACCGGGCTCGTCGCGGGGCTCCAGACCGCGGTCGACGAGACCTCCGTCGAGGCGATGCGCAAGGCCGAGACCTGGCGCCAGGCGACGGATGCGCTGGCCGCCGCCGCGCAGACCGTCACCGATCTCGAGGACCGCGCCGTCGAGGCGTCCACGAAGGCGCAGACCTCGAGGATGCGCGCGGGCCTGCTCGCCGCCCACCTCTCCCGCGCCGCGGGCGGGGACCTCTCGATGAGCCTCGTCGCGCGCGGCGAGGACGCCGGGGATCTGCTCTACCAGCTCGGCGCCATGTCGCAGCTGTCGGAGCAGTCGCAGAAGGTCTACGCCGACGCGCTCGCCGACAAGCAGCTCGCCGAGTCGCTCGCCGAGCAGGCCGACGTGGCGGTCGACGAGCACCGGAAGCTCTCGGACGAGGCGGACCGCGCCCGCGCGACGGCCGATTCCGCCGCCGAGTCCGCCCGGTCGGCTCTGGCCGTGCAGGAGGCGAAGTCCTCCGAGCTGATCGCGCAGCTCGCCCTGCTCAAGGACTCCACGGTCGAGGTCGAGACCGCGTTCCTCGCGGGCGAGCAGCAGAAGCGCGCCGAGGCCGCCGCAGCAGCCGCCGCGGCGCGCGCGCAGGCCGATGCCGAGGCCGCGGCAACGGAGGAGGACTCGCGTCCCGCTCCCGTCGTGACCGCTCCGGTGGGCGCCACGCCGTCGCGACCGGCGGCACCGCCGCAGCAGCCGCCGGTTCAGGCCCCTGTGCAGCAGCCCGTGCAGCCGCCCGCCCAGCCGGCGCCGCCCGTGCAGGCGCCTGCGCCTTCTCAGCCCCCGCCGCCTCCCGTCCAGGCGCCCGTCCAGCCGGCGCCGCCGCCCGTCCAGGCTCCGGCGCCCGTCCAGCCCGCTCCGGCCCCGGCGCCCGCACCGGCTCCGGCTCCCGCCCCCGTCGGACCGCCGCAGACGAACGCCGTCGAGACCGCCATCTCGTACGCGTCCGCGCAGCTCGGCGAGCGCTACGTGCTCGGCGGCATGGGCCCGGACGTCTGGGACTGCTCCGGCCTGACCAAGCAGTCGTACGCCACCGCGGGCGTCTACATCGGCACGCACTCCGCGACGAACCAGTACAACACCATGGCCGGCGACGGGAAGCTGGTGCCCTACGGCGAGCGTCAGCGCGGCGACCTGATCTTCTGGGGATCGGCGGGCGACTACTACCACGTCGCCATCTACCTCGGGAACGGCCAGATCATCGAGGCGCCGAACCCGAACGCACCGGTGCGCATCCACTCCATCTGGGGAGTGCCGACCGGCATGGTCGGCCGTCCGAGCGCCTAGCGCTCCCCGCGAACGACGAGAACCCGCCCCCACCGGCGATCCAGCAGTGCTGGACTCCGGCGGGAGCGGGTTCTCGTCGTTCGAGAGGCGACCCGAGGGGTCAGTGACCCTCTTCGGCCAGCTTCTTGATGCCGTCCTGGACGATCTGCTCGGCCTCGGCCGCGTCGCCCCACGCCTCGACCTTGACCCACTTGCCGGGCTCGAGGTCCTTGTAGCGCTCGAAGAAGTGCTTGATCTCGTTCTTGGTCTGCTCCGGCACGTCGCCGATGTCCTGGATGTGCTGCCAGCGCGGGTCCTTCGCGGGGACCACGATCACCTTGGCGTCGGAGCCGGCCTCGTCGCTCATGTTGAGGACGCCCACGGGGCGCACCGAGACGCCCACACCCGGGAAGACCGGGTACTCGAGCAGCACGAGCGCATCGACGGGGTCGCCGTCCAGGCCCAGCGTGTTCTCGAAGTAGCCGTAGTCCGTCGGGTAGACGAAGGAGGTGAAGAGCACCCGGTCGAGGTAGACGCGACCGGTCTCGTGGTCGACCTCGTACTTGTTGCGGCTGCCCTTGGGGATCTCTACGACGACGTCGTATGCGGCCATGTTCGCTCCTTGAGTCGGTGGCGCCGCGGGCGGCGCATCGGCGGATCGGATCCGCCTCCCGAGCGCGTGCACACGCCAGCGCTCGCAGGCCGGATCGCTGGCCTAACGTTACTTGATGTGCCCGATCGCCCCCGTCTGACCCCCGCCGTCGCCGACCTGCGCCGAGCCGTCCGCACCGGCCTCGACGGCCTCGAGCGCGGCTCCCTGGTCCTCGTCGCGCTGAGCGGAGGAGCCGACTCGCTCGCCCTCGCCGCAGCCGTCGCCTTCGAGGCGCCGCGTGCCGAGCTGCGCGCAGGCGTCGTGATCGTCGACCACGGCCTGCAGGAGGGGTCGGACGGAGTCGCTCGTCGCGCCGCCGAGCAGGCGCACGCACTCGGTCTCGCGCCCGTCCTCGTCGAGGTCGTCTCCGTGCAGGAGGGGGAGGACGGCCCGGAGGCGGCCGCCCGCACCGCGCGGTACGGCGCCCTCGCCGATGCGCTCGAGGCGACCGGGGCGGTGGCGGTCCTCCTCGGGCACACGCTCGACGACCAGGCCGAGACGGTCCTCCTGGGCCTCGCCCGCGGAGCCGGCGCCGCGAGCCTGCACGGCATGGCTCCGGTGAGCGGACCGCTGCGACGGCCGCTGCTCGGCCTCCGCCGGGCGACGACGCGGGCCGCGTGCACCGACGCCGGCCTCGAGCCGTGGGACGACCCGCACAACGACGACGTCCGCTACTCCCGGGTGCGCGTTCGCCGTTCGGTGCTGCCTGTTCTCGAGGACGAGCTCGGCCCCGGCGTTGCCGAGGCGCTCGCCCGCACGGCCGAGCAGCTGCGCGAGGACGGCGACGCGCTCGACGCGATGGCGCTCGACTGGGCGCTCGAGCTCGTCGGCCAGAACGACGAGGGCCATGTGACGGTCGACGCCCGCGGGCTCGCGGCTGATCCGCCCGCGCTGCGGCAGCGCATCATCCGCCTGGTCGTGTCGAACGAGTTCGGAGTCTCGCTCTCGCGCGCGCAGACTCTCGCCGTCGCCGCGCTCGTCACCGACTGGCACGGCCAGAAGGGCGTCGACCTCCCCGGCGTCCTCGCGACCCGCTCCGGCCCCGACCTCGTCTTCGCCCCGGCCCGCCCGCGCTGACCTCCCGCTGCGCGCTCTGCAGGACGCGGGTCTCGAGACGCCGCTTGCGCGGCTACTCGACCTGCAGAGCTGGGATCGGCTCGCCGAGCGGGCGCGACGCCCCCGTAGAGTGATCGGGTGGAAGCAGCCGACATCGCCGACGACATCACCGAGGTCCTCTACACCGAGGCCGAGATCCATGCGCGGATCCGTGACCTGGCCCGCGCGATCGAGCGCGACTACGCCGGGGAGAACCTGCTCATCGTGGGCGTCCTGCGCGGCGCCGTGATGGTCATGGCCGACCTCGCCCGCGAGCTCAAGATCGACATCGTCATGGACTGGATGGCCGTCTCCTCCTACGGCAGCAGCACCAAGTCCTCGGGTGTCGTGCGGATCCTGAAGGACCTCGACACCGACATCACCGATCGCAAGGTGCTGATCGTCGAGGACATCATCGACTCCGGTCTCACCCTCTCGTGGCTGCAGGGCAACCTGCGGAGCCGAGGCGCCGAGTCGGTCGAGATCTGCGCGCTGTTCCGGAAGCCCCGCGCCGCCAAGGTCGAGGTCGAGGTCGCGTACGTCGGGTTCGACATCCCCAACGACTTCGTCATCGGCTACGGTCTCGACTACGCCGAGCGCTACCGCAACCTCCGCGATGTCGCGATCCTCGCGCCCCACGTCTACGCCTGATCCGACTCCGCTCGCCGAGCGGGCCGACGTCGCGCAGCGCAGCCTCGACCGGCTGTTCCGGGCGCCCCTGATCGGGTACCACGCGAGCTACCCGACCTCGGTCGCCGCCGACGCGCCGTTCCACTACTGGTGGCTCGCGCACGCGATCGACGCCGCGGTCGACGCGTTCGAGCGCACCGGAGACGCGGCGCACGTCGAGCGGGCGCGGCGCGTGCACCGGGCGATCCGGCTCCGGAACGGCGGGCGCCTGGTCAACGGCTACTTCGACGACATGATGTGGCTCGGAGGCGCTCTCGCACGCCTCGGAGCGGCGTCCGGCGAGCCGCGCTGGCTGGACCGCGCGGACCGGCTCTGGCGCTTCTCCGCCCGGAAGGGCTGGAACCTCCGCCACGGCGCCAGCCTGGCCTGGCGCCGCAGCCAGCTCGACTACAAGAACGCCCCGGCGAACGGGCCGTTCGCGATCCTCGGCGCGCGCCTCGAGCTGCTGCGTCCCGATGGGCGCGAGGTGCTCGCCCGCGCGGCGTTCGACTGGATGCACGTGCGCCTGCGCGACGACGAGTCGGGCTTCGTCGCCGACGGCATCGGCCGCGAGGGCGGCTCGGCGCGCGACGACTGGGCCTTCAGCTACAACCACGGCGTCTACATCGGCGCAGCGCTCGCCCTGCACCGACTGCAGCCGGATGCGCGCCTCATCGCCCACGCGTCCCGCACGGCCGAGGACCTGATCGACCGCCTCGCTCCCGACGACGTCCTCGTCGACCAGGGCGCGGGCGACGGCGCCCTCTTCGGCGGCATCGCCTACCGCCACCTCGTCGATCTCGCGCTGATGGAGGGGGTCGCCCCCGCGACCGCCGAGCGCCTCCGCTCCTTCGTCCTCGGCAGTGTCGACGCGCTCTGGCGGTCTGGGGAGAGGAACGGCGTCCTGCTCGCCGGCCCGCGCTGGGACGCCCCGCCGACCCTCCCCGCCACCCTCTCGGCCCAGCTCGGCGCGGTCCTCGCCACCGAGGCCGCCGCGCGCCTCCTCCCGGCCCCCTGACCCTGGCGCCCACGTACGATCTGCAGGCATTGCGCGCGGGAATCCGCTTCCCTCCGCTTGTCCCCGCCCGTCCTGCCCCGGATCCCCTGCAGATCGCGCAGCCCGACGACGAGCCGTAGGACGCGACGCACGCCCACGGCGAACGCGCGGGGCGCGTTCAGAGTGCGGGAGGTAGCCTGACACTCACATTTCTCCGTCAGAAAGGTGCCGGGTCTCGACCCGCAACATTCATGAACGTCAAGCGCATCTTCCGGGGTCCCATTCTCTACGTCGTCCTCGCGATCGTCGCGGTGTGGATCGGGTCCTCTCTGATCACGATGTCCGGGTTCCGGCAGATCAGCACGCAGGAGGGCCTCCAGCTGCTGCAGGACGGCCAGGTCGAGTCGGCGAAGATCGTCGACGGGGAGCAGCGGGTCGACCTGACGCTCTCGCAGGCCGACGGCGACAACGGCACGCAGGTGCAGTTCTACTACGTGGCTCCGCGCGGCACCGAGGTCATCGATGCCGTGACCGCGGCCGACCCGTCGGACGGCTACGACGACGAGGTCCCGCAGACCAACTGGTTCCTGTCGGCGCTCGGCTTCCTGCTCCCGATCCTCCTGATCGGCGCGTTCTTCTGGCTGATGCTCTCAGGCATGCAGGGCGGCGGCAACCGCGTCATGCAGTTCGGCAAGTCGAAGGCGAAGCTGGTCTCGAAGGAGTCGCCGAAGGTCACGTTCCAGGACGTCGCCGGTGCCGACGAGGCCATCGAGGAGCTGCACGAGATCAAGGAGTTCCTGAAGGAGCCCGCGAAGTTCCAGGCGGTCGGTGCGCGGATCCCGAAGGGCGTGCTCCTCTACGGCCCTCCCGGGACCGGAAAGACCCTGCTCGCCCGCGCCGTCGCGGGGGAGGCGGGCGTGCCGTTCTACTCGATCTCGGGCTCGGACTTCGTCGAGATGTTCGTCGGAGTCGGCGCGAGCCGCGTGCGCGACCTGTTCCAGCAGGCGAAGGAGAACTCGCCGGCCATCATCTTCGTCGACGAGATCGACGCCGTCGGCCGTCACCGCGGTGCCGGCATGGGCGGCGGCCACGACGAGCGCGAGCAGACGCTCAACCAGCTCCTCGTCGAGATGGACGGCTTCGACGTCAAGACGAACGTCATCCTGATCGCCGCGACCAACCGCCCCGACATCCTCGACCCGGCGCTGCTGCGCCCCGGTCGCTTCGACCGCCAGATCGGCGTCGACGCTCCGGACCTGCTCGGCCGCAAGCGCATCCTCGAGGTGCACGGCCGCGGCAAGCCGCTCGCCGAGGGAGTCGACCTCGAGGTCGTCGCCCGGAAGACCCCGGGCTTCACCGGTGCCGACCTCGCGAACGTCCTCAACGAGGCCGCGCTGCTCACGGCCCGCTCCAACGCGCAGCTGATCGACAACCGCGCGCTCGACGAGGCGATCGACCGCGTGATCGCCGGCCCGCAGCGCCGCACGCGCGTCATGCGCGACAAGGAGAAGCTGATCACGGCGTACCACGAGGGCGGGCACGCTCTCGCCGCCGCCGCGATGCGCCACACCGATCCCGTCACCAAGGTGACGATCCTGCCGCGCGGCCGCGCCCTCGGCTACACGATGGTGCTGCCGCTCGAGGACAAGTACTCGACCACCCGCAACGAGCTCCTCGACCAGCTGACCTACGCCATGGGCGGCCGCGTCGCCGAGGAGATCGTCTTCCACGACCCCACCACGGGTGCGTCGAACGACATCGAGAAGGCGACCGCGATCGCCCGCAAGATGGTCACCGAGTACGGCATGTCCTCGAACGTCGGAGCCGTCAAGCTCGGCCAGTCCTCGGGCGAGATGTTCCTCGGGCGCGACATGGGCCACCAGCGCGACTACTCCGAGCAGATCGCCGAGCGGGTCGACGCCGAGACCCGGCAGCTCATCGAGCAGGCGCACGACGAGGCGTGGCAGGTCATCAACGCCAACCGCGACATCCTCGACCGGCTCGCCGCCGACCTCCTCGAGAAGGAGACGCTCGACCACGACCAGCTGGCCGACATCTTCAAGGACGTCCGCCGCATCGACGAGCGCCCGCAGTGGCTCTCGAGCGACAAGCGCCCGCTGTCCGACCTCCCGCCCATCGCGATCCCGGCCGCCAAGGCCCCGATCGACGCCGGGGCGACCGACGGAGGAGTCGTCTCCGAGAGCACGGAGCAGACTGCGCCGCAGCGTCCGCCGCTGATCAACCCGCGTCCCGCGACGGCCTAGGCTCCCGTGGCCGTCGACAGGGCGCGCATCGAGGCCGCCGTCGTCGAGCTCCTCGCGGCAATCGGGGACGACCCCGGTCGCGAGGGGCTCGCCTCCACTCCGCGGCGCTTCGCCGAGGCGTACGAGGAGTTCTTCGGCGAGAGCGACGTCGACCCCGCCTCCCACCTCGACGAGACCTTCGCGGTCGTCGAGGGCGAGGCGACCGCGCACCCGGACGGGCAGACCGTGATCGTCCGCGATCTCGCGTTCCGCTCCGTCTGCGAGCACCACCTCCTGCCGTTCGTCGGCGTCGCGCACATCGCCTACCGCGCGGGGGAGCGGGTCGTCGGCCTCGGCCGTCTGCCGCGCGTCGTCGAGACCGTCGCCTCGCGACTCCAGCTCCAGGAGCGGCTGACCGAGCAGATCGCCGACGTGATCCAGACGGGCCTCGCGCCCGAGGGCGTCGTGGTCGTGGTCGACGCCGAGCACGGCTGCGTGCGGATGCGCGGACCGCGCCAGACGCGCAGCTCGACCGTCACGGTCGCCGCCCGCGGCACCCTCGCCGAGCCCGCCGCCCGTGCGGAGATCATCGCGCTGATCGGCGCCGCCCGGGGGGAGTGACGTGCCCCCCTCCGCCGCCGACCTCGCGCCGACCGGGCGCGCCGCCCTGCTCGGGATCCTCAACGTCACCCCCGACTCCTTCAGCGACGGCGGCCGCTGGTTCTCGGTCGACGACGCTGTGCGGCACGGCATCGGCATGACGCGCTCGAGCGGCGACGGGCCGGCCGCGTTCGGCGCCGACCTGATCGACGTCGGCGGCGAGTCGACGCGACCGGGCGCCGCGCGCGTGGACGCCGACGCGGAGCAGGCGCGCGTGCTCCCCGTGGTCCGCGCGCTCGCCACCGAGGGCGTGCAGGTCAGCATCGACACCATGAGCGCGGCGACGGCCGAGGCCGCTCTCGATGCGGGCGCGCTGGTCGTCAACGACGTCTCGGGCGGCCTCGCCGACCCGGCCATGCTGCCGCTCGTCGCCGAGCGCGGCGCCGTCTACATCGCCATGCACTGGCGCGGCCACAGCGCCGACATGAACGCGCTCGCCTCCTACGCCGACGTCGTGGGAGAGGTGCGGGGCGAGCTCGAGCGCCGGATCGACGCGGCGCGCGAGGCGGGCATCCGCGACGACCGCCTGATCCTGGATCCGGGACTCGGCTTCGCGAAGAACGGCGGCCACGACTGGGCCCTCCTCGCGCACCTCGACTCGATCGTGTCGCTCGGCTTCCCTGTGCTCGTCGGGCACTCGCGCAAGCGCTTCCTCGCTCCGTTCGCCGCCGAGGCCGCCGCCGCCGAGCGCGACGACGTGACCGCCATGCTCAGCCTCCTCGCCGCCGACCGCGGCGCCTGGGGTGTCCGGGTGCACGACGTCCGCTCGAGCGCCCGCGCCCTGGCGCTCTCCGCCCGCCTGCACGAGGAGCTCCCATGACCGAGTCCGAACCGTCCCCGTCCGTCCAGTCCGCCGTCGACCCCGCCGCCCTCGCGCTGCGCGACTCGATCACCCTCACGGGGCTGCGTGTGCGCGCGCACCACGGCGTCTTCGACTTCGAGCGCGAGAACGGCCAGGACTTCGTGATCGACGCGACCGTCTGGCTCGACGTCGCGCCCGCCGCCGGCGCCGACGCCCTTGCCGAGACGGTCCACTACGGCGAGCTCGCGATCGCACTGGCGGACGCGGTGACCCGCGATCCGGTCGACCTCATCGAGACGGTCGCCGAGCGCCTCGCCGCCGTCGCGCTCGGCTTCGCGGCGGCCGACGTGGTGCGCATCACCGTCCACAAGCCCGACGCGCCCATCCCGCTGCCGTTCGACGACGTCGCCGTGCAGATCACCCGGGCCCGCTCGTGAGGCCCCGACAGGAGCGGATCCTCCCGGAGCGCCGGGTCGTCCTCGCGCTCGGCAGCAATCTCGGCGACCGCCTCGCGCACCTGGAGGAGGCGGTCCGCGCGCTCGCCACCACTCCGGGACTGCGCGTGCACGCCGTCTCGAAGGTCGTCGAGACCCCCGCGTGGAAGCTCGACGGGGTCGACCACGACGCACCCGGCTACCTCAACGCGGTGGTCACCGGATCCACGACTCTCGATCCTGAGGACCTCCTCGCGGCGACCTCCGCGATCGAGCGCGCGGGCGGCCGCCTCCGGGGGGAGGGCGAGGAACGCTGGGGCGACCGCACGCTCGACATCGACCTGATCGCGGTCGGAGCCGTCGTCCGCGACGACCCGCACCTCACCCTCCCGCACCCCCGCGCCGCCGAGCGCGCCTTCGTCCTCGAGCCGTGGCTCGACGTCGAGCCCGACGCGGTCCTGCCGGGGCACGGCTCCGTCGCGCAGCTGCGGGCCCTCGCGAGCGACCAGGTGCATCCGTGGCCCGGAGCGATAGCGTGGAGGGGCGCCCGCGCCGCGAGCGCACCGACGAGCACCGCCCCCGGCACACCCGACCCCGAGAGCAGCACTCCGTGACGCGCACCCGCCTCAGCACCCTGCTCGGCCTCGCCCTCGCGGGCGCTGTGGCGGGGTTCCTCCTCGACCTGGCGATCGCCTCCTCCGGTCGCCCCGTGCTGCTGCCGCCGTTGACGGTGCCGCTCACCCTGGTCGTGGTCGCGGCCGTGGTCCTCGCCTTCGCGATCCCGATCCACCGAGCCACCACGGGAACGCTGCGCCGACGGATCGATCCGTTCCGCGCGATGCGCGTCGTGGTGCTCGCGAAGGCGTCGAGCCTGGTCGGTGCGCTGCTGCTGGGAGCCTCGGGCGGGATCCTGGTCTACCTGCTGAGCCGCGCGGTGCCTTCGCTAGGCTCCGTGTGGCAGGACGTCGCCACGATCGCGGGATCGATCGTCCTGCTGGTGGCCGGACTGGTCGCCGAGCACCTCTGCACCATCCCGCCGAGCGATGACGACGACGACGCCGTGGTCGGCGAGGCGAACCGCGCCTGACGCCGGCCGCCGGAGGGTCGCCGACAGGAGTACGTGAGCATGACGGACGAGCCGCAGCAGCCGCAGTCCCGCCGCGAGGCGCGGCTCGAGGAGGAGGCGCGCCGGGAGCGCGCGGAGCCGCAGCCGCTCGCGCAGGACGAGCCGCTCGCGGCGCAGGCCGAGCCGCCGGTGGCGCAGGTCGAGCCGAGCGCCCTCGGGACCCGCCTCGAGCTCACCGGCGACTGGCGCCGCGTCTCGCCCCGCTACATCGCGGTCGAGATCGTGTCGGCCGTCGTCTCGAGCGTGGTGCTGCTCGCCGTGCCGGTCGTGCTGTGGCTCGTCGGAGTGGGCTGGGCGTGGATCGCGCTCCTCGCCGCCGCCGCGCTCGCGCTGACCCTCCTCATCGTCGCGCCGCGCCGCGCCCGGGCGTACGGCTACCTCCTCCGCGACGACGACCTGCTCTTCCGCCGCGGCATCATGTTCCAGCGCTTCGTCTCCGTGCCCTACGGCCGGATGCAGCTCATCGACGTCAACCGCGGACCGCTCGCCCGGGCGCTGGGCCTCGCCGACCTGCGCTTCGTGACCGCCGCCGCGGCGACCGGAGTGAGCATCCCCGGCCTGGCCGAGGCCGACGCGGAGCAGCTGCGCGACAGTCTCGTCGCGCTCGCCGAGTCGCGCCGGGCCGGGCTGTGAGCGAGGCTCCCGAGCGAGCGGTCCGCGGCATCGAGACCGACCTCGCCGACGGGGAGTGGCACCGCCTGCACCCGGCGACGCCCGTCCTCAAGGGCGGGATCGGCCTGATCGTCGTGCTGGGCATCCTGATCACGAACCTGCGCGAGCGCCTCGTCGAGCTGTTCCTGCCCGGTGCCGGCGAGTACGAGAGCGGCGACCCCGTCGATCAGCTCGTGAACCGCGGACTGATCGGCTGGGCGCTGCTCGCGGTGGCGATCGGACTCGGCGTCGCGGTCTTCGCCTTCTGGCTGTCGTGGCGGATGCACACCTTCCGCATCACGGAGGAGGTCGTGGAGGTGCGCTCGGGCGTGCTGTTCCGCACGAACCGCCGGGCGCGCCTGGACCGCATCCAGGGCATCGCCGTGCAGCGCCCGCTCGTCGCCCGGATCTTCGGCGCCGCGAAGCTCGAGGTCGGCGTCGCGGGCCAGGACGCCAACGTCCAGCTCTCGTACCTCGGCTCCCGCCTGGTGGACGCGCTCCGCCGCGACATCCTGCGGCTCGCCTCCGGTGTCCGCGAGCGCGAGGCGGGCGCTCCGGGGGAGGCTCCGGCCGGCGGGTTCCTCGCGCGCCGACTGGAGGAGTTCGGCGGGACGGACGACGACGGCACGCCCCCGGAGTCGATCGTGTCGATCCCGCCCGGCCGGCTGCTGGGCTCGCTCGTCTTCAGCGGGTTCACCCTGTTCCTGGCGGCGTCGATCGTGGCGGTGGTGCTCGTCGCGGTCTACGGGTCGCCCTACGTGCTGATCGCGATCCTGCCGGGCCTGCTCGGCTCCGGCAGCTACTACGTGCGCCAGTTCGTGCGCTCGCTGCGCTACTCGATCGCGGCCACTCCCGACGGCGTGCGCGTCGGCTACGGAGTCTTCTCGACCAGCAGCGACACGCTGCCGCCCGGCCGCGTCCACGCGGTCGAGATCACCCAGCCGCTGCTGTGGCGGCCCTTCGGGTGGTGGCAGGTGAAGATCGACCGCGCCGGCCACGCCGCATCCCAGGGCGCGAACGGACAGCCGAACACGACGATCCTCCCGGTCGGCGATCTGCGCGACGTCGAGAAGGTGCTCGGCCTGCTGCTGCCGGGCGCCGCGGAGGGCGCCGAGGCCACTCCGGTCGGCGACGCGCTGCGGCACCGCGACGCCGCCGGCTTCACCCGGGCGCCCCGCGCCGCGGCCTGGCTCCGCCCGTTCTCGTGGCGCCGCACCGGCTACCGGCTCACCGACGACGTGGTGATCCTGCGCAGCGGAGCCGTCTGGCGGCGCGTCGCCGTCGTGCCGCTCGCGCGCATGCAGAGCATCGGCGTCCAGCAGGGGCCCGTCCAGCGCCTGCTGGGGCTCGCCTCGGCCCGCGTGCACACGGTCACCGGCCCCGTCACTCCGATGGTGCCCGTGATGGGAGCGGCCGACGGGCTCGCGTTCTTCGACGCTCTGGCGCACGCGGGAGTGCGCGCGGCCGAGCGCGATGCCAGCCACCTGTGGGGGAGGCGCGCGGCCGCCGCGCCCGCCCCGTCGTGGCCCGCCCCCGAAGGAGACCCGTATGCCTGAGCCCCGCCGCGACGGACGCCTCGGCGTCGGGATCATCGGAGCCGGTCGCGTGGGCCCCGTGCTCGGCGCCGCTCTCGCCGGCGCCGGCCACGCGATCGTCGGAGTCGCGACCACGAGCGAGGCCGGCCGCGAGCGCGCCGACGCCCTGCTGCCCGGCGCGCCGATCCTCGCGATCCCCGAGCTCGTCGAGCGCAGCGAGCTCGTCGTGCTGGCGGTCCCGGGCGACGAGCTCGGGTCGCTGGTCGCCGGGCTCGCCGCCGCGGGGGTCTGGCAGCCGGGCCAGCTCGTGCTGCACACCGCTCCCGAGCACGGGTTCGGGATCCTCGCCCCCGCTCTCGCGGCCGGAGTGATCCCGCTCGCCGTGCACCCCGCGATGGCCTTCAGCGGTACGAGCCTCGACCTCGCGCGACTCGTCGAGACCTACTTCGCGGTCACCGCACCGGGTCCCGTCCTCCCGATCGCGCAGGCCCTCGTCGTCGAGATGGGCGGCGAGCCGGTGACCGTGGCGGAGGCGGACCGCGCGGCCTACGCAGAGGCCGTCTCGACCGCCACCACGTTCTCGAGCGCCATCGTCGACCAGGCCGCCGGCCTGCTCGCCGGCATCGGCGTCGAGAAGCCCGGCTTCTTCCTCTCGAGCCTCGTCCGCTCCTCCGTCGACGACGCCCTCCGCCGCGCCGCCGGCTGACCGCCCGCCTCAGCGATGGTGGATCTCGGTAGGCCCGCTGCGCGGGCTACTCGATCAGCAGGGGGAGGGGCGGGCGTCGCCGGTAGCATCGTCGGGTGATCAGCACCATCGAACGCATCGACGCCCTCCGCGAGCGGGTGGCGGAGGCGCGTCGCGCCGGATCCCGCGTCGCCCTCGTCCCCACGATGGGCGCCCTGCACGACGGCCATCTCGCGCTCGTCGACGCGGCACGCGCGAGCGCCGACCTCGTCGTCGTGTCGGTGTTCGTGAATCCGCTGCAGTTCGGCCCCACCGAGGACCTCGACCGCTACCCGCGCGACCTCGCCGCCGACACGGCGCTGCTGGAGGCCGAGGGCGTCGATGTCGTCTTCGCCCCGTCGGTCGCGCAGATGTACCCGGACGGGCCCACGTCGACCCGCGTCGTCGCCGGGCACGTCGGCACCCTCTACGAGGGACGCTCCCGCCCGGGTCACTTCGACGGCATGCTGACCGTGGTCGCGAAGCTGCTGCACATCGTGCAGCCCGACGTCGCGTTCTTCGGGCAGAAGGACGCGCAGCAGCTGTTCCTCGTGCGGCGCATGGTGCGCGACCTCGACGTGCCCGTCGCGATCGAGGCCGTCGAGACGGTCCGCGAGGAGGACGGCCTCGCCCTCTCGAGCCGCAACCGCTACCTCGACGCCCGCGAGCGCCGCGCCGCGCGCACCGTCCCGAACGTGCTCGAGGCCGCCGCCTCCGCGGCCGACGGCGGGATCGACGCCGTGATCGCGGCCGCCCAGTCGGCGGCGATGGGCGAGGCGCTGGTTAAGCTGGACTACCTCGTCGTCGTGAACCCGGCGACGCTCCTCCCGGTCGACGACGACCATCGCGGCCCGGCCCTCGTGCTCGTCGCCGCGATCGTCGGATCCACCCGGCTCCTCGACAACGGCCCGATCCTGCTCGCCTGATCGCGCCCCTCCGCCCCCGACCGAAAGCACCTGCGCCCCGACATGGCCGACACCCCCGACGCCCCCGTGCCCCCGTCCGAGCTCTCCGCCGAGGAGGCGTCTGAGCAGAAGGCCGTGCGTCTCGCCAAGCGCGAGCGGCTGATCGAGCGCGCGGGCGAGGACCTCGGCGGCGGCGCGTACCCGGTGGCGGTCGGAGTGACCGACACCATCGCCGCGGTCCGCGCGCGGCACGCTGGTCTCGAGCCCGACGTCCGCACGGGCGAGCGGGTCGGCCTGGCCGGCCGCGTGGTCTTCCAGCGCAACACGGGCAAGCTCTGCTTCGCGACGCTGCAGTCCGGCGACGGCTCCCGCATCCAGGCCATGGTCTCGCTCGGCGACGTCGGCGAGGAGTCGCTGGCCGAGTGGAAGGAGCTCGTCGACCTGGGCGACCACCTGTTCGTCGAGGGCGAGGTGCTCTCGAGCAAGCGCGGCGAGCTGAGCGTCTGGGTGTCGAGCTGGACCATCGCCGCGAAGGCGATCCTCCCGCTTCCGAACCTGCACAACGAGCTCGGCGACGAGACCCGGATGCGCCAGCGCTATCTCGACCTGATCGTGCGTCCGCAGGCCCGCGAGACGGTCGTCACCCGCGCGGCGGTCAACGCGTCCCTCCGCAGCACCTTCTCGTCGCACGGCTTCCTCGAGGTCGAGACGCCGATGCTGCAGGTCATGCACGGCGGAGCCTCGGCCCGCCCGTTCGCGACGCACTCCAACGCGTTCGACACCGAGCTCTACCTCCGCATCGCCCCCGAGCTGTACCTCAAGCGGGCCGTCGTCGGGGGCATCGACCGCGTGTTCGAGATCAACCGCAACTTCCGCAACGAGGGCGCCGACTCCACGCACTCGCCCGAGTTCGCGATGCTCGAGGCGTACCAGGCCTACGGCGACTACACCTCGATCGCCGATCTCACGCAGGAGCTGATCCAGAACGCGGCGCTCGCCGTCGCCGGATCGCACGTGGTCACCTGGGCCGACGGCACCGAGTTCGACCTCGGCGGCGAGTGGGACCGCATCTCGATGTACGAGAGCCTGTCGCAGGCCACCGGCATCGCGATCACCCCCGAGACCCCGCTGGTCGAGCTCGAGACGCTCGCCGAGCGCGAGGGCGTCGAGGTGCACGTGCCCACGCACGGCAAGTACGTCGAGGAGCTGTGGGAGCACTTCGTGAAGGGCGGGCTGACCCGTCCGACCTTCGTGCTCGACTTCCCCGTCGACACCTCGCCGCTCGTGCGCGCGCACCGCACCATCCCGGGCGTCGTCGAGAAGTGGGATCTCTACGTCCGCGGCTTCGAGCTCGCCACCGGCTACTCGGAGCTCGTCGACCCGGTCGTGCAGCGCGAGCGCTTCGTCGAGCAGGCGCGCCAGGCGGCCGCGGGCGACGACGAGGCGATGCGCCTGGACGAGGACTTCCTCCGCGCCCTCGAGCACGGCATGCCGCCGACGGGCGGCATGGGCATGGGCATCGACCGGCTCCTGATGGCGATCACCGGCCTCGGGATCCGCGAGACGATCCTGTTCCCGCTCGTCAAGTAGCCTGGACGAACGGCGGGTCCGCCCCCGCCGAGCACGACGGCGGCCCTCGCGGCCGGACGGGGGAGACGTGGTCCGGGCATCCAGCATCGTCGCGATCGCGGTCGCGAGCGTGCTCACCGTCGCGCAGTTCGGGGTGGGCACGGTGGTCGCCGCGTCCGTGCTCGCCGATTCCCGCGACCTCGGAGCGGCCGTCGCCGATCGGCAGGCGGCCGAGGCGTTCGAGCCCGACGCCACGATCGCCGGATTCGCGGAGCGCACAGCCATGTCCACGCGCGGCCGCGCCCTCTACTACGCCTCGCACCCCTCGGTCGAGCCGACCACCGGCTTCAACGAGCTGTGCGGCTACGGCGCCTCGGACGAGATCGTGCTCGGCTGCTACACCGGCAGCGACATCTACATCTCGGACGTGGACAACCCCGATCTCGACGGCATCCGCGACGTCACCGCGGCTCACGAGATGCTGCACGCGGCGTGGGACCGGCTGGACGACGACGAGCGGAGCGACCTCGGCGCACAGCTCGAGGCCGCGTACGAGACCCTTCCCGAGGGCGGCACCGTCGCCGAGCGGCTCGAGCTGTACCGCACCGGCGGGCTGGGCGAGCGCGTCAACGAGCTGCACTCCATCCTGGGCACCGAGGCCGTCGACCTGCCGCCGGCGCTCGAGGCGCACTACGCCCAGTACTTCACCGACCGCTCGGTGGTCGTCGGGCTGAACGCGCGCTACGAGGCCGTCTTCACCGATCTCGAGAACCGCATCACCGACCTGGTCGCCCGGATCGAGGCGTCGTACGTCGACCTGACGGCGCGGGTCGAGGCGAACAACGCCGAGTACGACGCCCTGAACGCCGAGATCGACTCCTTCAACTCCCGCGCCGACAGCGGCGACTTCGCCTCGCAGTCCGCGTTCGACGCCGCCCGGGCCGATCTGCTGGCCCGCGGAGAGGCCATCGACGCCCGGCGCGACGCGATCGACGCGGACATCGCGGCGTACGACGCGCTCCGCACCGAGCTCGAGGGCCTGAACGCCGACGCGGCCGCCCTCAACAAGTCCGTCGAGAGCGGCTGACACTCACGTCACGGCCATCCCCAGGCCCGGTCCGGTGCGCCCGGGTAGGATCGCCGCATGGACTGGGAGATCTGGAATCAGGGGCTGTGGGCTCTTCTGCCGACCGTCAGCATCGGTCTCCTCTTCTGGTTCATCATGCGCGCGCTCATCCGCTCCGACCGCAACGAGCGCCGCGCCTACGACCGCATCGAGGCGAAGGAGCGCGCCCGCCGCGGTCTGCCTCCGCGCGACGCCTCCTGACCGACCCCTCCTGACCGACCCCGGATCGGGGAGCGGCGCGCAGCCCGCGCCGTCGCCGACCCCCTGCACGCGAACGGCGAGGAGACGCGGTGCCGCAACCGGACTGGTCGCTCGTCCTCGCGATCGCCGCGATCGTCGTCGAGCTCGTGGTGCGCGTCGTCGCCGTCATCGTCGTGCCGCGCAACCGGCGCCCGACCACCGGTCTCGCCTGGCTGATGGCGATCTTCCTGATCCCCTACGTCGGCATCCTCCTCTTCCTCTTCATCGGGAGCTACCGCCTGCCGCGCAAGCGCCGGCGCAAGCAGGAGGAGATCAACCGGTTCATCCTCGAGTCGACGGAGGGCATCGACCGGGTCGCGCGCAACCACCCGTGGCCGCAGTGGCTCGAGTCGGTCGTGACCCTCAACCGCAACCTCGGCGCCATGCCGCTGGTCGGCGGCAACGACGCCCGGCTGCAGGGCGACTACGAGCAGACGATCCGGGCGATGGCCGCCGAGATCGATCGTGCGCGCCGGTACGTGCACTGCGAGTTCTACATCCTCGCCGCCGACTCGACCACCGAGCCCTTCTTCGACGCGCTCGACCGGGCGGTCGCCCGCGGCGTGCGGGTGCGGATCCTGCTCGACCACATCGCGTCGATCCGCGTGCCCGGCTACGCGGGGGGCACCTACCGGCGGCTGCGCCGCCTGCGCGACGCCGGTGCGCACTGGTCCTACATGCTCCCCGTGCGCCCGTGGCGCGGGCAGTACCAGCGCCCCGACCTCCGCAACCACCGCAAGCTCCTGATCGTCGACGGCAACGCGGCCTTCATGGGCTCGCAGAACGTCGTCGACTCCAGCTACAACAAGCGCGGCAACATCCGCCGGGGCCTGCACTGGCACGATCTGATGGTGCGGCTCGAGGGTCCGGTGGTGCAGGGCCTCAACGCCATCTTCATCACCGACTGGTACAGCGAGACCGACGAACTGCTGCTGCGCGAGTCCGAGCCGATGGAGGCGCTCCAGCAGCGCGACACCATCGACTGCCAGGTCGTGCCGAGCGGGCCCGGGTTCGACGGAGAGAACAACCTGCGGCTGTTCCTCACCCTGCTCTACTCGGCGCAGAAGTCGATCATCATCACGAGCCCGTACTTCGTGCCGGACGAGGCGATGCTCTACGCCATCACGACGGCCACGCGCCGGGGGATCCACGTCGAGCTGTTCGTCTCCGAGATCGGCGACCAGGCGGTCGTCTACCACGCGCAGCGCTCGTACTACGAGACGCTGCTCACGGCCGGCGTGCGGATCTGGATGTACCGCGCTCCGACGATCCTGCACGCGAAGCACTTCACGATCGACGACGACGTCGCCGTGATCGGCTCGAGCAACATGGACATGCGCTCGTTCACCCTGAACCTCGAGGTGTCGCTGATGGTGCGCGGGGCCGAGTTCGTGGAGGACCTGCGCCAGGTCCAGCAGGACTACCGCGAGCACTCGCGCGAGCTGACGCTGCGGGAGTGGCGCCGGCAGCCGCTGCGCTCGACGATCCTCGACAACCTCGCGAGGCTGACCTCCGCGCTGCAGTGACGCCCGGTGCCCCTTTCTGGGCGGAGACGAGCAAGTCTCACTTCTTCTAAGCTCCGAGAGACGGCGCCTCCGCGGCGGCCGTGCTCACGATCGGAGTCGCCACCGTGGTCCCACGCCCCGTCCTGCAGAATCCCGCCAGCATCCCGATCGGCGCCGGCGCCCGCACCGTCCGGCTGCGCGGCGCCGACGGCGTCGCGGCGCTGCGTCGCGCGGCCGACATCGACGTCGACCTGCCCCTGGCCTTCCGGATGGATCTCGCCCTCGCCGGCGTCGACGGCGTGCGCGCACTGCACATCGTCACCGGCCCGCTGGTCGTCCGCTGGCCGAGCGACCGCATCGTCGAGCCGTCGACCGTCCTGCTCCTGCCGATGGAGGGGGAGCTCGTCGTCGAGTCGTCGGCCGGCACGATCGCGGTGTCGGAGGGTGTCCTCGCGCTGTCGTCGGACGTGCCGGTCGTCGTGTCCGCGCGCCGCCCCGTCCGGCTGCTCCTCCTGCGTCTCGCCGTGCCGACCGCCGAGCGCTCCAGGAGGCCGGAGCCGCCGCGGTACGTCCCTGCGTCGCCGCTCACCGACACGGCGCGCTCGCTGCTGCGCGTGTTCCTCGCCGATCTCGACATCGGCCACGCGGTGCAGGCCGAGTTCCTGAAGGACGCCGTGCAGCGCCTCGGCCGGGTCCTCGACTCCGAGCGCTCCGATCCGTCGCTCGAGCGGATGGGGATCCACGACATGGTCGAGGCGGCCGAGCGGGTCGTGCAGGCCGACCACACCGATCCGGGCCTCGATCCCGGCACCGTCGCCCGCCGCTGCCGGGTGAGCCTGCGCACGCTGCAGCGGGCGATCGCCGACGAGCGCGGCACGACGCTCCGGGAGCTCATCTCGACGGTGCGCACCGAGAGCGCGCTCCGCATCGTCGGCGGTCCGGAGGGGGAGGACCTGCCGCTCAGCGACATCGCTCGGCGGGCGGGGTTCTCGTCGCCCGAGCGGCTGCGCCGGGCGATCGCCACGCAGACGGGGCTCTCGCCCAGCGAGTACCGCCGGCGCCTGCGCGACGAGGAGCGCGCGGTCGGCTGACCGGCGGCACTCTTGCCGCTCAGCCGCGCGGGCGCAAGGCCCTGTCCCCCGGAACACCCTCGGCGTAGCGTCGGACACTCCTCCGCACCGCTGCACCCGGCCGCTCGTCGCGCCGGGTCCGAGAAGGGACCGACATGACGGCATCCGGAACCACGCGCATCCTCATCCTCGGCGGCGGCTACGTCGGCCTCTACACGGCGTGGGGGCTCGAGAAGCGCCGGGGTCTCGCTCCGATCGACGTCACGGTCGTCGAGCCAAACCCCTACATGACCTACCAGCCGCTGCTGCCCGAGGTGGCCGGCGGGCACGTGCAGCCGCGGCACGTGACCGTCCCGCTGATCTCCGCCCTCAAGCGCACCCGCGTGATCCGCGGATCGATCACCGGAGTGAGCCTCGAGGAGCGCAGCGCCGAGGTCGCCGCACTCGACGGCTCGACGCGCACGATCGCCTTCGACCAGGTGGTGTTCGCCCTCGGCGCCGTGACGCGCACCTTCCCGACGCCCGGGCTCGCCGAGCACGGCATCGGCTTCAAGACCCTCGAGGAGGCCGCCCATCTGCGCGACCGCGTCATCGAGAACATCGCGCGGGCGGCGCTCACGACCGATTCGGCGGAGCGCCGGCGGCTGCTCACCTTCGTCTTCGTCGGCGGCGGCTACACGGGCGTCGAGGCGCTGAGTGAGCTGCTCGACCTCAGCCGCCGCACGCTCGCCGCGCAGCCCTCGCTCTCGATGGGCGACGTGACCTGGCACCTCGTCGAGGCGCTCGACCGGGTCGCGCCCGAGGTCGGCCCCGAGCTGTCGAAGTGGACGCTCGAGCACCTGCGCGCCCGCGGCGTGCACGTGCACCTGAAGACCACGATGCCCTCGTGCGAGGACGGCGTCGTCGAGCTCTCGAGCGGCGAGCGGATCCCGTCGGCGACCATCGTCTGGACGGCGGGAGTGAAGCCGAACCCTGTCCTCGACGCCACCGACGCGCCCCGAGGCCCCCGCGGCCACGTGATGGCGGATGCGCGGCTGCGCGTGATCCGCGAGGACGGCACTCCGGTGCCCGGCGCGTGGGCGGCCGGCGACGGAGCGCAGATCCCGGATCTCACCTCCGAGAAGCAGCCCGCGTACTACCCGCCGAACGCGCAGAACGCGGTCCGCCAGGCCAAGCTGCTCGCGGCGAACATCGTCGCCGATCTCACCGGCGGCACCGTCGAGGAGTACCGGCACGCGTCCGTCGGCACCGTCGCGGAGTACGGCATCGGCAAGGGCGCGGGCGTGATCAAGGGCGTCAAGCTCCGGGGTCCGCTCGCCTGGCTGGCCCACCGGGCGTACCACGGAGCGGCCATGCCGACCCTGGATCGCAAGTGGCGCGTGATCTCGGGCTGGGTCGTCGACGCGATCGGCTCGCGCGACCTCTCGCCGATGAGCGCGACGCAGGATCCGCGGCGTGCCTTCCGCGAGTCGGCGGAGGCGACCGACCGGGCGGCGGCCGAGAAGGCGGCTCAGAAGGAAGCGGAGAGCGCCGGCCAGGAGAGCGCCGGCCAGGAGAGCGGCGAGCAGCAGAGCGGCGCCGACAAGGCGAGTGCTGCGACGGAGTCCTGAGCGGCCCGGCCCTGAGCGGTCCGGCCCGGCGCGATCAGACCCGGCGGCGCGGCTTGAGCCGCACCGTCGGGAGAGTCGGCGCCGGGAGGGCGCGGCCGTCGTAGCCGGTGACGGTGCCGAACGGACCCGCGGGGTCTCCTTCGTCGATCACGTCGGCCTGCCAGCGCTCGCGCGCCGCCGCGATGTCGTCGTGGCGCCGGCCGACGAAGTTCCACCACATCACGAGGTCCTCCTCGAACGGCTCACCGCCGATCAGGACCACGCGGCCGCCCGCGTCGCCCACTGACAGGCGCAGGGTCTCGGGTCCCGGTGCGACGTAGGCCAGATCCGCGCGAGCGACCTCGACCCCCTCGACGACGACCGGACCGGAGTCGACCAGCACGCCGTGCTCCCAGCCGGAGTCGATCGGCAGATCGATCGACGCGCCCGGCTCCAGGTCGATCTGCGCGGCGAGGAGCGGAGTGAAGGTGCTCGCGGGCACGGAGGCGCCCAGCATCCCTCCGAGGAACACGCGGACCACCGCGCCCGGCAGGTCGACGCGGACGCCGCGGTGGTGCTCGAAGAACGGATCGATGGCCAGCGCGCTCTCGGGCAGGGCGACCCACAGCTGCACGCCGTGCAGCACGGGAGCGCCTCCGGTCGAGACCTCGGAGTGCGAGATGCCGCTGCCCGCGGTCATCAGGTTGAGCTCGCCCGGCCGCACGAGCTGGTGGCTCCCGACGCTGTCGCGGTGGTCGATCTCGCCCTCGAACAACCAGCTGACCGTCTGGAGTCCCGTGTGCGGGTGCGGAGGCACGTCCATCCCGGCCTCCTCGCCCAGCGCCACCGGCCCGTAGTGGTCGGCGAAGCACCAGGCGCCGATCGTCGACCGCGATCGCTGCGGCAGCGTGCGCCGCACCTCGATGGCGCGGGGGCCGCCGAGGGGCACGAGGCGCGCCTCCAGAACCTCGATGCCGGGTGAGCCGACCGCCGCGCCGCGGGCGGAGGACACCGGGTGCTCGTCCGGGTGCTTCTCCAGGTTGCTCATGCGGGAAGTGTATGCCTGCGCATGGACCGCGGCCCCGGGCGGGATCGGCTGCACGCCCAGGGCGAACAGGGGGTCCGACCCGGGGGAGCGCTGGTTACAGTCGTCCTATCGGAGCCCACCCCTGCGGGTTCCGTAGGGAGTGACAGCATGTTCGAGAGATTCACCGATCGCGCACGGCGCGTCGTCGTCCTGGCCCAGGAAGAGGCCAAGATGCTCAATCACAACTACATCGGCACCGAGCACATCCTGCTCGGGCTGATCCACGAGGGCGAGGGAGTGGCCGCCAAGGCGCTCGAGTCCCTCGGTATCTCGCTCGACGCGGTGCGCGAGCAGGTCCAGGACATCATCGGCCAGGGGCAGCAGCAGCCGACGGGCCACATCCCGTTCACGCCGCGCGCCAAGAAGGTGCTCGAGCTCTCGCTCCGCGAGGCTCTGCAGCTCGGCCACAACTACATCGGCACCGAGCACATCCTGCTCGGGCTCATCCGCGAGGGCGAGGGCGTCGCCGCGCAGGTCCTCGTCAAGCTCGGCGCCGACCTCAACCGCGTGCGCCAGCAGGTCATCCAGCTGCTGTCCGGCTACCAGGGCAAGGAGCAGGTCGCGGTCGGAGGAGAGCAGCAGCAGCCCCAGGGCGGCTCGCAGATCCTCGACCAGTTCGGCCGCAACCTCACGCAGGCCGCGCGCGACAACAAGCTCGACCCGGTCATCGGGCGCGAGAAGGAGATCGAGCGCGTGATGCAGATCCTCTCGCGCCGCTCCAAGAACAACCCCGTGCTGATCGGCGAGCCCGGCGTCGGCAAGACCGCCGTCGTCGAGGGTCTGGCCCAGGCGATCGTGCGCGGCGACGTGCCCGAGACGCTGAAGGACAAGCAGCTCTACACGCTCGACCTCGGCTCGCTCATCGCCGGTTCCCGCTACCGCGGTGACTTCGAGGAGCGCCTGAAGAAGGTGACGAAGGAGATCCGCACCCGCGGCGACATCATCACCTTCATCGACGAGATCCACACCCTCGTCGGCGCAGGGGCCGCGGAGGGCGCGATCGACGCCGCCTCGATCCTCAAGCCGCTGCTCGCCCGCGGCGAGCTGCAGACGATCGGCGCGACCACGCTGGACGAGTACCGCAAGCACTTCGAGAAGGACGCCGCTCTCGAGCGCCGCTTCCAGCCGATCCAGGTGGCGGAGCCGTCGCTCCCTCACACGATCAACATCCTCAAGGGCCTGCGCGACCGCTACGAGGCGCACCACAAGGTGTCCATCACCGACGGCGCGATCGTCTCGGCCGCCAACCTCGCCGACCGCTACATCAGCGACCGCTTCCTGCCCGACAAGGCCATCGACCTGATCGACGAGGCCGGCGCACGCCTGCGCCTGTCGATCCTGTCGGCCCCGCCGGAGCTGCGCGACTTCGACGACCGCATCGCCGTCGTCCGCGCCGCGAAGGAGGCCGCGATCGAGGACCAGGACTTCGAGAAGGCCGCGTCGCTCCGCGACGAGGAGAAGCAGCTGCTCGGTGAGCGCCTGCGCCTCGAGAAGAAGTGGAAGTCGGGCGACGTCAAGGCGACCGGTGTCGTCGACGAGGGCCTGATCGCCGAGGTCCTCGCCCAGGCGACCGGCATCCCGGTGTTCAAGCTGACCGAGGAGGAGTCCTCGCGGCTCGTCTTCATGGAGAAGGCGCTGCACCAGCGCGTCATCGGTCAGGAGGAGGCCATCGCGGCCCTCTCGCGCACCATCCGCCGCACCCGCGCCGGCCTCAAGGACCCCAAGCGCCCCTCCGGGTCGTTCATCTTCGCCGGCCCCACGGGCGTCGGCAAGACGGAGCTCGCGAAGGCGCTCGCCGAGTTCCTGTTCGACGACGAGGACGCGATGATCTCGCTCGACATGTCGGAGTACGGCGAGAAGCACACCGTCTCGCGGCTCTTCGGCGCCCCTCCCGGGTTCGTCGGCTTCGAGGAGGGCGGCCAGCTCACCGAGAAGGTCCGCCGCAAGCCGTTCAGCGTGGTCCTGTTCGACGAGATCGAGAAGGCGCACCCCGACATCTTCAACTCGCTCCTCCAGATCCTGGAGGAGGGACGCCTGACCGACGGTCAGGGCCGGGTGGTCGACTTCAAGAACACCGTGATCATCATGACCACCAACCTCGGTGCGCGCGACATCGCGGGCGGCCCGGTCGGCTTCCAGATCGAGGGCGACAACGCCACCGGCTACGACCGCATGAAGGGCAAGGTCAACGAGGAGCTCAAGAAGCACTTCAAGCCCGAGTTCCTCAACCGCGTGGACGACGTCATCGTCTTCCCGCAGCTGTCCAAGCCCGAGCTGCTCCAGATCGTGGACCTGTTCATCAAGCGCCTGAGCGACCGCCTGCTCGACCGCGACATGACGGTCGAGCTGACCCAGCCGGCGAAGGAGCGCCTCATCGAGGTCGGGTTCGACCCGGCCCTCGGTGCCCGCCCCCTCCGCCGTGCGATCCAGCGCGAGATCGAGGACCAGCTGTCCGAGCAGATCCTGCACGGCCAGCTCGGCTCCGGAGACCACATCCACGTGGACTTCGCCGAGGGCAAGTTCGTCTTCACGACGACTCCGCGCCTCATCTCGATCAGCGCCGGTGCGACGACCGGAGCGGCGACCGCCGGCCCGGCGACGCCCGACCTGATGGCGTAACCCGCACCACCTCGACGAGCCCGTTCCTCCCTCCGGAGGGGCGGGCTCGTCGTCGTTCGGCCCTGCGCTCACCGGGCCCTGTGCTCACCAGGCCCTACGCTGGTCCGATGGCCGATTGGAAGTACCCGGTGCGCCGGGCGCGCACGAGTGACGTCCCCTTCATCCAGGAGCTGAGCGAGCCCCTCGTCAACGAGCGGATCCTCCTGGGCAAGGACCGAGTGGTGCTCTACGGAGCCGTGCAGGAGTTCCGCATCGCCGAGGACGGCGAGGGCAACGCCATCGGCTGCGGCGCGCTGCACGTGATGTGGGACGACATCGCGGAGGTGCGCACTCTCGCGGTCTCGCAGGACTGGCTCGGCCGCGGAGTCGGCCACCACATCCTGGAGCGGCTCGAGAACGACGCCCGCGAGCTGGGGCTCAAGCGCTTGTTCTGCCTGACCTTCGAGGTCGACTTCTTCCAGCGCCACGGCTACGCGCCGATCGGCGAGAAGGTCGTCGACCCCGAGGTGTACGCCGAGCTGCTCCGCTCTCCCGACGAGGGTGTCGCGGAGTTTCTCGACCTCGCCCGGGTGAAGCCGAACACGCTCGGCAACACCCGGATGCTGAAGACGCTCTGACGGCTGCGGCGTCGTAGCCTGTTCCGGTGACTCCGCCGCCCCGCCGCCTGCCCTCCCGGGTCTACCGCAGGCGCAGGGCCGGCGTGCTGCTGGCGCTCCTCGTGATCGTGGCGGGCCTGGTCGTGCTGCTGTCCCTCCGGCCGTGGGCGGGATCGCGGGAGGCGGCCGACGACGCGGGTCCGTCGAGCAGCCCGCTGCCCACGCTCTACCCCTCGACCATGCCGACGGCCTCGGGAGCCGTGCCGGACTGCACCGCCGACATGGTGGCGGTCACGGCGGTGACGGACTCGACGAGCTACTCCTCGGACGAGAATCCGCAGCTCTCGCTCTCGCTCGCCAACATCTCGAACTCGGACTGCGTGATCAACGCGGGGACGTCGCAGCAGGTCTTCACGATCACGAGCGGCTCCGACCCGATCTGGTCGTCGACCGACTGCCAGACCGGCGCCTCCGACCTGGACGTGCTGCTGCAGTCGGGCCGCACGGTGACCGGGAGCCCGATCACCTGGGATCGCACCCGCTCCTCGCCGGACACCTGCGACGGCGGACGCGAGGCGGTCCCCGGCGAGGGTGCCGCCTACGCACTCTCGGTGTCGATCGCGGGCATCCCGTCCGGGTCGACCACTCAGTTCCTGCTGCGGTAGGTCTCGCCCGCTCGGCGGACGCGGCGCGCCACGTTCCGCGCCTACGCTCGGGGACATGAGGGCCACTCTCTCCGCTGTCCTGTCCGCTGCCACGGCCGGTGGGCTGCTCCTCGCGGCGCTCCTCGCAGCGCCGGCCGCTGCGGCCGATGCGCTGCGAGCGGGCGTGGACGTCTTCCGCTTCTCGGAGTACTCGGCCGATTTCGTGCTCGACCGCGACGCCGAGGGCCGATCGATCCTGACGACGGAGGAGACGTTCGTCGCCGAGTTCCCGTCGAACCAGAACCGCGGGATGCAGCGGGCGATCCCGCTCGAGTTCGAGGGGCGGCCGACCGACGTCGATCTCGTCTCGGTGACGGACGGCGACGGCGCGCCCCGGCCCGTCGACACGGAGTCGGAGGACGGCTTCCTGATCGTCACGAGCGCCGCGGACGACTACGTCAGCGGCAGCCAGACCTACGTGTTCACCTACACGCAGCGGAACGTGACACTGCCCGCCTCGGGGACGTCGAGCGGAGAGGACGAGTTCTACTGGGACGCGAACGGCACCGCCTGGCGCCAGCCGTTCGACGGCTACCGGATCCGGGTGGAGCTGGGCCCGGGGCTCGCGGAGGCCGCGACCGGGACGGCGTCCTGCTACCGGGGCGTCGCCGGCTCGACGGACGGCTGCGTGCTCGACGAGGCCGACGGAGTGGTCACCGCCTCCGGCAGCGACCTCGCCGCGGGGGAGAACGTCACGATCGCGGTCGGGTTCGCGCCGGGCACGTTCACCCCGCGCGACGACAGCTATTTCGCGGCCGCCTGGGGGTGGGTGCAGCTGATCGGACTGGCTGCGTCGCTGGTGCTGCTTGTCCTTGCCGCGCGACGGCGTGCCACGGTGCTGAAGGACGCACCGGGCAGGCCGACGATCATCGCCGAGTACGAGCCTCCGGTGCAGGGGCTGTTCCTGTCGGCGCAGCTGAGGTCGAAGACGACGCGGGCCGCCGCGGCGGCGCTGGTCGACTCCGCGGTGCGGCGGTTCGCGCGGATCGAGGAGGTCGAGGGGCGCAAGGGGAAGCCGTCGTTCCTCCTGCGGGTACTGGATCCGGCCGAGGTGTCGCTGCGGCGCGCCGGGCGGCCGCGTCCGCTGGCGGTCGACGAGCAGCGCTTCCGGGATATCGCGTTCGGTCCGTCGCCGGCGCCCGGGACAGTCCGTGATCTGGCCGAGAAGGACAAGGCGTTCGGCAAGGAGGTCACCGCTCTGTTGAGCACGCTGCCCAAGCGGGCCGAGGAGGAGGGGCTGCGGCGGCCGGGGACGGTGCGCGGATCGGTCTGGCTGATCCTGGCCACGGTCGTGGCGGTGATCGTCGCGGTGGTCGGCGGGGCGGGTCTGCTCGCGGCGTCGCTGGGTGGGGCGCTGCCGTTCGTCCTGGTGCTCGTGGCGATCGCGATCGGGGCGCTGGTGTGCGTGCTGCTGGCGAAGGTGCCCGTGATGGCGGCGGGGGCGGAGCTGCGCGATCATCTGCGCGGGCTGGAGCTGTATCTGAAGCTGGCGGAGGCGGATCGGTTCGCCGTTCTGCAGTCGCCGGAGGGCGCGCAGCGCCGGATGCTCGGACCGGTGGAGGTCGTGGAGGTGACCGAGCGGCTGCTGCCGTGGGCGGTGCTGCTGGGGCTCGAGTCGGAGTGGGCGACGGCGCTGTCGGTCGCGTACGAGCAGGCGGGCGAGGATCCGGTCTGGTACTCCGGGTCGAGCGGATTCCAGGCGGCGGCGTTCGCGAGCAGCGTGTCGTCGTTCTCGTCGTCGGCATCGAGCTTCGTGGGCTCGTCGACGAGCTCGTCGAGCGGTGGTGCCGGTGGCGGCGGCAGCTCGGGCGGAGGCGGCGGGGGTGGCGGAGGCGGCGGGGTCTAGGCGCCCTGCATGACGGGCGCTGGCCGATCCGAGCCGTGCTCGGTCTAGGCGCCCTGCATGCTCGATCGCGGGCCGGAGCGGCCCTCGGGGATGCGCGTGGGCACCGGCACGAGGGCGTGCGTGATGGCGCTCGAGAGCGTGAAGGCGCCGGAGTCGAGGTGCGAGGAGTGGCCGAGGCGAGTGGCCTCGTTGGCGCGCTGCTTGGCTCCGGAGGCGGGGCGGATGTCTCCGGAGAGGCTGATCTCGCCGAACGCGGCGATGCCGGGCCGGAGCGGCGTGTACGCGTGGGCGGAGGCGATCGCGACGGCGATGGCGAGATCGGCCGCGGGCTCCATCAGCTTCACTCCGCCGACCGTCGACACGTAGACGTCGCACCGGCGCAGCGGGATGCCGGCCTGCCGTTCGAGGACGGCGAGGATCATCGCGACGCGCGAGGCGTCGACTCCGTTGGTGACGCGGCGCGGGTGCTCGCCGTCGTTCGCGATGACGAGCGCCTGGATCTCGACGGGCAGGGCGCGTCGGCCCTCCATCGCCACCGTGACGCAGATGCCCGGGGTGGGGAAGCGGGTGCGCGAGAGGAACAGGCCGCTCGGGTCGGGGATCTCGGCGATGCCCTCGGCGGTCATCTCGAAGCAGCCGACCTCGTCGGTCGGGCCGAACCGGTTCTTGAGCGAGCGGACGAAGCGCAGGGCCGTCTGCCGGTCGCCCTCGAAGTGGCAGACCACGTCGACCAGGTGCTCGAGCAGGCGCGGGCCGGCGATCGAGCCGTCCTTCGTGACGTGGCCGACGAGCACCAGGGGGAGCGCGCGCTCCTTGCAGACCCGGATGAGCGTGGCCGCGACCTCGCGGACCTGGCTCGGACCGCCGGGCAGGCCGTCGACGGTGTCGCTCGCGACGGTCTGCACCGAGTCGACGATGAGGAGGTCGGGCTGCACCTCGTCGATCTGACCGAGGACCGTCGCGAGGTCGGTCTCGGCGGCGAGGTAGAGGCTGTCGTGCATCGCGCCGGTGCGCTCGGCGCGCATGCGGACCTGCGCGGCCGACTCCTCGGCGCTGACGTAGAGGACGCGCTGGCCCTCGGCGGCGGCGCGGGAGGCCACTTCGAGCAGCAGCGTGGACTTGCCGACGCCCGGCTCGCCCGAGAGCAGGACCACGGCACCCGAGACGATGCCGCCGCCGAGCACGCGATCGAGCTCGCCGACCCCGGTGGGCCGGTGGCGGGCGCCGGAGGTGGTCGGGATCTCGGTGATGGGGCGGGCGACGCGGTTCGCCGAGGGGGCGACAGCCGCGACCGCGCGTACGAGCCCGGTGCGCTCGGTGCTCTCGACGACCGTGCCCCACTGCTGGCACTCGCCGCACCGGCCGACCCACTTCGCGGTCGTCCAGCCGCACTCCGAGCAGCGGTAGGCGGCGGTGCGCGTCTTCGAGGCGGCCATGAGGTCCTTTCGGAGCGGGGCTGGGTGGGGGTGGATCGGCGTCAGCGAGGCTACGAGCGGCCTCCGACATCGGAGCGTTCCTTCGAACGTGTCTTCGACGATAGCCGCCACCGCCGACACTCGTCCGCAGCGCGCCCGGCCCGGGGAGAAGTGCTCGGGATCGAGGCCTGGGGAGAAGCGCCGCTTCGTGGAGCGGCGAGCCCGAGCTGTCGGAGGTCTGCGCGAGACTGACCCCATGTCGTCGTCAGTGCACCACCTCAAGTCCGGCCGCGCGCTCGGCGTCACCTGGACGGGGCCGGAGCACGCCGAGCACGTCGTCGTGCTCGCGCATCCCGCTCCCGGATCGGCCGACTTCGACCCCGACCCCGAGGCGACCGCGCGCCACGGCGTGCGCCTGCTCTCGGTCGACCGTCCCGGGTACGGCGCGTCCGAGCTGCTGAACGATCTCGACCAGGCCGGCGCGGGCGCCCCCGCCACCCCCGAGCAGGCCGCCGCCGACATCGCCGAGTACCTCGCGACGATCGGCATCGCCTCGGTCACCGCGGCGGGCTGGTCGGCCGGCGGCCGCGTCGCGCTCGCCCTTTCGGCCAACTACCCCGGTCTCGTCGAGCGCGTGGCCGTCCTCGCGACTCCGGCGCCCGACGACGCCGTGCCGTGGGTCGGCGACGCCAACCGGGCGATGCTCGAATCGCTCCGGGCGCTGCCGTCCGCCGACGCCGTCCGTGCCCTCGACACGATGCTCGGCGAGGCCTTCGGCCCGGCCCCCGACCCGGCCGCCCTCCTCGGGATGCTCGGCGCGGCCGGCGCCGACGCCCCGCTCCTCGAGGCACCCGGCGTCCGCGACCGCCTCCTCCGCATGCTCGAACGCGCCGCCGCGCAGGGCACCACCGGCATGGCCGCCGACATCGTCGGCTACACCCTGCTCGACTGGGGCTTCGCGGTCGACCAGGTCGCGTCGCCCGCGCTCCTCCTCTACGGCGCCGAGGACCCCGAGGTCGGCCGCGTGCACGGCGAGTGGTACGCCGCGCGCCTCGCCGACTCCCGCCTCGAGGTCGTCCCGGGCCGCGGCCACCTGTTGGCCGTCTCGGAATGGGACCGCGTGCTGTCGTTCCTCCTGTTCGCGGCGGTCTGAGCCGCCCCTGCTCGCGGCCACCGACCGTCCGGCGCCTCGCGTCCGCGCCGATTGGCGCGACTTGAGAGCGTCGCGTACACTCGACCCCGGTACCGTGTCCGAGCGGCCGAAGGAGCATGTCTCGAAAACATGTGTGGGCTTGCGTCCACCGTGGGTTCAAATCCCACCGGTACCGCCACGAGAAGGCCCCCCGCTTCCACGGAAGCAGGGGGCCTTTCGTCTTGCTCGGAACCGCTGATCCTGATTGGCTCGGACGCCTTGTCCTCAGGGTGGGGACAAGCCGCTCGTGTAGCGAGTTTTGTCCCCCTTGAACGGGGTCTAGGGCGGAATGCGGCGGGGTGGGACGATCCGGTAGGACTCGGCGATCGTCGACCCGCTCACTCGACGAACCCGGAAGATCCCGACTTTCATGCGCAAAGCCGCACTCAGCTTCTCCCTCTTGCTCGCCCTCGTGATGTCCTTGCTTGTGGCCGCCCCAGCGCAGGCCGCAGGATCGCCCTCCCCGCCCACGAATGTCGTCGCAACAGACGACGGTTGCACCGATACGGTGACGCTTTCGTGGACTGCGTCCACTCAGGCAGTCGCCGGTTACCGTATTCACATCTACGGAATCGAGCAGATCTATGAAGGTGGGGAATACTATGGAGACGAACGGTACACTCTCGCTTCGCTGGACGTTGCCGGTCGGACTTCGGCCGTCGTAAAGATTCCTCGGTACGACCGCGAACTTCATATCGAAGTTGCGGCCGTCACGAATATGTCCGCTCCTTTTACAGGAGGGGCCAATGGGGAGTCGCTTCAGAGTTCGTCGACTCAGAGTATCTCCGCAACCACGAAGCTCTATCATTTCGGTGCTGTGCCGGCGCCTATCAACGTGACAGCGGCAGCGGATACAGACACTGGGCTTACGACTCTCCGTTGGGAAGCGCCGTCTCTCGCAGGCCAGCCCTGCGACTTCCAGTCGTATCGCTCGTATGTGCGTGACACGTACGTGTCGGACGATGACTACGGGTCCGACCCGGACGTCGATTGGCTGGAACCGACGACTTCATCAAAGACCGTCCAACTCGAAACTAACCATCGATACGAGTTCTGCATTTGGGCGTCGTCTCCGTTCGAGGGTTATTACGGGGATGAGTACACTGAATATGCTAGTTCCCCGGAATCTTGCGTCCTGTTCGGTACCGGGAGGGCAATACCCTCGGAGCCGGGTGACGTGTGGTCAGAAACTGTCGGAACATCGATCACCGTTGGATGGCGCTCGCCCTACACCGACGGCGGTAGCGATATCACCGGCTATCGAGTTGCCCGCACCGGGGTGGATGCGTCGGGCAACGGCCCTTGGTCGACGACCGTCTCCGCCGACAAGCGATCGCAGACTTTTACCAATCTGCGTTCGAACACGAACTACACCTTCACGGTGCAGGCGATCAATGCGATCGGAGTCGGCCCCTTCCTATCCGTCGAGGGTGTCTCCAACCCGTACTCGCCGCCTTCCACGCCGACATCGGTAGGTGGAACCGTCAACAACACGGCTCGCACGGCGACCATCGGGTGGATGCCGCCGACGAGCCCCGGGAACCCGGCGATCACCGGCTACCGCGTCTCCCGCAGCGGAGTCGACAACGCGGGCTCCGGTCCGTGGTCGACCGTGGTCGCTTCAAGCGCTCGGTCGTACACCTTCACCAACCTCGCAGCGGGAGGCACCTACACGCTCAGCGTCACGGCGATCAACGCCGGCGGAGAGAGCTCGCCGACCTCGACGGTCGTGGCGCTCAGCGGGTCCGCGCTCACCGCCCCCACTCCGACCATCAGCGGCACCGCGACCGTCGGGTCGACCCTGACGGCGAACGCCGGAACGTGGGGGCCGGCTCCGGTGGCGCTCGCGTACCAGTGGCGCGCGAACGGCACGGCCATCAGCGGCGCGACCGCGGGCACCTATCGGCTCGCGTCGGCGGATGCGGGGAAGACGATCACCGTCGCGGTGACCGGCTCCAAGAGCGGGTACGTGTCGACGACGCGGGTCTCGACCGCGACCGCGGCGGTCTCGGGGGGCGCGCTGACGGCGGCGACTCCGACCGTCACCGGCACGGCGAAGGTGGGCTCCACCCTCACCGCGAACACGGGGACGTGGGGTCCTGCGCCCGTGACCTTCTCCTACCAGTGGAAGGCCGACGGCGTCGCACTCTCGGGAGCGACGGCCGGTACCTACACGCCGTCCAGTGCGACTCTCGGCAAGAAGATCACCGTCACGGTCACGGGAAGCAAGACCGGGTACACCGGCTCGAGTCGCACGTCCGCCGCCACCGCGGCCGTCGTGGCCGGCACTCTGACCGCGGTGACGCCGACGATCACCGGCACCGCCAAGGTCGGCTCCACCCTGACCGCGGTGCCGGGCGCGTGGGGTCCCGCGCCGGTCGCCTTCACCTACCAGTGGAAGGCGAACGGAACGGCGCTCTCCGGCGCGACGGGCAGCACCTACCAGCCGTCAGCGGCCACCCTGGGCAAGACGATCACGGTCACGGTGTCCGGGACGAAGGCCGGCTACACCTCGGCGACTCGGACGTCGGCGGCCACTGCGGCCGTCGCCTCCGGCACCCTGACCGCGGTGACCCCGAAGATCACCGGCACCGCGAAGGTCGGCTCGACTCTCACCGCGACCGCCGGAACGTGGGGGCCTGCGCCGGTGGCGCTGACCTACCAGTGGAAGGCGAACGGAACGGCGATCAGCGGCGCGACCGCGACCACCTACAAGCCGACCAGCGCGACCGTGGGGAAGACGATCACGGTTACCGTCACGGGGAAGAAGACCGCGTACACCACGGCGACGCGCACCTCCACGGCGACGGCGGCAGTGGCGAGGTAACCGCGAAGAGGACCCGTTCGACGGTCGGATGAAGGCCCCCGCTCACCGTGAGCGGGGGCCTTCATCGTGTTCGGCTCGCCGAGCTCCTCGGCGGAGGCGGCGAGAGCGTGGACCGGTCCGTTCGGCTCACGAACGACGTCCTGCGCTCGTCGCCCGTCGACGGAGGCTCGCTGCGACACTCGTCGGATGCGACCGGTGACGTACGGAGCGACCGCGGGCCTGCTCGCGCTTGCAGGGACGGTCCTCCTCGGAGGTCTTCGCTACGCCCTGCACGGTGGTGACCTGATCACAGGAGTGGTCGGCGGCGTGATCGGCCTCGTCTGGGGAGCGGCGCTGTCGCTCCCGCTCGGGGTGCTCTGGATGCTCGTCCTCGTCGGCACGCTCCGACTGATCGGGCGCCGACGCTGGTGGGCGGGGGCGTCGGCCGGCCTGCTGGCGGGAGCGGCGGTGGCTGCCGTGCTGCTCGTCGTCCTCGAGAGCTCCCCGATCTCGAGCGAGGGAGGCGTAGCGCAGCAGCAGGCGCTCATGGCGGAGGAGCGCTGGGCTCTGCTGCCGTCCGTCCTCTGGAGTGCGGTGGCGGGCGCGGTTCCGCTCGCGCATCTCGCGAAAGGGTCCGGTCGCTGTCTCCGCGGTCCGACGCGCAGAACCTCGGCCAGGAGTGGTGCTCAGCCACGATCGTGGCTGACGGGTGGTCCTGGCTGACGTTCCGGAACGGGCCGGCGTCAGCGGCGGCGGGAGGACGCCGCGTGCGCGAGCAGGGTGGCGACGACTCCGACGGCGACGCCGACGGCGGTCTCGAGGGCGCGGTCGCGGAGGAGGACGAGCTCGTCGGTGCGGTGGGCCAACTCGACCATCAGGATCGCGAGCGGGGTGACGAAGGCGAGGGTCACGCCGTAGTTGCGGCCGACGAAGAGCTCGGCGAGGACCTGGAGCAGGACGACGACGGCGATCGTGGCCAGCGGCGACAGGGGGAGGGCGAGCAGGGCGGCGGCGATCGCGACGCCGACGACGGTGCCGAGCATCCGGTGGCCCGCGCGGACGAGGCGGGCGGCGGTGTCGGCGCCCGAGACGGCGGCGACCGCGGCGACCATCGCCCAGTAGGGGTGGCCGAGGCCGGTGGCGGTGGGGATCGCCCCGGAGACCAGGACGACGGCGCCGAAGCGGAGCATCGCTGCGCGCGTCGAGGGTCGGGCGGCGGCCGCGCGGAACGAGGTGCGCCACGGGGTGGGCGGAAGGCGGCGGGCGCGAGGGGAGGCCACTCCGGCGACACCGACGAGGAGGGCGAAGGCGGCGGACGCGGCCGAGAGGAGGAACGCCTCCGGGATGCGGGCGGGATCGGTGGGGACCGAGGCGCACGCCGTCACGGCGAAGACCGGGAAGAGGGGGCCGGGCGGGTGCCAGTGCAGGGCGTCGCTCAGGTACGCGGCGGCGACGGCGACCGCGACGACAACGGGGATGATCAGCCACTCGCGGGCGGGGGAGAGAGCGACGGCGGTGCCGACGGTCACCACGGTGACGAGGTAGGCGGCGGCCGAGAGCTGCATCCGCAGGCGCGGGCGGTGGGTGTGCTGGCGGCCGTAGAGGGCGGTGAAGGCGCCGAAGGTCGCGTACAGCGCGAGGTCGGTGCGTCCGAAGGCCCACAGTACGAGGAGGGGGACGGCCATCGAGATGCCTGCACGGAGCGCGACGCGATGGGCGCCGGCGTGCGGGCCGAGAGCGACGAGCTCCTTGGGGTGGGGGAGCGGTGGCAGCAGGGTGGTGGGCATGGCGTCCTCGGGTCGGCGGGCGGATCCGAGCGGCACCGGCCGGAAGTGTTTCACGGGTGAATCAGATATACTTTACTCGTGAATCACTTGGGGAGTCCAGCGCGCGACGCGGTCGACGAGATCCGCGACGGGTGGGCGGCGCTGCGGCCCGAGCTCGACACCGAGGCGGTCGACGTGATCGGCCGGCTGATCCGCGCCTCCGCGCTCGTCGTGCGGGCGACGGAGGAGCGGCTCGCCGCCCACGGGCTCACCCGCGGCGAGTTCGACGTGCTGACGACGTTGCGGCGAGCGGGTGAGCCGCGGTCGCCGAGCGCACTGCGGACCATCGGGCTCGCCTCCGCTCCCGCGATCACGAAGCGGCTGCACGCGCTCGAGAAGCGCGGGCTCGTCGTGCGGTCGGCGAATCCGGCCGACGGGCGGGGGGCGCTGATCGCGCTCACCGAGAACGGTGTCGAGCTGATCGACCGGGCGTTCCCCGAGGTGCTCGCGGTCGAGCGCGAGCTGCTGGCGGGCGTGTCCGCGGCGCAGCGGGCCGAGGCGGCGCGCTCGCTCCGCGCGGTGCTCGCGAGCGTGGAGTCGGCGCACGAGCGCTGAGATCCCCCGGCCTCCGCTCCGGCGCGCTCGCTACCGTGGGGGCATGCGCCTGACCTCCAGCTTCACCGTGGCCACCCGGCCGCCGCTGCTGCAGCTGGTCAAGACGGCCGTCGCGACCGTCGTCACCTGGGGCATCGCAGCCGCGGTGTTCCCCGGCACGCTGCCCGTGTTCGGCGCGATCGCGGCGCTGCTCGTCGTCGCGCCGAGCGTGAACCAGTCGTTCGCGAAGGCGCTCGAGCGCAGCGTCGGCGTGATCCTGGGCGTGGTCCTCGGCTCGGTGATCGGGACGCTGTTCGGCGGCGAGAGCGTGATCGTGCTGATCGCGATCGTGGCCGCGATCGCGGTGGGCTGGGCGGTGCGGCTGACGCCGGCCTCGGCGGTGCAGATCCCGATCAGCGCGATGCTCGTGCTCTCGGTCGGCGCGGTCACTCCGAACTACGCGTTCGACCGCATCGTCGAGACGCTGATCGGTGCGGCGGTCGGAGTCGTCGTCAACGGGCTCCTCGTGCCACCGGTCGCGCTGGGGCCCGCCGAGAGGGCGGTCGGCGACCTCACGGCGCAGCTCGCCGCGGCACTCGACGACCTGGCCGACGCCCTCCAGGCGCCGGTCCAGCGGCGGCGCCTCGACGAGCTGCTGATCAACGCGCGGCTGCTGCAGACCATGCAGGGGAAGGCCGAGGCGGCGATCGTCACGGGCGAGGAGTCGCTCCGCCTCAATCCGCGCCGCTCCGCCCACCGCGACCGCCTCGAGGCGCTCGACTCCGTCACTCCGCGGCTCGGCCGGATCGTCACGCGCGTGCGCGGGATGACCCGCACCGTGCACGACCTCTACGACGTGGAGCTGGTGCGCGAACCCACCATCGCCGACATCGCGGTGCAGCTGCACCGGGCGGCGCACGACCTGCGGCTGCTCGTGCAGTCGGCGGTCGACGTGCCGGAGCCGGAGGTCATCACCGACGAGCTGCCCGCGCTGACGGCGCCGCTGGTGATCGCGACGCCGCACCCCGAGCACTGGATCCTCGTGGGGGCGCTCGCCGAGGACCTGCGCCGGATCCGCGAGGAGATCGTGGGTGAGGAGTCCTGAGCGGCCCTAGGCGTCGTCGCGCAGCGCGGCCGGATCGGTCGCCTCGGCGTGCTGGGTCTTGCCCTCGGCGATGAGCGAGTCGTCGTCGGTGAGGATGCCGACCAGCTCGGTCACGCGGCCGCGGGCGGCGCCGAGCGGATCGGCGATCGGAGCGTCCTCCTCGGAGCGGTCTATCTCGGCGTCGGGGTAGCGCTGGAGCTCGGCCTCGTCGCGATCGGGCTGCGGAGCGCGGGCGTGCTCGACGCAGAGCCTCGCCACCTCCTCGGCGTGCGCGTGCATGACGGAGTGGGCGGCGCCGGGGATCTCCCACGCGCGGGCGTGCGGCATCGACTCCGCCAGCTCCTCGATCCACTCCCGGGGCACGAGACGGTCGTGCTCGCCGCGGATGAGGAGGGCGGACGCGCGGATCCGCGGCACCGTGTCCTCGATCGGGTAGTGCATCATCTCGGGCAGCACGCGCGAGAACCAGCGCGGACCGCAGAGCAGGTAGGCGCCGACGGCGAGCAGGGCCACCCGGCGGGGCTCGCGCAGGCTCGACTGCGCGAAGCGGAGGCCCGCGATCGGGACGCGGCGCTCGTGCCGGTTCATCACGGGGCCCAGCAGCACGATCGTCGTGAGCTCGGGGCGCTGGGCGGCCAGCTCGGCGACGACCTGCGTGCCCATGGAGTGGCCGAGGACGACCGGGTCCACGAGGCCCAGCTCGTCGATCACGCGCCCGACGAGCGCGGCGTAGTCGGGGATGCTCATGTGCCGGGCGTGCGGCGGGTGCGGGACGCCGCCGAATCCGGGTAGATCGAGGGCGTGCACGGGGCCGAACTCGTTGAGCGCGGGCGCGAGGCGCTCGAAGTACGTGGCCGCGACTCCGATGCCGGGGACCAGCACGAAGGTGCGCTCGCCGGTGCGGCCGACGGTGCTGACCCGGGCCCAGACGTCCTCGTGGCGGACGCGCTGCACCGAGACGTCGGTGCGCTTGTAGCGGCGGCGCGGATCGCGGCGGCGGGACCGGGCGGTGGCGAACGCCTCGCGCACGCGGGTGCGGGCACCGAGGGCGAGTGAGCGGAGGCCTCGGGGCACGGAGCGCCTCCTTCGATCGGGGGTGAGTGGTCGGAGCGAGCCTAGAGGCTCGTCCGAGCGCTCAGATCAGCATGTCCTCCGAACGGTGGAGGATCAGCCGGGCCGGGCCGAGGTGGAGGACGCCGTTGCCCAGCGGTGCTGTCCGCACGCCGCCGCGCCGTCGCAGCGCCTTGTGAGCGCCGGGGGCGAGCGCGACGTCGAGCCACGCGCAGGGGTTCGCCGGACGGCCGCCCTGGAACTCGATCCGCTGGTCGTCCTGCTCGAGTGCGAAGGTGCGGCCGGCGAGCGCGTCGACGTCCGCTCCGCGCAGGGTGATGTTGCGGCGTGCATCCGCCGGATCGAACGGCGCCGCCCGCAGCTCGGCGGCCGCGTGCTCGAGCGACTCGATCGCGAACAGGGTGATCGCGGCGGTGCGATGGGCCCGCTGCGCGAAGTAGCGGTCGCCGACGATGCCGAGCCCGGCGCGGATCTCGATCCGATCGGGCTGCTCGTTGCCCTCGAACGGGATCGCCCCGTCGGCGGGCCGGCCCTCGTAGCGGTGGAGCGGCGACACGACGAACCGCACGATCTCGATCGAGGCGGCTTCCATGCGCTCCACGCTACGCGGGCTCGACCCGCCGGTGGCTCACGCGAGGTACACGCCGTCGACCCGACGGGGGACACCCAGCGGGTTGCCCTCGCGCAGGGCGAGCGGCAGCAGGCGCTCCGGAGCGTCCTGGAACGCGACCGGACGCTGGAAGCGGCGGACCGCCGTCGCTCCGACCGAGGTGTGCTGCGAGGTGGTCGCCGGCCACGGCCCTCCGTGCTGCTGCGCCCACGAGACGGCGACACCCGTCGGCCAGCCGGCGAAGAGCACCCGGCCGCTGCGGTCGACGAGCGCGGCGAGCACGTCGTCGACGTCGTCGTCGGCCTCGGAGTGGAGGGTCGCCGTGAGCGAGCCCTCGAGTCCGTCGAGAGCGGCGAGCAGGTCGTCGCGCTCGCCGTAGCGCACGAGCAGCGTGGCCGGGCCGAAGACCTCGGCGCCGAGCACCTCGTGCTGGTCGACGAACACGGCGCTGTCGACGGCGTAGACACCGGGGCTGCCGGCGCCGGAGGACGCGAGCAGCGTCTGCACGCCCTCGACCCCGGCCAGCGCGGTGGAGCCCTGGACGAACCCGTCGGCGATCGATCCGGTCAGCATGGTCGCGGCCGGCGCGGTGACGGCCGCGGGCAGTGCCTGCTCGAGAGCGGAGCCCTCCGGCACGAAGACGATGCCCGGCTTGGTGCAGAACTGGCCGACCCCGAGTGTGAAGGAGCCCGCGAGTCCAGCCGCGAGCTCGCCTCCGCGCGCCGCGTCGGCCGCCGCGGTCACGACGACCGGGTTCGCGCTGCCCAGCTCGCCGAAGAACGGGATCGGAGCCGGTCGCGCGGCGGCCCGGTCGGCCAGCGCGCGGCCTCCGCGGACGGAGCCCGTGAACGCCGCGGCGGTGATGCCGGGGTGCTCGACGAGGTCGATCCCCTCCTGGTACCCCTCGACCATGCCGAAGAGCCCGGCGGGAGCGCCCGCGGCGGCGAGCGCCTCCGTGACGATCGCGGCCGTGCGGAGGGACGTGCGCGGGTGGCCCGGGTGCGCCTTCACCACGACGGGGCAGCCGACGGCCAGGGCCGAGGCGGTGTCGCCGCCCGCCACCGAGAAGGCGAACGGGAAGTTCGACGCGGCGTACACCGCGACCGGGCCCAGCGGCACGAGCACCCGCCGGAGGTCCGGGCGGGGCGGGGTGGTCGTGGCGTCGGCGTGGTCGACGACGGCCTCGAGGTACGAGCCCTCCTGCACGACCGACGCGAACAGCCGCAGCTGTGCGGTCGTGCGGGCGACCTCTCCGGGCAGGCGCGGCGAGCCCAGGTGGGTCTCGGCGTCGGCCAGCGCGACGAGCTCGGCCGAGGCGGCGTCGAGGGCGTCGGCGACGGCGACCAGCCAGCCCGCGCGCTCGGCGTCGGAGGCGCGGCGGGCCGCGGGGGCTGCAGCGACGGCCGCCCGGACGGCGGAGTCCACGGCGCTCACGCGACCATCTCCCGCGCGGTCTCGAGCAGCCCGGAGAGCACCGACAGCTGCGCCGGCGACGGATCCACGAGCGGCGCGCGCACGGAGCCGGCGTCGATCCCGCCGAGCCGGACTCCCGCCTTGATCAGCGAGACGGCGAAGCCCGGGGTGGTGTCGCGCAGCTGGATCAGGGGCGTGTAGAAGCCGTCGAGCAGCCGGCGCTGCACGGCGACGTCGCCGTCGCGGTAGGCGGCGTAGAAGGCGAGCGCGATGTCCGGCGCCATGGCGAACACGGCGGAGGAGTAGAGCGGCACGCCGATCGCGCGGTACGCGGCCTGGCTGGCCTCGGCGGTGAGCAGTCCGTTGAAGAACTGCACGTCCTCGCGGCCGACGCGGGCGGCCAGATTCACGAACTGCTGGGCGAGCGCGATGTCGCCGACCCCGTCCTTGATGCCGACGAGGGTCGGCAGGGCGAGCAGGCGCTCGGCCGTGCGGAGGCTGAAGGCCGCGGTGCCGCGGTGGTAGGCGATCAGCGGCAGCGAGGTGGATGCGGCGAGCTGCTCGACGTAGCGCGCGATGCCCTCCTGCGGCCCGCGCACCAGGTACGGCGGCAGGATCAGCAGGCCGTCGACGCCGCTCTCCTCGGCCGCGCGGATGCAGGCGCGGGCGTGGCCGAGCGGGCCGCCGACTCCGGCGATCACCGGCACTCGACCCGCGGTGGCCTCGACACCGGTGCGGACGGTCGTGGCGTACTCGTCGATGCCGAGCGCGTGGAACTCGCCCGTTCCGCAGGCGATGAAGACTCCGCCGGCTCCGGCCGAGACTCCTCCGCCCACGTGCGCGGCGAGCGCCTCGACGTCGACGCGGTCGTGCTCGTCGAACGGGGTGACGGGGAAGAAGAGGACGCCGTCCAGAGCGCGGACGCCCCCGGGTGCCTCGGTGGTCGCGTCGGTCATCGGGGTGCTCCTCGTGAGGGTGGTCATCAGAACCTCGGCAGGGTGGGGTCGTAGGTGGGATCGATGCGGCGCATGTAGCCGGTGTCGTCGCGGCGGCTGCGCCCGGACTCGAGGAAGACGCGGTGCTGGCGCTCGAGCGCCTCCTCGTCGAGCTCGACGCCGAGGCCGGGACCCCTGGGCACGACGATGTCGCCGTCGACGATCTCGAGGGCTCCGGGCCGGACGATGTCGTCGCCCCGGTTCCACGGGTAGTGGGTGTCGCAGGCGTAGCTGAGCTCGGGGCTCGCCGCGGCGACGTGCGTCATGGCGGCGAGCGAGATGCCGAGGTGCGAGTTCGAGTGCATCGACATGCCGATGCCGAACGTCTCGCAGATCGCGCCGAGCTCGCGGGTGTGCCGCAGTCCGCCCCAGTAGTGGTGGTCCGAGAGCACGATCTGCACCGCGCCCTTCGCCACCGCCTCGGGGATGTGCTCGAACGCGACGACGCACATGTTGGTCGCGAGCGGGAGGCCGGCGCCCGGGGCGACCGCGGCCATGCCGTCGATGCCGAGGACCGGGTCCTCGAAGTACTCGAGCACGTCGCGCAGCTCGTCGGCGACGTGGAGGGCGGTCTCGACGGTCCACGCGCCGTTGGGGTCGATGCGGAGCGGGTAGCCGGGGAACGCCTCGGCGAGCGCGCGGATCGCGGCGATCTCCTGCTCCGGGGCGAAGACGCCCGCCTTGAGCTTGATCGAGCGGAAGCCGTAGCGGTCGATCAGCTGCCGGGCCTGGCGGACGATGCCGTCGGGATCGAGCGCCTCGCCCCACTCGTCGGCCGGGACGTCCCTCCTGCCGTCGAGATCCGGATGCGCCGCCCACTTGTAGAAGAGGTACGCGCTGTAGGGCACGCGGTCGCGCGCCGCTCCGCCCAGGAGGTCGACGACGGGCAGGCCGACGAGGTGCCCCTGCGCGTCGTGGCAGGCCACCTCGACGATCGAGAAGACGGTGCGCTGCTCACGCCGGGCGAGGTCGGGCTCGTCGTGCAGCAGGGCGGTGCTGATCGCACGCTCGATGCCGACGAGGTCGAAGACGCTGCGGCCGATCACGGCGGAGCGCACGCGCTGGAGCCGGTCGAGGACGACCGCTCCGCCCGTGCCCTCGCCGAGGCCGATCACTCCGCCGTCGACGACGAGCTGGAGGATCGTGCGCAGCGCGAGCGGCTCGTGCACGCCGTCGGAGTTGAGGAGCGGAGGATCGCGGAAGGCGATGGGGGTGATGAGGAGATCGCGGATGATCACTGCGGACTAGCCCTTCGTTGCGCCGGAGGTGATGCCACGGATCAGCGACTTCTGCATGAGCAGGTAGATGACCAGGCTGGGGAGGAGTGCGAGGAGCGCGCCGACCAGGAGGACGCCCGTGCCGACCTGCGCATCGACGCGCAGGATGCTCAGGGCCACGGTGAGCGTGTAGTCGTCCGGGGAGTCGGCGGCGATGAGCGGGAGCAGGTACTGGTCCCAGATCATCATGAAGCCGAAGATCGTCACGACGCCGAGCACCGGCGTGCACAGCGGCAGGATGATCTGCCACAGCATCCGGAGCTCGCCGATGCCGTCCAGGCGGGCGGCCTCCTCGATCTCGTCGGGGATCTCCTTCATGAACTCGGTCATGAGCAGGATCGAGAAGCCCCAGACGGCGACAGGGAGGATCACGCCGAACGGAGTGCCGCGGAGGCTGATGCCGAGCAGCGGCACGTCGCCGATGACCTGCGAGAGCGGAACGGCGATGACCTCCTCCGGCAGCATCATCGTGAGCAGGAAGAGCAGCAGCACGAACGACTGACCGCGGAAGCGGTGCCGGGCCAGCGCGTACGCGGCGAGGATCGACACGGCGATCTGCAGGACGAGGCCGCCGCCGACGATGACGAGCGAGTTGAGGAAGTAGCCCCACACGCCCTTCTCGGTCGCGACGCGGAACGGCTCGAGCGAGGGCGCGGCCGGGAACAGGCTGAGGCTCGTGGAGTCGGCGTTGGAGTCGAAGGCGCCCGACAGGATCGTGACGAACGGCACGGCGAAGATCACGACGACCAGCGCGCAGAGCACGAAGCGGACGACGTTCGAGACCGAGAAGCCCGGGCGCCAGCCGATCGCGCTGTCGAACTGGGTGTTCTGCGCGGTGCTACGGGCACGGCGCGGCGAGAGGGCGGTCATGCGGACGCCTTCCGGTTCGAGAGAGTGCGGACCACGACGGTGAGCACGAGAGTGGCGACGAGGAGCAGGACGGAGGCCGCCGAGGCGACGCCGAGATCGTTCGCCTGGAAGCCGAGCGAGTAGACCCGGGTCATCCAGACCTCGGTGCTGCCGGCCGGGCCGCCGCCGGTGAGCACGTAGACCTCGGTGAAGGTGCGCAGGCTCCGGATGGCCGCGAGGGTGAGCACCACCGAGACGGCGGGCCGCAGCGCCGGCAGCACGATGAAGCGCAGGCGCTGGCGCACGCTCACCCCGTCGAGGGCGGCGGACTCGTAGAGCGTCCGGTCGATGCCGGTGAGGCCCGCCAGGATGATGACCATGTTGTAGGGGGCGCCGGTCCAGATGCCGACGACCGCGATGTAGCCCAGCGCCGTGGACGGGTCGCTGAGGAACTGCTGCGGCGGCACTCCGATGAGCCCGAGGGCCTGGTTCAGGAAGCCCGACTCCGTCGGGAAGTAGAGGATGCGCCATATCTCGCCGACGACCGCGAGGGCCGTGACGACCGGGAGGAAGACGGCGGTGCGGACGAACCACAGGCGGCGGGCCTGGCCCTCGAGCAGGAGGGCGAGCACCGCTCCGAACACCAGCGCGCCGATCGTCTGCACGAGCCCGAGGACCACGGTGTGGCCGAGCGCGTCGCGGAAGCGGGTGTCCGAGAGCACGCGGACGTAGTTGTCCGCGCCGACGAAGATGTCGCCGAGGAACGGCTGCACCTTCACGGTGCTCATCCGGAAGCCCTCGATCATCGGGTAGAACTTGAAGACCAGGCCCAGCAGCAGGCCCGGCGCCAGGAACGCCCAGGGGATCAGCGACCGGGCGGTCCAGGGGCGGCGGCGGGCCGCGGGCCGCCCGGCCCGGGAGCGCTGAGGCTCCCGAGCGGGCGGTCCCGCGACCGCGCCGGTGACGAGGGGGGCTGTCACTTCACGAGGTCCTGGGCCTCGAGCTGCGCCTGGAACTGCTCGTCGATGGTGGCGAGGCCCGCGGGGATGTCGCTGTCGCAGTCCGCGACCATCGCGTTCATGTTGTCGGCGAGGATCTGGCGGAACGCGGTGAAGTCGATGTTCCACGGGAACGTCTTCGAGTCGTTCGCGTAGTCCTCGGCCACGATGCTCCACCGGTCGTCACCGGTCACCGCCGCGACGTCGACCTGGTCGTTGACGGGGAGGCGGACGACCGGCTGGGAGGTGATTCCGGCCGCGTTCGTCTCGATCTTCATCGCGATCTCCTGCGCCTCGGGCGTGATCAGGAACTCGGCCAGCTGCTTCTGCAGGTCGGCCTTCTCGGAGCTGGCGCCGAAGTAGATGTTCTCGCCCTCGGCGAAGGTGGTGCTGCCCTCGGGGCCGGACGGCATCGGGATCACCTCGACGTTCTCGGCGCCCACCGCGGCGTCGAACGAGCTGATGTTGTAAGGGCCGGTGAGGTAGATGCCGGCGGTGCCCTGCGCGAAGAACGGGGTCTCGGCGGTGGTCAGGTTGACGGAGCCGGGGACGATGTTGCCCGGGGTGCAGAACTGGTCGCGGATGAAGGTCATCGCCTCCTCGGCCTCGGGGGAGTCGATGACGGAGGCGTACGTGCCCTCGCCGTCCTCCTCGAGGATGTCGGCGCCGGCCTGCCAGAGGTAGGAGTTGCCCCAGCGGGCGATGTAGCCGTTCTTGGCGCTGCCGGGGACGACCATGCCGTAGGTGTCGGCCTGCCCGTTGCCGTCGGGATCCTGCGTCGCGAAGGCGTTCGCGAGGGCCGAGAGCTCGTCCCACGTGGTGGGGATCTCGAGCCCCAGCTTCTCGCGCCAGTCCTTCCGGATGATCGTGACGTTGGCCTGACGCGACCACGGCACTCCGTAGGTCGCGCCGTCCAGGCCGACGTTCTGCTCCCAGGTCTCGTCGGCGATGTCGCCCTGGCCCTCGATCGAGTCGCGCTCGATCGGGAGGATCAGGCCCTGCGCCACGTAGGTGCCGAGCGAGGACGCGTCGTTGATCAGCACGTCGGGGAGGTCCTTCTGCGAGGCGCGGGCCTGCAGCTGGGTGTCGAACTCGACGACGGGCTGGTAGTCGATCTCGACGCCCGTCTTCTCGGTGAAGGCGTCGAACACCATCTGGTAGGACGCGGCCGACTCCGCTGCGCTGCGGGTCCAGACCTCGAGGCTCTGCTCGCCCTCTGCGGCGTCGTCGGCGGGCTCGCTCGAGCAGCCGGCCACGGAGGCGACCAGGCCGGCCGCGAGGACCGCCCCGACGAGCCGCCGCGTTCGCATGGTGTTCTTCATCGAATCTCCATTCGCATATGCAAACCGTTCACATCCTTGTGAATGCGAGTGGTAGCGTATGTACGCATCGACGACGTTGTCAATGCGGAGCGGAGAGCCGCTCCCCGATCGAGACCAGGGAGTCAGGCGCATGCCGAACCGCATCCTCCTCACCGGCGCCGCGGGTGCCGCCGCCACGGGAATCCGGCCGCTGCTCGCCGCCCTCGGCCACCGCGTCGTGCTGCTCGACATCGCCCCGATCGCTGCTGCGGCGCCCACCGAGACCGTGGTGCAGGGCAGCATCACCGACGCCGCGGTCCTCGACGCGGCCCTCGACGGTATCGACCTCGTCGTCCACCTCGGCGGGTTCTCCCGCGAGCGGCCGTGGCCCGACATCGCCGAGGTCAACATCGGCGGCACGCAGCTCCTGCTCGAGCGGGCGCACCTCGCGGGGGTGACGCGCATCGTGCTCGCGAGCTCGACGCACGCAGTCGGCTTCCACCCCGTCGGCACGCCGGTCGACGTGATGCAGCCCCGTCCCGACACGTTCTACGGAGTGTCCAAGGCGGCGATGGAGTCACTCGGCAGCGTCTACGCCGACCGCTTCGGCACGACCGTGGTCGCCGCGCGGATCGGCACGATCGAGGAGCGGCCCAGCGGGCGGCGCTCGCTCTCGACCTGGCTCTCGTTCGAGGACTTCGTGCGGCTGATCGGGGCGACGGCGACGACCGAGCGGAGCGGCTTCCACGTGGTCTGGGCCGTCTCGGCGAACACCCGCGGCTGGTTCCCGCTCGAAGCGGGCCTCGCGATCGGGTACCGTCCCGAGGACGACGCCGAGCGCTTCGCCCCGGAGATCGAGGCGTCGACGCAGGGGGAGCCGCCTGTGTCCCACGGACTGATCGGCGGCGCGTTCGCGGATGACGAGCATCCGCTGGGAGGAGTCTGGTGAGCGAGCGCGACGAGGCGGGGGCGGCCGCCGTCCGGGCGGTGAAGTCGTCGGAGCGCACGCTCCGCCTGCTCGAGGTGCTCGCCGCGCATCCGGGGCCCCTCGCGATCACCGAGCTGCATCGGCTCACCGGCTATCCCCGCTCGAGCCTGCACCAGCTGCTGCACACCATGGCCGCGAGCGACTGGATCGCGATGACGGCCGACGGCGCGCACGCGGCCATCGGCTCCCGCGCCCTCATCGTCGGCACGTCGTACCTCGACCACGACCCCGCGCTGCCCTGGGCGGTCGCCGCCCTCGAACGGGTGCGCACGCAGGTCGGCTACACCGCGCACTACGCCCGGCTCACCGGCTCCGACGTGCTCTACCTCGCCACCCGCGAGGCCCAGGAGTCGCGTCGCCGGACCTCCCGCGTCGGCCGGTTCCTGCCCGCCCACGCCACCGCGCTCGGCAAGGCGCTGCTCAGCGAGCGCACGAGCGTCGAGCGGGCCGAGGCCCTCGGGCAGGGCGAGCTCGTGGCGCTGACCCCGCACACGATCACCGACCGCGCGGCGCTCGAGGCGCAACTCGACGAGGTCCACGCCCGCCGCTACGCCGTGGAGCGCGAGGAGAACACTCCCGGCGTCTGCTGCATCGGCGTCCCCGTGCGGTACCGGATCCCGGCGACCGACGCGATCAGCGTCTCGATCCCGCTCGACCGCGCGGGCGACGACGAGATCGCGCACGTCGCCGAGACAGTGCGCGACATCGCCGACGAGCTGGCGACGACCCTGCAGCGCTCGGGCGTGCGGTGAACCCGCTCACCCGCTTCTGCGCCTACTCGTGGGACCTCGCCGACGACCCGGCGGCCGCCGACCGGGCGCTCGCCGCGGGCGTCTCGGGCGTCGCGATCGCGGCCGCGTACCACTCCGTCCGCGCCGCGACTCCGCTGCACCCCCGCCACCGCGTCGTCGATGCGGCGACCGCGGCCTTCTACCTGCCGGTGCGCCCGGAGGCGTGGGGGCGGCTCGTGCCCCGATCGGCCGCACCGTGGGCGGGCGAGGACGCGTTCGAGCGCGCCGCCGCGACGGCCCGCCGCGCGGGACTCGACGTCGAGGCGTGGGTGGTGCTGACGCACTCGTCGGTCCTCGGCACCGCGCATCCCGAGCTCTGCGTGCGGAGCGCCGCCGGCGACGTCTACCCGTACGCGCTCTGCCCGTCCCACGAGGACGTGCGCGCCTACGCGGTGTCGGTCGTGACCGAGACGGTGCTGCTCGGCGGCGTCGACACCCTCATGATCGAGGCGTGCGGGCCGCTGGGACTCGGGCACCTCGGCCACCACGAGAAGACCGCGGGCGCCGACTGGTCCCGGGTCGACGAGGACCTGCTCTCGCTGTGCTTCTGCGCGGCGTGCCGAGCGTCGATCCGCTCGCGCGGGGGCGAACCGGAGGCGGTCGCCGCGACCGTGCTCGCCGCCGTCGGCACCGGAGCGGCCCGGGTCGAGGACGCGTTGGGGGAGGCGGCGCCGCTGCTGCTGGAGGTGCGCGACCACTCCCGCCGACAGCTCACCGCAGAGGTGACGGCCGCGGCACGAGCGGCGGGCGCGCGGCGACTGCTGTTCCACGCGCAGGCGGACCCGTGGGCGACCGGGCCGTTCGCGGCGCTCCTGGACACGCCGGGCGTCGACGGCGTCGTGCTCCCGGTGACCGATCTCGCGCTCGACGGAGGGGTCCGTCCTGCGGTACCGCCCGGTGTCCGCGTCGGCGGCTACCTGCCCGTGCTCCCGCCCGTCGATCCGGAGGCGGTGCCCGGCTGGGCGGAGCGGCTCCGCGATCTCGACGACCTGTACCTCTATCACCTGGGGCTGCTGTCCCGGCGGCGGCTCGACGCGGTGGGCGAGCTGGTGACGCGACTGCGCGCGTAGCCTGAACGCGACGCGGGAGGTGCCGGGCGGATGCACGACGAGACGGAGCGCGCCCGCGTCCAGCGCCGCACGCTGATCGTGGTCGTCGTCGGGCAGGTGCTCGGCGGGGCGGGCCTGGCGGCGGGAGCGACCGTCGGCGCGCTGCTCGCGCAGGACCTCTTCGGCGGCGAGGGGCTCGCAGGGCTGTCGACGGCGCTCCTCACGCTCGGATCGGCGCTCGCCGCGTTCCTCGTCGGGCGCACGGCGCAGCGCCGCGGCCGTCGGCTCGGACTCGGGCTCGGCTTCGCCGCGGGCGGGCTCGGCGCGGTGGGCGTGGTCGTCGCGGCGGCCACCGGCAGTGCCGCCCTGCTGTTCGCCTCGCTCGTCGTCTACGGCGCGGGCAGCGCCACCAACCTCCAGGCCCGCTACGCCGCGACCGACCTCGCGCTGCCCTCGCACCGCGGCCGCGCGATCAGCACCGCGCTGGTCTCGACGACGCTCGGAGCGGTCGCCGCCCCGGCCGTCGTCGAGCCCCTCGGCGTCGTCGCTACCGGCCTCGGGCTGCCGGCGCTCGCGGGGCCGTTCCTGCTCGCCGCGGCGGCCTACCTCTCGGCGGGCGCCGCCCTCCTCCTGCTCCTGCGGCCCGACCCGCTCCTGCTCGCCCGCCGCCTCGGCGCGACGGCGGCGCCCGTCGCGGCGGCACCGGTGCGGCGCGGGGCGGCGCCGGTGGGAGCGACGGTGATGGTGCTCACGCAGATCGCCATGGTCGCGATCATGACGATGACCCCGGTGCACATGCTCGCCCACGATCACGACCTCGGCGACGTGGGGCTGGTCATCGGGATCCACATCGGAGCGATGTACCTGCCGTCGCTGGTCACCGGTCCGCTGGTCGACCGCGTCGGCCCCACGGCCGTGGCGGGCGCCTCGGGGATCGTGCTCCTCGGGGCCGGAGCGATCGCCGCCCTCGCGCCCGGCGACTCCCTGGCCCTGCTGATCGCCGCGCTCGCGCTGCTCGGGCTGGGCTGGAACCTCGGCTTGATCTCGGGCACCGCCCTCGTCGTCGAGGGCACCTCGCCCGCCGACCGCGCCCGGGTGCAGGGGTCGCTGGACGTGCTGGTCGCCCTGTCCGGGGCGGGCGCGGGAGCCGCCTCCGGAGTGGTCGTCGCGAGCTCGGACTTCGCGGTGCTGAGCCTGGGCGGGGGCCTGCTGGCGCTGCTGCTGATCCCGGTGCTGGTGGTGGCGCGGGTGCGGCGGAACGCGGTGTGAGGGAGGCGCTTTCTGTACAAAAGAATGTCGAGGACGTACGATCCGGGTATGTCGACCGTTTCCGTCTCCGAAGCACGCGCTCGTTTCTCCGAGGTCCTCGAGCAGTCCCGTCTCGAGGCCGTGATCCTCGCGCGGCACGGCCGGCCGGAGGCGGTGGTGGTCAGCCCGGAGCAGTACGAGCGGATGCGGGACGCGCTGGAGGAGCTCGAGGACGTCAGGGCCTTCGATGAGGCGCTCGCAGAGGAGGGCGAGAACATCCCCTGGGCCCAGGCCAAGGCCGACCTGGGCTGGGGATGAGCCGCTACCGGATCGAGCTGCGGCCGGCCGCAGTGAAGGCGTTGCGCCGGATCGACGCGAGGGACCGCACGCGGTTGCAGGGGGTGATCGCACTGCTCGGCGAGGATCCTCGACCGCCGGGTGCACGAGCGCTCCAGGGGCGTCCCGGCCTGCGGGTCCGCGTGGGTGACTACAGAATCCTCTACACGGTCGACGACGGCGTGCTCGTCGTCGTGGTCGTCACGGTCGGGCATCGCCGCGACGTGTACGAGCGCTGATCCTCGACGCGGAGCCGCTTCCCCTCCGGTGCACGGCGCCCCTACTCTGAGCGGCGAACCCGACCTCCGGAGGCTCCCGTGTCCCTCGTCCGCGTGCACAACTTCTCGATCTCGCTCGACGGCTTCGGCGCGGGGGAGGGCCAGACGCTCGAGGCCCCCTTCGGTCACGCCGGCCACCGGCTGATGGGCTGGGCGATGGGCACCCGGACCTTCCGCGACATGGGGCTGCCCGGCGACGGGCCCGGCTCGCGCGGGGTGGACGACGCGTTCGCGAGCGCCTGGGGAGAGGGCATCGGCGCCGAGATCATGGGCCGGAACAAGTTCGGGCCCCAGCGCGGACCGTGGGAGGACGAGAAGTGGCGCGGCTGGTGGGGCGAGGATCCGGTCTTCCGCACGCCGGTCGTCGTCCTGACGCACCACCCGCGGCCGACCCTCGAGATGGCGGGCGGCACGAGCTTCCACTTCGTCGACGCCGATCCGGCGACCGCCCTCGCGACGGCGCGGGAGCTGGCGGGCGGCGGCGACGTGCGGATCGGCGGCGGGGTCGCGACCGTGCGGCAGTTCCTCGAGGCGGATCTGATCGACCACCTCCACGTGGTGGTCATGCCGATCGTGCTCGGCCGGGGCGAGCGGCTCTGGGACGGACTCGAGGGCCTGGAGGAGCGCTACTCGGTCGAGGCGACGCCCTCGCCGTCCGGAGTGGTGCACCTCGTCCTGACGCGGCGACCGCGCTAGCGGGACGGGCCGGATCCGACCCGCGTGACTACGCTGGGAAGCCACATGGCATCCGACAGCGAGTACCCCGTCACCCTGACCGACCCCCTCGAGGAGCGCCTGCGCGCGCAGGTCGCCCGCCAGGGCGAGCAGACCGTGGCGCTGCGCTCCGCGTCGCTGCTGACGGGCGGGTACGAGGGCGAGTCGTTCCTCCTCACCGTCGGCGGCGAGCACGCCGACGGCGTGCTGAAGGGCGCGCCGTCGCTGTACTGGCCGGAGCTGTGGGGTGCTCGCGCCCTGCTCTACGTGTGGGACGAGCAGGCGGCCGACGCCGTCGTCGCGGGTCTCTCGAACGCGTCGTGGCGGGTCCGCGAGATGTGCGCGCGGGTCTGCGCCGAGCGGATCCTCGGCGGGCAGAAGAAGCTGTCGCGCCTCACCACCGACGAGCACGCCCGCGTGCGGAGCGCCGGGGCGCGGGCGCTGGTCGCCGTCGCGATCGCGGGCATCGGCTCCGGCCGGGACGAGAAGGGCGAGTTCGCGGCCAGCGTGGAGCAGACGCTGACCGCGATGCTGCGCGACCCCGACCGCGACGTCCGCCGCGCGGTGCAGCAGTCGCTCGAGGCGCTGCGCGCAGCGCGCGCCTGAGCCCCGAGTAGCGTCCAGGGGTCGCCGCCACGCGACCGGCCTCGGAAACAGAACTGTATGGTACAGTTTTGTTCGTGCAGCCTGCCGTGTCCGCCTACTCGCTCCGCCGCGCGGACGCGGTGCTCGAGGCGACGCTGGACGTTCTCGCCGAGGTCGGCTTCGCCCGCCTGACCGTCGACATGATCGCGACGAGGGCGCACGCGTCCAAGGCCACCATCTACCGGCGCTGGGCGACGAAGACCGAGCTGGTGCGCGCCGCCGCCGCGCTGGTCGAGGTCGAGACGGTCCCGGCCGAGGTCGACGCCGACGCCGCCGACGCACTGCGCGCCGTCCTCGAGAGCCTGCGGTCCATGACCGTCGGCCGGCTGGGCCGCCTCGTCACCGCGCTGACCACCGCGGCGGTCGACGACCCCGACATCCGCGCGACGGTCCACGAGGAGCTCGTCGTGCCGCTGCACCGCGGCACCGCGGCCGCCCTCGACGAACTGCGCGACGCCGGAGTGATCGACGCGCACGCCGACACCGCGCTGGCCGCGCAGGCGCTGATCGCGCTGACGGTCGACCGCGCCGTCGCCACGGGCGCCGCGGCGACCCCGGCCGAGCTCGAGGCGCTGCTCGCGGCGTGGGTGCTGCCGGTGCTGGCGCCGGCCGCGACGGGACGACGGACGAAGGGGCCGACGGCCGGACCCGGATAGCAGGAGCACCGCTCCCGCATCCCCGTCACCCTCTCCCGTCAGGAACACCCGTGCCCACGCCCTCCCGCGCGCCCGAAAGCGCGCGCCGCACTCCTCGTCGGGGCCGTCCCGGCCTCACCCTCGCCGCCGTCTCGTTCGGCCTCTTCATGGTCGGACTCGACGGCACCGTCGTCTCGATCGCCAACCCCGCCATCGCCGCCTCGCTCGGCACCTCGTTCGCCGAGCTGCAGTGGATCACCAACGCGTACCTGCTCGGCCTCGCGGTGTTCCTCATCCTGGGCGGCACGCTCGGCGACCGCTTCGGCCGCCGCCGCATGTACCTGATCGGCGTCGCCGCCTTCGCCGTCACCTCGGTCGCGATCGGCCTGGTCGGGTCCGCGGAGGGGGTCATCGCCTTCCGCGCCCTCCAGGGGCTGAGCGCCGCGCTGCTCATGCCGCAGACGCTCGCCCTGCTGCGCTCGACCTTCCCGAAGGAGAAGTTCGGCATGGCGGTGGGCATCTGGGGCGGCGTCTCGTCGGTCGCCATCGCGGCGGGCCCGATCGTCGGAGGGGCGCTCGTCGCGCTCTTCGGCTGGGAGTCGGTCTTCTTCATCAACGCCCCGATCGCCGTCGTCGGCCTGATCCTCGGCGGCAGCGTGCTGGCGGAGTCGACCGCTCCGACCCGCGGCCGCTTCGACGTCGCCGGCGTGGCCCTGCTCGCTCTCGGCCTCTTCGGCCTCGTGCTGGGCGTCGTCCAGTCGGAGTCGTGGGGCTGGACGAGTCCGCTGACGCTCGGCGCGATCGCGCTCGGCCTGGCGCTGCTCGCGGCCTTCGTCGTGGTCGAGAACCGCGTCGGGACGCCTCTGGTGCCGATGTCGCTGTTCCGCAACCCGACGCTCTCGGTCGGGGCCGTCGCCATCGCCGTCAACTTCTTCGCCCTGTTCGGAGCGACGTTCTTCCTGTCGCTGTTCCTGCTCAACCTGCGCGGCGTCGCGGGCGTGCAAGCCGGCGTGATGCTCCTGCCGCTCAGCGGGGTGTCGATCATCGCGTCGCCGCTCGGAGCGATGCTGGTCGCGAAGTGGGGCATCCGGCCCACGATGACGACGGGGCTCGGCCTGATCGCCGTCTCGATGCTCGGGCTGACCTTCCTCACGACCGACTCGGCCTACCTCGCGATGGCCGTGCCGTTCGTGCTGCTCGCCCTCGGGGTCGGCCTGGTCATGACCTCCGGAGCCGACGCGATCGTCGGCAGCGCACCCGTCCGCCTGGCCGGCGTCGCGGGCGGGCTCCAGGCCACGTCGCTGCAGCTCGGCGGTGCGCTCGGCACCTCCGTCTTCGCCGCGGTCGTCGCGGCGGCCGCGAGTGCCGGCACCAGCGGGCTCGGGCTCTCGGAGTCGGCCCGCGAGGGCGTCGCGCAGGGGCTCGTCCCCGCCGGCGCTGCACCGGACGTCGCGGCCGCGGCCGCCGACGCGTTCCTGAGCGGGCTGCACACCGCGTTCCTCGCCGCCGCGGTGGTCGCGGCGATCGCCGCGATGCTCGCCGTGGTGTTCGTCCGCTCCAGCACCCCGCATCACGACGGGGCGACGGTGCTCGAGGAGGTCGCCACGGGCACGGCGGCCTGACGACGGCGAGGGCTCCCGTCGCGGGAGCCCCCGCTCAGCCGCCGACGCTCGAGCCGAAGCCCGACTTGCCCGTGCTGCCGAAGCCGCCCGAGAGGGTCTGCTTGGAGCCGACCGTCGCTCCGGCCGGCGCCTTCTGCACGACGTCGGGCTGCGTCGCTCCGCGCGCCGCGAATCCGCCGCTCGTGACGGGCGCCCAGCTGGTCGCGCGGGTCGAGTTCCACCGCGACGACGCGAAGATGAGCGGCCCGAGCCAGAAGCCGCCGGCGTAGTGGCCGCGGTACTCGTCGGTCGCCTCGCAGAGCTGCTCCGGATCGTCGGCCACGGTCTCGCCCTCGGCCTGCAGCTTCGCGATCTGCTCGCGGACGTCGGCCAGGCAGTCCTCGCGGCTGGCGTAGACCGGGCGCTCGGCGTTCTCGGGGATCACGTAGTCCTCGCCGTCGGCTCCGGTAGTCACGACGCCGTCGGACGACGGATCGCCCGCGCTCAGCGCGACGGCCAGGCCGATCGCCCCGACCGCGACGACTCCGCCGATGATCAGGCCGCGGCGCTTGGAGGCGATGCCGCTGATGCCCACGTCGGCGGAGCGGCGGCGGTCGGTGCGGACGGCGCTGTCGTCGTCCTCGGTGGCGGCGTCGCGGGGACGGTTCTCGGGGTCGGTCATCGGGTCTCCTCGTCCTGCGGGCGGTCGTCGCGGGCGTCCTGGGGGCGGGTCGGCTCGGGACTGCCGAAGGCGGGATCGCTCCGCCCGCCCTCGATGTAGTGGGGCACGAACTCGGCGAGATCGCCCGTGATCAGGCCGCTCGTCTCGCGCACATCGATCCCGGCGGGGGTCTCGCCGACGATCCAACTGCCGATCACGACCGTCTTGCCGTCGAGGCGGGCGAGCTCGGCGCGTGCCTGGTGGATGAAGCCCTCCTCGCCGTAGACGCCGCCGTTCTCGGCGACGACCGAGCCGTCGGCGTCGAGGACCGTGACGTTCGCGCCCTCCCGGCCGAGGCGGGGCTTGCGCACCTGGGCGGTGCCGACGAGCGGCTCGGCGGAGGCGGGGAGCAGGTTCGGGTGCCCGCGGAACATCTCCCAGAGCACGACGAGCAGCTGCTTGTTGCTGAGCAGGAGCTTCCACGCGGGCTCGACCCAGCGCGTGCGCTCGCGCCGGTCGAGCAGGAGCCCGCCGAACTGCTCGCCGAGCATCCACTCCCACGGGTAGAGCTTGAAGATGCGGCGGATCGGCTCGCCGTCGGCGTCGACGAAGCCCGCGCCGTCGAGCTCGTACCGGATGTCCTCGACGAAGATCAGCTTGGGGTCGAAGCCCGCCTGCGCCGCCGTCTCGGCCATGTAGGCGACGGTGTCGGCGTCCTCCACGATCAGCTCGCCGTCGCCGGAGTCGCGGAGCGACGCGAGGTGCAGCCGGGCCCCCTCGTCGAGTGTCCAGCGCTCGAGCCGGAGGTGGCGCCACTGTTCGACGAGCTGCTCGTGCAGGCTGTTGAACTGGTCGGCATCGGGCCCGTGCACGTCGATCAGCCACTGCCACTGGGCGGCGGCCGTCTCGACGAGCGAGGTCGGGGTGTCGGCGTTGAACTCGAGGAGCTTCACCGCGCCGCGGTCGTCGTAGGCGAGGTCGAAGCGGCCGTAGACGGTGGGGTCGTCCTCGTCCCAGGAGGTGCGCACCAGCTCGTGGAACCGCTCCGGGATGCCGAACTCGGCGAAGCGCCCCTCGCGCACGACCTTCTCGCACGCCTCCATGCAGAGGTCGAACAGCTCCTTGGTCACGCCCTCGAGCAGGTCGATCTCGGCCGGGGCGAAGCTGTAGGCCGCGAGCTCGTTCCAGTAGGGCCGGCCGCCCTCGGACGGCAGGTCGTAGAAGCTGAAACCGACCTCGTCGAGGCGGGCGCGCCACTCCGGACGCGGGGTCGAGGTGTGTCTGCGCATGGTGTCTCGTCAGTGTACGTCCGGGTTCCGACACCGGGCAGGGGTTCCGGTGCGGTGCGGAGGCGCTCCACGCGGCAGACTCGACGGGAGCACGACGCAGGGGTGCGCTGGGCACCGCCCGAGCCCCGACGCCGTCGTCGGATCCGACCGGAAGGCAGTCCATGACCACCGCACCCCGCATCGCTCCGCTCGACGGGCTCCGCGTGCTCGAGCTGGGCAACTTCATCGCCGCTCCGACCGCGGGCCGGCTGCTGGCCGACTTCGGCGCCGAGGTGATCAAGGTCGAGCGGCCCGGCACCGGCGACGAGCTGCGCAAGTGGCGCCTGCACGCCGGCTCGACGACGTCGATGCTGTTCCACACCATCAACCGCAACAAGAAGTCGATCACCCTCGATCTGCGGACGGAGGAGGGCCGCGACGCCGTCCGCCGGCTGGCCGCCGAGTGCGACGTGGTGCTCGAGAACTTCCGGCCCGGCACCCTCGAGCGCTGGGGGATCGGGCCCGACGTGCTGAACGAGGCGAACCCCGACCTCGTGATCGGCCGGATCTCGGCGTTCGGGCAGACCGGCCCGCTGTCGGAGCGCCCCGGGTTCGCCGCGGTGGCGGAGGCGATGGGCGGGTTCCGCGAGCTCGTCGGCGACCCCGACCGGCCGCCCGTGCGCGTCGGCGTCTCGATCGGCGACTCCATCGCCGGCCTCTACGCGGGGTACGGAGTCATGATGGCGCTCTTCCAGCGCGAGACGCGGCGGGCGGCGGGCCTGGGCCCCGCACCGCTCGAGGAGCGGGTGATCGACGTGGCCCTGAACGAGGCGATGTTCTCGATGATGGAGTCGCTGATCCCCGACTACCAGGCCCACGGCGTCGTCCGCGAGCGCGTCGGCGGGCGGATGGAGGGCATCGCGCCCACCAACGCGTACACCTGCTCCGACGGGTCGAGCATCGTGATCGCCGGCAACGGCGACGCGATCTTCCAGCGCCTCATGGAGATCATCGGACGCGAGGATCTCGCCGCCGACGAGGGCCTGGCCTCGAACGACCTGCGCTGGCGGCGCCGCGACGAGCTCGACGCCGCGATCGGCGCGTGGACGGCGACCCAGACCTCTGCAGAGGCCCTCGCGGTCCTCGACGAGAGCGGCGTCCCCTCCGGCCCGATCTACACGGCGGCCGACATCAGCGCGAGCGAGCAGTACGCCGCGCGCGACATGATCCAGAAGTTCGACGTCGACACGGGCGCCGGCACGATCGAGGACGTCGGCTTCCCCGGCGTCGTCCCCGTGCTCGGCGGCCGATCGCTCCCGATCCGCACACTCGCCCCCGAGCTGGGGCACGACACCGAGGAGGTCCTGGCGATGCTCCAGGGCGCGACCCCCACCCCCCGCGCCGCCGAGGCGGACGCCCGATGACCGCGCGCCTGCGCGACGTGACCCTGCGCGACGGACTGCAGCTCACGGGCCGGATGCTGTCGACCGAGCGCAAGGTGGGCCTCGCCCGCGCGCTCCTCGCCGCCGGGGTGCCCGAGCTCGAGATCGGCTCGATGGCCCGCGGCGACGTGGTGCCTCCGATGGCGAACACGCTCGAGGTGATCGCGGCGCTGACGCCGGAGGAGCTCGAGCGGAGCTGGGTCTGGGTCGCGACTCCGCGGCACATCGAGAAGGCCGCGGCGGCCGGAGCGCGGAACTTCCAGTACTGCTTCTCGGCCTCCGACTCGCACAACCGCGCGAACATCGGCCGCCCCACCGAGGCGAGCCTGGACGCCATGCCGGAGGCGGTCGCGCTCGCCCACGGCGTCGGCGGGCGCATCCAGCTCTGCATCGCCACGTCCTTCACCTGCCCGTTCGAGGGGGCGGTGCCGGAGGAGCGCGTCCTCGCGATCGCGAACGACCCCCGGGCCGAGGGTGCCGAGGACGTCGTGATCTGCGACACCCTCGGTCAGGCGCATCCGGGGCAGGTCGCATCGCTCGTCGCGCGGGTCGCCGCCGAGACCCCGCCCCGCGAGATCGTGTTCCACGGCCACGACACCTGGGGCTCGGGCGTCGCGAACGCGCTGGCCGCCGTGCAGGCGGGCGCCTCGGTCGTCGACGGAGCGCTCGGCGGACTTGGGGGCTGCCCGTTCGCGCCGGGTGCGAGCGGCAACACCGCCTCCGAGGACCTGCTCTTCGCGATGCGACCGGAGTGGCTCGACACCGCGGCGTTCGCGGCGCTGGTCCGTCAGTCGGAGAGCCTGCTGGAGGAGCTCGGCGAGCCGAACCGGTCGAAGGCGCGGCAGGGTGCGCGGTCGCCCGCGAAGGCGTTCCCGTGGGTGCTGGCCGACTGAGGACCGCGAGCCCCGGTCCGTCGCAGCCAGAAGCGCGCTACTGTAAATAGTCAGCTAGCTGATCGATCGAGGAGCGACATGTCCGCCGCAGAGACCCCCACCCGCGCCGACCGGATCCGGCAGACGGTCGTCGCCGTCAGCGCCGTCCTGGCCCTCGTCGGCTCCTTCCTCGGCTCCGGCGCCGCCGGAGGCACGCAGATCGCCGACGCCGCCGGCGGCGCGCTCAGCGCCTCCTCGACCCCGGTCGCTCCGGACGGCCCCGCCTTCGCGATCTGGAGTGTCATCTACGCCGGACTGATCGCCTACGCGATCTGGCAGTTCCTCCCTTCCCAGGCCGCGCGGACCCGTCACCGCCGCCTCGGCTACTGGGCCGCGGCGAGCCTCCTCCTGAACGCCGCGTGGATCCTGGTCGTGCAGGCCGGACTGCTCGTGCTCAGCGTCGTCGTGATCGTCCTCCTGCTGGCGGTCCTCGCGCGGATCTTCGTCCTGCTGCGTACGACGCGCACCTCCGGGAAGGTCGACGCGGTCGTCACCGACGGCACCTTCGGCCTCTACCTCGGCTGGGTCTGCGTCGCGACCGTCGCCAACGTCACGGCGGCGCTCGTGGGCTCCGGCGTCGGAAGTGCGGACGGCCCGGGCGCGGACGTCTGGGCGGTCGTCGTGCTGGCCGTGGCCGCGGTGATCGGAGTGGCGCTCGCCGTGGCCGGACGCGGTCGCCTCGCTCCGATGCTCTCGCTGTGCTGGGGACTGGTCTGGGTGGCGGTCGGCCGGTTCGGCGGCGAGCTGATCTCGGTTCCGGCGGGGATCGCGGCGCTGGTCGCGGCGGTGGTGGTGCTCGTGGCGACGCTGGCGGTGCGCCTCGCGGCGGGGCGGCGCGTCCCCGCCTGACGCACCACCCGCCGCTCACTCCACGAGGTCCTTCAGGATCCGGAAGAACGCGCTCTTGCCCTCGAGGCCGATCCCCGGCAGCTCGCCCGGAGCGACCCGGCTGCCGTCGATCACGGCGTCGTCGGTGAAGCCTCCCGTCGGCTGGAACTCGCCCGGGTAGGACTCGTTGCCGCCCAGGTGCAGCGCGGCGGCGATGTGGAGGGAGAACTGGTGCCCGCCGTGAGGCACGCAGCGGCGCGAGGACCAGCCGTGCCGGGCGAGCTCCTCCTGCACGCGGAGGTACTCGACCAGCCCGTACGACAGCGCCGGGTCGACCTGGATGTAGTCGCGGTCGGGGCGCATGCCTCCGTGCCGGAGCAGGTTGCGGGCGTCCTGCATCGAGAAGAGGTTCTCGCCGGTGGCGATGGGCTTGGAGTAGTGCTCCGAGAGCGTGGCGTTCAGCGCGTAGTCCAGCGGGTCGCCCACCTCCTCGTACCAGAACAGGTCGTAGGGCTCGATCGCGCGGCCGTACTCGAGCGCGGTGGCGAGGTCGAACTTGCCGTTCACGTCGACGGCGAGGCGGGAGCCGTCTCCGCCCAGGACGTCGATGACCGCCTCGATGCGCTCGAGGTCGTCGGCGAGATCGGTGCCGCCGATCTTCATCTTCACGACCTCGTAGCCGGAGTCGAGGAAGCGGCGCATCTCGTCCTGCAGGTCGCGGGTGGTCTTACCCGGCGCGTAGTAGCCGCCGGCGGCGTAGACGAACACGTCGTCGTCGGGGGAGCCGTCGCCGTAGTGGTCCGAGATCCACCGGTAGAGGGGGACGCCCGCGACCTTCGCCACCAGGTCGTGCAGCGCCATGTCCACGACGCCGACCGCGACCGAGCGCTCGCCGTGACCGCCGGGCTTCTCGTTGGCCATCATCACGGTCCATGCCCTCGTCGGTGAGAACTCGCCGCTCTCGTCGTGCAGCTCGTCGTCCGAGGCGGCGAGGAGGCGGGGGAGCAGGCGCTCTCGGATGATCGGCGTGGCGTTGTAGCGGCCGTTCGAGCTGAATCCGTAGCCGACGAGCGGCTTCCCGTCGACGACGACGTCGCTCACCAGGGCGATGATCGAGCTGTCCATCTTCGAGAAGTCGATGTACGCGTTGCGCATCGACGAGCTGATGGGGATGGTTCCGACATGGGCGGCGACGATCTTCACGTATGCTCCTCCGATTGCTGGATGCATCTTATAAGATGCGATCACCACCGTATGCTGAGTGCCTCCGGACCGCTAGACAGGAAGCGAGAACCGTGACCGTCACCGTCTTCTCCAGCAAGGGCGACGTCGCCTACAGCGAGGTGCGCCGCCGCATCCTGATGGGCGATCTGGCCGCCGGGACCCGCGTGCCGCAGTACGAGCTCGCCGAGGACCTGAGCATGAGCATCACCCCCGTGCGCGAGGCGCTCCGGCGGCTCGCCAGCGAGGGCCTCGTCGAGCTCGACGCCCACCGCGACGTGCGGGTCGCCGGGCTCAGCGCGGAGGAGGGGCGCGAGCTGTTCGAGGTGCGCCTCGCACTGGAGCCTGCCGCGACGGCGCTCGCCGCCGAGCGCCGCACCGAGGAGGACCTCGAGCGGATGCGCGAGGCCGCCGCCGCCCTCCGACCCGTCACGCGCGAGGAGGGGGAGGAGGCGATCCTCGCCCACTCCGCGTTCCACCGAGCCATGTACCGGGCCTCGCACAACGCCGCGCTGGTACGGCTCCTCGACGACCTGTGGGCGAAGTCCGACCGGTACCGGCGGAGGGGGCTCGAGTTGCCGTCGGGGGACGAGCCGCGCACCGTCGACCACCGCCAGCACGGCGAGCTGCTCGACCTGGTCGTCGCCGGCGACGTCGAGGGAGCCGCGGCCCTGGCGCGGGCGCACATCGAGGAGAGCCTGACCGGAGCGGTGCTCGACGTCCTCGACGCGGACTGACTCCCCGCGCTCAGACCGAGCGCGACTCCACGCTCTCGCGGCTGCCCGAGAACCAGCGCGGCGCCTGGAAGCCGTACTTCAGCACCGGGAGGTCGCGGGTGAGGCGCCAGTAGCCGAGCGCCGCCGCGACCGCGACGCCGCAGACGATCAGGGGCACGGCCGGCCCGATGGCGTCCAGCCAGCGCTGCCCCTCGAAGAGCAGCAGGAAGCTCGTGGTCAGCGAGACGAACAGTACGTGCACCACGTAGACCGGCAGGGTGTTGCGGCCGATGTACGTGATCCAGTCGGCGGCGCGCACTCCCGAGAGGAAGCGCGCGAGGACGAGGCCGGCGAGGACCGCGAGCACGCTCACGAGCACGAGGCCCACGGTGAGCAGCGGGAACGGTCCGCGGGCGACGAGGATGCCGGCCGCGGCCACCAGGAAGAGCACGCCGAAGCCGATCCCGCTCAGCAGTCCGCGGCGCTCGACGAACGCGAGGATCGCCGTGCGCAGGTGCAGCCCGATCAGGAAGAACATCAGGTAGCGGGACATGCCGTCCCAGGCGATGTTGCCCGTCCCCTCCGACGTCGTGGAGCGGATCGCGTACCAGGCCACGGCGATCGCGGTCGCGATGCCTACCTGCACGCGCCAGTCGACGCGTCCGTCGGCCAGCTTCGCGAGCACGAAGAAGATGGTGAGGGCGTAGAGGAACCAGAGCCCGTTGTGCGGCATGAGCGGCGACAGCAGCAGGTCGATCGGGTTCGTCTCGTCGGTTCCTCCGGGGTTCGGGACCACGGTGAAGAAGAGGAAGCGCACGAGCGTCCACAGCAGGAACGCCCAGACGAGGAGGCTGAGGCGCGAGCGCCAGAGCTCGCGCCACGAGCGCTTGAGCACCGAGCCCGCGAAGAGCCCGGAGGCGAGGAAGAACAGCGGCATGCGGAAGACGATCAGGAGCAGGTTGATGTCGTCCCAGGCCCGCGGGGCGATGCCGGCCGAGATCGTCCACTGCACCGAGTGCGCGAGGGCGACCAGGATGATGGCGATCCCCTTCGCCGTATCCACCCAGGTGATGCGCGTGCGTGCCATGGTCCCTCGTCCGTCGTGATCATCGATGACAGTGGCGTCGGTGCCGAGCAAGTGTTGCACGGCTGTGGGGCCCCTGAAAGTGGTTCAGCGGCTCGGTGCGTTACGGGCATGTGACAGTCGGGCCCGGTGCGGGGGAGTGCCGAGCACGCGCCCCCCGACGGGGGCGGAGGCGTCACCCGCCGACTGCCGTGCCCGATGATCGTCGTATGACTCGCGCGACGCCTCCGATCGGCGACGGAGGTCGCCGACGTCCCGTCCTCCTCGCCCTGCTCGGCGTCCTGCTGCTCGCCGGAGTCGCGGGGGTGGTCGTGGCCGTCGCCGTGCCGAGGGACGGGGCGACCTCGTCGCGCTCGACGGTCGACATGGAGGAGCGCGTCGCCGCGATCGCGGAGCGCTTCCCCGACGGCTACCCGCAGCACAGCATCCTGCTCACGGGAAGCTCGTCGTTCGGCCGGTGGACGACGTCGAAGGAGGACTTGCGCCCCCTCGAGACCTACAACCTCGGCATCGGCGGCACCACCGTGGCCGATCACCTGGCCCACCTCGACAGCATGATCGCGCCGTTCGATCCGCGCGCGGTCCTCGTCTACGTCGGCGCGAACGACATCAGCGGCGACGCCGACGGGCTCTCCGGTGCCGAGACCGCCGATGCGGTCATCGAGTACCTCGGCCGGCTGGAGGAGGTCGCGCCGGACGCCGAGGTCTTCTACGTCGAGATCGCCGAGACGCCGGCGCGCGAGGCCGTCCGCGAGGAGGTCGGGATCGCGAACGACCTGATCCGCGCGTACGCCGACACCGACGACCGCGTCGTGTTCGTGCCGACGGCCGAGGCGCTGCTCACCTCGGAGGGAGCGATCGATCCGTCGCTCTTCGTCGAGGACGGCCTGCACTTCGACGACGCCGGGTACGACCGTTTCGCGGAGGCGATCCGCTCGGTCGTGCTGCCGGCGCTGCAGTAGACGGGTCCCGATCCGCGATCGGCGAAGGGGGCTACTCGTCGTCGGCCCTGTACACCTTCCGGAACGCGTCCTTCCGTGCGATCCTCCCGCCGCGGAACTCGTAGATGTCGCAGCCGCGCGTCACCTGGACCTCGCCGTCGGGGCCCGTCCCGGTGAAGGACCACGTGCCCGCACCGCGGGTGCCCGCGATGAGGGGCTGCGCGTCCTCGTGGCGCTCCTGCCCGGTGTCGAAGGCGAGCATGAGCGCGAAGCCCTCCCGCACCTGCTCCCGGCCGGTCCAGGTGCGGCCGGGCTCGGGACCGACGGACGCGCTGTAGACGCAGTCGTCGGTGATGTGGCTCATCAGAGCCTCGAGGTCGTGGCGGGCCCAGGCGTCGCTGAACGCCGCGAGGATCTCGGGCGTCATCTCACTCGCGCTGGTCTCGGTCGAGGAGGAGTCGTTCATGAGCCGGTCCTTCGAGTCGGGGGACCGTCGTCGGTCGCTCTGCGAACCCTGGCAGGTGCGCGGTCGCGGTGACAACAGCCTCTAGCGGTCATGTCCGGAAGCGGGCGGACGGAGTCGCGTCCACCACGCGAACGCTCGCGCGAGACGACCGCTTGCGCATCGGCGCTCGGGCGGGAATACTCAAAACCACACTTTGCTAGGTTTTATCCCTGGTCGCTCGCAGCGTCGGTACTCAACGGAGAGAGGAAGCGGACATGACCACGTCGAGCGCCGTCGCGGCGGGAACGCCGTCCGGCTCGATCCCGTCGACGACGGTGCCGGACCGCGCCGCGTCCGCCGGACCGACGGAAGCCGAGCGGACGAGCCGCCCCCTCCGGCTGCACGCGGCGGCTTCTGGTCGTCGTCACCCCGCTCGAACCGGCCGTCGTCGGCAGTGGACCGACGATTCCGTCGCCGTCAACCGCTCGATCATCGTCTCTCCCTCGACAGGATGGGAGAGACCGGAACCCTCCGACCTCGATCCGGATGCGGCCCGCGACGGCCGCCGCGCCGGCACTCCTCCACCAGCTGTCCCTCCCTCCGAACGAAAGCGGTACCGACCATGACCTTGCCCCTCGCCTCCGTCCAGCTGTACACGCTGGCCAAGCAGTTCTCCGACGACCCGAACGGATCGCTCGACAAGCTCGCCGCCATCGGCCTGAAGAACGTCGAGGCGTTCGACTTCGTGGGCCGCCCCGCCGAGATCCGCGGCGCCCTCGACGCGAGCGGCCTCGCCGCTCCGACCGGGCACGCCCCGCTGCTCTCGGACGAGCTGTGGACCCCGGACGGCTCGATCCCGACGCCCGCGCCCGAGGTCGTCTTCGAGGCGGCCGCGCAGATCGGCATCCGGACCGTCATCGATCCCTTCGTCCCGGTCGAGCGCTGGCTGACCGAGGACGGCGTCGCCGACATCGCCGACCGCCTGAACAAGGCCGCCGAGATCGCCGCGACCTTCGGCCTCACGGTCGGCTACCACAACCACGCGCAGGAGTTCATCGCCTCCTTCGACGGGCAGACCGCCTACGAGCGCTTCATCGCGAGCACCGACGAGCGCGTCGAGATCGAGCTCGACCTGTTCTGGGCGCTGACCGGCGGCCAGGACGTCGCCGCGCTCGTCTCCAAGCTGGGCTCGCGCCTGGTCGCCGTGCACGTCAAGGACGGGATCGCTCCGGCCGAGAACCCGTTCGCCCCCGGGGCCGCCGCGTTCGGCTCCGACACCCTCGACCAGCGCCGACCCGGCGAGGGAGACGTTCCTCTCGTCGAGGCGCTCAAGGCCGGCGAAGGTGCGATCGAGTACGCCGTGATCGAGTACGACAACGCCCCCGGCGACGTCTTCGCCGACATCCAGGCGAGCTACGACTTCCTCGTGAAGGGCGGGTACGCGGCATGAGCGGCCCCATCGGAATCGGCGTCATCGGCGTCGGAGTCATCAGCGACACGTACCTCGAGAACCTGGCCTCCTTCCCGGACGTCGAGGTGCTCGTCGTCGGCGACCTGATCCTCGACCGGGCGAAGAGCCAGGCCGAGAAGCACGGCATCCCCGCCTGGGGCTCGGCCGAGGACGTCCTCGCGCACCCCGACGTGCAGGTCGTCGTCAATCTGACGATCCCCGCCGCGCACATCGAGGTCTCGGCCGCCGCGATCGCCGCCGGCAAGCACGTCTGGAGCGAGAAGCCGCTCGGTCTCGACCGCGCCGCGGCGGCGCAGCTGCTGCAGGACGCCGCCGCGAAGGGCCTCCGGATCGGCTCCGCGCCGGACACCGTCCTCGGCCCGGGCTTCCAGACCGCGAAGCGCGCGATCGCGGAGGGCGTCATCGGCGAGCCGATGTTCGCCTCCACCACGTTCCAGACCGTCGGACCGGACCTCTGGCACCCGAGCCCGGCGTTCCTCTTCGCCCAGGGCGCCGGCCCGCTGCTCGACATGGGCCCGTACTACTTCACCGGCCTGGTCAGCCTCTTCGGCCCGGTCGAGCGGGTGGCGGCCCTCGGGCGCAAGAAGCTCGAGGAGCGGGTCATCCGCTCCGGGCCCGACGCCGGCACGACGTTCCCGGTCGAGGTCCCCACCTCGCTGCAGGTGCTGACCTCGTTCGCCGCGGGCCAGCAGGCGTCGAGCCTCCTGAGCTTCGACTCCGCTCTCGAGCGCCACGGCGTCTTCGAGATCCACGGCACGGAGGGATCGCTCGTGATCCCGGACCCGAACCAGTTCGAGGGCCGCACGGCGTTCGTGAAGGCTCCGACCTCGATCGCCGACGGCGCGTGGGGCGAGCAGGAGTGGACCGAGATCGAGCAGAAGGGCACGGTCGTCGGCCGCGGCCTCGGGCTGCTCGACATGGTCCGCGCCATCGCCGAGGACCGCCCGCACGTGGCCACCGGCGAGCTCGGCTTCCATGTGCTCGACGTCATGCTCTCGGCGCAGGAGTCGGCCGAGAACGGCGGATTCGTCGCGGTCGACAGCACCCTGTCGGCCCCGGTGCCGGCGGTGCCGGTCGAGTTCGACCCGTTCGCGCAGACGGTCTGACACACTCTCGACACGAACGGCCCGCGACTCCGCGTCACAGGAGTCGCGGGCCGTCGACGTCGGAGAACCGGCCGTCGCCGGGTCGGCGGACCAGCGCAACGGCGAATCGATCGCTCGGGGTCGACGTGCACGACCGAACCCGCGCCGTGAAGTGGGGCGGTTCACGAAGTCATAGGAGTCCTTTCCGAGGGTGGGGGAGGGGAGTCAGGAGAAGAGAGTGCGGGCGCGGTGGGCGACCTGGATGGTCCAACCGATCCCGGCGAGGACCGCGCCGGTGAGTGTCTCAGGCGCTCCAGCCACCGAGCGGCCAGACGACCGCTGCGAGGGATCAGCCGAGAGATCCGCCGATGAAAGTGGTGGCGATAGTCACTGTGGTCAGTCAGCTGTCCACCTGGACTGCTCTTGGAAGGGGCCTCCCTCATCGCTCGCTAGGGCCGCGGTGGCTGGGTGAGCAGCTGGTGCGTCTGCTCTGTGGTCAGCGGCGGTATCGGGAGCTGCGACGCCACGTGCGGGTGAGTGCGGATGCCGTCGAGCATCAGCCACAGGTACCGGCGGTGCAGTTCTTCGACATCCTCACGGATCCGCACGTCCGGCTCCCGATGCGTCGTCTCGGCGATGCCGATGAGACCGATCTGGATGAACACCAGATCAGTGCCGGTCACATCCGTCCTCACGACACCCTGAGCCTTGGCTCGCTCAGTCAGCTCATTGACCATCGGCGCGATTCGGTCCCGCTCCCAGTCGTGCTGCTCGGGCCGCACTCGTCGCCCGGTGAGGACCTGCGCCATCCCGCGGTCGCTCGCTTGCAACGCCAGTGATCGTTCGAGGTAGTCGACGATCCCCGCCCAGGGGTCGGGGTTGTCCAGCGCATCCCGCAGCACCTGCTCGAGCTCGCCGACCTGCTGCTCGAAGATAGCGTCGAACAGCGCTTGCTTGTGGGGAAAACGACGGTACGCCGTACCCACACCGACTCCGGCATGGGCCGCGATCTCGTTCAACGTCGCATCCGCACCCCGCTCGGCGAGCAGCGTCCGGCCTGACGCAACCAACTTCTCGCGGTTCAGCTCAGCGTCTCGTCGCAGGATTCGATCGGTCATGAGCCCACCCTAGCAAAGTGGATGCTTTGTATCCGCTTAGGTGTACAGTGAGATAAGTGGAGTCACTAACTCCGCTTGAAACTTCATCAGTCCACCCCGCTCCGGCGTCCGATCGTGGCGCCCTCACGAAAGGGAGATCCCATGGTCACTGACCTGACTCTGAACAACGGCACGACCCTGCCGTCCATCGGCTTCGGCGTCTACCAGACGCCGCCGAAGGAGACCGCGCAGGCGGTTCAGACGGCGCTCGAGGTGGGCTACCGCCACATCGACACCGCCGCCGTGTACGGCAATGAGCGCGGTGTCGGCGAGGGCCTGCGACGTTCGGGCCTTGCCCGCGAGGACGTGTTCCTCGAGACCAAGGTCTGGATCGTCGACTACGGCTACGACGAGACGCTGCACGCGTTCGAGAAGGCCTCCAAGAAGCTCGGCGTTGACCAGATCGACCTTCTGATCCTGCACCAGGCCTACCCCAAGGAGTTCGAGAAGACGATCCAGGCCTACAAGGCTCTGGAGACCCTTCTCGCCGATGGCCGAGTGCGCGCGATCGGCGTGAGTAATTTCCTTCCCGTGCGGCTTGAGCGCCTGCTGAACGAGACCGACGTCGTCCCGGCCGTCAACCAGATCGAGCTCCACCCGTACACGCAGCAGCGCGAGCTGCAGGAGTTCAACCGGGCGCACGGCATCCTCACGCAGGCGTGGTCTCCCATCGGCGGGCTGCGCACCTACAGCGACGGCGAGACGCCGCTCACCGACCCGACGATCACCGCGATCGGCGAGGCGCACGGGAAGACGCCCGCTCAGGTGATGCTGCGCTGGTCCATTCAGGAAGGACGCCAGGTCATCCCCAAGTCAGTCAACCCGGCGCGCATCGCCGAGAACTTCGACGTCTTCGACTTCGCGCTCACTACCGACGAGATCACCCGCATCGACACGCTCGAGCAGGGGACGACCATGATCCCCGACGAAATGGACGTGGAATCCTTCGGCATCGAGGTCCCCGAGGCCTGACAAGCGGATCGCCCTGGGACCTCGGCCCCAGGGCGATCGCACGCTCACCGCAGCGGACGACGATCTAGGCGCCGATCGCCCTCGCCCGCGCTCCGATCACCCGCAGTCTCACCACGGCAGACACAGCACGGAAGCACACACATGCAACCCACGTCCTCCGCACAACGAGAACCGCGCCGAACAGCCGTCATCGTCAAAGCCTCGCTCTCAGGACTCATGACCGCTCTCACCCTCGCCCGGGCCGGCGTGCGCGTTACCCTGCTCGAACGCTCCGACGACAGCGGCCGCACCGGCGCATCGATCGGCATCGAGAACGGACTCCTGGAGCGGGTCACCGGCCTCAGCAGCGACCAGATCCCGCAACCGCTCGCCCCGGCGTGCAGACCTGGTTCGCCGCCCACGCGGTGCTGCGCGCCAGCATCGACGCCGACCCGCTCATCACCCTCCGCCAGAACACCTGCGTCACCCGAGTCGACCAGGACCCGCACACCGCCTGGGCGGTAACCGCTGACCACGAGCATGCCCGCGCCGACATGGTCATCGGCGCCGACGGACACCGCAGCATCGTCCGCCGCCACGTCGCTCCGAACAAGCCCGACGCGACCTTTGCCGGCTACCTCATCTGGATCGGCATCGCCGACGAATCCGCGATCCCCGCCCGCCGCTGGCCGACAGGTCTCGCCTACGAAAGCAGAGACAAGTACATCCTCCTCGGAGCCCCGCTCCCCGGGAAGGACGGATCCACGCTACCCGGGCACCGTCGCCTCGGATGGGCGCTCTACGACTCCACCCGCAACGAACTCCTACGACGAGCAGGAAGCGTCAACGGATCCGTGGTCCACCACTCGCTCATGCCTGACAGCATCCCGGCCGCCACCTACGACGAACTCGACCGCGTCGCCGCGTCCCGCTTCTCGAAACCGTGGACTGACGCCATACGCGACAGCATCGCCCGCCGCTCCGTGATCGGCACCCCGATCGCCGGATACGTCCCGTACCGACTCGTCACCGGCCGCCTCGCACTCGTCGGCGACGCCGCCCACGTCCCCACCCCGATGACCGGTAGCGGCTTCAGCGAATCCCTATACGACGCCGAAGCACTGGCTTCGGCCGTAACCGCCGAGACTGAGATACCGGCGGCCCTGCTCGACTACGAGGGACAGAGGCTACGCGAAGCCCGAAGCCTCGTCACGTCCGGTCAAGGATTCAGCCGCTCATTCGCCGGCCCGTCCCGATAAGGATCGTCAAGTGCCCGTTTTGCGCGTGCTCATCCGTTGGCGGACCTGCTCAGTCGTTGCGTTCGATGCACCCGAAGTCCCTTACCTCACCCTCAGTCGCCGAAGTGAAGATCTCACTACGAGCTTCGGACGTTGAACCGGCGACCGTCCTTCCGGCGCTGAACGAAATCCGCGATGGTGCCGATGTCCTGAGCTGCATTCCGAGCTCGCTGCACTTCGCCCGGACCTGCGCAACCGCCGCGGCTGCCCACCGCGCGCGCCAATTCATCATGTCGGTCTTGAGCTTGTCCTTTTCGTTCCACTTGAGACCCTCGTCGTAGCCGGCCGCCCATCTCGCCATGCTCGTCAGGGTCGATGCCACGTCGTCGCGAAGGTCGACGGACGGTTGATACGGACGCAACAGGAGCCCGAGGAACTCCCCTGACGAGTAGTAGGTCGGGAGCGGCGTCCTCGATCCATTCGGCGCTGTGCTACCCGATCACCAGATCACCCCGAGTGCTGTAGCTCGAACACCCCTCTCGCAAACGAGCGGACGCCGACCCTCCGATCGGCGCGGTGTTGTGCGCTGCGCGCATTTTTGCCTGGAAGCCTTCGGCAGCGTACGGGCATCCGGCGTCCACGCAAGCCGCTGCGCGGCTGGCTCCTCCGACGTTCTCGGCACGCGGTCGCTGCGCTCCCTCACATCGCGCCGACAACCTCTCCTCCGCCGCCCTCCGGGTTGCGCTCCCGCCTCCGACCCTGCTCGGCACTACGTGCCTTCCAAGCAAGAAACGCTGGGAGAGAAGGAAGAACGATCGAGCCGGACCACCCCCGCTAGCTTGACAAATCTGATTGAGAATCTCGGTAAGAAAACGAGGGGGAGGGGCAGGGAAGGACCACCGATACGGACCCGACTGCACTGACGAGAGGACCCACAATGATCGACACCACCACCGCTACCGCACCGGAGGATGCGACCCTCCTCGACGCTCTGGCCGAGTTCGCTTCCGTGTTCAGCGGAGACACCGCCGTCGACATGGGCCCGCGTCTGAACTGTGCGGAGGTCGACGCGCTGGCCGGACTCCTGCGAGCATTCGGACGAGACGAGGCCGCGGAACTGTGGATCGCGGAGCACGCCACCGACGACGACGAGGGGGACGCCCACACCCCGGAAGGAACGAAGCGATGACCGAGCAGCAGCAGACCGAAGCCGTCGCCACCTACGGGGCCGCCGTCACCGCCTACCTCACGCCCCTCACGCGCGTCGACATCGCCAAGGCGGTCACGCCTACCCTCGACTGCGAAGAGGTGACCGGGATCGCGCATCTGCTCAAGAAGGCAGGTCACCACGAGGCGGCCGGCTGGTGGCTCTTCATGCACTCTAACCAGGGGAACATCGACGAGTTCGACGACCACGTCGACTACTGGAAGGAGGCGGACCCGTGGCTCTGACCGTCTACTCGAAGCCGTCGTGCGTGCAGTGCACTACGACCTACCGGGTGCTCGAGAAGAAGGGCATCGAGTACACGACCGTCGACATCACGACCAACCCCGCGGCCCTCGCGTACATCACGGAGGAGCTGGGCTACTCCGCCGCTCCGGTGGTCGTCGCGAGCGATCAGAACCACTGGTCGGGGTTTCGCCCCGACCTGATCGAGAAGCACGCAGCGTGAGCGGCCCGGACGCCTCGAGCGACGAGTACCGGGCCGGGTATCTCGCCCGGCGAGCGGACCGGCAGGGCGAGGTCGACTGGTTGGAGAACGAGGCCGATCGGTACTACCGCCTCGCCTACGGCGACGAGCGGCGCCTCCCGAGCGTCGCCGTGACGAGCGCCGAGCTCGAACAGCGCCGGGCGCTGTCCGCGCCGCCCGTTGAGGCCACCCGTCGCGACGCTCTCGCGTCCTGGGGCATCGAGACGCCCCCCCACCGACACTCTCGCGGCCGACGCCGCGAACGAGATCTCGCCGACATCGACGGGACGAACGAACCGCACGAGCAGGAGTCTCAATGAGTGCGTCAAGGTGTCCGTCTACGGACGGAGCCCGTTTGCGGGCACGGTGAAGGGGTCCGCGTCGTAACCGGTCTGCTCGTGGATGACGACGGACCTATCGACCGTCGCGTAGACGATCCCTTCGACATCGTGGGCGAGGTCGGGCCCGTCAGAGACGGCGTCCGCGGTGGGGAGGAAGATTCGAGCCGATCCGCCGCCTGTGGCGATGCGGGCCTGATCTGCGACGGACAGCTTCAGGGAGGCGATGTACGGCGCGGTCGCGATGATAGAGGGAGCGAGCGTGAGCACGCCGCCCTCGCCCGCGTACTGGGCGCTGGATTCCATGCTCGTCTCCGCCGACATCGGACGGAAGCCCGGGTACAGGCCGAAGTGCGGCCAGGCCGCGACGTGGATCTGTTCGTTCTGCTTGTAGAGCGCGTCCCGGACGAGCGGTCGACGGTTCTCGTTGCAGCTGAGAGCGCCGATCTTTCCGATCGCGCTCTGAACGACGACGAAGTCGTCGGCCTTGCCGGAGTGGAAGATGTCCCATTCCTTACCGGAGGGCTTCGCCTTGCGGCGCTTTAGGATCGTGTTGCCCTTGTTGTCAATCACCCACATCCCCATGTACATCTTGTCGCCGTCGCGTTCGCTGAGGCCCAGGACGACGTGGATGTTGAGCTTTTTCGCCGCGAGCTCGAGTGCTTTGTGCTGGGGACCTCCGACGACGGGGGAGTTGGCGAGGTACTTGGCGCGGAACGGCGCCTGGTAGGCCTCGTCCCCGAACCACATGAAGCTCGGGTAGCCGGGCAGCCACGTCTCAGGGAACGCGACGATGTCCGCGCCGTTCTTGACGGCCTGAGCCATGAGCACGATCGTCTTCGCGACCGTCTTGTTCATGTCGAACCAGACCGGTTCGGCCTGCACGGCAGCGACCTTGTAGCTCGACTTGCCCGCGTCCGGGGTCGCGCCGGTAGGAGTCGCGGCGGTCGAGGAGACGGCTACGGCTGCGTGAGCGGCGGGAGCTGTCGCGAAGGTCGCGAGGCCAGCGGCAGCGACAGTGGCGGTCGTCGTGCCGAGAAAGCCCCGGCGGGAGAAGTGGTGGGAGGGCGTGGTCATTCGATGTCCTTGTCGAGAAGTGGTCGGGTGACTGATGCGCGGACAACGCTAGGTAGGCCTTCGCGCACAGGCGAGGACGAATCGTGCGCCGCCTAGGACGATCTCTGCACAGGTGAAACCTGCAGCGGGTGTGGTGATCGCTTACGTCACCGCAACGTCTCCGAAACATGCAGCGGTGACGATTGTCGTATGACCCGTGCGATCGCCGAGAGCATCGCCGAATGGCGCGATATCACCCGGGACCGCATCGTGCCCCTGCATTTCCACCACGTCGCTCCTGGGTTTCGAGGTCGCTTTCAGTCAGTCTCGACGTCGCACGACGTCTCGCTTTTTTCTCTCGCGACGGACGGCGTCGTCGTCGAGCGCACCACCGCACAGGCGCGAGCCGGCACGACGAGCGATGTCCTCTTCGCCATCCAGCGTCGATCGACCGGCACCCTGATCCAGAACAGCCGGACCGCGCGCATGACTCCCGGGAGCGCCGCGCTCTTCGACCCGCGCAGCGCTTACGAGTTCGACCACCGCGAGCCGCACCAGAAGCAGTTGACACTCCGAGTTGATCGAGCACGGCTTGACCTCAACGATCGCGAAGTGTCCGCCGCTGCCGGTGTATTGATTCCGGGGAAGGATCCTCGGCTGCGAGTGCTGCGCGCCTACACGACGACGCTCTGGAAGACGTCGAGCGATCTCACGAGTGCTGAACGCGCTGCGATGGGGGACATCTCGGTCGAACTTCTGGCCGGCATGCTGCGTTCGATCGTCGCCGATGAGTGTCCTCGGGACTCCCGTCGGCTGTACGAGCGACTCGTCCGCCACATCCGCGACAACCTAGCTTTGCCCTCGTTGACAGTGGAGTCACTTGCGTCCGCGCACCATGTCTCGGTCAGGGCGGTCTACGACGCGTTCCTGCCTCACGCAGCTACCCCAGCCCAGCTGATCAGGCACCTGCGTCTTCTGGACGCGTCAGCGCGACTGGGTCGAGATCGGCGTTCGACGATCACGGAGATCGCGACAAACGTTGGCTTTAATGATGTGGCGACCTTCAGGCGGGCGTTCAAACGCCAGTACGGGACAACACCCGACGCCTACCGTCAGGCAGGAGCGATGTCGAGCTGACTTGGTCAGTCCATCGGTCTGTCCTAGCAGGTTCTGAGCTGGCGGTGTCTCGGTGAACGTGCGATTGTCGCGGAGTAGCGCCCAAAGCACGCTGACACGTCGTCGGGAGAGGGCGAGGAGCGCCTGCGTGTGCTTATACCCTTCGCTGCGTTTCTTGAGATAGAAGTCACGGTTCGGTCCCTCTCGGACGACCGCGGTCTGCGCTGAGAGGTAGAGCGAACGGCGCAGATGGCGGTTGTACCGTTTCGGTCGGTGCATGTTCCCCGTTCGACGTCCGGAGTCGCGCGGGACGGGTATCACCCCGGCTGCCGCAGCCAGATGGCCGTCGTCGGCGTAGTTGTCGAGTGGCCCGGCTGCTGCGAGGAACTCCGCTCCGAGAATCGGGCCCATCCCGGGCATCGACTCGATAATCTCGGCCTGCGGGTGTGCGCGGAAGATTGAGGTGATCTGGCTCTCCAGCGTTCGAAGACGCTGGTCGAGGGCGAGGATCTGCGCTGCGAGGTCGGCGATGATCTGCGCCGCGATCGTCTCATGCCCGATCTGCGTCTGCTGTCCGCTTGCGGCCTCGAGAGCAGTTTCCGCGACCGCTGCAGCGCCCTGCACTCCCCGACGAATTAGCCACTTCGTCAGGCGCGCCTGGCCCATGCGACGCAACGCGGATGGAGTTTGATAGCCGGTAAGGAGGATGAGCGCACCCTTGTGTTTGGCATAATCGATCGCTCGGTCGAGGCGCGGGAAGATGCCGGTCAGCACATCGCGAAGCCGGTTGAGCATGCGGACGCGATCGGCGACGAAATCGCTACGGTGTGCGATCAGGAGCTTGAGGTCGGCGATGATCTCGACCGGCAGCCTGATCGGGATCAGGTCGTGCCGGTGCCGTGCCGTTTCGGCGATCACGTAGGCGTCGCGAGCGTCCGTCTTCGCTTCGCCCCGATACGCGTCCGCCATCCGGTTCACGACTCGTCCTGGAACGTACAGCGCGGACTGGCCGTGGCCCGCGAGCAGAGCGAGGAGCAGCGCAGATGTCGTGCCCACGATGTCGACTGCCCAAGTGAAGTCCGCGCCGAGGGCGAGCACTTCGGCGAGCGAATCGAGGATCGCGCCTTCGTCGTTGCTCACCTTTCTCGTCCAGAGCATCGCGCCCTGGTCATCGATCGCTGTCACCCAGTGATGCGCTTTTCCTGCATCGATGCCCACCCAGACGTGAGCTCGTTGATCGTTCAACCCGTCCTCCTCAGTCCTGATCTACCTCGTGAAGGCCCGAGGAGCACCCGACCGTCATCTCCGTAAACAGCGACTGCAACGCACATCTCAATTAGCGGCCAGGGGCACCCCAGGGGACCGGACGGCCACTCCTGCTGAGCCACACGAACGGCGACGACAGATAAGCCACATCCGGCCCCCTCGGGCCACCACCAAACTTACGGAGACGACAGATGAGCACTAGGACGATCACCGGGAACCTCTCCACCGACCCCGAGGCCGTGCAGGCAGGACGCGTGCAGATCGTGAAGCTGCGCGTGATCGAGAACACCGGCGAATACCGGGCGGGGGAGTGGACCCTGCACGAGGCCCCCACGACGCACTTCGTGGAAGCGAAGTTCGAGCTGGGCGAGCACGTGCTCGCCTCCCTCCACAAGGGCGACGCCGTGATCGTCGTCGGATACGAGCACACTGTCGCCTGGGGTGAGGGAGAGAATCGCCGCACGGGACGCGTGATCGAGGCCGACGCGATCGGCCCCCAACCTCACCCGCGCGACCGCCGTCCTCACGACGGCGGTGCAACGTCCTCGACTCAACGAGCATTGAGGTCGTCTGAGAGTCCGCCGGGTCGCCCTCGCCGCCGACGTCAGGCGGCCTCGTCGAAGATCCGCTTTTGGGCTGCGAGGTACCGGCGCAGGTCTACGACAACGCCGCCCTCGCTCGTGGCTTCGGCCTGATTGAGCTCGGTGCCGTTCGCCTTGGCCAGTTCGCTCGTGTACTCGAGAACGACCCTTGTCAGAGTCGCAAGCTGCTCGGGTGAAAATGCCACAGTGGTTACTCCATTCTCGCCATAAGCGAGGACGGCATCTAGATCGGCGATCAGACGTTCGATGATGCTCGCGTCAAGACTGCCGCTCTGGATCGCTTCGAAGTATGCCCGGAGCGAGAGGTTGTAGCTCTGCACGCACTCGGGCACGTTCGGCTCGGCGTCCTTCTTCCATTTCTTCAGGGCAAGGACCACGCCACCGCCCACGGCGACGAGCGCCAGCGCGCCTACACCTACCGCAACGACCCACGGGTTCCTGAGGTTGAGCGCGGCGTGCTTCGCCAGCTCCTCCACCGCTTCACTGGACGAGGGGATCTCCTTGAGGTGGGTCACGACCCGACCAGCGGCATCTCGTACGACGCCGCCGTGACGAATGAAGTCACCGTTGAGGAGCCCCGCGGCGATGTCCGATGGGACGTGAAATATGGGCTGAATGGTCACGTGTGGACCTCCGTTTCGGTACTCAGGGTCGTGCCCCTGAACATACAGGCCGTTTACGACAACGAGTGCGGGTCAATTCCAGTCGCGGCACACATCCGCTCAAAGTGTTCGCCATCCACTGCGCGAAGGAATTCCATGCAGCGACGGATCTGGCCGTGGACCGCTCTTGCGTCGAGCACATCAATACTCTCGCTCCCCTCGCCATGCGAAAAGCGGTTGCAAAAGTCATAGACGTCGCGGTAGGGCTCTCCCTCCTGCGCGTAAACCAGGGTTTCCAGTGCCTGCAAAAAGTCGGTCTTATGTGGGGCTTTGTAACTTGCGAATACCTCGAGCACGCGCCGCGCTGCATTCGGAAGAAGAAACAGGCGTTCATGCTCCTGAGAGTCGGCGATCCCCGCCATAACCATTGCGAAAAGGTAGGCGTACTCCGACGTATTGTTGAGTAGAAGGCGGGGTAACTTTCCCACCTTCGATTGACGCTTTCCGCCGGTCGTTGAGGCGTACATCTCCAGAAAGGCAACTCTCGGGAACCGAGCCTCATTTACGTCGCCGCCAGCAATTTGCTTGGTCGACTTACCCCAAGCAGATTTGTGGGACTTGATGAACAACCGGAGCAGGCTGAAATCGTGCGTCAGGACGACGTACTGGCCGAAACCCTTTAGGGTATCGATCAGCCACTGGTGCGTGGCGAAGAGCGCCTCCCGGTCGAGTGAGCTCGACGGATCGTCGATGACCACGATTCGCTGCGACGGGTTGCTACCAGGCACCTGCTCGTCTTCAAGCTTCCGAAGAAAGTAGAGCAGGGATAGGGTCGTCCGCTCTCCGTGGCTGAGATCCGTTCCGGGCTTGTCTCCCCGGCGGCAGGCATACGACTTGCCGTCATCGGTAACCACGACACTGAGATGGTCCTTGCCGTAGACACGTGCAAGGTCGCGCGTCAGCGTGTCGGCCATGTCTTTTGTCGTGAACTGCTCCTGACGCACCTTATCCAGTCGATTTTCCGACAGTTTGATCGCCTTTTTCTTCGCATCCCGTGCGTTCGCCAGATCCGTGACCTGTTGCTCCAGTGCGCGGAGCGCATCGCTCTGCGAGCCGACCAGGTGGTCCAGAACGGTCCTGTGACGATCAGCCGTGACCTCGGCGTGGCGACGAACCCGGTCGTTGTGCTCTTGGACCACCTCAACAAGCACCGTCGTCGATGGCGTAGCCGTCAGCAACGCCCAATCGGGTCCTTCGGGAGTGAAGCTGGGGTCAAAGACCTTTGCATCGCACGCCGCCGCGACCGCCTCTAAGATGACGACCCGCTCGTCGACATCCTTCTTCGTCTTGTTGACGGCCTCTAAGTAGACCGGTTGAAGGTCGCCAGCGAGAGCCGTGGCGGCTGGCAGGTTTGAATACCAAGCCTCGAGGTTCTGCTTCTCGCCCGTAACGGCAGCAAGTAGCGACTTGGCCCTGCTGCGGATCTGAAGCCAGCTTTCGTCGAAATGCCGGGCCAACTGCGCTCGACGTTCCTCAGTTATCTCGCCAGCGCAGAACAGGCATTGGTCGGACCCTTCATGCAGTTCGCGTCCCCGTTCAACCCACACCTGAGCTGTGGGCTTGCCTTCCAGTGCCTCAATTGCGATCTGCGTCGGTGTCTCTGTCAGCAGATCAGGCAGCTCGGCGAGCTTGCCAACGACTCCGACTGGAGGCGCCGATACCGCGACGACGGGCGCAGGGGCGCCCTCGCTTAGTCGCTGCAAAGACTCGGCGTGAGCTTCGGCGCCGGGGAACTGGCCCACGTACTTGCGAAGGTCGTCCTTCACCCGGGGGACCGAGTATCGGCTCTTAGTGAAGTGGTCGTAATCGAAAGCCTTAAGCTGGGAGACGATCCGATCCTGAACTTCACGAGCCAGCTTGTCCACCTTGCCATCAGCAAGCTTGTACTGCTTTTCCGCGTCGCCAATTTCGCCTCGAAGCGCCCCGATTTCCTTGACCAGTCGTTCTTCCTCTTCCTTGGCATCGATAGCTTCTCGGCCAAGCGTCACGATGGCCGAAGCGCTGGCTCCGTCGAGGAAGGCGGACAGATTCGCGTCTACCCATTTGCGTGTGAAGACCGCCATCGAGAGCGATGGGCTCGCGCCACCGGCACTCACCGTTGTGCGTTGCACGTCGTCGTGCTCCCACACGACTTCTGCCGCGGACGCGCCTTCCGCAAGACTCAGCAACAGCTCCGACACCGTCGACTTACCACTGCCATTGTGGCCGTACACCACGGTGTGACTACCGAGCGGGAGATCTTCAGGCCAGAAGTCGCTGTCGAGTGATCGCCAGGGTGCCTTGAGGTCGATTCGGCGCAACATGGCTAGACCCTAGCTTGCTCCGGCGACACAACCTTCGTTGCTCGAAGCTCAACCGGGGAGGGCTCGGGTCCAGCGATCGCATCTTGCACTGATCGGGTCACGGGTGTGTGGGCAGCCGTTGTACGAGAAGCTCCGCACGGCGCACGATGGCGGCGCGATCGTCGTGAACTTTGATGGGTCGAAGCAGGGCCGCGCTTGAGCGAAGCGGGGGATCGAGTCAGATCTAAGTGTTTAAGGTTGATCTGCCCGCTTTCGCGATGTCATCGGCGTTCGTGCCCGCCGTGCTGCGCATCACCGTTGATGCCGATTCCGCGCACATTAGGTGTGCCAGCGCCCACCTTCTTTCATCGTCCCATCCGTCGCTGACACGGGCCGATCGAGTGGGGGGGGGGGGGGGGCGAGAGGGGCTGACCCCTTACGCTCCCCGGCATCCCGTTCCGGGGCGCGAGCTGCACTCGCGCAGCGGCGACAGAGCGCCGCCAACAGGAGCCGCTCCGCGGCGCGGTCCCTGCGTTTTCTTCACCTCTCCGCGGTTTCAACCTATTTCGCTCCACCGGCTGCGTGCCACCGATCCCGGACGCGCCCTGCGGGCTTATTTCGCCCGTGATCGGCGTCACTGCGCCGCCTCCACTCAAACGGTTTTCCCCGCCGGAGAGGCAAAGAAAAACGATCAGCCAGAGGGAGCACCCAGACCATGCAGACCAGCACCGTTCCGCAGACCACGGCGAAGACCTATCTCACCCTCGCGAACACTCGCGCTGTCAGCGTCCGCGTCGAGGGCACCGACCCGAAGACCACGCTGTCCGTGCTCGTCACCCGCCGCCCGTCGGGGACGTGGGAGGCGTGGCACTCCGACGAGTTGCACGGCTTCACCAGCGGCTCGTTCCGCATGTGCGTCATGTACGCCCGCCGCGCCGCGATCCGCCGCCACGCCCAGACCATCACCCGCTGAGAGGAGCAGACCATGACCCGCACCGACACCGGCCGCGCCACCCCGGCCCAGCTCGACGTCATCCTCACTACGCGCCGCGACGAGTCCGACGAGGACGCCGCCGCCACGGACGCCGAGATCCTCGCGAACGTCCGCAACACCCTCACCCTGCCCGGGCAGGGCACGCCGGGCGGGTTCCCCGTCATAGATGACGGCACCGACTACGCGGCCGCGCTGATCGCGTTCCTCAGTCCCGCCGCGAACGCGGACGCGATGCTTGCCACGATCGAGAGCCTGCACCAGCAGGTGTGGACCGCGGCCCCGGTCCTCACGGTCGAGACCGTGACCGATGACGGCGAGACCTACCAAGCACTCCGGTGCCCCGTGTGCGCCCGGCTCGTCAACGACGGGGGAGAGCTTCGCGCCGTGGATGTCTCGACCCGGTGGAGCAGTGCGGAGCCGGACGTCGAGAACCGCCAGATGGACGTGACCGCGGGGGATCACGACTACAGCAGCACGCTCTACTACGTCCACTGGACGGGCGAGGCGCACGCTGTCGTCCCGCCCGAGGGCTGGTCGGAGAGCTGGCTCTGACCCAGCGGGGCGGGACCGGCCTTCGGGCCGGCCGCGAGGGGCGACCCCCTCGCACTCCCCGGTGTCCCCCTGCGGGGAGTGCGAGCTCGCGCTCGCGTCCCCGGTGTCCCCCTCCGGGGGCGCGAGCTCGCGCTCGCGCAGCGGCGACGGATGGACCGGCCAGCTCATCCAGCGTGCCGGGATCTCGTACGGCTTGACGTCGCGGAAGAAGACCCGCCGCTCGGGCTCGGTCCTCTGCGGCGTCTCTGTTGAAGCCACACCCGTCGCCCGGGTTCCTACCGGCGCCTGCGAGCGATGACGCCCACGCAGTTAGCTCGGGGGGCCAAACGGAGACCACGGCCAGATCGAGCACATCACGGCGGAGGAGAGCGGGAAGCTCGGATCCTGCACCCCGCGTTCGGCGGCGTCGGATTCTCGCCTCGGATCGGTGCTGCCAGCGGTGCTGGGCGCTTCGCAGGAGCTGTTCGCAGGAACAAACACTGAGCCGGTCGTCGCCCTGTGAGGATGGGGCGACGACCGGCTCCGTGCTGGTCTCCGGGGCGTGGCTAGCGCACGACTCCGTCGATCTCGAAGCTGTCGAAGCTGCCCGCGAGGTACGGGTCGGGGAACTGCGACTTGCCGAGGTAATTGCCGCTGGTGCGGCCGAGGTCCTTCGGAGCGATCGGCATGGCGGCGTTCTGCCCCACCTGAACTCCGTTAGCGAAGATCGTCCCCGTCGTGGTGCCGTTCGCATTCGCCTTGAACGTCACCTTGATGTCGGTCCACTGCCCGGCGGTCATCGTGAAGTTCGTCGGAATCCGCGTCTCCGCTCCGTTACCGGAGGTCGTCAGGGCGAGCCCGAGCTTCCCGTCAGCGGCCCTCGGGGTGAGGAACATGTACTTCTGGGTGTTGCTGCCGAAGTCGAACAGTCTGCCGAAGGTGGAGATCGCATCGACCTTCACTCGCATCGAGAGGGTCACGTCCTTTGAGCGCGACAGGATGTCTGCCGGCAGCTGGGCGTAAGTCCCGTTGCTTCCGTTCAGCCGTAGCACGCTCGCTGTGCCGTCGGTGACGGTCGCCGCCGCCCCCTTGAGTGTGAGCGTGTTGCCGTTGCCGGAGGTGTCCGGCACGGTGCCGTTCGTCGACGAGTCGAAGGTGTACGTCACCCAGTCGGCCGGGAGTGGCTGCAGAGCTTGAACGGTCACGGACACCGTGTCGGTGCTCGCGAGCGCGCCGTCGCTGGCCCGGAGTGCGAACACGTAGGTGCCGGCGGCACTCACCGACGCGGACGTCCGGCGAGCTGTCGGCGATGCGAAGGTCGCGGTGGCACCGGCAGGAGCAGACTGCACGCTCCACTGCGTCGTCAGGGTTCCGTTCGGCGACCCGAGTCCGTCGTCGAAGGCGGATCCGCTGAGCTGGATCGGATCGAGTCCGAGGGACAGCCCGGTCTGGTCGGGACCAGCGTTGACGGTCGGCGCGGTGTTCGCCCCCGGGGCGGTCGAGACCAGGTGGACGATGTAAGTGCTTCCGGCGGGCGCGTCGAACGGAACGCGGACCGGTGCGGGAAGCGTTCCTGCGAGCGAGGCGGGGCGGTAGACGTTGACGGTGCGCTGGCGCACGCCGTTCACGATGACCGCGTAGCTGCCCTGAGCGAGACCGCTGACCTCGGCGATGCCGGAATGGGCGGTGCCGGTGCGGTTGAGCATGTCCAGACGCAGGTCGGCGCTGTTCGAACCGACGATCGCCTGCGAGTAGGCGTCGTTCTCGAGGTCCACCGACAGCTGCTGGGTGACCAGGTTGAGGCGGCGCTGCAGGCCGTCCTTCGGGATGACGGTGGTGGAGTAGGCGTCGCGCGAAACATCCGCTCCGTACCCGACGACTCCGAAGATCGGGTCATCGGTGACGACATCGGCGCTCAGGGTCTGCAGTGTGCCCCACAGCCCGAGGTCGCTCTCACCGGTCATGCCGCGCCAGCCGTTGTTCAGCTTGACGTTCGCGCCTCCGCCGACCCCGAGGGTGCCGAGGTTGCCGCGCTCGGCCTGGTAGGACCACGATGCGGCTCCGATGTTGGCGGGCGCGTTGCTGATCTGGCCGGAGTTGATGGTCGCGAGCCCTGCGACCTTGCCGGCGTAGTTCAGGCGCTGCAGCTCGGCGCGGCGGGCGGAGGTGATGGCCGTGGTTCCGGTCTCGAGAGCTGCGGTGTGGTTGATGTAGTCGTCCATCGTGTAGCCGGCGAGGGAGGCGCTGTACTGGAACTGCCACCAGTTCTCACCCGTGATGGTGGTGGGGTCGGAGTACCAGTACCAGACGGGCATGCGTCCGCGGGCGGCCTCCGTCTTGGCGACGATGTCGCGCATGACGCGCAGCGCATTCGCCTTGTCGTCGTTCACGTTGAGCTTGGCGAGGGTGTAGACCGCCTCCTCCCCCGTGTTGTCGTAGCTGTACTCGGACCCGTAGGGGTAGGCGTTGGAGGAGAAGTTCGCATACTTGATCGCCATCTTCGCTTCGATGTCGTTGGCCTGCGTGTCCAGTCCCTCAGCGCGCAGCGCGGCGATGAGGTCCGGGGTCGAGAGCTCGCCCATGAGACCGGTTTCCCAGTTGTAGGCCACGGGTCCCTCGTAGAGCTCCTTGAAAATTCCGTACGCGGTCGTCAAGTACCACTGCGCGGGGTGGGCGTAGGTGATGGCGGAGGGATTCTGCTTGGCGATGTTGTACATGCTGAAGAACGTGTTGTAGACGTGCGGGTAGGCGTAGCCGCGGTAGCCGGGTGTGGTGTTCAAACTCCCGGGCTTCCCCTGCTCCCAGAAGTCGTAGACGGTGTACTTCGGTGTGGCAGTGGGCGAGGTGTTGCCCATCAGGTTCTCCCAGACGGCCTTCTGCAGGTAGTCGTCGAGTGCCTTGATCTGGGTGGCGTCGGGAAGGGCGACGAGCTTCTCCGCGAGGAACTGGCCGTGCGGGAGTCCCCAGTCGTCGCCGAGCCCGTAGTAGCCGGCGTACTCGTTGCGGCGGCCCTGCGGGGCGTTCGTCGCGGTGGCGAGGCTGCCGTCGGGGGCGTTCATCATCCAGTCGTCGAAGGTGTAGTTGCGGATGTCGGTGGCGGAGAGTCCGTCGGACGGCTTCCACTGGGTCTTCTCGACCATGAACTTCGCGTGGGTGTCGAGGAGCCCCGCGACACTGTCGATCACGGAGAACTGGAGGACGGACTGCCGGGCGGCGCCGGTCTGGTCGGTGTACGAGACGGTGACGTCGTTGGCGCCCAGCTGAGTGCGGTCGAAGGTCATCCCGTAGATCCGGTAGTCGCCGTTGCTCCGGGAGAACGTCACGACGGGGTTCGTGGGCGCTGCCCCCTTGAGGTCGTTGCGATTGCGCGCGGTGACCGACGTGATGGTGCCCTTGATCCGGAATGCCATCTCGGCGCGCCGGTCGATGGGCACGATGAGTCCGGGGACCACCGTGGTGTCGAGCAGCCCTCGGTCGAACATCGTCTGCTTGAGTGCCGCGTCGTCCTCGACCTTGCCGATGCGGTAGGTGTAGCTCTTCGTCGCGCCGGGCGCGATGGCGACGCTGGTGGAGCCGAGGTAGCCGCGGTTGGTCTTCTGGATCGCGGCGGAGTGCGGGTAGTAGACGTTCAGGCCCTTGATGTTCGAGCTCTCGTTCGCCGAGTTCCAGGCCCAGGAGGTGTTGCCGACTTCCTCGGTGCGCCAGCGGTCCTGGTACTCGAATCCGGAGCCGGAGGCGGTGTCGGCGGTCAGGGCGATGAACGGCCCCTGGCCGCTGGGACGCTCGAGGGTGACGTAGGAGCCGTTCTTGCCGACGTAGGAGTGCGTGAGGACGCGGGTCTCGTAGATCGAGTCGCCCTGCCTCCACAGTTCATTGCCGGGGATGGGGACGCCCCAGTCGCCGATGACGAGCTGGGTGGCGGCGGTGTTCTTGACGTCCTGCTTCCACACCAGGGAGCCGTCGGCGGCGAGGGAGTACGTCTCGGTGACGGTGAAGCCCTTCACGCCTTCCGCGTTGGTGGAGTTCTGGTGGGTGACGGTCACGCTGCTCGACGTCGCCGAGACGGTGCGGCCGTCGGCCGACTGGGAGGTCCACGCGGTCTTCCACGGGTTCGACCCGACACCGGTGGGTGTCACTGCTCCTGTGCCGTTGGCGTAGGAGAACATCAGGTTGCCGAACCACTGGCGATACTTGTTGTTCGTCTCGGCGGCCTGCTCGGGGGCGCTGTCCGGGTTCATCAGGTACTCGGTGTCGTGCAGGTCGCCGACGATCTTGAGCGACTGCATCGAACCGTCCGCGGCGAAGCTCGCGCGGATCTTGTCGGAGGCGAGGGTGTAGGGGTAGCTGGTGGCGGCGTCGGCGGTTTGACCGACCACCACCGATCCTGTTGCGGCGAGGACGCCGATGGTGAGTGCCGCGAGCAGCCGGGAGGCTGTGCGTGAGGTGAGGAACATATTCTGCCTTCTTCGTCGAAGTGCGGAAACGGCAACCGGCGGCCGCCGCGGAGGAGTGAGGGTCCAACCGAGAGTGGAACGTGACGTTTGGAATCGTCGAGCACGAGGGCGAGCGCGGAGTCCGGGAGGACACGCGGAGACCACGACAGTCCTAAGCGTTGGAGGGTGGTAAGCCGTGCCGTTATCTCATTCGAAGAGCGAGAGAGTGAGCGTCGAGCTGTACTCTCCGGGTGCAACCGATGAGGCGGTCTTCAGCGTCAGCGCAGCGTCGGCTGTCCATGCGCCTTCTTCGGCCACTGTTGCGGAGTCGTCGGTGATGGCGAGGAGTTCCTGATCGACGAGGCCTATCCCGTTGGGTCCGCCGTCGAGGGCGGGATCGACCACGGCGCCTTCGGCGACGAGGCCGGAATCGCCGCCGTCAATGAGGTTGGGCGCCCAGCCGAGGTTTTCGGCGCCGATGATGTCACCGTCAGTGCTGGTGAACGCACTCGCGCTGCCTAGTACGTACCAGCCGGCGCCGGCGGGGATGTCTTCCAGGTTGCGGGTATCGGTGACGGTCACGGTGGGCAGGGTGCCGGTGAATTGGCGAACGTCGGGCGTTGTGCCGTTCTCGGTCAGTGCGATGGACGATGCGGCGACTGTCATGGAGAGAGTTCCGTCGGTTGCGAGCGGCTCGATGGTGACGTTGATGTCGACCTGGTCATCGGCAATCTCGGCGGCGACGGCTGTTCCGCCGAGACCGAGGAGGAGGGCGGTTCCGGTGAGGCCGATCGAACAGCGGAGGAGCGAGGAGCGAAAGGTCATGAGAGGAACAGTTCCGTTCTCCGGTTCGGCGGCGATGCCGGACCGATTCAAGGTGGCTGCGCCCGGTCCTGAGGGAGTGGGCGCAGCCACAAATGACGTGCGCAGCGAGCATGTTCACGAGGGGTCATCCGACCCTTCCGGCTACGGACACGGTTTCGGTGCGGTGAGTCGCCTGCAGGATGGGGACGGGAGGGGATGCGGTGCATCCCCTCCCGTCGAATCAGCAACTACGGGTGGCATAGCTCGCGGTGCTCTGCCCGGAAGCGGTGCTGCCGTTCGCGGTGGCGGTCACTACAACCTGACCGGCCGGCATCGTCTTCAAGCGCGTGGTGAAGGCCGCCGTCGTGGTCTTGCCGGGGCCGAGGTCGGCGACGCTCTTCTCGCCGTAGGGCGAGCGGATCGCCACCGTGACCGGCACGGTGCTCGTGTTCTTCACCGTGCTCGTCAGGACGACCTTGCCGGAGATGCAGCGGCTGCTTGCCGTTGTCGTGGTCGTCACCGGAGCGGCCGCCGTCACGGTGACGGCGCTTGACGGGGTGGCAGGGCCCGCGTAACCGAACTTCGTGGCAGTCACCATGACGGTCAGTGCGGCTCCGGCATCGGCTGCGGTCGCCGTGTAGGAGGCCTTCGTCGCCCCGGCGATGGCCGTTGCTCCGCGCCTCCACTGATAGCTGAGCGTGGAGTCGGCGGGAGCGGCAGCCGCTGTCGCGGTCAGCACCGATCCGACGGCCGGGGTGCCGGTGATGCGCACTCCGGTCGCCGTGGGGGCAGTGTCGGTCACCGCGCCGTCGATTCGGAAGTCGTCAAACGAGCCGGCCAACAGCGGGTCAGCGAACTGCGACTTGCCGAGGTAGTTGCTGCTGGTGCGTCCGAGATCCTTTGCGGTGAGGGCCATGTCGGTGTTCTGACCGACCCGAGACCCGTTGACGTAGATCGAGCCCGTGGTCCTGTCACCGCTTGCGTTCTTCTGCAGAGTGACGCGGATATGGGTCCAGGTCCCGGGCGCCACCGTATAACCAGTGCGGATCTGCGTCTCCTGGCCGTTGCCCGCGGTCGAGATCGCGAAACCGAGTCGCCCGTCGCCCATCGATGGGCTGAGGAACATGTACTTCTGCGTCGAACTCCCGAAGTCCCAGATCCGGCCATAGTTGGCGATTGTGTCGAGCTTGACCCAGGTCGAGATCGTCACGTCCTGAGACCGCGACAGGATATCGACGGGCAGCTGCGCGTAAGCATCGCTGCCGTCAAGGCGCAGGACTGAGGAGGAGCCCTCAGCTCGGACCGCCGCATCGCCTTTCAGCGCGAGCGCGTTCCCGTTGCCGGTCGTGTCTGGGACGGTTGCTCCAGAGGTTGCGTCGAAGTCGTAATTGACCCAGTTCCTCGGGAGCGGGGCGAGCGGATCGACGGTCACCGAGACGGTGTCGGTGGCGCTGAGCGCACCGTCCGAGCCGGTGAGGGTGAAGACGTACGTTCCCGCCTTGTCCATCGAGACAGTCGGTCGCACACTCGTTGCATCGCTGAAGGCGACTTTCGCGCCGGTCGGGGCCGTAGTCGTGCTCCAGGCCGCGGTCAGGGTGCCGTTCGGGGACCCGAGGTTGTCGTCCGTGACAGTTCCGCTGAGAGTGACGGTGTCCAGCCCCAGAGCGATGCCTGTCACGTCCGTTCCCGCGTTCACCTTCGGCGCGCTGTTCGTCGGCGCGGTCGTGGGGGTCAGAGCGATCGTGTAGGAGGTTCCGGCTGGCGCTGAGAAATTGACGGAGGTGGGGTCCTGGAGATCGCCGGCCGCACTGGCGGGCGTGTACTTGTTGATGGTGCCCTGCTTGACGCCGTTCACGGCGACGGAGTAGCTGCCGTCCACGAGACCGGTGACATCTAGCGAACCGGTGTGAGCGAGGCCGGTGACGTTGCGCATTTGGAGGCTTACGGAGGAGTTGTTCTTCGCAACGGTGGCCTTCGTGTACTGGTCCGACTCGAGGGACACACTCAGCTGCTGAGTGACCAGGTTGAGCGTGCGCTGAAGCCCGTCGGTCGGAGTGACCACCGTCGATGCTCCCGAGTCGGCCACAGTGGCGCCGTAGCCGACGGTGCCGAAGATCGGGTCGTCGGTGACGACGTCTGCGCTGAGGGTCTGCAGTGCACCCCACAGCCCAAGATCGCTCTCGCCGGTCATGCCGCGCCACCCGTTGAGCAGTTCGACGTTCTCTCCGCCGCCGACGCCGAGAGTGCCGAGATTGCCCTTCTCCGCCTGGTAGCTCCATGCGGACGCACCGATGTTGCGCGGGTCGTTGCTGATCTGGCCGGAGTTGATGACGGACAGACCTCCGAGCTTCGCTCCGTAGTTCAGACGCTGGAGCTGGGCGCGTTCCGCGGGCGTGACCGCGTTGTTGCCGGTTTCGAGCGCGGCAGTGTGGTTGATGTAGTCGTCCATGGTGTAGCCGGCCAGGGCGATGGAGTACTGGAAGTTCCACCAGTTCTCGCCGGTGATGGTGACGGGGTTGGCGTAGTAGTACCAGGTCGGCATCTGTCCTCGCGATGCGGTCGTCTTCTCGACGATGTCGCGCATCATCCGCAGGGAGTTGGCGCGGTCCTCGTCGATGTTGACCTTCGCGAGGGTGTAGACGGCCTCTTCACCGGTGTTGTCGTAGCTGTACTCGGAGCCGTAGGGGTACTTGTTCGCCGAGAAGTTCGCGAATTTGCGTGCCATCTTCGCCTCGACGTCGTTCGCTTCGGCGTTCATCCCTTCGGCGCGCAGCGCGGCGATGATGTCGGGAGTGGTCAGTTCACCCATGACACCGGTGTCCCAGTTGTACGTGACAGGTCCGTCGTACATCTCTTTGAAGATGCGGTAGGCGGTCTCCAGGTACCAGGTGTCGGAGCGCGAGTAGTCGATGAGCTCGGGATTCTGTTTCGCGACCTTGTACATGCTGAAGAACGTGTTGTAGACGTGCGCGTAGGCGTAACCGCGGTAGCTCGGTGTGGTGTTTTGCTTACCGGGCTTGCCCTGCTCCCAGAAGTCGTACACGAGGTAGGACGGAACGGCGGAGTCGTCCGTGTTGCCCATCAGGTTCTCCCAGACCGCCTTCTCCAGGTAGGTGTCGAGTGCCTGAACCTGCTCCCGCTCCGGGAGCGAGACCAGCTTCTCGGCAAGGAACTCGCCGTGCGGGAGGCCCCAGTCATCTCCGAGACCCCAATAGCCGGCGTAGGAGTCACGGCGGCCCTGCGGGGCCTCGCTCGCGCTAGGAAGGCTGCCGTCGGCGGCGTTCATCATCCAGTCGTCGAAAGTTCCGAAACGCATGTCGCTCGAGTCGATGCCGTCAGCTCCCGTCCACTGCGTGTGGTCGACCATGAACTGGGCGTGCGTGTCGAGCAGATCGGCGACCTTGTCGATGACCGCGAACTGGAGAACGCTCTGATGCTTCCGCCCGTCCTGGCTCGTGTAGTGAACGGTGATGTCGTTGGTGCCGAGCTGCGTCTTGTCGAAGGACGCCTCCCAGATCTCGTACTGCCCGTTGGTCCGCGCCTTGCGCAGAGCGGGGTTCGTGGGAGCCGGACCACCGAGATCGTTGTTGTTCACTCCGACGACGCGGTCGATGATGCCCTTGACGCGGAGGGCGATCTGCGCCTTCTGGTCGTAGGGGACGACCATGCCGGGGACGACCGTGGTGTCGAGCGAGCCCTGAGCGTAGAGAGTGTCCTTCACCGACTGGTCGTCATCGACCTTGGCGATGTGGAAGGTGTAGCTACGGCTGTCGCCCGGAGCGAGCTGCAGGTTAGTCCTCTCGAGGTAGCCGCGGTTCGTCTTCTGAATGGCTTCGGAATGCACATAGTAGGTATTCAGGCCCTTAATGTTTGAGCCCTCGTTGGCACTGTTCCACGCCCACGGCGTGTCGCCGACCTCCTGGGTGCGCCACCGGTCCTGGTACTCGAAGCCGGAGCCGGTCTGGGAGTCGGTGCTGAGCATCAGGAACGGCCCCTGGCCGCTGGGACGCTGCATTGTCAGGTAAGAGGAGTCGTCGGAAACGGCGGAGTGGGTGAGGACTCGGGTTTCGTAGATCTGGTCGCCCTGGCGCCACAGCTCGTTGGCGGGGACAGGTACGCCCCAGTCGCCGATCGTGAGGGTGCTGGACGCGGTGTTGGTAGCGGTCTGCGTCCAGGTGAGGGATCCGTCGGGGGCGATCGAGTACTTCTGCTGGAAATCAAAACCCTGGATGCCCTCGGCGTTGCCGCTGTTGCGGTAGGTGACGGTGACAGAGTTCCCGTCGGAGGTGACGGTGCGCGCGTCGGCGGACTGCGTCGTCCAGGCCTTTTTCCACGGCGTTGTACCGACACCGTTCTCGGTGACTGCTCCAGAGCCGTTGGCGTACGAGAACATCACATTCCCCAGCCACTGCTTGTACTTCGCGTTCGATTCGCCACCCTGATCTGGCGCGACCTCCGGGTTCATGACGTACTGGGTGTCGTAGAGATCACCGTTGATCTTCAGGGACTGGATGCTGCCGTCGGTACCGAAGCCGACGTTGAGCTTGTCGGAATTCAGTGTGTGTGCGTAGGCCGTCGCAGCCGTCGCGGGCTGCGCTTGAAGGGTGACGACCGCGAGGGCGGCCGCCGTCGCGGTTGCGAGCGCTCGGAGACACCAGCGGCGTCGTTGCCTGATGTGCATGAGGATGTCCTTCTGTTCGATGGTCGAGGAACGAGGGTTGGTCAGGACTGGCTGGGGATGTCGAGGGGAAGCCAGACCCGCATCGATGCAGGCCCGCGGCTCCCCCATGCGTGATACGGACTCAGGGTGAGTTCGAAGGCCTCGCTCCGGGATTCCACCGGAACGGTCGAGAAAGGCCACTGGACGTCCTCGAAGTGGACGAGCTTTCCCTCCAGAACGACCCGACCCTCCTTCACCGTCGGCGCTGCGGAGGCAACGACGCGGGCATCGTCAACATGGGTACCGTCCGGGAGGTCGACGGATTCGAGGCAGAAGACATCTGGGCCGTACTGCACCGCGATGGTGCCGCGGGTCGCGTCGATCCGCTCGTCGGGCTGCACCAGGACAGGTTCGAAGGGGAGGTCGAGTTCGATGCGGTCGCCGACGCGAAACATCCGCTCGACGCGGAGCGTGCCACGCAAAGGTCCGGTCGGCGCTTCCGTAGCGCTCCCGTCTGTGGAGGTGATGACGACCTTCGCGGAGGTCGCCCAGGTCGGGATGCGCAGCGTCAGAGCCCACGGCGCGGCGGGAGTGCTGGTGATAGTGACGACGACCCTCCCCTGCTGCGGCAGTTCACTGGCGACTTCGAGGGAGACGTCCCCTTGGAGTAGGGATACGGAGATCGTCGCGGAGGCGTACTGGTGTAGCTGTACACCTGTCGCGTCGGAGGTGGCGAGGTAGCCGGAGAGGGAGGCGAAGGTGCGGGCAAGGTTGTTGGGGCAGCAGGCGACGTCGAACCAGGCGGCGCGCTGGCTGGAGTCGGCACGTCTGGACTGCTCGTCCGGGGAGGATGCGACTCCGGGCTCGCGCCGGTGGAGGGTGTTCGCGTAGAAGAAGAACTGACCGTCCTCGGACACCGCGGTGGCGATGATGTTGTGCAGAGTGCGCTCGATCAGGTCCGCGTAGCGCGGGCGACCGGTGGCGAGGAGCAGGCGCCACGAGAGCATGATCGAGCCGACACCGGCGCAGGTCTCGCAGTAGGCGCGGTCGTTGGGCAGCTCGAAGTCGGCGCCGAACGCCTCGTCCTGGTGGTGCGAGCCCATCCCACCGGTGATGTAGGTGCGGCGTGCGATGGTGGCCTCCCACTGCCGCTCGACGATCGCGAGCAGCTCGGCATCGCCCGTGTCCACGGCGACGTCGACGACGGCGGACGTGAGGTACAAGGCGCGCACCGCGTGTCCGCGCAGGACCTCGGCCTCGCGGATCGGGACGTCGTCCTGGAAGTAGGCGCGCCCGAACTCGATGTCCTCGAGACTCTGGTGGCCGCGTCGGTCCAGGAACAGGCCGGCCTGCTCGAGGTAGCGCTCCTCCCGCGTGGCGCGGGCGAACTCGGTGAGACCGACCTCGATCTCCGGGTGTCCGCAGACGGCCTGGCGCCCGTTCGCCCCGAACTCCAAGCAGATGTGGTCGGCAAGACGTCGGGCAGCCTCAGTGAACTCATCCTCCCCGTGGGTGCGCAGTCGTGCGACTGCGGCCTGGAGGAGGTGTCCGGCGTTGTAGAGCTCGTGGCCCCACTCGAGGTCGCTATAGCGCTCGGCCTGGCCGTGGCGGCCGAAGCGGGTGCCGAGGTAGCCATCAGCCTCCTGAGCGCTCACGATGCGGGCGGTGAGAGCGCGGATAATCGTCTCCGTCTCGGGATCGTCTCGGCCGGCGGTGTGCCAGCAGAGCCCCTCGAGGGTCTTGTAGACCTCGGAGTCTGAGAACTCCCGGCCTCGGCGCCCTTCGTGCAGCCCGCCCTCGACGGCGAGATCGAAGTTGTGCAGCCAGCCCGCGCGCTCGAGCCAGCCAAGGTTGTGCTCGAAGGTGGCGGTCGCGTTGACGGCGACCCGGCGCCCCCAGAACCCCTCCGGCTCCAGTCGAACTTGATCGACGGCGAGGGGTGTCAGGGTGCCGGCGATCGGGTCGACGGGCAGGGCGCGGGAGGAGGGCATGACGAGGTCCTTCGAGAGCGGAGCAGGAGAAGAGAAAGGAAGAGTCCTCATTTGACGCTGCCAACGGCGAGGCCCTCGCGCAGCAGCCGGAACGACAGCACGTAGACGACCAGCAGCGGCAGCGAGGAGATGACAGCGAGGGACATCAGTCCGGGCCAGTCGATCCCGTACCCGGACGTCTGCTGTGCGATGAGAGCGCTGATCGGATAGTTGACCGGCGAGACGAAGAGGTTGATCGCGTACAGGAACTCACCCCACGCGACGAGGAAAATCAGCGAGCCGACCGTCGCCATCCCGTTGCGCACGATCGGGATGACAACGGAGAAGAAGGTGCGCAGGCGTCCGGCGCCGTCGATGGAGGCGGCCTCCTCAATGGCATCGGGAACGGCAGCGAAGAACGGTCGCAGCAGCAGCACGGCCCACGGCAGCAGCATCGCCGTGTTCGCGAGGACGAGGCCGGCGGTGGTGTCCAGTAGACCGAGCCTGCTGAAGATCGCGAACAGGGGGATGATGTTCGCGGTCTGCGGAACCATCTGCAGGAAGATCAGCAGTCCGAGGACGAGGCCGGCGACAGCGCCGTCGACGCGGCGCAGCGCGTACGCGAAGGGGACGCCGAGCGCGAGCACGAGTGCGGTGGTTCCGAGGGCGATCTGCGCCGACTGGGCGAGTGCGGTCGTCAGGGCGGGGTTGGCGAGGGCCTCGGCGTAGGCGTCGAAGGACGGAGCGGAGAAGATCGCCCCGCCGACCACATCGCCTTGGCGCTTGAGGGAGGTGAGCACGATCCAGATCAGGGGCAGCCCATACAGGACGTAGAGCACCACGCGGACGGCGAAGGCGACCGGTTCCCGGGTCCGGGACGGGCGCGCGACGCGGGTCGCGGCTCCGCCGCGCAGGCGGGTTAGAAGGGGGGCTGTGAGGGTGCTCATCAGGACTCGCTCCGGGTGGATCGGACGTAGACGACGGCGAGGACCGCCACGATGACGAGGGCGATGATGCCCGTCGCGGAACCCAGTCCGTAGTCGTGCTGGACGAAAGCCTGGGAGTAGCTGAGGTAGGGCAGCGTCGACGTCGCGTCCCCCGGGCCGCCGGCGGTCATCACGTAGATGAAGTCGAAGCTGCGGAACGCGTAGACCACGGTGAGGATGGCCAGGATCACGGCGGTCGGCCGCGCAGCCGGGATGAGAATGCTGCGGATTTCTTGCCAGCGGCTCGCTCCATCGACGGAGGCCGCTTCGAGGATCTCAGGATCGATACCCAGTAGGGCCGAACGGAACACGAGCGCGTTGAACGGAATAACTGCCCACGCGTTCACGATCGCGACCGAAAGTAGCGCGAACCTCGAGTCGTAGAGGAACGGGACACCCTCGGCCGTCAGCCCTGTCGCTCGGACTAGCGTGTTGACCAGGCCTTGGTCCGCAAGAAGGAACTTCCATATGCTGCCGTTCACCACCGGAGGCATGGCCCAGATGAACACCATCATTCCCAGAAGGAAGGCGCTGCCCAGCCGCGAGGAGCGCAAAGCGATCGCCGCTCCGAGTCCGCCGACCACCCCAACGGCCGTGACCAGGAGCACGAACGCACCAGTGCGCAGAGTGGCACCCCCGAGGTCCGAGCCTTGGAGTAGCGCGAGGAAGTTCTGGGCGCCGACGAAGGGCCAGTCGCCGTTGAGGGTTCCGGAGCTGACCTCGCTGACGCTCATCCTCATCAGCAGGTAGATGGGGTAGAGCGACAGCGCCGCGAGCAGCACTCCTCCCGGGGCGGCGAAGCCCAGTCGGCCGCCGCCGACGCCGGATCGTCTCCGGGTCGTGGTCGAGGTGCTGCTCACGGTCGCTCCATTCGTCTTGTCGGGGTCGGCTACTGCTGGAGCAGCGGCGTCAGCGTCGTCATCAGATCGCTCGAAAGCTGCTCGGGCGTCCCGTTGCCTGCAACCGCCGCGCTCCAGGACTCTCCGACGGTCTGGAGGACCTTCGCGACGTTCTCGGACGGGATTGCCGGGTCAGGCGAGGTGTGCCCGTCGTCCTGAAGGATCGCCGCGAACTGCGACAGAATCGGGTCGCTGCCGACCTTGTCATCCGCAGCCGCGTCGGCGCGGGCGGGAATCGAACCGAACGCGTCGAGCAGCGTCAGCTGCCCCTGCTTCGAGAAGAACTCCTGCTCGAGGTACTCCTGTGCGAGCTCCTTGTTCTCGGAGAAGGCGCCGACGTTCTGCACCTCACCGCCGAGGTAGACCGAGCCGCCGTCACCGACGGGGATCGGTACGACCCCGTACTCAAAAGCGGCGTCCTTCTCGGCCGAGGTGATCTGCCAGTTGCCGTTGACGGCGAAGGCCGTGTTCCCCGCGGCGAACTGCTGGAAGGGCACCGTTTGGTCCCACGTCGCCGCCTCCTTGGTCAGGTAGCCCTTGGCGGTCCAGTCCTGCACCATTGCGAACGCGTCCTGCAGAGGCTGCTGCTCGGGTGCGGCGTAGTCCCAGCCGGCACGCGAGAGCCACGGGAACGCCTGCCACTCACCCTCGGAGTTCGCCTTGCCGGTCAGCGTGATGCCATCCTTCCCGGCGGCCTTAGCCAGCTCGAGATCCGCTTCGAGCTCCTCGAAGGTGGTGGGAGCCTCGATGCCCAGCTCGGTGAGGATGTCCTGGTTGTACCAGAGGCCGATCAGGTTCACGAAGCCCTGCACGCCCATGACGTCGTCGCCGACTTTCTGCACGACGGCGTCAGGGAACTGCCCTGCGTCGGCGTACTGGTCCCACCACTCGTTCATCGGCTCGATCGCCTTCGCCTCGGTGAGAGTGAATGTGTCGGCAGCGTTGTACACGACCACGTCGGGTCCGGTGCCCGTCCCCGCGGCCTGCACGAGCTTGTTCGTCAGCTGGTCGAACGGCACGTAGACGTTCTCGACCGCGACCCCCTCGTGCGTGGACTCGAAGTCCGACGCGAGCTCCTCGAGGCCGGCGGTCTGGCCGTCGACGGAGTAGTAGTGCCAGACGGTCAGGGTGTCGCCGCCGTTCCCCGCCGAGGCGCCTCCTGCGGATGACGGCGTGCAGCCGCTGAGGAGAAGGGCCGCAGTGGCGGCTGTGACCGCTGCCACGATGCTGATCCGGGTGCTGTGACGCCTCACGACGTGCCTCGCTTTCACTGTCTTCATTGACTCGGCCACCTGGTGCAGGCATTTCATCGATGAAATCGAGGACCGCTGTCGGTGATAGTAGAGCCGCCGGGTCAACCCCGTCAACATTCAAGACAAGCCGGGTTGGATCGCGGTGAGGTGGCCGAGGCGTGCATACTGTCCGCACCAGTTCATCGATGAAACGGAATGGCCATGACCTCGCACCCCGTCCACCGAGCGCACGGCGTCGTGCACCCCGCCTTTACGGTCGGGACGATCGATCCGCGCCTCTTCGGATCGTTCGTGGAGCACCTGGGCCGAGGCGTGTACGGCGGCCTGCTCGACCCTTCGCACGAGAGTGCCGACGCCAACGGATTCCGCACCGATGTCCTCGCGCTCGTCGAGGAGCTCGGGGTCACGACGGTCCGCTACCCGGGTGGCAACTTCGTCTCGGCCTACGACTGGCGCGACGGCATCGGTCCGGTTGAGGACCGTCCCGTCCGGCTCGATCCGGCCTGGCACACCGTCGAGCCGAACCGCTTTGGGATCGACGAGTTCGTCCGCTGGTGCCGGGCGGCGGGCGTCGAGCCGATGATGGCGCTGAACCTCGGGACCGACGGAATCCGCTCGGCCCTGCACCTGCTGGAGTACGCGAACCACCCCGGCGGCACCACTCTCTCGGACGAGCGGCGCGCGAACGGCGCCGACGAGGCGCACGGCATCCGGCTGTGGTGCATCGGCAACGAGATGGACGGGCCGTGGCAGATCGGCCACCTGAGCGCCGGGGAATACGGGCGTCTCGCGGCCCGCACCGCCGCCGCCATGCGCGCGCTCGACCCCGACCTCGAACTGATCGTCTGCGGCAGCTCGAACGATCGGATGGCCACCTTCGGAGCCTGGGAGCAGGAGGTGCTGCTGCACACGATCGAGCACGTCGACTTCGTGTCGTGCCACCAGTACTTCCGCTACGACGGCGATCTTCCCGCGTTCCTCGCCTCCGGCGTCGCGATGGACCGCTTCATCACCGCCATCGCCGACACGATCGGACAGGTGCGGGCACAGACGCGATCAGAGCGTCCGATCGCCATCTCCTTCGACGAGTGGAACGTGTGGGACTTCGTCGCACACGACGAGCGCGTCGCCAGGGGGCTCGAATGGGAGGAGGCGCCCCGGCTCCTCGAGGACCGCTACACCGCAGCGGACGCCGTCGTCGTGGGCGACATGCTCATCAGCATGATCAACAGAGCCGACATCGTCCGTGCGGCGAGCATGGCTCAGCTGGTGAACGTCATCGGTCCGATCATGACCGAGCCGGACGGCCCCGCCTGGCGGCAGAGCACTTTTTGGCCGTTCGCCCAGGCTCGGCGCTCCGCCGGCGCCACCGCGCTCCGGACCGTCGTCGAGGCGGACGGCGCGGGAGAGGGCGAGGACTCCGTTCCCGTCCTCGCTTTCGCCGCAGCGGCGCATGCCGACGGTTCCCTCGACCTGATGATCGTCAACCGCGCGACCGACGGCGTCACGGAGACCACGATCGACCTCACCGCGTTCCCCGCCCTCACCGTCACGGAGGCGCTGATCCTCCGACACGAGGACCCGTTTGCGGCGAACTCGGCGGAGCTCCCCGATACGGTCATTCCGCGGGCCCTTTCCGTTGCGCTGTCCGACGGCGTCTTCTCACTCTGGATCCCCGCCATCGCTTGGGTGACCGTGCGCCTCTCGCCGACTGTCGATCTGGGATGATCGGGGAACGCTCATGGGAGGGGTGATGCCGATGCCGCGATCGCGCACGCGCCCGGTGACCATGGCCGATGTCGGCGCTGCCGCCGGCGTCACCGCGCGCACGGTCTCCAATGTGCTCAGCGGCAACGCCAACGTCAGGCCTGAGACACGCGATCTCGTCCTCAAGGCGGTCCGCGACCTCGGATACCAGCTCAATGTCTCCGCGCGCGGACTGCGGACCGGCCAGACCGGGCTCATCACCCTCGCGATCCCGGACCTCGCGATCGAGTACTTCGGCCAGCTCGCGACGGTCATCATGTCGGAGGCCGAGCGGCACGGCTGGACCGTGATCATCCAGCAGACTGGAGCGCGACGGGACGCCGAGATCGCCGTCCTCTCCGGCTCCAGCCGTCAGCTGTCCGACGGACTGATCTTCCAGCCCCACGCCCTCGGCCCCGGAGACGAGAAAGTACTCGTCGGCGACCGACCACTCGTTCTCCTGGGCGACAGGATCTTCGACGGCCCGGTCGATCACGTGACCATGGCGAATACCGCTGCCGCGGCCACCGCCACGCAGTACCTGATCGACCGCCAATATCGACACATCGCCGCGATCGGCAGCAACCCGGCCGGCGGATCCGTCAGCGCCGCAGCACTCCGCCTGGACGGGTACCGCGGTGCCCTGGAGGCGAACGCGATCCCGTTCAACCCCGCCCTCGTCGCGGTCGCCACCGAGTGGCACCAGGCCGACGGCGCCGTCGCGATGACCCAGCTGCTCGACTCCCGCGTCCCTCTGGACGCCGTCTTCTGCTTCAACGACACACTTGCCTTCGGAGCGCTGCACGCACTGCACGTCCGCGGCATCCGCGTGCCGGAGGACATCGCCGTCGTCGGCTTCGACAACGTCACCGCCGCCGCCTACGCGATACCCGCCCTCACCACGATCGATCCCGGCAGCCGCCAGATCGCCAAGACGGCCATCGACCTCCTCGCCCAGCGGATCCGGAACGGCCCACCGGTGCACCCGAGCGAGATCATCGTGGAGCACTCGCTCATCTCCCGCCGCAGCGCGTAGCACAAGCACCTACGTCAGCGACGAGCCGCTCCGCGCCGAGAACACGTCCTCGAGCGCCCTCAACTCGGCGCGCCCGCCCACTGACCCATACCCACACCGCGTAGAGACCTGGCGCCGGCTCATGTTCCCGAAGCGTGAGTGGCGGCGCATTGACGCCGATAGCGAGCGAGAGAAGTCGAGCAGGGCGCGTCCGAGATCAGTGGCACGGAGCCGATGGCGACAGGGCAGGCTTGAGGCTGTGACGAGTTCAAGTGTCGACAGCATGCCGGGATACCCGGTGCGACGGCTGCAGTCCGCTTACGCAGTCCTGTGGCGCGAGTCAGTGGGGCCGGAGATCACCGGGCCGCAGTTCGCGCTACTGTCCGCGGTCTGGGACGCGCCGGGCGCAGACCAGATCACCCCGGCTGAAAGGATCGCCGTCGGTCGCTCCACGATGGCCGACCTGGCTCGCCGCATGGAGGACAAAGGCATGATGCGGCGCCGGACGGGGCATCCGGTGTTCGAGGTGAACAGGTCGACGTCCTCGGTCAGTCGGTCGATGACGCCGTGCTCTCTGATGGCGCCGGAGCCGGCGAGAGCGAAGGCGGTGCCCTCGAGTGCGTCGAGCGCCACGCGGGTGATCTCGCGCTGAAGGTCTTCGTTCCGGCTGCCCATGTCAGGTTCGATCTTCACCGATGTGGGGGGACGCGGTCGACGCTGTCGCAGAATCGGCTTCTAGCGCCCGCGCGCCGAGCGAGGAGAAGCTCACTCGGCGCCGCTCACCGGTCCGGCCCCGATCGGAAGCATGCTGCGCTCCCGGCTTTCGCCGAGGAGCTCGGGGAATCGGTCTTCCCACAGGAGCCGAACTCGGTCGGGGAGAGTCAGAACGGGCCAGACGGCGAGGAGGATCTCGCGATTCAGCAGTGCAGTCTGGTCCGTCGCGGTGCCCTCGTTGAGTAGCGCCTGGTAGGCCTTCGTCACGCCGCCCGTTGTGTCGAGATCGACGGTCGGGTCAGGTCCCCAGTAGATGTGGTGGGGCAGTTCGAGGAGCCCTGTCGATGGGCCGGTCAGCTCATCCAGTGTGCTGGGGACCTCGTACGGCTTGACGTCGCGGAAGAAGACCCGCCGCTCGGGCGCGGTCGTCTGCGGCGTCTCCTTGCCGAGCGCGCGGGCGACGGAGGACTTGCCGACTCCGAGGACCTCGGCGATCTGGGCGTAGCTGCGGCCGGCCTCGCGCATCCGTCGCGCTTCGCGAAGACGAGCGGAGGTCATCACCGACGGGCGGCCACCGACGCGGCCCTGGGAGCGTGCATGATCTAGACCGAGCCGAGTGTTCTGTCGGATCGTGTCCACTCGCAGTTGCGCGAAGACGGCAACGATCCCGAACAGTGCCCGTCCCATCGGCGTCGTCGTGTCGATCAGCGGCTCGGTGAGGCTCCGTATGTTCACGCCCCGGCGTTCGAGGTCGTTGATCGTCTCGATCACGATCCGCTCGGTTCCGCCGAGTCGATCGAGACGGCGAAGGAGCAGAGTGTCTCCTTCGCGCAGGAAGTCAAGGCACGCGAGCCACTGCGGCCGATCAGCAATCCGGCTCGACTCCCCGTGATCGACGAAGACCCGGACCGCACCTGCGGCGTGGAGTTCAGCTTCCTGAGCTGCCGGGTTCTGGTCGCGGCGGGAGACACGGGCGTAGCCCACGATGCTGCTCAACATGATCCCTTCCCGCCGTGGCCAGCGTATCCCGAAAACGGGTGTGAAAGCGTTCTGGCACGATCTGGTTTCGGGACGCAAGCGAACGGCGTGTCCGGTTCACCTGCCGCCTCTGCCTCTAGCGTCCCGGAAACGGTCGTTACCGGTTCCTCTGGCCTCGTTGTTCCCTGAGCAGGGACGGCGTCGCGAAAGCGCGTCGCTCCTCGTTCGCCTTGGTGAGAACAGGCGGATAGCCGGAAGCCTCGGGCGCACGAGGTCACTGGCGCCGCGACCCGTCTGGGCTCGGGAGCCCAACCGGTGGGACTGATTCGCATCCGTTGCGGACGGAAGCGTTACACTCACTCTCCCGAGCTAGCTGAACGCAGCTGCGGCGGTCGACACGACGGGGGCCGCCATCAGCGATTTCCGCTTCATCCTCATCGAGCATCACGCTCGAACGCTCCACTGGGACCTCCGGCTCGAGGGCGAAGGGGTCCTGCTCAGCTGGGCGCTCCCCAAGGGGGTACCCGTGCAACTCGGTGAGAAGCGATTGGCGGTGCGGACAGAGAACCACCAGGTCGCGGTCCTCGATTTTGTGGCGGTGAGAGCACGAGCCGTGGCGGCTGGGTTCTCAGTAGTGCTGAGGGACAGCGGCGGATTCGAGCGAGCGACCTGGCTCCCCGACTCCCGCATCGTCGTCACGTTGCACGGCAGATATTGGGGACTCGACGTATCGGTCTGATCCGCACGTCGAGGGCCGGACGGAACGGCGCGTGGCTGGCGCAGCGGCTTGATTCGATGGACTGAGGACCCCTTCGGCCGCGACCGTGTTCCGCGTGTCGCAGGCCATCTGCTTCGCGCGCAGCGAGTGACGGCAATCAAGCTCGGTCCGTGTAGAAGACCGCAGTACGGAAACGAGTCGGATCCCATCGGAGCGTCGTCGCCCGCTTCGCCCGAGCGCTTCCGCCGAATCCGTGCGCTGGAATGCGAGGGGTCGGGCTCCTTCACGAGGCCGGAACGCGGCTACGCCGATTCCCGGAGCACGAGCGAGATCTGCGGCCCCGACCTGCGGGAAGGCGGAGGTGTTCCGGCCGCCGCGCTGAGGGCGAGTTCCGCGAAGTACCGGCCCAGGCCCGCGTCGTCGACGTGGACCGACGTCAGCGAGGGAACGAACATCTGCGCGAGGGGGGAGTCGTCGTGTCCGATGACGGCGAGGTTGTCGGGAAGGGTGAACCCGCTCCTGATCGCCGCACCGGCGACCAGAGCCGCAATGTCGTCGTTGTACGCGATGACGCCCGTCACTCCCGCTCGATGCCACGCCGCCACGAGCTCGGCGACCCGGGTGGACTCCACCTCTGCTTGGTCGAGGAGGTCGAGGTCGTGCTCGCGGGCGGCTCGAGCGGCCACCGCGTACCGCGAGGACACCAGGTCGACGAGACGCGGGTCGGGGGAGGACGCGAAGACGAGGCGTCGGTGCCCCTGGGCGACCAGGTGCTCGACCTGGAGCCGAGGTCCGTCGCTGAACGAGAGGTCCTCGTTCCGGGGCGTGTCGTCGGGGGAAGGGATGACGGCGGGGACACCGGCGGCGCGGATCTCGTCGTAGCGCTCCCGGGAGAACGGTGTCATGCCCATCACGACGTCCGGCTGCAGCGTCTCCCAGAGCGGACGTGCGCGTCCGCCCGCGTGGGGGGTCATCGTGACAAGGGAGTAGCCGGCCTCGTCGAGCGCGGTTGACGCCTCGTCGACGTGCCGGCGCATGCTGTACTCCATCGGCCAGTCGGGGAGGACCAGGAGGACGATCCTGCTGCGTCCGCTCGCGAGAGCCTGGGCGGCGAGGTGGGGGCGATAGCCCAGACGCCGGGCGGCCTCGAGGACCTTCGCGCGGGTCGCCTCCGAGATCGTCTGCCCGGCGGTCTCGTTCAGCACGAAGCCGACGGTGGCGCGCGAGACGCCGACCTCGCGGGCGATGTCGACCGCGGTCACGCGCCGTGAGGGTGCCGTGCTCGTCATACTGCGCTCCGCCTCCGTCTCGCTGACGAGAGTATCGCTTGTGCGTGCTAGCCCTCGTCCAGTGAGTGTTCGTGCGTTGCTTGCGCGCGCTAGCTGCGTTCAGCTACTCTCTCGTCAGCTAGCTCGCGCTAGTTCTACCTTCGCGGCATCTCTCGACAATGGAGTCCTTCATGGCCACACATCCCGGCGATCTTCCCGCCGCCCCGCCCCCGGCCCCGCAGCCGATCCCTCCGGTTCCGGCGGCCTCGGACGAGGTGCTGCGCACCGAGGCTCCGGTCGAGGGGAAGGCCAGCACCTCTTACATCTGGTTCCAGGTGCTCGGCCAGTTCGGCGTCTTCGTCGCCTTCATCACCCCTCTGGCGATCTCGCTCTCGATCCGCCTGTCGACGCTCGCCCCCGGCCGCGAGGAGTACCTCGGGTACATCACCGGCTCGGGAGCGCTCGTGGTGATGCTGACGGCTCCGCTCTTCGGCGTGCTGAGCGATCGCATGCGGACGAGGATCGGGCGCCGCCGCCCGATCATGATCGTCGGCATGCTCGTCGGCGTCGTCTCGCTGCTCGTCATGGCCACGGCGCCCACCGTGCTCCTGCTCGGCCTCGGCTGGATCCTCGCTCAGGTCGGCTGGGGCCAGGTGCTGCAGAACCTGCAGACGTCGATGGCCGACAAGCTATCCGAGACGCAGCGCGGAAAGGTCGCCGGTCTGACCGGCTTTGCGACCCAGGTCGCCCCCGTCTTCGGAGTCGTGATCGCGGGCAGCGTCGCGAGCGACCCGCTCCTGCTCTTCCTGCTCCCCGGAGTGGTCGGCGTCGTCTTCGTGACGCTCTTCGTGCTCTTCACGAGAGAGGCGGACACCCGCGGCGTGCGGTTCGACGAGCGACTCTCGCTGGGCACCCTGTTCAGCAAGTACCTTTACGACCCGCGCAGCCACCCCGACTTCTCGTGGGTGTGGCTCGGGCGCTTCCTCTTCTACTTCGGCCTCACGCTCAACACCACTTTCACGGCGTTCTTCTTCGCCTCGCGGCTCGGCGTCGACGTGACCGAGGTCGCGCCGATCATCGCGACGCTGGGACTGTTCGGCATCCTCGCCACCATGCTCGGCGCCATCGGCGGCGGGTTCCTCTCGGACCGCCTCCGGCGCCGACGCACCTTCGTCCTCGGTGGCGCGGTCCTCTTCGCGATCGGCGCCGTCGTGATGGCTCTCGCGTCGGACGTTCCGGTCCTCATCGCCGGATCGCTCATCACCTCGGTCGGGATCGGCATGTTCGCCGCGGTCGACCAGGCGCTGATCCTCGACGTGCTCCCCGAGAAGGCGACCGCCGCCGGCCGGTTCATGGGGATCATCGGCTTCGCCGTCTCGATCCCGCAGGCCGTCGCTCCCTTCGTCGCGCCGCTCTTCCTGGCGATCGGGGCCGCAGGGGATGACGAGAAGAACTACACGCTCCTGTACATCATCGCCGCCGCCTTCACCGTCCTCGGCGGGCTCGTCGTGATGCGCGTCCGCTCCGTCCGCTGATCCCGTTCCTCACTTCACAGGAGTCCTCCGTGACCGCAGTCCTCATCACCCCCGTCGCCTCGACCGGGGACGCCGGCGAGCCAGCCGCCTACCTCCGCCGCTCGTTCGACGTCGCCGAGCGGCCCGTTCGCGCGACGCTCCGCTCTACCGCGGTGGGACTCGTCGAGCCGCACCTCAACGGCGCGGTGGTCGGTGACGAAGTGCTGGCGCCGGGCTGGACCTCGTACCGCCACCGCCTCGTGGTGAGCAGCCACGACGTCACGGACCGGATCGAGGTCGGCGCCAACGCTCTCGGCGCGGTCCTCGGAGAGGGATGGGCGGTGGGGCGCCTGGGCTGGGAGGAGAAGCGTCGGCACTACTCCGACCGGCCCGCCGCGTGGCTCGAGCTCGAGCTCGAGTATGCCGACGGCCGCCTCGAGACGATTGCGAGCGGGACCGGCTTCCGCGCCGCCCAGGGCGGGGTGCGGGCGAACAGCATCTACGACGGCGAGGAGTTCGACGCCCGGCTCGAACCGGTCGGCTGGGACGGCCCCGGCTTCGACGACTCCTCGTGGAGCGCGGTCGAGGTCCTGGACTGGCCCTCCGAGTCGCTGGTCGACCCGATCGCACCCCCGATCCGGCGGATCGAGGAGCTGGCTCCGGTCGAGGTCCTGACGACTCCGGCGGGGCGCACGGTCGTCGACTTCGGTCAGAACATCTCCGGCTGGGTGCGCGTGAGTGTCTCCGGGCCGGCAGGCACGACCGTCGTACTGCGCCACTCCGAGGTTGTGATCGACGGAGAGGCCGACTTCGAGACGACCCGCACCGCGGCGGCGACCGATCGGTACACCCTCCGCGGCGGGGAGGTCGAGACGTGGGAGCCGCGCTTCACGTTCCACGGGTTCCGGTACGTCGAGGTCGACGGCTGGCCCGGCGAGCTGACCGCCGAGTCCCTCCGCGCCGTCGTGGTCCACTCCGACATGATCCGCACCGGCTGGCTCGAGACGTCGGACCCGCTCCTGAACCGGCTGCACTCGAACGCCGTCTGGTCGATGCGGGACAACTTCGTGGGCGTGCCCACCGACTGCCCGCAGCGCGACGAGCGGCTCGGCTGGACCGGCGACATCAACGCCTTCGCGCCGACGGCCGCGTTCCTCTACGACGTGCGCGGCGTCCTCGGATCGTGGCTGCGCGACCTCGCGGTGGAGCAGCAGGAGAAGGGGTACGTGCCGTGGGTCGTCCCGGACGTGCTCTCGACGCCGTCCTCGCCGACGGCGCTCTGGAGCGACGTCGCCGTGAGCCTGCCCTGGGCCCTCTACCGCGAGTACGGAGACGAGCGGATCCTCGCCGAGGCGTACGACTCGATGACCGCCTTCCTCCGCCAGGTCGCCGACCTGCTCGACGACAACGGGCTCTGGAGCAGCGGATTCCAGTACGGCGACTGGCTCGATCCCGACGCCCCCGACGACAACCCCGCCGGCGGCAAGACCGACCGGCACCTGGTGGCCGCCGCCTACCTCTGCCGCACCACCCGCGAGACCGCCGACACCGCGCGGATCCTCGGGCGCACGGAGGACGCGGAGGAGTTCTCGCGCCTGGCCGAGCGGGTGCGCACGGCGTTCCTCGACGAGTACGTCTCCCAGCGTGGCCGGGTCGTGAACGAGACCGCGACCGCGTACGCGCTTGCGATCACGTTCGGGATCCTCGACGACGACCAGCGGCAGCACGCGGGCGACCGGCTCGCGGCGATCGTCGCGCGATCCGGGTACCGCATCTCGACCGGGTTCGCCGGGACTCCGCTCGTCACCGACGCTCTGTCGTCCACGGGACACCTCGCCGAGGCGTACCTGATGCTGCTCGAGAAGGGCTGCCCGTCCTTCCTCTACCCCGTCACGCAGGGCGCCACCACGATCTGGGAACGCTGGGACTCGGTCCGACCCGACGGCACGCTCAATCCCTCCGGGATGACCTCGCTCAACCACTACGCCCTCGGCGCCGTCGTCGACTGGATGCACCGCACCATCGGCGGACTCAGCGCGATCGAGCCCGGGTACCGGAGGATGTGCATCGCGCCGCAGCCGGGAGGGGGTCTGACCTCGGCGACCCTGCGTCACACGACCGTGCACGGGGAGGTCCTCGTCGCCTGGAGCCTCGCGGACGACGAGATGGACGTCACCGTGCGGGTGCCGGGCGGAACCTCGGCCGAGGTCGTTCTCCCGATGCATCCCGAATACGCCGCGCTGCACGTCGAGTCGGGGGAGCACCGCTGGACCTACGCCGTCGAGCGTCCCGCCGCCCCGACGTCGTTCGACCTGAGCTCGACACTGGGCGAGGTCGCCGCCGACCCCTCGGCCTGGCGCCGCTTCCTGGACGTCTTCGGCCGCCACTACCCCGGGGTCCCGCTCGACGGCGCCTCGCCCGAAGCGGCCGCGATGCCCATCACCACCCTGCTCGACTACATCCCCGGTGCCTCCGCCGAGTTCCGCGTCGAGCTCGCCGACGCCCTCACCGCCGACACCGACGGAGCCTCCGCATGAGCCACGACATCAGCACCCTGACTCTCGAGCAGAAGGCGTCCCTGCTGTCGGGCGGTGGCTTCTGGACGACGAAGGCCCTCGACGAGGTTGGGATCCCCTCGATCCTCCTCACCGACGGCCCCCACGGCATCCGCCGGCAGGACGGCCCCGCCGATCACCTCGGCATCAACGACGCGCTCCCGTCCACGTGCTTCCCGCCCGCGGTCGCCGTCGGCTCGAGCTGGGATCCCGAGATCGCAGCGCAGGTCGGCGCCGCGGTGGGTCGGGAGGCTCTCGCTGCAGGCGTGGCCGTCGTGCTCGGCCCGGGCGTCAACATCAAGCGCTCCCCGCTCTGCGGCCGCAACTTCGAGTACTACTCCGAGGATCCGCTCCTGTCGGGAGTGCTCGGTGCCGCGCACGTCTCGGCGATGCAGGAGGTCGGCCCCGGAGCGTCCGTGAAGCACTTCGCGGCCAACAACCAGGAGACAGAGCGGATGCGCATCAGCGCCGACGTCGACGAGCGCACGCTGCGCGAGATCTACCTCCCCGCCTTCGAGCGGGTGGTGAAGGAGGCCGCGCCGGCCACCGTGATGGCCTCGTACAACAAGGTCAACGGCACCTACGCCTCCCAGAACCGCTGGCTGCTCACGGACGTGCTGCGCACCGAATGGGGCTTCGAGGGCGCGGTCGTCTCAGACTGGGGCGCGGTCAGCGACCGCGTCGCCGGCGTCGAGTCGGGCATGGATCTCGAGATGCCGGCGAGCGGCGGGGCCACCGATCAGAGGATCGTCGACGCCGTCCGCTCCGGGCGGCTGTCGGAGGAGGCCGTCGACACCGCGGTGCGCCGCGTGCTCGCACTCACCGAGCTGCCCCACGAGCCCAGCGGAGCCGTGGACGTCGACGGCCATCACGCACTCGCGCGCCGTCTGGCCGCGGACTCGGCTGTGCTGCTCAAGAACGACGCCGGTGTCCTGCCGCTGCACTCCGCTCCCCGCCTGGCGGTCATCGGCGCCTTCGCCGCCGAGCCGCGCTTCCAGGGTGGGGGGAGCTCGCATCTGACCCCGACCCGGGTCGACACGGCGCTCGACGCGATCCGCGAACTGGCCCATGAGCGCGGCACCACCGTCGAGTACGCCGACGGCTTCCTCGTCGGGGCCGATGATCCGGACGAGGCCGAGCGTCGCGCGCGCGCGGTCGATGTCGCCGCTCGCGCCGACATCGCGATCGTGTTCGCGGGACTCGGCGACAGGGAGGAGTCCGAGGGCTTCGACCGCAGCTCCCTCGAGCTCCCGGCTGCGCAGGTCGAGCTGCTGGGCGTGGTCGCCGCGGCGGCCCCTCGCACCGTCGTCGTGCTCTCGAACGGCGGAGTCGTGTCGCTCGAGGGCTGGCACGACGACGTCGACGCGATCCTCGAGGGCTGGCTGCTCGGCCAGGCCGGCGGATCCGCGATCGCCGATCTCCTCTTCGGAGTGGTGAACCCGTCCGGGCGCCTCGCCGAGACGATCCCGCTGAGGCTGCAGGACACCCCTAGCGTGCACACCTTCCCCGGGGAGCAGGGCCACGTCCGCTACGGCGAGGGCGTGATGGTCGGCTACCGCCACTACGAGACGGCCGCCGCTCCCGTCCGCTACCCGTTCGGCCACGGCCTCGGCTACACGGCCTTCGCCACGTCTGACCTCCTGGTCGAGAAGACGGGAGACGACTCCGCCCGGGTCGAGCTCGTCGTCACCAACACCGGAGCCGTCGCCGGCCGGCACGTCGTGCAGGTCTACGTCTCCACCGACGCCGGACCAGTGCGCCGACCGAGACGGGAGCTGCGCGCCTTCGCGAAGATCGGCCTCCGGCCGGGCGAGTCCCGGACGGTGTCGCTGGAGCTCGACCGGCGCGCGTTCGCGTACTGGGACATCGAGCAGTCGGACTGGATCGTGCCCGGAGGCGAGTACGCGGTCCAGATCGGCGAGAACGCCTCGCGGATCGTGGCTGAGAAGGCGATCGTGCTCGCCGGAGACGTGCTGGTGCGTCCGCTGACCCTCGACTCGACGGTCGGAGAGTGGTTCGCGCACCCGGTCGTCGGACCCGCCCTGCGGCAGGGCCTGGCGGCGGGAATGAGCGAGGAGCAGGCCCGCGAGGCGGAGGCGAACGAGGACGGCCTGAAGATGGTCGAGTCGATGCCGATGCAGCAGTTCGTCGCGTTCACGGGCGGCGCGTTCCCGCCCGAGGCGCTCGAGCAGCTCATGGCGCTGAGCACGGCGGACCCGGTGCCTGCGTGAGCGCCGCGTTCGAGGTGCCCGCCTCCGTCGAGGTGACGGAGGACGAGGTCATCGGCCGGCACGGGAGCATCCCCGTGCGGCGCTACCGCGGGCGCGAGGCGCGGGGCGACTCCGCTCTGCTCGTCTGGGCGCACGGCGGAGCGTTCGCCTGGGGCGGTCTCGACCAGCTGGAGGCCCACGCCGTCGCGGCAAGCACGGCGGCGGCGGGTCATGAGGTGGTCTCGGTTGACTATCGCCTGGCGCCTCGTTTCTCATGGTTCCTCCCGCCGTCCCGCCGCGCATCGGCCCGCGGGCACCGCGCTCCGGTGCCGATGGAGGACCTCGTCGACTCCTTCTCGAGCATCGCCGCCTCGGCCGCGCAGCCCGTGGTCCTCGGCGGTGCGAGCGCGGGCGCCTGCCTCGCCGCGGCCGCCGCGATGCGGCTCCGGGACGAGGACGCCCCGCCGCCCGCCCGGCTGGTGCTCGCCTACGGCACCTTCCACGCCGAGCTGCCCCCGATCGACGCCGCCCTGCGCTCCCGCACCCGGGGACGCCACTCCTTCACCCAGTTCAGTCCGAGGCTGGTCAGGCGCATGAACGCGAACTACGCCGGTGACGCACCGCGCCCGGTCTTCCCCGGCGACGGCCGCCTGGCCGGTCTGCCGCCGACGACGATGATCGACGCCGACCGCGACACGCTCCGCGCCTCGGGCGCCGCGTTCGCCCGCGGACTCCGCGACACGGGAGTGACCGTCGACTACTCCGTCGTGCCGGAGGCACCGCACGGGTTCCTCGATCGGCCTGATACCCCCTTCTTCGCGGCCGGCGTCGACCTGCTCCTCGGTGCGCTCGACCGAGCGGCCGTCCCTCGCTCAGGATCGGACACTCGATGACCCGCAGGACTGCCGCCCGCCGACGTGTGTTCCTGACCGGAGCCGCGGGCAACTGGGGGCGCCGCGTCCTCGACGCCTTCCGCGAGCGGGCGGCCGACTTCGAGGTCGTCGCGCTCGTCCTCCCGACGCCGAAGGACCTCGCTGTGATCCGGAGGTACGAGGACATGGAGAACCTCGAGGTCGTCTTCGGCGACATGACCGACTACCCCGCCGTCGAGCGCTGCGTTCGCGGAGCGGACGTCGTGCTGCACATCGGCGCAGTCGTCTCGCCTTTCGCCGATGACCACCCCGAGCTGGCGCACCGGATCAACGTCGGCAGCATCCGCACGATCATCCGCGCGGTCCGGGCTCAGCCCGACCCCTCGAGTATCGCCGTCGTCGGAGTCGGCACGGTCGCGCAGACGGGCGACCGCACGCCCCCGCACCACTGGGGCCGGGTCGGGGATCCGCTGCGGGTCTCGCGCTACGACGAGTACGGGCAGAGCAAGGTGATCGCCGAGAAGGAGCTCGTCGACTCCGGGCTCCCGAAGTGGGTGCAGCTGCGCCAGACAGGCATCCTCCACCCCGGCATGCTCGAGATCCGGGACCCGATCATGACCCACTCCACGCTCGGCGGGGTCATGGAGTGGGTCTCGGCCGAGGACGCCGCGCGACTCGCGATCGCGGTCTCCGAGCGCGACGTTCCGGACGAGCTGTGGGGCGGGATCCACAACATCGGGGGAGGGGACGCCTGGCGCCTGACCAACTGGGACATGCAGCTGCGCATCTCGCGTGCCCTCGGGGTCCGCGATGTGCGCGGTTGGTACGAGCGCGACTGGTTCGCGACCCGCAACTTCCACGGGCACTGGTACACCGACTCCGACCGCCTGCACGAGCTCGTGCCGTTCCGGCAGGACACGCCGGAGGACGCCCTGCGGCGCGCAGTCGCGGCGAATCCGGCCCTGCGGGTAGCCGGCCGGCTGCCGGCGGGCCTCGTCAAGAATCTCGTGATGAAGCCGCTCACCCTGCGGCACCGCGGAACGATGGACTACGTCCGGCGCGGCGACCTCGAGGCGGTGGCGGCCTACTTCGGCTCGCCCGCTGATCGCGAGGCGATCGGAGGCTGGGACACGTTCTGGCCGCCGCGCCCGGGCCGCGTCCCGACGCTCCTCGACCACGGCTACGACGAGTCGCTCCCGACCGCGGAGTGGGACGGACCGCTGCTCGGCGAGGTCGCCCGCCACCGCGGAGGACGACTGCTCACCGACGTCGTCGTCGCCGGGGACGTCACGACCGCGCTCTCATGGGAGTGCGCGTTCGGGCACCGGTTCGCAGGCAGCCCGCGCCTGATCCTCCGAGCGGGACACTGGTGCCCGGAGTGCGTGCGCGACGTCGCCGGGTACCCGGCGCAGGCCGAGCGCAGCCCGTTCCTGGCGCAGCTCGAGCTCGCGCCGGAACTCCGGGCGACGTCGGACCCCGTCCGAGGCTGACGTCGACCCGGTCCGAGCTCGTGGCTGCGCCCCCCGCCGCGGCGGACGATTCCCTACAGGGTCGCGGCCGCCGGATCCCAGTCCTCGGGCAAGGGGTGCGGCCGGGCGACCGAGGACGTGATCTCGACGACCTGCTGCTCCTCTGCGGCACGGGAGATCCCGAGCATGATGTCGAGGACGTGGTTGGCTATGGCCCCGTTCGCGCGCGGGACACCACCCCGCCGGACGACCCGCGCCAGGTCGACGACTCCCGCACCTCGACCGAACGCCGGCCCAACCGCCGGCAGAACCGTCGGCTCCTGGCTGCCGAATCGCCACAGCGTCGAATCGCCGTCGAACGTGTTCGGGTCGGGAAGCACGAGCGTCCCCTCCGAGCCGCTGATCTCCACGAAGCCCATCCGAGGCAGAGCGTTCTGGAACGAGAACACCGACTGGGCGGAGTGCCCGGACTCGAAGGAGATGAGTGCGGCGTGGTGAGTGGGGACGACGACCGGGAACATCTGACCGGCGCGCGGTCCGCTGCCGATGGTGCGGCTCGCTGAGGATCTCGACGCGACCGCGCTGACCTGATGTGCCGCTCCGAACACGTGGACGAGCGTTGTCAGGTAGTAGGGACCCATGTCGAACAACGGACCTGCACCCTCGGCGAAGAGGAACTCGGGGCTCGGATGCCAGGATTCGGGCCCGGGGACATGGAACAGGGTCGTCGCCGTCAGAGGCTCCCCGATGTCGCCTCGGGCGATCGCGCGCAGGGCGGTCTGGAGACCGGCACCGAGAACGGTGTCCGGCGCGCAGGCCACCTGGACTCCTGCGGCGTCCGCGTCGGCGAGGAGGCGCGTCCCGGAGTCGTGGTCGAGCGCGAGGGGCTTCTCGCTCCACACGTGCTTGCCCGCGGCGACGCACCGAAGACCGACTCCCGCGTGAACGGCCGGCACCGTCAGATTGACGACGATCTCGATCTCATCGATCCCGAGGAGCTGCTCGACCGATCCGTGACCGGCGATCCCGTGCTTCTCCGCCTGCGCGCGGGCACGATCCTTCTCCAGATCGGCGATGAAGACGACGCGGACATCGGCGAAGCGGCCGAGGTTCTCCAGGTACGCATCCGAGATGACCCCGGCCCCGATGATGCCGACGCCGACGGGCCCGGATCCCTGAGCGGCCGTCATCGGTCGTTCTCCGAGAGCCAGGCGAAGGACCCGGCGATGCCCTCGAAGACGTCACCGGAGTAGTCGTCGAACTCCACGACCCGCACGGCGAGGGGTGCGGCCCGGAGGATCGCGACGACGTCGACGTCCCCGCTTCCGGCGGGCACCTGCTCCTTGAACGCCTCGGCGAGCGAGTCCGGGACGACCAGGGCGCTCTCGGCACTCGGGAGGGACGTGGCGGTGTCGCCGGAGGTCGTGCCGTCCTTGATGTGCAGGAACCGCACCCGATCGCCGAGGGTCGTCAGGACGGCGGGAGTATCGACGCCCGCCACAGTCGACCAGAAGGTGTCGATCTCGAGTACGACCTTCTCGGAAAGCTGATCGGCGAAGGCCCAGTACACGGCACGGCCGTCCACCTGGTTCGCGAACTCCCAGTGATGGTTGTGGTACCCGAAGGCGAGACCCCGCTCCGCTGCCAGATCGGCGAGCTCGTTCGCCCGCTCCGCGATCCGCAGAGCGTCGTCGCGCGTCTGCCATCGGTCGCTGGGGAGGAACGGGTCGATCACGGTCTCGATCCCGAGTTCGGCGGCTGAGTCGAACACCGCCTGCGGATCCTCCCGGTCCATCACGAGGCAGTGTCCGGAGGGAGCGGCCAGTCCGGATGCTGCGAGCGCCTTCCGCAGGTCGCCGACGCGCTCGTCGAACGCGTAGGGCTCGACCTGGGTGAAACCGATCGCGGCGAGGCGATCGAGTGCCGCTTCAATATCGCGTTCGATCGCGGCGCGGACGCTGTAGAGCTGGACGGAGGTGTTCTTCACAGGATTTCTTGCTTTCGTGAGCAGTGGACGTGCGTGAGCAGTGCGGAGTGCCGCTGGAGATCGATCGGGGCGGGTGCCTATTTCAAGCCGGTGGTCGCGACTCCCTGGGTGAAGTGGCGCTGCAGGACGACGAAGAGGATCAGGATCGGCACGATGACGGCGACGGCGCCCGCCATCAGGAGTCCGTAGTTCGTCCCCTGGGTCCCGGTCGAGTAGAGGGCGAGAGCGACGGGCAGCGTGTAGTAGTCGTCGGACTGAGCGACCACGAGCGGCCAGAGGAAGTTGTTCCACGAGGAGAGGAACGTCAGGATGCTGAGCGTCGCGAGAGCGGGAGTCGACAGGGGCAGGACGACGCCGAAGAAGATGCGCATCTCTCCTGCACCGTCGATCCGTGCCGCCTGCAGCAGTTCGTCGGGGATCCCGTCGATGAACTGGCGCATCAGGAAGATCCCGATCGGGGTGACCAGGTACGGCAGGATCAGCCCGGGGTAGGAGTTGACCAGTCCCAGGCGGCTCGTGAGGACGAAGAGCGGGATGAACGTGACGATCGTCGGGATCATCAGCATGCCCAGCACCAGTCCGAAGACGAGGTCGCGACCCCGGAAGGTCAGCTTCGCCAGCGCGTATCCCACCATCGATGCGAAGACGATGTTGCCGAGGGTCACGACGACGGCGACCAGGGCCGAGTTGAGGAAGTAGCGGGGGAAGCCGAGATCGAGCAGCCGGGCGAAGTTCTCACCGGTGAGAGTGAGGGGCAGCAGACCGTCCAGGCCGCCGCGGATGACCTCCTCCGGCAGGAAGGAGTACAGCAGCATCCACGCGAAGGGGAGGACGGTGAGGAGGACTGCGACGGTGAGAATCGGGTACAGCCACCAGCGAGAGGTGGCGCTTCGACGTGGCGAAAGGGGAGATGCGAGGGGCGAGGAGGTGGGCGCGGTCACGGTCGGTCCTTGCTTCCCAGGAGACGGAACTGGATCAGGGTGATCACGACGACGGCCGCGAACAGGACGTAGCTGGCGGCGGACGCGTAGCCGTAGTTGCCGAAGCCGAACTGGTCGTAGGCGAAGTACGCGGCGGAGTACGTGGCGTCGAGGGGGCCTCCCTGGGTCATCACGAACGGCTCCTCGAAGAACTGGAGGAACCCGGCTCCCGTCACCACGGCTCCGAAGAGGATCGCGGGACGCAGAAGGGGGAGGACGATGGAGTGGAAGCGGCGCCAGGCGCCGGCGCCGTCCATGGTGGCCGCTTCGATCACGTCCTCGGGAACGTCCTGCAGACCTGCGAGGAAGATCACCATGAGTGTTCCGAAATTCCGCCACACAGCCATCGCGACGAGTGATGGCAGAGCCCACGTCGTGCTCTGCAGCCAGTCGGGTCCGCTGATGCCGACCCAGCCGAGGACGCTGTTGAGGAGACCGTCGGGCTGGAGGATGAGACGCCAGACGACGGCGACGGCGACGATCGAGGTGACGACCGGCGCGTAGAAGCCCACGCGGAAGACGGTTCGGAACCGCTTGATGCCGTTGTTGAGCAGAACGGCGAGGATCAGGCCGACTCCGATGGTCAGGGGCACGCCCACGACCACGAACACAAGCGTGTTGAGCAGGGACCGCAGATAGCGGGTGCTGCCGAAGAGCTGGGCGTACTGCTCCAGTCCGACGAAGTCCACCCCGAGCACGTCACGGAGGTCCCGGCTGGTGAAGTCGGTGAAGCTCAGGGCGAGAGACGCGACGACTGGCAGGGCACTGAAAGCGACGAACAGCACGAGGAACGGCGCCGAGAAGAGGAGCCCGGTCCGGTTGTCGCGTCGCGCCCGCGCTTCGACTGCAGAACCCCTGGTGCGGGGCGCTGACGGGGCGGCGGGTCGGTCGCGTCCCGAACCACCGCCCCGTCGTGCGGAGATCGTCACCGTCCGAGCCCGATGGCGTCGGCCTCGTTCTGAATCGCCTCCAACGCCTCCTCCGGAGTCGCACTGCCCTTCGCGACGCGCTCGAAGTTCGTGTCGAGCGAGGCCGCCACCTGCGGCCAGGTGGCGACGGTCGGCGCCGACCGGGCGTTCTCCAGGCCTGCTCCGTAGACCGCGGTGATCGGGTCCGCAGTGATCTCGTCTGTCCAGGCGGCCTCGTTGGCCGGAGTGGAGCCGTCGACGGCGTACCACTGCGTCTGGACCTCGGGGGTGCCGAAGTACTGCGCGAGCTTCCAGGCGCCGTCGCGGTTGTCCGAGTTCGCTGAGACAGCCCAGTCCGAGCCGCCCACGAGCGACGTGGACTCGCTGGACGCGTCCTTCGCAGGGAGCTCCGCTATCCCGACCTTGTCGGCGAAGGAGGGACCCCCCTGATCGATGGCCGCCCGCAGGACGTAGGGCGCGTCGATGAACGAGCCGATATCGCCGTCCACGAACGCGGTGACGTTCTCCTGCCCCGCGACGAGCTGGCGAGTCTCGGCGACGCCGTCCGTGAAGAAGGACTGGTAGTAGGCGAGGCCTTCGCGCCAGCCCTCGGAATCGAAATCGAAGGACTCCTCGTCCTCGGTCAGGAACTCGGCGTCGGCCTGCAGCGCGAAGGGCGCGACGTTCTGCCAGAAGTCGGTGCCGCTGGGCGGGAGGTAGATGCCGTACCGCGCCTGTCCGGACTCCTGCAGTGCCGTGGTGAAAGCGGTGAGCTCGTCCCAAGTCGTCGGTGCCTCCAGGCCGAGCGAGTCGGCGAAGTCCTTGCGGTAGATGAACGCGCGGGGGTCGGTGTTCCAGGGGACGCCGTAGGAGACGCCGTCGATCTCCGTCGTGCCCCAGGGCCCTTCGAAGAAGTCCTCGGGCTCGACGAGACCTTCCGGGAGCGGATCGAAGGCGCCTGCGGCGGCCCAACCGCCCATCCAAGTCGTTCCGACCTGGACGAGGTCCGGAAGCGAGTCGGCGGCGATCGCGGCCGACACCTTGTCGTACGCGCTGCCCCAGGGCACGGACACGATCTCGATGTCGGAATCAGGGTTCGCCTCCTCGAATCCCTCGAGGATCTGCGTGAGCCGGTCGCCTTCGTTGCCCATCGCCCAGAGGGTGATGGTCCCGGTCGCCGGCCCATCGGCGACGGCAGCGGACGCCGTCCCGCCCGCGTCCGGATCGCTCGACCTGCCGCAGCCGGTGAGCGTCAGTGCTGTGGCGGTGATGACCGCCGCGGCCGCCAGGGATCGTCGTGCAGTACGCATGTGCTGACTCCTCATTGAGCAGGAATGACCTGAACCGTCTCGGTGATGCGAGCGGCGGAGAGCCGTCCGCTCGAGTGGAGCCATCATCGGCCCGGCCCTCGAGAGCGCCAATTCATGTGCGCAAAAAAACCTCAGCCGGAGGTCGATCCGCGGGTCACGAGCACGGAAGGCAGGCGGAGCCGGTGATCGTCGCGCACGAGTCCACGCGATCGGTCGACCACGAGTCCGATCGCTGCGGCGGCGATCTCCCTCAGCGGCTGATGCATCGTCGTCAAGGGCGGGCGCATGTACCGGGCCGCCGGTTCGTCGTCGAAGCCCATCACGGCCAGGTCGCGAGGGATGGAGAGCTGCAGCCTTCGTGCCGCCTGGTAAGCGGGATAGGCCCAGTGATCGAGGTTGGTGAAGAGCACCGCGGGCTCCTGGACGGACTCCAGGACGGGGAGCAGGGCCTCGGCGACGTCATGGGGTGCGCCCCAACGGATCTCCTCGACCTCGAAGGTGGACCGCGCGTTGACCGACGCGATTCCTTCGCGCACTCCGTCCAATCGTGCTCGCCCCCACCGGAATCGGGGCACGCCCGTCAGCGCGATCGCTCGCGTCCTCTGCAGAGAGCCGAGATGCTGACCCGCTGCGAATCCGCCCTCCCAGTCGGCTGTCGCCACGATGGGAACAGCGGCATCCGGATCGGTCGGAGGGTCGATCAGGACCAGGGGGATCCCGGCCGCTGCGAGCAGCGCCATCTGGCGTGACGTGGGCCTGATCATCGCGGCGACGACACCGGCGCTCCCTCGACGGACGGCGCGTGCCGGCCAGTCGTCGTGCGGATCGTCGCGCTCGGCCGACAGCACCAGGTCGAAGCCCCGCGACAGCGCCGACGCCTGCGCCCCGGCGATGACCCTGCTCGCCCAGGGATCGTCCCACTGCGGCAGGACGAGGTCGAGGACCTGGAGGGCGGGCTGCAGTCGCCGACCGCGCGTCTCGACGGACGGATCGTAGCCGAGCGCGGCGGCGGCCTCGCGGATCGTCGCAGCGAGTTCGGCCCCCACCTGCCCGCGGCCGCTGAGGACGCGGGAGACCGTCGACGTCGAGCATCCCGCCGCCGCGGCCACGTCCTGCAGGCGGACCCGGCGCACTGGAGCTTCCACTCCCCACCTCCTGACGTCGATCGCGAGCCTGCCATGCCGGGGGAGGAAGGAGGCCCGCGGTCCGGCGTCGAGCGTCCGGGCATCCGGCGTGCCCGTTGCTGAAGAAGGCTAGTCCAGTGCCTTGTCGAAGAATCGGCCGATCGTGTCGAACGGGATCAGATCGGTCCGGTCGTAGAGGTCGATGTGACGGGCCCCGGGGACCACGACCAGCGACGTCGGCCCGGTCGCCTGCGCCAGGGCGTCGTCCGTGAAGTATCGGGAGTGCGCCCGGTCTCCCGTGATGAACAGGATCGGGCGTGGTGCGATGTCCGCGAGATGCCGCAGCGCACCGAAGTTCACGTGCGCGACGCTGCTGGTGATCGTGAACGCGCCGATCGATCTCTCGTGGTGCCCTCGATCGGTGACGTAGAACTCCTGGAACTCCGCCGTGATCGGATCGAGTGCGTCCGGTTCGTAGACGTCGGGGAAAGCAGGGGAGAGTGCGGCCGAACCGCTGTCGACGTCGCGCCAGCGCTGCTCCGCGAGCGACTCGAGGGCTGCGCGCCGATCGTCGTCGGTGGACGAGCTCTGCCAGCCGTCGCGTGAGATCCCGCTGATGTCGTACATCGCCGACGTCACGACGGCCTTGATGCGGGTGTCGACCTGGGCGGCGCTGAGGGCGAATCCGCCGCTCCCGCACATGCCGAGGACCCCGATCCGGTCGCGGTCGACGAAGGTGAGTGCTCCGAGGTGATCGACGCCGGCGCTGAAGTCCTCGGCGAACAGCTCCGGAGAGGTGATGTGCCGGGGCTCGCCGCCGCTCTCGCCGTTGTACGAGGGATCGAAGGCGAGGGCGACGAGACCGCGCCGCGCGAGCTCCTGCGCGTAGACGCTCGGACCCTGCTCCTTCACTCCGCCGTGCGGAGGGCCGATGACGACGCCGGCCCGGTGAACGGTTGCGTCGAGGTCGGTGGAGACGTAGAGGTCTGCGGCGATCTCGATGCCGTACCGGTTCCGGTAGCGGACAGGAGTGCGCGACACGTCCGGCGCGAGCGCGGAGATGTAGCCGTCCGAGTGGTGGGACATGGTTCCTCTTCTCGTGGGTTCGGGGGGCTCGATGGACGCTATTCCGCTTCGGGCACGGCGTGAAGGGCTCTGACAGCACCTCCTCGGTCGTCGTCCGTCGTCGAGGCGGAGAGGACGCTGATTCCTCGGCTGGGGTCGGTGCCGGCCGAGCGCTGATGTCGACGCGGTCGGGCGGACCGCCGCTCGCAGGGCGGTCCACCCGACCTCACATGGCCGGCAGGGACCTACTCGGCGTTCAACCGCTCGTACGTCACGCGCCAGCCCTCGGACGGGTCCGCAGGAGTCAGGACCAGCGTGTCCCCCTCGACCTCGAACCTGCGCTCGAGGGTCTGCCCGACGAGGTCGCGAGCGAGGGCGTTCTCGACCTCGACGGTGAAGCTCCCCTCGTCCTCGTCGACGTCGACGAGGCCGTAGTAGGCCTCGTAGCCGCTGACCGTGTACGCAGTGTCCGGCGCCGCCACGTCCGGGTTCGATGCCTGCACCGAGAAGAGGTCGCCGTCGAAGATCACCTGCCCGGAGTACGGGACCTCGAGATAGTTCCCTTCCCCTCCCGCTTCGAGCGACGTCATGCGCCACTGGCCGTCGAGGGGGGCGGATGCATCACCGGCCGGTTGTGCCGAGCATGCGGAGAGTGCGAGCAGCAGGCCTGCGCCGAGAGCGACGGCACTGCTGGAGGTCTTGATCGTCATGGTTCACCTAGCGGTAGGGGCGGGCGATTGGGGGAGCTCGGAGCGTATGTCCGCATCGGCACGAGCAAGGAGGTCCTGTCCGGGCCCCCCGAGCGAGGTGCATCGGAGGTAGTACGAGGGCAGGGCTGAACGCGCCCTGGGAATGCGCGCCAGTGATCGAGGCGGAGCGGGCTCCCTCCGTGCCGCCCACAACGCCGCCGGTGCAGCGATCGGAGAGCTGACCGCGAGAGGGGCCCTGCCGGAACCCGTTTGGGCGGACCCCTCGCTGGCGTCCGGCTCTGCGGCTTCGGTGGGCTCCGTGCAGCCGATCCTCTCGGCCACCCGGCACGACCGGGACCTCCGATCCTTCCCCCGCCGCCCGTTCCGACGATCTCTGAGGAGACACCATGACCGACACCACGACCACCGGCACTTCCCCCGATCCCGAGCGCGAGGAGACGCGGGGACTGAGGCGGCGGCACCTGCTCGCCCTGGCCGGCGCAGGCGGTGCCGCCGCTGTCGGTGCCGTCGCGCTCGGCAATCTGTTCAGTGAGGACGCCGGCGAGGCGGAAGAGCGCATCGCCACCACCGAATGGGACAAGACCTTCCCCCGCGATCCGGCCGTCAACCACGAGAAGGTCACGTTCACGAACCGGCTCGGTCTGACCCTCGTCGGCGATCTCTACTCGCCCTCGGGGGCGAGGCGCTCCCTCCCGTCCCGCGCCCTGATCGTGGGTCACCCGTTCGGTGGCGTGAAGGAGCAGACCTCGGGCCTCTACGCCCAGACGCTGGCGGCTCGGGGATTCGTCACCCTCGCCTTCGATGCCTCGTACAACGGCGAGAGCGGAGGAGAGCCCCACTTCATCGCGTCTCCCGAAGCCTTCGTGGAGGACTTCAGCGCCGCAGTGGACTACCTCGGACTGCACCCCCTCGTCGACGCGGATCGCCTCGGTGTTCTCGGCGTCTGCGGAAGCGGGGGTTTCTCGATCGCCGCCGCCCAGACCGACACCCGGATGAAGGCCGTCGCGACGGTCAGCATGTACGACATGGGGCGCGACCGGCGCCAGAGCCTCGGCGACACGATGACGGAAGAGGAGCGTCGCCAGCAGGTCGACGTCATGAGCCGCCAGCGGTGGGCCGAGGCGCGTGGAGGGGAGTCGGAGTACGTGGTCGGCACTCCGGAGACGATCACCGCCGACTCGCCCGCGGTCGCTCGGGAGTTCTACGACTACTACCGCACACCGCGCGGGCAGCACCCACGGTCGACGACCGAGATGTCGCTCACCAGCAATGGGGCGCTGATGCGCTTCCACCCGTTCCAGAGCATCGAGTGGATCTCGCCCCGGCCGATCCTCCTCGTGCACGGGGAGATCGCCAACTCGCGCTACTTCAGCGAGGACGCGTATCAGCGTGCTGCAGAGCCGAAGGAGCTCCACATCGTGCCGGGAGCAGGCCACGTGGACCTCTACGACCGCGTCGATCTGATCCCGTGGGACAAGCTCACGGAGTTCTTCACGCAGAACCTCTGAGTTCTCTTCCGTCGGGATGACGGGAACGGGGTGAGCCACCGCGGCTGGTGGCGCACCCCGCTCTCGTGCGTGCCCGAGGCGGTCGATCCAACCGTCCGGCGTTCGAGGTTCGCGGAAAGCTGGTCAGGTATTGACTAAGTCCCACAATGTCGGATATTGTGCGTAGTACCGCAGGACCGAAGCAACGACGCTCTCCTGGCGTCGACGCGTCCCCCTTGCGCTCCACCACCCGACTCCTCTCCTCGATCACGACGTCCGCTGCGCGGTCGACGTGCCGAGCGATCGACGACGTCGTTCCCTTCTCCGGGAGCCGCTGACGCTGATCCGGAGACGGCCGGTGAATCGCGGGGCCGGACTCATCGACGAGGACGACGCTCGAATCGATGAGGAGAGAGCCCATGCCGATCACGCATCGCGCCGCAGACGATCGCCCCGGCACCGCCGCGACCGGGATGGTCGCCACGCAGACCCGAGAGGACCGGATCGAGGCGAGCCGGCGATCGAGCGCCCGCACTCGGCGTCGCACTCGATCGGTGGCCTGGGCCATGGTGCCTCCGCTGGTGTTCCTCGCGATCCTGGTCGCATGGGCGGCGGTCGTCGAGATCTTCGCGATCCCGACGTACCTGCTCCCCGGACCCGTCGATGTCTTCACCAGACTGTTCGAGGACGCGGACAGCCTCTGGCGGCACACTCAGGCGACCCTTACGGCGATCGTCATCGGCTTCGTTCTGAGCATCGCGATCGGCATACCCCTCGGTCTCGTCATCGCTCTCTCCCGCGCTGCGAAGCAGACGCTCTACCCGCCGGTGATGGTCCTGCAGCTGATCCCGAAGATCGCGATCGCACCGCTGTTGCTGGTCTGGCTCGGATTCGGGCCCGAGACGAAGATCATGCTGGTCGTCCTCATCACGTTCTTCCCCGTGCTGCTGGCCAGTGTCAGTGGATTCTCGATCCTGGACGAGCGCCTGCTCTACCTGACGAAGTCCATGGGAGCTAGCCGCTGGCAGACCTTCTGGTCGCTGCGGTTCCCCGCCGCCCTCCCCGTGATCTTCTCGGGGATCAAGACGTCGGCGACGCTCGCCATCACGGGAGCTCTGGTCGCCGAGTTCCTCGGGTCGAACAGCGGACTCGGCTACGCCCTGCTGCGAGCCAGCAGCGCCCTGGACACCGAGTACATGTTCGCAACTCTCGTGATCCTCACCGTGATCGGCATCGTCATCAACTACCTCCTCGAGTTCATCGAGTGGCTGCTGACGCCCTGGCAGCGCGGAAGCCTCGAGAAGTGATCCGCTGCGATCGGAGCCGTTCCGGTCGCATCTCCCCAGCAGCTCAGGCACCGAACGAGGTGGGCGGGTCCCGTCCACCTCGGATGCCGACGATGAAAGGTCTCTCAATGCGACGAAGCATTCCCAGCCTGGCCGCGGCAGCAGCGGCGGCGCTCCTGCTCGCCGGCTGCAGCGCGAGCACGCCCGCCGACGACTCCGGATCGGACGGTGACGCGCCGGAGCCGACCATGTCGGCCAGCCTGCAGCTCCACTGGGCGTGGTCCGCCTCCACGGCGGGGTTCGCCCTCGCCGAGACGGACGGGCTGTACGAGGACGCCGGACTCGACCTGCAGGTCGAGCAGGGCACCGGCTCGGGTACCGCAGTGCAGCTGGTGTCCAGCGGCCAGGCCGACGTCGGTGTGGCCGACGCGACAGCGATCGCCCAGGCCGTCGCCCAGGGCGCCCCGCTAGTCGTGGTGTCCACGATCAACCAGGTGACCAACACCGCACTGCAGGCTCTGACCGACGAGGGCATCGAGTCCGTCGAAGACCTCCGGGGCAAGACGGTCGCCGTCCCGCAGGGCGGTGCGTTCTCGTTCCTCTTCCCACTGTTCCTCGAGCAGAACGGTCTGTCCGAGGACGACGTGACGATCGCGAACGTGCCCTTCGAGTCGATGGTCCCGTCGCTGCTCCAGGGCAACGTGGACGCCATCGTCGGCGGGCAGGACTCGAACGTCTCGCTCACGAACCTCGACGCCGACTTCGACGAGTTCCTGTTCGGCGACTACGGCGTCACACTCGTGGCGCACTCGATCTTCACGACGCAGAGCTTCCTCGACGAGCAGCCCGACACCGTGCGTGCCGTCGTGGCCGCGAGTCTCGACGGATGGGGCGAGGCGCTCGACGACCCGCAGCGCGCTCTCGACGCGATCCAGCAGCTCCAGCCGGACAGTGTCGAGGAGAACGCGCAGGCCGAGCTCGAATTCCTCCTGCCCCTGCTCTGCGCGGCAGAGGCGACGCACATCGGTGAGGCCTCTCCGGAGCGCTGGACGACCAGCAACGACCTGATGGTCCGTGCGGGTCTGCTCGACACCCCGCTCGATCCCGCCACCTACACGAGCTACGACTACCTGCCGGCAGAGGGCGACCTCCGCAGCTGCGAGTAGAGCACTCGACGGTGGCTGCGAGACGCCGAGCGCCGATGTGCGCAGCTCTCGCGGCCACCGGCCCGGCCCCCGACTTCCCCGCTCCTGCAAGCAGAAAGGCTCAGCTCGTGACCTCACCCTCCAGCACCTCGACGACCGTCGGTCTCCCGATATCGATCGAGGGCGTCTCGAAGACCTTCGGCCTCGATTCGGCGAAGCCGTTCCAAGCCCTCGACACCGTCTCCGTCGATATCGAGTCCGGGGAGTTCGTCTCCATCGTCGGGCCGTCCGGCTGCGGCAAGAGCACGCTGATGCTGATGGTCGCCGGGTTGCTCTCGCGCTCGAACGGCGAGATCACGATCGGTGGCGCATCGATCACGAAGCCGTTCACCGACGTCGGGATCGCCTTCCAGGACCACCTGCTCCTCGACTTCCGCACGGCGATGGACAACGTGCTGATCCAGGCCGACGTGCGGCACCTCGACAAGGCCGCGCAGCGTGAGAAGGCCACCGAGCTGTTCAAGCAGCTGCACATCGAGAAGGCGATGGGGAAGTACCCCAAGCAGCTCTCCGGAGGCATGCGCCAGCGCGTCTCGCTGATCCGAACGATCGTGCACGACCCGGCGGTCCTGCTCCTCGACGAGCCGTTCGGGGCACTGGACGCTCTCACCCGCCTGCAGGTCCGCGCCGACCTCGAGGAGCTGTGGCTGCGCAACCGGCCCACTGTCCTCTTCATCACGCACAGCGTGGAGGAGGCGGTCGGTCTGTCCGACCGGATCCTGGTCATGAGCCCGAGCCCGGGACGGATTGTGGATGAGATCATCGTCGACCTGCCGCGACCGCGCCCGCTCGCGCTGGTCGAATCGCCCGACTTCGCCACCTACGTCGAGCGCATCTACGACCACTTCGAGCGCATGGGCGTGCTGCACGGGATCACGGTGCCCGGTCGGGGATAGCGATCCGCGTCTCCTCACGAACGGCCGCTCCTCCTCGCGAGGGGCGGCCGTTCTGTGTGCCGTGGGAGCGGAGCCCGAGGAGGCGACGTCGCCTCGGATCCCGTGCGGTGCCCGCGTCGAGTGGACGCGGAACAGGCCCCGCCCGCTCTCGGGAGTCCTGCTCGCGTCGCCTTGTCGCCGTCGGCAGTAGCGAGTGGACGCGACCGGGTGCTCAGCTGGTGCAGATACCGCTAGGCGCCCACTCGCAGACGGGAGGATCTCCCTGTGCCCGCTGCGCGACGTCCGGCCCGGGGCGCGGCCAGCCGGTCCGCTCGCTGCTGCCGGCGGGTCGATGGTCCGGCGGAGGGTGGCGACGGACGCGGGACACTCGGCCGTCGCCACGAGACGACGGCATCGCCGCCCCGCCGCCCCGCCGCCCCGTCGCCCGGGCGCAGAGGCCGGAGTCGGAGGCGGTGGTGAGGAGGCCGTGATCGGAGGCGTGCGTGCCGCCGGGCCGGATCGGCGGCGCGGGTCGCACGGCGGGGGAGGGCCGTCGCTCCGATCCCGCCGGTCGGCCTTCGATGGTCGGGAGAGCCGTCTCGCGAGGAGAACGGAGTGCTCAGTCGGTCTCGGGTCCGCGGCAGTAGTCGCAGTCCGGTGCGCACGGCGCCTGTGCCGACGGCCGATCGGCAGCGCGTCCGATGGGCGTCGGCCGGATCGGCGGTGCCGGCGCGAGTCGAGCCGGCGCCACAGCAGTCGGCACAGCCGGGGCGCCCGTGCTCATCTGCGTGCCCGTGCGCGAGCGAGGACCGCGTACAGGGAGATCGCGACGACCAGGATCGCTCCGTTCACCATCTGGGAGACCGCCGGCGGCACGTTCAGGAACGGCATCGCGTTGTTGAGGAGGGAGATGAAGATCGAGCCGAGCAGAGCTCCGATGAAGGAGCCGCGCCCGCCGGTCATCACCGCGCCACCGAGGAACACCGCGGTGAAGCAGGCGAGCGAGTAGCTGCTGCCGACGGCGTTGGACCCGACTCCGGTTTGCGAGGCGAGGAAGACGCCGGCCACGACGGCGCCGAGGGCGCAGAGGATGAGGGCACGCGAGCGGATCGCGTTGACGTTCCAGCCGATCCGGCTGCTGGCCTCGTCGTTGAAGCCGACGGCGCGCAGGGCGAGTCCCGAGGTGCTCCGGGTGAGCCAGATCTCGAGGCCGATCGCCACGGCGACCAGGACCGCGAACGGGGCGGGGACGAAGGCGACTCCGAGGCTCACGAGCGATCCGAGGTCGGGGGCGATGATCCCGCCCGACTGGGGACGCAGCACGATGGCGGTTCCCGCGACGATGCCCAGCGTCCCGATCGTCGCGACGACCGAGTTGACCTTCAGGCCGATCACCATGACGGCGTTGAGCCCGCCGATGGCCAGCGCGATCGCGAGGAGGACGAGCACCGTGACGAGGATCGGACCGCCCTCGAGGCTCGGCAGTGTGAAGGACATCGCCACGACGGTGAGACTCATCGTCGATCCGATGGAGATGTCGAATCCGCCGGAGAGGAGAGCGAGCTGCTGACCGAGGGCGACGATCGCGAGGGGGAGGGTCGCGAGAAGGAGGTTCGCGAGATTGCGGGAGCTCCAGAAGACGTCTGAGTTGGCGCCGGTGTAGATCGCGACCACGGCTAGGAGGGCCACGAGTATCAGCACGGGCACGTTGATGGGCAGCCGGGCCTTCCACTTCTCGAAGAAGGTCGGCTTCCTGATCGTCCGGGTGGCCGCGGTGTCGGTGGTGTTGACGAAGCTGCGCACGATCGCGGCCTCGGACGGCGGGTCGACGATCTCTTCGACGATCTGCCCGCGCGACATCACGTAGACACGGTCGCAGAGTCCCGCGAGTTCGCCGGCATCGGAGGAGTTGACGACGACGGCGACGCCCTCCTCGGCGGCGCTGACGAGCATGCGGTAGATGTCCATCCGGGCCAGGGCGTCGACGCCCTGCGTGGGCTCGTCGACGATGAGGACCTTCGGCTTCTTCAGTGCCGGACGGGCGAGGACCGCTTTCTGCTGGTTTCCGCCGGAGAGTGCGCCGATCGGCTGGTAGGGGGAGGCGGCGACGATGTTCAACTGCTTCGACGCTGCCGCGAACGCCGTGCGGAGGCGGCCTCCAGGCGCGGTGCCGACCGGGCCGGCGTCGGAGCCGAGCTGAGTGGTGACGTTGTCCATGACCGAGAGCGGGGCGAAGACGGACTCGATCGCCCGATCGCCGCTCTGGAAGCTGATCCCGGCCTTGAGGGCGGAGGAGGGGCTGGGAGAGGACAGCTCCGAGTCGTCCACGAGGATCTCGCCGCTGTCGTACTCGAGGCCGATGACCCCGCGGAGCAGGGCGCGCTGCCCGTTGCCCTCGGCGCCGGCGAAACCGACGATCTCGCCCCCGCGCACCGTGAACGACACGGGGCCGTATCCCGGGCCCGTGAGCTCGCGTGCCTCGAGGCGGTTCTTCTCACTCGGGACCGCCAGACGGTCGGGGAACTTCAGGTCGGCGGGAACGCCCACCATCAGCTCGACGATCGTGTCGACGTCCCAGTCGTCGGCGTCGTAGGTGCCCTGGATGACGCCGGAGCGGATGACGGTCAGGCGGTCCGCGAGACGACGGACCTCGGCCAGCCGGTGGCTGACGTAGATGATCGCCATGCCCTCCTTGCGGCAGAGCTGGATGAGGTGCTCGAGGTGCGCGGCGAGGTTCATGTCGAGCGCGGCGGTGGGCTCGTCGAGGATCAGCACGTGCGGCTTCTGGATCATGGCCCGGATCACCTCGAGCAGCTGCCGGGAGCCGGGGCCGAGGTCGTCGACGATGTCGGACGGCGCGAAGGGTGCCGCGTACGTCCCGAGGATCGACACGAGATCATCGGGGCAGGGCTTCCCGATAGCGTTGTACGACAGGGCGATGTTGTCGGCGACCGAGAGCTCGTGCACGAGCGAGGTGTCCTGGTAGGCGGTACCGAGTCCGAGGATCCGGGCGCGCTTCACGCCGCTCCCGGTCGAGACCTCCCCGCCGATGCGCACCTCTCCCGAATCGGGGGTGAGCACGCCGGACGCGACCTTGATCAGGGTCGACTTGCCCGACCCGTTCTCGCCCACCAGAGCGTGGACCTCGCCGGGACGGCACTCGAAGTCGACCTGGTCGAGGGCCTTCACGCCCGGGTAGGTCTTCGTGACCCCGCGGAGGGAGAGCGCCGGGACCGTGAGGTTCGGCGTTGCCTGCAGCGGTGTCGACAGGGTGTCGGCCATGGGCGGGACCTTTCAGGAGGACGTGGTGGTCGAGGACCGGAGTGGGGTGGTGCGGGGCCCGGGGATTCAGGACCCCGCACCAGGGGAGTGCAGGTGACGCCCGGTCAGTTGGCGGCGAGCGCCTGCGAGATCTGGTCGTTGGTGAGCAGGCTCGAGATGATGGCGTCGGCGGGGATGTCCTGCCAGTCCGTCTCGAGGATGTCGCTCGTGGGCGCCATCGGAAGGTCGATGGTCACCTCCGCGGGGACGTCCTCGCCGTGCGCGAGCTGCATCGCGGCGGTCACCGCGAGGCGGCCGAACCAGACGTGTCCGTTCGAGACCCAGGAGTCGAGCTGCACGCCCGCGTCCTGGGCGTTCTGGACGGTGGTGAGCCAGGCGTAGGTCGAGACGCCCGAGATGACGGCCGGCGGGGTCTCCCCGGCGTCGATGAACGGCTGGACGAGACGGTCGGCGGAGAAGTCGTACACGATCGCACCGGGGACCTGGCCGGAGGCGCGGAGGGCGTTCGCGGCCTGGGCCTCGCCCTGCGAGTTCCAGTTGGTGAATCCGCCGGGGAGCTCTGTCCAGCCGGCCGCGTTGAAGGCCTCGCGCGCGCATGGCTGCCAGGCGCCGGCGTTGTCGTTGCCGGCGATGCCGGTGAAGAGCATGTACGTCGACGGCTCGGTGATCGAGCTCGTGAGCGCCTCGACGCCGTTGGTGTAGGTCTGGCAGAGGCCGGTGGGGAAGTCGGTCGTCAGTAGTGTCGACGTGTCCTCGGACACCGGCGTGTTGACGTTGACGATGGTGATGCCCGCGTCTGCGGCCTCCTGCAGCGCCGAGTTCATGGCTCCACCGAGCGCGAGGTCGACGATGATCACGTCCACGCCCTGGGTGATCAGGCTCTGCACGTTCGAGATCGACGCGGCGATGTCTCCGTTGGAGATGGAGTAGTGGATCTCGCTGACCTCGGGGTAGGCGAGCAGCTGCGCGGTGGTCTCCGCACGGTTGACGTTCGTGTAGGCGTTCGCGGTCACGAAGATCGGAATGCCGACCTTGAGCGATCCGTGACCGGTCTCACAGACCGGCTGACGCAGGCACTCCTCGAAGAGGGCCTGGTTCTCGTCGCTCAGCGGCTCGGAGGCGACGGCGAGGGCATCGGCCACGATCGGGTCGAGATCGGAGACGGGGACATCGGTGAGGAACGCTTTGCGGATGGTGGCCGCGAACTGCTCCTGGTCGACGTTCTCGGGGGTGATCGTCGTGGTCTCGTCGGACAGCTCGGCGGATCCGCCGCCGCCGCCGCTGCTCGTGGTGGTCGAGCAGCCGGTCAGGATCAGGGCGAGCGCTCCGCCGAGGGCGAGGGTGCTCAGGGCGAGGCGACGGCTGCGTCGTACCTGCCCGAGAGAGGTGAACTTCATTGTCGGGTCTCTTCTCTAGAGGGGAGGGGGTGTCGTGGTGCAGGAGGCGAGGGTGATGTCCCGCGAGGTGCGGACCTCAGGAAGTCGTGCGGCGCAGGCGCCCGAGTCGGCGTGCTCCCGTGTCCAGCGCCCGCCAGATCGCGATCGCTGCGACGGCCACGACCAGGGATACGCCCTGGAAGATCGTCCCGACTCCGGTGGGGAGCCCGGCGATCGCGATGACCTGGTCGAGGAGCTGGAGGAAGACGCTCGCGGCGATGACCGGGGCGACGCTGCCGGGGCCTCCGTTCATAGCGACTCCGGCGATCGCGGCGACCGTGACGGTCGCCAGCTGGTAGGGGGTTCCGATCGAGGTGTCAGGGGTGCCGATGAACGAGGCGACGAGGACGCCGGCCGACCCGTAGAGCAGTCCGGCGAGTGCGAAGACGCCGAGCTCGATCGCGAGGACGTGCACGCCGAGTGTGCGCGCGGCGCGCCGGTTGGCGCCGACGGCGCCCACCATGCGTCCTGCTCGAGTGCGGGAGAGGCCGAGTCCGAGCAGCACCGCGACCACGATCGCGACGAGGAAGCAGACGTTGACGGTGAAGAAGGAGGTGCGGGCGAAGTCGGTCAGCGCGGCCGGTGCGGCGCCGGTGATCGAGAAGGAGACGCCCGTCCACAGCCCGATCCCACCTGACGCGATGCCCAGGGTGCCGAGCGTCACGATCAGCGAGTTCAGCCGGAGCAGGGAGATCAGCACGCCGTTGACCAGGCTGAAGGCGACAGCGACGGCCAGGGCGAGGACGATCACGACGGGCAGGTTCGCGCCGGGGACTCCGTAGCGCACGATGATGCCGGCCGAGATGGCGACCATGGCCGGCACAGAGAGGTCGAGCCCGCCGATCATGAGGATCAGCATCTGGCCGAGTGCGGCCAGGGTGAGGATTCCCGCGAGCGCCGTGACCACCGAGATGGACGGTCCGCGCATGCTCGACGGTGCGAAGGCCGCGGCGACGACGACCAGGAGCGCCAGGGCGGCCCAGGCGGCGAGGTAGCGCGTCGGGAGGCGGTACTTCAGGTCGGTCAGCCAGCGCTGGTTCGTCCGGTGGACGGTCGGTACCGTAGCCAGCTCGATGTCGAAGCTGCGATCGTTCTCGGCGAGTGGCACCGGTGCCTCCAGCGGTCTGAGGGGATCCGCCCCCTCGGACGAGGGCGCGGGGTGAGGTCTCTGCGCAGCATGATCGGCTGCGTCCGGTCTCCCGGTCACCGCGAAGCTCCACTGCTTGAGAGTGAAGATATCCCGCACTGTGGGACTTGTCAACGTCCTTGGTTCGGAGGGTGAGAGGAGATTCCTGGGAGGACGCGCTGGGTCGATCGAGGGTCGGCGCTCGGCAGCGCTCCCCGCAGCAGGGCGGCCCTTCGGCCTCACCTCCCCCGCGGGGAGCGACGGTCATCTTGCGCCGGGACGATGCGTCAGAGTGCTGACGACCGTTGCGAGGGATCCGTCGTCGCCGACATTGCCCGCGAACACGACATAGGGGATTCCTGTGGCTGGTCCGTCGGCCGGCTCCCAGAGCGACACCAGACCAGGAAGCATGGGGCCGCGGACGATCGCATGGCGGATCGAGAGACCGAAGGCGGCCACGTCGCTCGATGTGATGCCGCCCTTCGCGATCACGAAGCGCGGCGCGCGGGCCTCGAGGACCCGCTGCACGACCAGGACCACCGCAGCGGAGACCCGGCGGGAGATGTCCAGGCTCTCCTCCGGGTCGTCCGTCCGGACGAGGGTGCGACTCGTGTGGACGACGACGTCTCCCCGACCGAGGGCGTCGCTCGCACTGCTCACGATCGCGTCGACGTGATCGTCGACCCGGTCGGGGTCGAGCACTGCCGCGATGTCCACCTCGAGCGTCGCCTCGATGTGCTCGCTGCGCCCCAGAGCGGCGAGTTGCCGCGAGGTCAGTCCGACGTGGGAGCCGACCACGATCAGCCCTCCGACGGCGTCGCTTCCCGCGGAACCGTAGACATCGTCCGATGTCAGAGGCGCATGGACCTCCTGACCCACCCGGGCGCGCACGAACGGAGGGCCGACTCGGTACAGCAGGTCGAGCCCCCTCTGCTCGGCGCGTTCGAGTCCCAGCGCGAGTGAGCGGAGATCGTCCTCGGTCACGATGTCGACGACGACGTGAGTCCTCCCGGTCAGCCCCGCCAGTCCTGCGGCGACAGCCTCGGGTCCCGACCTCACCGTCGTGAGATCGAGCAGGACGACGTCCTCGGCAGCCGTGCGGCCCTCGGTCTTCTCGGCGACGTAGTCGCGGAGATCGGAGCTGCGGTACCCGAACGTCGCATCGCGGGCGAACTCGGTCTCGGCGATCGGAAGGAGGCCCTCGGCGCTGCGCATGTAGTGCATGCCGCCGATCGTGATCCGCCCCGCATCGGGGAAGGCGGGGACCAGGATGATCGCGTCGATCTCCGTGCCCGTGAGCTCTCGAAGGCTGTCCGCGATCACGTCCGTCTCGAGCGGGAAGTGACCTCGGAGGGTGGAGTCGCCCCGGCTCACGAAGGCGAGCCGGAGTCCGAGCTCTGAGGCGGCGAGGCTCGCATTGCGCACGATCTCGCGAGTGCGGCGAGCGGTGGTGGCGGCGTCGAGGCTCCGCGTGTTCGTCAACACGTACACGGCGGGACGTCCCAGGCCCAGAGCCCAATGGAAGTCGCTCGTCTCCCACTGCATGAGGACGGGCAGGTCGGCGACCGACTGGGTTCCGGTCGGGTCGTCATCGAGGACGACAAGCACACGGCCAGACGCCTCGACCGCGCTCCTCACCTCCTCCGCGTCCACGGGCGAGTTCGCGGGGTAGCCGGCGAGCGCTGCCGATTCGGTGATCATGGTCATTCCTTCGAACTGAGGACTGCTGAGAGGCTGGATCAGCGCACTGCGCTGATGTGGACCGCCGAGATGACGCACGGCTGGTCGCTCCGGTTGCTCCACGCGTGCTTGACGCCGCGGATGACCGTGGTATCGCCCGCCTGCAGGAGCTTCTCGCCCTCGTCGACGAGCAGGTGCACCTCTCCGGAGATCACCGAGACGATGTCGATCGTCTCGGTGGTGTGCATGCCCGGCGCATCGCCCGGCTCCGGCGTCACTCCGGACTGCGCGAGGAGCCGCGCGTATCCGGCCTCGTAGTCCCACTCGCTGTCGGGGGCGAACGCGGTGATGTCGTAGCCGTAGCCGTTCGGGGGCGGGGGGATCACCGAGGCGTCGCCGGGACCGTTGGGTGCTGTGACCGGTGTCGGGACCTCGAGCCCCTGCCACAGCTGGTTGCGGGTGTAGCCGTCGCCGACCAGGCGGTCGCTGGTCGGCTCATCGCTGAGGAACACCGACCGGCCGTCGTCGTCCACGCCGGTGACGATCAAGCGGGAGCGGAGTGAGCGGTGCGAGCCCGCGTCGAGGGTCGCGGCCCGAGAGGCCCGGAGCTCCTGGAGGAGCGCTTCGTCGACCCGTGCGTTATCGACGAAGATCCGCTGGTCGGTGAACCGCCCGTCGACGATCGTGATCCGCGACGCGGCCTTGACCTCGAGGATCACGCCGTTGTGCAGCGTCCATCGTCCCATTGACTCGAAGAAGACGACGCCGTCGTCCTCCTCCCAGGCGTTCACGAGATCGTGGCCCAGCGAGACCACCCGGTCGAGCATGGCGCTGAAGGCCGACATGATGCGCTCCCGTCCTCGGATCTCGGGGTCGCTGTTGAAGGTCAGCGTCATGTCGTCGGCGTAGTAGGAGCCGAACCGCTCGGGATCGTTCGCCTCCATCGCCGCGTAGTACTCGGTCAGCAATTTCGTCGTTTCCGGACGCGCGCGCACGGTGACCCTGCCTTTCAGGAGTGGGAGAGCTGGCGCTCGAGGGGGAAGGACGTGTACACGAAGGTCGCCGCCTCGCCGGAGGTGTTGCGCAGGTCGTGCATGCTCGCCGGCAGCACGATGCTGTCGCCGGGGGCCAGCGAGACATCGCCGTCCTCCAGCACGATGTCGAGCAGGCCCGACGTCATCGTGATGATGTGGAGGGAGTCGTCGTAGTGCAGGTCGGCGACCCACTCCGTCGACGGTCCGCTGAAGGGCTCGATCGTCAGGATCCGCACCACGGCTCCGTGCGGCGGTGCCGGGAGTGCGCCCTCGCGCCTCGGGTCGGTACCGTCGTCGAGGCGCGCGGGAACGGAGTCCTGCCGCCACACCTCCTGGAGCTCGACCGTCGAGGACGGGCGGACGATCGGCAGATCGGAGGCATCGGCGACCACGGTCGACCGGCCGCTCGCGTCGAGTCCGACGATCACCCGGCGGTTCGGCGACGAGCTCCGGTCCGCCATCAGATGCCCACCGTCTGGCCGCCGTCGACGACGAGCGCGTGCCCGAGCGTGAAGCCTCCGAGATCCGAGCACAGCCAGAGGATCGCCGAGGCGATCTCCTCGGGTCGCCCCATCCGGCCGATCGGCTCCTGCGCTATCACGCGGGCCCGACCCTCGGGCGTGCCACCGGAGAAGCGGTCCATCATCGGGGTCTCGATGATGCCGGGGCAGATCGCGTTGATCCGGATGCCGCGTGCCGCGTAGTCGAGCGAGGCCGCCTTGGTCAGGCCGATGAGCCCCCACTTGGTCGCGCAGTACGCGGCCTGACCGCTGATGCCCACGACTCCGGCGCCGGACGAGATGTTGACGATTGCTCCGCCGCTCTCGCCCATCGCGATGACCTCGTGCTTCATCGAGACGAAGACGCCGCGGAGGTTGATGCTCATGAGGCGGTCCCACTCCTCGTCGCTGGTCTCGGTGAGCGAGGAGGGCGCCTGCTCGACACCCGCGTTGTTGATGCCGTAGTCGAGGCGTCCCAGTGCGGCGACGGTCGAGTTCACCGCGCTCTCGACGGAGGCGCTGTCGGACACGTCGCAGAGTGCGGTGTGCGCGCGGCGGCCGGTGGCCTCGATCAGGGTGGCCGTCTCCCGCAGCGACTGCTCGCTCCGGTCGGCGATGGCGACGTCGGCGCCCGCCTCTGCGAAGGCGAGAGCCGTCGCCCGGCCGATGCCCGACCCTCCGCCCGTGATGAACGCGACGGTGCCGCTGAACTGCTCTGACGTGGTCATGGGTGTGCCCTTCTTGGAACGGGAAGCACTCGCGCGGCTGTGCGCGGCGCCGGGAGGTCGAGGCGACGTCGGATCAGACGGCGAGTTCGGAGACGCGCTGCGCGAGGTAGTCGACGCCCATGCGCGGGCTCGAGAGCACCGTCAGGCCGGTCCTCTCCTCGAGTACGCCCGCGAGGCGCGACATCGACGCCTGCGCCAGGACGATCAGGTCGACCGACTTCGCGAGGTCGACGGCCTGCTCGATGATCAGGGCGTCGTGCGCGTCGCGGTCGCCCGACATCAGGATCGCGAAGGCGCCGTCGCAGAGGCGCTGCTCGATGGTGATGCTCCGCTCGATGCCGTCGGCCGCCGCCTGGATGAGGTCGGAGGTCGGCCCCAGTGTGGTCGGCACCGTGGCGAGAACGCCGATGCTGGTGCCCTCGCGGGCGGCTCGCAACGCCATCGCCTCGTCGATCTTGACGACGGGCGTGTGCACGTTCTGCGCGGCGATGTCGAGCGCCGGGCCGAGGGAGGAGCACGCCGAGAAGATGATGTCGGCGCCCGCCTCTTCGGCGGCCTGAGCCAGGTGCACCATGCGGGCCTCGCTCTTGGGGGAGATGCCCTGCTCGCGGACGACTGTGGCGAGGACGTCGGAGTCGACGAAGTGCATCACCTCGGCGTCCGGGATCAGCTCGGCGATCAGGTCGTTGATCACCGGCTCCACGGAGACGAACACGAAACTCGTGTGCAGGATTGCGATCTTCTTGGCCACGGTGATCTCCTTTGATTCACGACGGGATGAGAATATCCCGCAGTATTGGATTTTACAATTCCGTGAGCGCTCAGACCGATCCGACTGACGGCGGACGTGCCGGCCCTCGCGAGGCGGGTCAGAGCTGGATGTAGACGCTCTTCGTGTAGAGGTAGGTGTCGAGGTGCGCAGCGGTCCCCTTCGCTCCGTACCCGCTGGTCTTCGTGCCGCTGAACCCCACCATGGGGTCGACGAGTCCATAGCAGTTCACCCACATGGTTCCGGTGTGCACTCCGCGGACGACGCGCAGCGCGGTGGAGATGCTCTGGGACCACACCGCTCCGCCGAGGCCGTACTCGCTGTCGTTGGCGATGGCGACGGCGTCGTCGACGTCGTCGAAAGGCAGGATGGACAGCACCGGGCCGAAGATCTCCTCCTGCGCGATTCGCATGCTGTTGGATACTCCGCCGAACACCGTCGGCTCCATGAAGTAGCCGTTCCCCAGTCCTTCCGTCAGGCGGTTGCCTCCGGAGAGGAGCTCGGCTCCCTCCGCGACGCCGATCTCGACGTAGGACAGCACGGTGTCCAGCTGCGACTCCGAGATGACCGGCCCGAGGGCGGCGGAGTCGTCGAGGCTGTGCCCGACGCGGAGGCCCTTGACGTAGGCCAGCAGCCGCTTCGTGAACTCGTCCACGATCGAGCGCTGGACGAGCACGCGGGTGCCGGCGTAGCAGATCTGCCCGGAGTTCGCGAAGACGCCCATGGCCACGGCCGGCACGGCGGTGTCGAGGTCGGCATCGGCGCAGACGATGTCGGCCGACTTGCCGCCCAGTTCGAGTTGGAGCTTCTTGATGTTCGAGGTGGACGCCTCGATGATCCGCCGCCCCGTCTCGGTCGAGCCGGTGAAGGCCACCCGGTCGACGTCCAGGTGCGCCGCGAGCGCGGTGCCCGCCTCGCTGCCTCGGCCGGTGACGACGTTCACGACGCCGGCGGGGACGCCGGCCTCGAGGAGGATCTCGGCCACCCGCAGCACCGACAGCGACGCGTACTGCGCGGGCTTCAGCACGGCGGTGCAGCCGGTGGCGAGGACCGCGCCGATGATCCAGAGCTGGCTGTTCAACGGTCCGTTCCACGGAATGATCCCGCCGATCACGCCGACCGGCGCCTTGAAGGTCATCGTGGCGACGTCGCCCGGTAGACCGTTCATCAGCGTCTCGCCCGAGATCGTCAACGCCTGGGCAGCGAAGAAGGCGAGCATCTTCTTCATGGTCGCCTTCGAGGCCCGCACCCGCGCGATCGGCGAGCCCATGTCGAGCGACTCGATCTGAGCCAGCTCCTCGAACCGCTCCTCCAGTGTGGCGGCGACTCGGTGGAGGAGCTCCTGGCGCTGGTAGGGGGTCCAGGTGCTCCACTCGCCCTCGAACGCGGAGCGTGCGGCCGCGACCGCGCGATCGATGTCGGAGGCGTCCCCCGACGAGAAGCGCGCGAGCACCTCTCCGCTCGAGGGGGAGACGGTGGACAGAGTCTGCCCCGACGCCGCGGGGACCAGTCGGCCGTCGATGACGAGGAAGTGCTCGGGACGCTCGAGGAAGCGGCGAGCCTCGTCGCCGAGGGGGAAGTCGCCGTGGGTGGTGGTCATGACAGTCCTTTCGCAGTGATCGGGAACCTCGTTCAATCGAAGAGGAAGACGCCTTTGCCGATCTGGCGGCGGTCGAAGAGGTCGTAGGCGCGCTCGGCGTCCGCCAACCGGAAATCGTCGGTGAAGAGCGATTCGACGTCCAGGCCGCGCTCGGCGACGAAGAGCGCGCACTCCTCCTGCTGGTTCTTGCTGAAGGTGAGAGAGCCGAGGACCGTCTTGTGCCGGTGGATCAGCTCGTCGCTGTCCAACTCGAACGAGCCGAAGACGCCGACCATGCAGGCGGTGCCCCAGGGGCGCACCGACTGGATCGCCTGACGGCGCACGGCCGAGACGGCGCTGCACTCGATCGCCTTGTCCGCGCCCGCGCCGTCGCGCGTGAGCTCGCGGATCGCGGCCACGGCGTCGGTCGCGCTCGAGTCGACCAGGTGGTCCGCGCCGAACGACGCGGCCATCGCCAGGCGGGAGGCGTCGACGTCGACCGCGATCACCCGAGCGCCGAGCGCCTTCGCCAGCATCGTGCAGCTGAGCCCGACGGGGCCCTGCCCGAAGACCACCACCGTCTCGTCGGCGCTCAGCTCAACGCGTTTCAGGGCGCCCCAGGCGGTTCCGGTGCCGCACGAGATCGCGGCCCCGGTGGTGAAGGAGAGCGAGTCGGGAAGGCGGATGAGCGTGTGCGCGGGCACCTTCATGAGGTCCGCGTGCGCGCCGTCGCCGTCGAGACCGCCGAACACGGTGCGTCCGTTGGTGCAGTACTGGGTCCAGCCCGAGCGGCAGAACCGGCAGGTGCGGCAGCCGTCGTAGTGGTGCACCATGACGCGGTCGCCCACTCGGGCCTCGCTCGGCCGCACTGCGTCGCCGACGAGCTCGACGACCCCGCACGGCTCGTGGCCCTCGATGACCTGCTCGGCGGGGGAGCGGCGCGGGCCGCGGAGGTGGTGCAGGTCACTCCCGCACATCCCCGACGCCTTGATGCGGAGGACGACCTCGTCCGGCCCGGGGACCGGATCGGGGTACTCGCGCAGCTCCAGCTCGCCCTCGCCGAGGAACACGACGGCCTTCATGCGCAGATCTTCTCGGTCATCATGTGATCTCCTTCGATCGGACGGGAAGCGGTCACGCCGGGACGGCGTCGCGGTAGAGGCCGGCCGCGCGGGCCCGCTGGGTCGCGAGCTCGACGACGAGCGAGAGGGCGGGGGTCTCGACCCCCGCGAGATCGGCGAGCTCGAGGGGGACGCGGAAGAGGGCGTCCACCTCCATCGCGCGATCGGACAGCAGATCCTGCACGACGCTCTGCACGTGGTGCGAGGTCTTCAGCCGGGCGAGTCCCTCGTCGGTGTCGCCCGCATCGCAGCCGAGTGCGCGCGCGAGGGCGCGCGCCTCCGCGGCCATCGTCTCGGCGAGAGCGGCGACGGCGGGGGCGGCGAGGGCGTCCTGCATGGCGGAGGCGGTGAGCACGCCCAGTGACCCTCCGATCATGTTCATCACCAGCTTGCCCCAGACCGCGTCGCGGATCACCGGTGTGGTCGACACGTCGAGACCGCTGCCGTCGAAGGCCGAGGCGAGTGCGGTCAGACGTGGATCGTCCTGGCCGTCGGGGCGGCCGATCAGGAGGCGGTTGCGCGGGTTCTCGGCGCGGATGACGCCCGGAGCGACAGTCGTGCAGGCGGTGTACGCGACCGCTCCGGCGACCTGCTCGGCGGCGAGGCGCGTGCCGAGAACGCCGTCCGGATCGAGACGGGGGAGCGGCGTCCCGTCGAGGGGGCCGCCGTGCGAGCGGAAGTACCACCACGGCACCCCGTTCGTCACGAACAGCACGAGGCCGTCGCTCGCGAGCAGGGGCGCGAGCTTCTCGGCGATGCTCGGCAGCGCCGGGGCCTTCACGGCGACGACGACGACGTCCTGCGGCTCCAGCTGCTCGGGCCGGTCGGTGGCGAGCGGATGCGACAGCAGAGTGCCGTCGCGCGTCTCGACCCGCAGTCCGTTCTCGCGGATCGCGGCGAGGCTCTCGCCCCGCGCGATCAGCGAGACCACGGCCGAGCTCGAGGCGAGCCGACCGGCGATGTGGCCGCCGACCGCTCCCGCGCCGTAGACGCAGATCTTCATGCGCGCGCTCCGCCGGTCATGCCCGGTCCTCGAACTGCCGGCGCTTTGCGGTCGCCGCGCCGAGGAGGAACGAGATGTCGTTGCCGGTCGAGACGTAGCTCGCACCGAGACCGAGGTACTTCTCGATGAGGTCCGGCCATCCGCCCAGTCCGCCGATGCCGATCGCGGTGCCGGACGCCGTGCAGGCGGCGATCACCCGGAGGTAGGCCTCGTGCACCGACGGGTGGTCCATCTGCCCGGCGACGCCGAGCTCGACGCTGAGGTCGTTCGCACCGACCAGCAGCATGTCGACGCCGTCCACGGCCGCGATCTCCTCCACCGCCTCCAGGCCCGCGCGCGACTCGATCATCGCGACCACGAGGGAGGCGCTGTCGAGCTCGCGGATGACCTGCTCGGGCGGGAAGGCCCGGTAGTTCAGCTGCGGAGCGGCACCGGCCAGCGAGCGCTCGCCGACCGGCACGTGCTTCACGGCGCGCACCAGCGCGCGCGCCTCGTCGGCCGACTGCACGCCGGGCAGGATGATGCCCATCGCGCCCGAGTCCATGACCCGGGCGATGAGGGGGGCGTCGAGGCCGGGGACGCGCACCAGCGGAGTGACTCCGAGGGCGTTGCAAGCCATGCAGATCTGACCGGCGTCCTCGAGCGAGACGCTGCTGTGCTCCAGGTCGATGTAGATCGAGTCGAAGCCGGCGGTCGAGGCGATCGAGGCGATGTCGACGGTCCGGACGAGCCGGACGGTCATCGAGTAGACCGTCTCGCCCCTGGCGAGCTTGTCTTTCGCGCGGTTGACGAGGATGCGGGGGATGGCGTCGTTCATGATGGCTGCTCTCCTGGTGGGGTCTGTCGTTCAGCCGAAGGGTGTCGGCAGGGTCTGCGCTTCGTCGTCGAATCCGTACTCGGACTTGACCTCGAGGTACTCCTCGAACCCGAAGCGGCCCATCGAGCGGCCGATCCCCGACTGCTTGTACCCGCCCATGGGCGCGTACGAGTCGGTCGCCGCGCCGTTGTAGCTGATGCGGCCGGCGCGGAAGCCGTTCGCGATCCGGCGGGCGTCCTCCGCTTCACCGGCGAAGACGAAGCCGGCGAGTCCGTAGGGGGAGTCGTTGGCGATGCGTACCGCCTCCTCCTCGTCCCGGTAGGGGATGACGGCCAGCACCGGGCCGAAGATCTCTTCGCGGGCGATCGTCATCTCGGGCGTGACGTCGACGAACACCGTGGGCTGCACGAAGTAGCCGCTCTCCAGGCCCTCGGGGCGGTCGAGGCCGCCCGTGACGAGCCGGGCGCCCTCGTCGAGGCCGCTCTGGATGTGAGCGCGGACGGAGTCGCGCTGCGCCGCGCTGACCATCGGACCCATCGTGGTCGACTCGTCGAGCGGGTCGCCGAGGGTGAAGCGGCGGGCCTCGTCGACGAGGAACGGGACGACCTCGTCGATCTGGCTCTCGTGCACGAGCATCCGCGTCGGGGCGTGGCAGGACTGGCCGGCGTTGAAGAAGCCGCGCTGGATGTTCCAGCGCGCGGCCTTCTCGAGATCGGCGTCGGGCAGCACGATGTTGGCCGACTTGCCGCCGAGTTCGAGGCACACGCGCTTCACCGTCGCGGAGGCGGCGGCACCGACCTGCGCACCGGCGGCCGTGGATCCGGTGAACGAGATCATGTCGACGTCGGGGTGGCGCGAGAGCGTGTCGCCGACCTCGCGGCCCGGGCCGTTGACGAGGTTGAAGACGCCCGCGGGCACGCCGGCCTCGTGCATCACCCGGGCGAGGAGGGCTCCGCTGGCGGCGGAGACGACGCTGGGCTTGGCGACGATGGTACAGCCGGCGGCCAGGCCGTAGATCGTCTTGATCACGCCGGTCTGCACCGGCCAGTTCCACGGTGAGATCAGCGCGCAGACGCCGACGGGCTCGCGGCGCACGATGGCGCGCCCGACGCGGGACTCGAAGGGGTAGTCGCGGAGGATGTCGCGCGCCACCCGCATGTGCTCGGCGGGGCCGGCCACCTGGGCTCGGTTGCCGACGGGGATCCCGACCTCGCGGGCGATGAGCTGGGAGAACTCGTCGGCGTACGCCTCGTACACGTCGATGATGCGGTCGATGAGGGCGATGCGCTCCTCGACCGTGGTGAGCGAGTAGGTCTCGAACGCGCGCCGGGCCGCGGCGATCGCGAGCTCGGCGTCGGCGGATCCGCCGAGGGCGACCCGTGCGAAGGGCTCCTCGAGCGTGGGGTCGATGAGGTCGGTGGTGCGCGGAGTGATCGGCTCGACCCAGCGGCCGTCTATGTAGAGATGCGGGTAGTGCTTCATGAGCGGGGTCCTCCTCGGGCCGGGCGGGACAGGTCGGGGTCTTCGGCAGCGGGCGGTCAGCTGCTGTGGGTGTAGCCGCCGTCGCAGGCGATTGTCTGCCCCGTGATGAAGGCCGACGCCGGGGTGGAGAGGAAGATCATGATGCCGACGAGGTCGGTGGGCACCATGCCGCGGGGGATGCACTGCCGAGAGGCGGCGCGCTCGCGCACGGCGACGGTCGGGTTGACGGTGCGCTCCACCTCAGTGGCGACGCTCCCCGGACGGATGCAGTTGACCGTGACGCCCGAGGGTCCGAGCTCGCGTGCCAGGGAGTTGGTCATCCCGATCACGGCCGACTTCGAGGTGACGTAGTGCAGGTAGTCGACGGTGCCGTTGGTGACGGCGTCCGAGGAGACGTTGATGATGCGTCCGAACCCCGCCTCGCGCATCGGCGCGGCCACGGCGCGGGCGCAGAGGTACGTACCGGTGATGTTGACGTCGAGCACCTGGTCCCACTTCGGGAGGGGGATCCGATCGAACGGGCCCTTCTCGATGGTCGCGAAGATCGAGGCGTTGTTGATGAGCACGTCGACCCGCCCCCACTTCTCGAGGACCGAGGCGACCATCGCGGTCACGGAGGGCTCGTCCGAGACGTCGACGCGGACCGCGAGGCCGCTGCCACCGGCGCCCTCGATCTCGGCGACGACCGACTCCGCCTTCGCGAGGTCGAGATCCGCCACGACGCTGAACGCGCCGGCCGCGGCGAACTGGCGAGCGAGCTCCCGGCCGATGCCCTGGGCGGCGCCGGTGATGATCACGATGCGGCCCTCCACGCTGAAGTCGCGGGCGGAGGCGGGGACGCCTGAGTCCTGAGGGGCGTGAGTGAGCGGAATCGTCGTCATCGTCAATCCTCGGAGGGCTGGTGTGCGGATAGGAGAGGTCCTGAGCGCCGTCCCGCTCCGCGCCGCGCCTCCGAGAGGGAAACGGTTCGGAAGCGACCTCGCTTCTGGCATTGAACATATCCCGTTATCTGGGATACTGTCAATCAACGGCTCGTCGCACTCCAGGAGTACGAGGGCCGCACACTGCAGACCGTCGGCTCTCGCCGGGGGGTGCATCGATTCGTGAAGGAGCAGACATGCGCGTGAGCAAAGCAGCGGACACCGACGTCGAGAAGGTCGGGACCATGCGCGAAGGAGTACTGGAGCAGAAGCACCTGCTGTTCGGCGAGGACGGCTCGCCCAACAACTACGACCTCAACATGGGTCAGACGGGCGGCGGCGGATGGCGCACCCCGCGGCACCGCCACACCTTCGACCAGATCCGCTACGTGATCAAGGGGAAGCTCCCCTACACCGAGACCGAGGTCCTCGAGGAGGGCTGGGTCGGCTACTTCCCTGAGAGCGTCCACTACGGACCTCAGGAGCGCGCCGAGGGCCTGCGCACGATGGTGCTGCAGAGCGGCGGCGCCAGCGGCGGCGGCTACCTCAGCGTCGCTCAGCGCGAAGCCACCAACGCCGAGCTCAACGAGAAGGGCGAGTTCAAGAAGGGCCTGTACTACTACACCGACGAGAACGGTGTGGAGCAGAGCATGGACGGCTCGCAGGCCATCTTCGAGCACGCGATGGGCCACCCGCTCGAGTTCGCATCCCCGCGCTACACCGACGTCATCGCGATGGACCCCGAGGCCTACGCCTGGACTCCTCAGGGCACCGAGGGCGTCGAGGAGAAGTGGCTCGGCCGCTTCACCGAGCGCGACCTCCGCATCGGGTTCATCCGCCTCGAGGCGGGCGCGGTCTACGAGGCCGGTCAGTTCGACTCGATCGAGATCCTGTTCCAGATCGACGGCAAGGTGACCGCCAAGGGTGAGACCTACGGCCCCGAGACCGGATACGAGTTCCTGGCCAACGAGGGCCCCGTCCCCCTCGAGGCCGTCGAGCCGACCACCTTCCTGCGAACGGTGCTGCACCGCTTCTGATCAGCAGACGGCCGATGCCGCGGGTTCTCACGAGCCCGCGGCATCGACGTGCGCGCCGGACCGAACGATCAGGGGACGACAGCGCGGAGCCGTGTCAGAGCAGCGTCTCCGCATCGGGCAGCCGCGACGAGATGACCGCCGCCGCCTCCCGGACTGCGACGATCGCCTGCTCGACCTCGACGTCGCGTCGCTCGTTCTCGTCCCACGCCACGCCGACGCTGCCGACGACGGTCTTCCGATCCGTCAGGATGGGGGCAGCGCAGCCCCACACCCCCGGGTTGAACTCACCCCGCGTCACGAGGTAGCCGTCCTTCTTGATCTGGCCGAGTGCGGCTCGGAACTCGCTCCAGTCGCTCCCGAGGCCCGCCGCCTGGATCTGCTCGCTCTGGCGCGGGTAGATCGCCTTGAGGCGATGGTGTGGGAAGTGGGCCATGATCACCTTGGACACGGCGCCCTGGAACAGCGGACGCCGCTGTCCGCGGCTGAAGCGGTTCGCAGGACTCAGGGGAGCTCGGAACTCGCCCACGCACAGGACGGCGTCCCGGAAGGCGGTGCAGAGAAGGGCCGAGTGGCCGATCTTCTCGACCAACTCCTCGAGGACGCCGTGACTGGCCAGCAGAAGCGGATCGGTCTGGCGGATCTGCAGATCCAGCTCGATGATCCGCGGCCCCAGACGGTAGTAGCCGTTCTTCACGGCTGTCAGAAGGCCGGCGTCGTGCAGAGTCTTGATGTAGCGGTACCCGGTCGAGCGCGACGTGTCGAGCGCGGTGATCAGGTCCGCGGTCGACCACACCGACTGCTCCTCGGTGTAGAGCTCGAGGATCGCCAGCATTCTGGCCAGGCTCCCCGCGCCATCGGAAGCGTCGGGAGCGACACCGGTCGGCGGAGATGCCTGAGTCATACCGGTCTCTCTTCCTGCCAGGATAGGGCGATACTGCGATCGACGAGAAGTCTCACAGTATCGGATGCGATGACCGCTGGTCGGATGACGATGTCCGATGGCGGGGCGGGATCCGCCGTTCACAAGGCCGCTTCCGCACTGTCCGATTCGCCCTCAAGATGCCGATATCTCAAAGTATGGGATTATCTCGATACGGGTCGTTGACGATCCGCGAGCGGGAGGACCACATGGCCTGGCAGCAGAATTGCGACCGGATGTTCATCGGGGGGCAGTGGTGGGCGCCATCCTCCCCTGCGATCGTCCGTGTCATCTCCCCGGTGACCGAGCAGGAGATCGCCTCCGTGCCGGCGGCGGACGCCGAGGCGATCGATCGGGCTGTCGGAGCGGCACGCGCCGCGTTCGACGCGGGCCCGTGGCCGCGACTCGCCCTCGCGGACCGCGTAGCGGTCCTCCGTCGGCTCGAGGAGGGGCTGCGTCGACGGGGCGAGGAACTGGCCCGGCTGATCACCGACGAGATGGGATCGCCCATCACGCAATCGCGTGCGATCCAGGTCGGCAACGCGAGTGCGGTGATCGCCGCCTTCCTCGACCTGGCGGACACCTACCCCTTCGAGGTCGAGCGGACGACCAGTCGCACGCGAGCGCTGGTGACGCGGGAGCCGGTCGGAGTCGTCGCGGCCGTCGTTCCGTGGAACATGCCCTTGGTCGCCGCGATCCAGAAGGTCGTTCCCGCGCTGCTGGCCGGGTGCGCGGTGATCCTCAAACCCTCACCCGAGACCCCGCTCGACGCGTACCTGCTCGCCGAGCTGCTGAGCGACGCGGGGCTGCCGGCCGGAGCCTTCAACGTGTGCGTCGCCGAGCGCGAGATCAGCGAGTACCTCGTCACCCACCCCGGTGTCGACAAGGTCGCCTTCACCGGGTCCACCGCCGCCGGTCGGCGCATCGCGTCGCTGTGCGGTCGGGCGCTGCGCCGGGTGACGCTCGAGCTCGGTGGCAAGTCGGCGGGGATAGTCCTCGACGACGCCGATCTCGACCGCACCGTCGAGAAGCTCCGTCTCGGATCGTTCCGCAACAGCGGCCAGGTCTGCAGCCTCAAGACCCGCCTCCTGGTGTCGGAGCGGCGCCTCCCTGAGTTCACCGAGCGGCTGGTCTCGATGATCGAGTCGATGCCCGTCGGCGACCCCCTCGATCCCACCACTCAGATCGGGCCCCTGGTCAGCCGTCGGCAGCGGGACATCGTCGAGTCCTACATTGAGAGCGGGCGCGAGCAAGGTGCGAAGCTCGCTCTCGGCGGAGGGCGGCCGGCCGGTCTCGATCACGGGTGGTACGTCCAGCCGACGGTCTTCACCGGTGTCGATCCCGGTCTGCGGATCGCGCGGGAGGAGATCTTCGGCCCGGTCCTCGCCGTCATCCCCTACGCCGATGAGGAGCAGGCCGTCGCTATCGCCAACGACTCCGTATACGGGCTGAACGGCGCCGTCTACACGGACGACGTCGAGCGCGGCGTCGCCGTGGCCCGGCGCCTGCGGACCGGCACCGTCGAGGTCGACGGCAACCCGGTCGGCGTGGTGTCGCCCAGCGGCGGCTTCAAGGCGAGCGGGATCGGGCGGGAGAACGGAAGGGAGGGTCTGGACGCCTACACCGAGATCAAGTCCATCGGCCTCCCGCTCCGGGGCTCCGCCGGATGACTCCGGCGCTGGAGGGCGATCTCGCGCAGCATTTCGCCCATCTCGCCGCCCACGTCGATCCGGCCACCCTGCCGGAGGAGGCTTCCGAGGCGGCGAAGAAGAGCATCCTCGACACGCTCGGAGTGAGCCTCGCCGCCTCCGGTCTCGAGCCCGCCGCGCGGAGCGTGCTCTCGCTCGTCCGCGAGGGCTCCTCGTCTGAGGCGACGGTGCTCGGCTACGGTGGGCGGGCTTCGGCGGCCGATGCCGCCTTCGTCAACGGGGCGCTCGCCCACGCGCTCGACTTCGACGACCAGACGCCGTGGGGCCAGCACGCGGCGAGCTCGATCGTGCCCGCCGCGCTCGCTCTCGCGGAGCGGGTCGGCGGCGTGTCCGGCGGCACGCTGATCGCGGCAGTCGCGGTCGGCCAGGATCTTTTCGCCCGTCTGCGCAGGCACGTGGGCTGGCGGAAGGACTGGAACCTCTCGTCGGTGCTCGGCGTCTATGCGGGGACGGTCGCCGCGGGCCGGGTACTGGGGCTCCCGGCCGACCGCATCGAGAGCGCGCTGGGCATCGCGAGCATGCACTCGAGCGGGGTGATGAACATGGTCGCCGGCACGGGGAGCGATCTGCGCGGCATGTACGCAGCGTTCTCGGCCCGTGGCGCGGTCACGTCCGCCCTGCTGGCCGAGCGGGGTCTCTCCGGTGTCCCGGAATTGTTCGAGGGCGAGACCGGGGTTCTGGCCACGTACTTCCACGGGGAGTACGACCGCCACGCGATCCTCCACGACCTCGGCTCCGATTTCCGCGGAGCCGGGACGCTGTACAAGCTCTGGCCGTCGGTGGGGACCTCGCACAGCCACATCCATGCGACGCTGAAGCTGATGGAGGAGCTCGGCATCGCGGCCGACGACATCGAGTCGCTGCGAGTGCATGTGGGCGACTACCACGCCGTCATGTGCCGGCCGCTCGCCGACAGGAGGACTCCGGCATCGGGCGCCGACGCGAAGTTCAGCCTGCCGTTCCTGGTCGCCCTGGCGGCGGTCAGGGGCGGAGTCGGTCTCCACGATTTCACCCCGGCGGGCCTCGACGACGCAGCGGTCCTCGCGCTGGCGCAACGGGTGCAGTCGATCCCGAATGCCGGGCTCGACTGGACGGACGTGCTGCCGCCCGGGCGGGTCGAGATCCGCACGCGCGACGGGCGCACGGCGACCCGGGTCGGCACGGGCGTCCCCGGGAACGGCGGGAACCCGCTCACGTGGGATCAGCTCACGGCGAAGTTCGTCGAGTGCGCCGGGGCCGCGGCGGCGCCGCTCGATCCGATGCGCGTCAGTCGCGCGGCGGGGCTGATCCGCCGCCTCGAGACGGTGTCGGACGTGCGCGAGGTCGTGGACCTGCTGGCCGACTGATGCCGACGCCATCCGATCCACTCTCCGAGATATTAGTGAAGTCCCACAATGTCGGATAGACTCAACGTTGTTCTTGATATCGGCACCTTCGCTGCGGCGCCCTGGCGGACCTCCGGGATCGCCGTCCCCGGCGCTGCTGGAGGCGAGGCGTCCGAGTCCGGATGCAGAGACGACGACGTCCGTCGACCCGGTGGCGTCCGTGGGAGCACCCGCGGTACCGGGCCCGACTGCGGCGACCGCGTGCCCTCGGGCACTTGACGATGGAGACGACGATGTCGAACACGATGACGAACGAGGCGCCCACCCGGATCGGGATCATCTCCGCCCGCGGCGTGAGCGTGCCCGACGGGGGTTTCACGATGGAGATCCTCAACCCCGCCACAGGCTCGGTGATCGGCACCCTCCACGAGGCAGATGCCTCGGAGGTCGACGCGGTCGTGGCGGGAGCGAAGGAGGCGTACGAGACGATCTGGCGTCGTACGGCGCCCGACGTGCGCGGCCGCATGCTCGCGGCGTGGGCCTCGGCCATCGCCGACCACCGCGAAGAGCTCGCCGACATCGAGGTCGCCGACGTCGGGCATCTGCGGCGCGAAGTGACCGCAGACCTCGACTCGTGTGTGCGCATCCTGCGCTACTACTCCGGTCTCGCCGACAAGCTCGAGGGCCGCACCTTCGCCCAGCTCCCCGATCGCCTGTCGTACGGGCTCGACGAGCCGTTCGGTGTCGTCGCGGGCGTCAGCCCCTACAACGGCAATGCCAACTTCCTCGCGCTCAAGGCGGGACCGGCGCTCGTCGCCGGCAACTGCATCGTCATCAAGGCGCCCGAGGTCGCGCCGCTGCTCAACTACCGGCTCGTCGAACTCGCCCTCGAGGCGGGGCTGCCGGCGGGTGTCGTCAGCGTCGTGACCGGCCGCGGCGAGACCGTCGGACCGCTGCTCACCGAGCACCCCGACATCGGCATGATCGCCTTCACCGGCGGACCGGACTCGGGGCGCGCCATCATCCGCCAGTCGGCGGCCAACATCGTGCCCACCTTCCTCGAGCTCGGGGGGAAGAGCCCGGCGATCGTCCTCCCGGACGCGGACCTCGACATCGCGCTCCCGTCGCTCCTGCACTCCAACTTCGCCAAGAGCGGGCAGAGCTGCGTGACGGGCTCGCGGATCTTCGCGCCCGACTCGATGTACGCCGAGATCAGCGAACGGCTCGGGCAGAAGGCCCGGACCGTCCGCGTCGGTCTCCCGACCGAGGAGTCCTCGCAGATGGGCTCCCTGATCACGCAGCGACACCGCTCCAAGGTCGACGCCCTCGTGCAGCGCGCGGTCGCCGCCGGCGCAGAGGTGCTGGCCGGTGGCGCCCCCGCCGAGGACGGCGTGCTCGCCGACGGCGCCTTCTACCGGCCGACGGTTCTCGGCGGCGTTACCGACGACAACCCCGCCGCCCTCACCGAGGCGTTCGGACCGATGGCGAGCGTGCTGTCCTACTCCGACGTCGACGAGGTGCTCGCGCGGGCGAACTCGTCGGAGTTCGGCCTCAGCGCCCAGATCTGGGGCAACGACGCGCGGACCCTCCAGTTCCTCGCCAAGAATCTGATCGCCGGCACCGTCTGGGTGAACACGTACCGCTCCTTCCACCCGACGGTCCCGTTCGGCGGGATGAAGCAGAGCGGGTTCGGCAAGGAGAACGGCTTCGACTCCGTCGCCATGTACACCCGGCGCAAGGCCGTCGTCTGGGATCTCACGACCGAGCGCGAGCTCCCGTACTCCTGACCGGTCTCCTCCGGCCCGCCGCGGACCCGGCCGCGCCCCGCCTCCGCCTCCTAGCGCGACGACAGCACCAGCGCACTCGAGCAGAAAGACGACGACATGACCACGAACGACCACGCACCGGCGCCCACCGGACGACTCGCCGGGCGCCGGATCATCATCACGGGCGCCGCCTCCGGGATCGGACGGAGCACGGCGGCGCTCTTCGCTCGGGAAGGGGCCTCGGTCGCACTCCTGGACCGTGACCGCGACCTCGTCCTCCGTGCCGCCGAGGAGATCGGCGGCCGGGCGTTCGCAGTGGACGTCACCGACGACGCCGCGGTCGTCCTCTCGGTCGCCGAGGCCGCGGAAGCGCTCGGCGGGATCGACGGTGTCGTCCACGCCGCCGGGATCATGTTCCGCGGTCGGGCCGTCGATGTCGCGCCGCGGGACTGGCAGCGCGTGATCGACGTGAATCTCACGGGGACCTACACGGTGATCCGAGCGTGCGTGCCGTTCCTGACCCGTGAGCCGGCGGCGACGGTCGTCACGATCGCCTCAGCGGCGGGCCTGCTGCCCAACAGCCCCGGCTACACCGCCTACGCGGCGTCCAAGGGCGGAGTCATCGCCCTGTCGAAGGCGTTCGCCGCCGAGCTCGCGCCGACCGTGCGGGTGAACACCGTCTGCCCCGGCATGGTCGACACGGCCATGGCCGATGGGTTCCGCGAGAACGCCGTGAACTACGCTCTCGGGCGGCTGGCGGACCCGGTCGAGATCGCCCACTCCCTTCTCTTCCTCTCGAGCTGGGACTCCTCGTACATCACCGCCTCGACGCTCGCGGCCGACGGCGGCCGGACCTTCCATTGACCGCGCACGGAGCACAGTCGTGACGACCGCCGTTGAGAGTCGCGGCCGCGAGCTCATTGCCCTGCACCGCGCCCCCGAGATCCTCAGCGTCGTGAACGTCTGGGACGTGATCTCGGCGACCACCGTCGCCGCCCTGCCCGAGACGAGGGCGCTGGCGACCGCGAGCCACTCGATCGCGGCGACCTTCGGCTACGAGGACGGCGAGCGGATCCCGCTCGACCTGCACCTCGACATGATCGGCCGGATCTGCGCGGCCGTCGACCTCCCCGTGTCGGCCGATCTAGAGGCGGGCTACGGCGCGGCGGGCGAGACCGTGCGGAAGGCGATCGGCGTCGGGGTGGTGGGCGCCAACCTCGAGGATCAGGCGAAGCCGCTCGCGGACTCCCTCCGAGCGGTCGAGGCCGCCGTGCGCGCCGCCGAGGCGGAGGGTGTCCCGTTCGCGCTCAACGCCCGCACCGATGTGATCGCGCACGCCGGCGACGACCTGGGCGACGAGGTCGTCGCCGACGCGATCGAGCGCGGTCGGGCGTACCTCGAGGCCGGAGCCACCTCGGTCTTCGTCGCCGGACGCCTCTCGGACGACACGGTCGTCCGCCTGGTCCAGGGACTCGGCCGGCAGCGGATCAGCGTGATCGGACTGATCGGAACGCAGTCGGCGACCCGCTTCGAGGAGCTCGGCGTCGCGCGGATCTCGTACGGGCCGTGGACGCAGCGCGTCGCTCTGACGGCTCTCCAGGACACCGCCGCCGTCCTCTACCGAGGGGGAGTGCTGCCCGAGGGGACTCGTCGCCTGACGTGATTCCCGCCGGTCCGGTCGAGCGGTGCCTTGCCTAAACAGGTTCCAGCAGAACCCTTCACGTGCTTGTCGCCTCGCCATACCGTTGCCGACATGGATCACCGAGCAGAGGTACGCGAGTTCCTGGCGTCACGCCGTGGACGCAGGACTCCGGAGCAGGCCGGCATCGAGCCGGGCGGTGGACGTCGCCGGGTCACGGGCCTCCGCCGCGATGAGGCGGCTCGTCTCGCCGGGGTGAGCATCGACTACTACACCCGTCTCGAGCGGGGCAACCTCGCCGGGGTGTCCGACTCGGTTCTGGACGCGATCGCTCGGGCCCTCGCCCTCGACCGTGCCGAGCACGACCACCTGTACGACCTCGCCCGCACGGCGAACGAAGCGGGCGTGCGCTCGCGCCCGCGACCCAGGGTCGCGAAGACGATCCGACCCGAGCTGCAGTTCCTCCTCGACGCGATCACGGAGGCTCCGGCTTTCGTGTCGAACACCCGGATGGACATCGTCGCCGCGAACACCCTCGGATTCGCGCTCTACTCCGAGATGTACAAGAGCCCGGCGAGACCGGCCAACCACTCCCGCTTCATCTTCTTCGACCCGCGCGCGTACGTCTTCTACCCCGACTGGGAGCGAGCCGCCGACGTCAACGTCGCGATCCTCCGCCGCGACGCGGGCCGGAACCCCCACGACAAGCAGCTCGCCGAGCTCATCGGAGAGCTGTCGATGCGTAGTGACGACTTCCGGACCCGGTGGGCCGAGCACAACGTGCGGCGCCACTACACGGGTCTGAAGCAGTTCAACCACCCGGCCGTCGGCCTGATGGAGCTGACCTTCCAAGCGATCGACCTGCAGGACGACCCGGGGTACTCGATGACCGTCTACCCGGCGGTGCCCGGCAGCCCGACGGACGAGAAGCTCCGCCAACTCGCCACCTGGGCCGCGACCGAGGAGATCGCGCGCCTCACCACCACCAGCTCCGCGAGCTGACCCCTCCTCCCCTCTACTACGGCCGATGACGGCGCGGCTCCTGCATCCCGCGGCGCCGCCCTGAGCCTCGAAGGATGCCATGACCTCCACCATGCCCGTGTTCCTCCCCGACGCGAGCGATCGAGCCGAGCCGCGGCGGATGCCGTGGCTGGCCCTCGCCCTGCTCGCCACGATGGGGTTCATCCTCGTCGCCGCCGAGACGATGCCGGCGGGTCTGCTGCCGGTGATCGCCGAAGGGATGGGGACCACCGAGGGGACTGTCGGCCAGTTCATCAGCGTCTGGGCGCTCGGAACCGTCATCGTGACGATCCCGGCGATCAGCCTGACCCGGGGCTTCCGCCGAAAGCCGCTGATCCTGGTCACGATCGCACTCCTGGTCGTCGCGAACACCGTCACCGCGCTGTCGAGCGATGTCGTCGTGTCGCTCGTCTCGCGCTTCTTCGCGGGAGCGTTCACCGGTGTCATCTGGGGCATGCTCGCCGCCTACGGACGCCGGATCAGCCCTCGCCGCCGCGCCGGTCTGGCACTGTCGATCGTGTCGGTCGGCGCCCCGGTCGGCTTCGCGCTCGGCACTCCGCTGGGGGCGTGGCTCGGAACCACCTTCGACTGGCGCTGGTCGTTCGGCGGGCTGAGCCTGATCGCGCTCCTCACCCTGGTGCTGATCGCCCTCTTCGTCCCGGACGCTCCCGGCCAGTCGGCGTCGGCGAAGGGGAGCCTGCCGCTGATCAAGGTCTTCGCGATGCCGGGCGTCGCGATCGTGTGCCTGACGATCTTCGTCTGGATGCTCGCGCACAACACGATCTACACCTACATCGCTCCGTTCCTCCGCGAGGGAGGCTCAGGCCTCGGCCCCGACCTCGTGCTGCTCGTCTACGGCGTGTCCTCGATCGTCGGCGTCGCGATCACCGCGGCCGTCATCGACCGCTACCCCCGTGCTCTGCTGCACCTGAGTCTCGCGGTGTTCGTCCTCGCCGGCCTGATCCTGATGGTGGGTCGCGGTGCTCCCGCGGCCGTGGTGGTGGCGAGCATCCTGTGGGGCATCACCTTCGGTGGCGCCGCGCCTCAGCTCCAGTCGGCGCTCAGCAGATCGGGTCGCGAGAACTCCGACGTGGCCAACTCCTTCCTCCCCGTCGCGTTCAACCTCGCGATCTTCTCGGCGGGCGTCCTGGGCGCGGTGCTGCTCGAGAGGTTCGACACCCTCGTTCTCGCCGGCCTCATGGCGGTGCTCGGCGCGATCGCCCTCGTGATCACCTTCTACGGCCGCCGCACGGCCTACACCGTCGACCACCTCGACGCGCACTGAGCGCCCGACCACAGGAGTTCCGGATGACCGCCACCTCAGAACCGCCGACCGCGATCGTCCTCGAGATCGACGGCGTCGAGATCCCGGGCCGGCTCGAGGGCGGTGCGACGAGCGCATCCCTCCTCGCCCGCCTGCCGCTGACCCTTCCGTTCCGCGACATGGGCGGGCAGGAGAAGCTGGCGGATCTCGGCGAGGCGCTGGACCTCACCGGAGCGCCCACGCGCAGCGATGCGCAGCCGCGGACGATCGGCTACTACGGCCCCACCCGCAACCTCGTGCTCTATTACGAGTACGTGGGCACGTTCTCGGGGATCGTCCCTCTCGGTTCCTTCGACGACGTCGGCCCGGTCGAAGACCTCGCCGACGGCATCCCCGTCACCCTCCGACGCGCGGACTGACCCCGTCCGCCCGTCACCCGCACAGAACAGGAAATCCTCATGAAGGCTGCATACATGTTCGGCGCCGGCGATGTCCGCATCATCGACGTCCCCGATCCCGTCCTGCAGGAGGCGGCCGATGCGGTCGTGCGCATCGTCCGCGCCTGCGTCTGCGGGTCCGACCTGCACCCATACCACGGCATGGAGAAGAGCTCCGACGGAGTCTCGATGGGCCACGAGTTCATCGGCGTCGTCGAGGACATCGGAGCCGACGTCCGCACCCTCGCGGTCGGCGACCTCGTCGTCTCGCCGTTCTCCTTCTCGGACGGCACCTGCGAGTTCTGCCAGGAGGGGCTCTACACCTCCTGCGTGCACGGCGGGTTCTGGGACATGCCCGGCATGGGAGGCGGTCAGGCAGAGGCCATCCGAGTGCCTCTCGCCGACGGCACCCTGGTGAAGATCCCCGGCGTCGACGAGTCGTCGCCGCTACTCACCTCGCTTCTGACCCTGTCGGACGTGTACGGCACGGGATGGCACGCCGCCACCAGCGCGCACGTCTCGCCGGGCGACTCCGTCGCAGTGATCGGCGACGGTGCCGTCGGGCTTATGGCCGTGCTCTCGGCCAAGCAGAAGGGCGCCGAGCGCATCATCCTGATGGGCCGCCACACGGCTCGCACCGACCTCGGCATCGAGTTCGGAGCCACCGATGTCGTCGCCGAGCGCGGTGAGGAGGGCATCGCGAAGGTGAAGGAACTCACCGGCGGCGTCGGAGTGCGGAAGGTGCTCGAAGCAGTCGGCCACATGCCCGCCTACGAGCAGGCGTACCGGATCGTCCGCCCCGGCGGCGTCATCAGCCGCGTCGGCGTCCCGCAGTACGAGGACGCTCCCGTCGGCTTCGGCAGCCTTTTCGGAGGCAACATCACCCTGACCGGCGGGCCCGCGCCCGTTCGCGGCTACATCGAGCAGCTCATGCCGGCGATCCTCGACGGGAGCATCGACCCCGGCAAGGTGTTCGATCGGACCGTGGCGCTCGACGACGTCCCCGAGGCCTACCGCGCGATGGACGACCGTCAGGTGCTCAAGGCGATGATCACCTTCTGATCCGCCCCGCCACGCCGCACCGCGCGGACCGGATCCCGCGGCGCATTCCCTGAGGAAAAACCTGAGGAAGAACCCGAGGAAGAAGGAGCACACCGTGAACATCGAGCCCTCCCGGCCCACGACGAAGAACCCTCCCGAGCAGTTCGCCGGCGACGTCTGGCTCGACATGATCGCCGTCCCGCACGAGGACGGCCAGCACATGACCGTCGCCACCGTCCGCTTCGCCCCCGGCGCCCGGACCGCCTGGCACTCGCACGCCCGCGGGCAGTACCTCCGCGTGACGGAGGGCGTCGGCCGCTTCGGCACCCGCGACGGTGTCGTGATCGAGGCCCTTCCCGGTCAGACGGTCTACACGCCTCCGGGCCAGGAGCACTGGCACGCAGCGCCCGCCGACCGCTTCATGGAGCACGTCGCCATGACCGAGAACGGGGACGATCCCGCCACGACCACGACGTGGCTCGAGCACGTGACCGATGCCGAGTGCTCTGGCACCGATGCGTGAGCGTCGTGGACCCGCTCACCGGAAGGACACCGTCATGACCACCCACGAGGACGCTCTCGCCGAATTCGCGACCTTGTTCCCCGCACGACCCGACCCGGACGGCATGTCGCTCGGCGCGACCGACCCGGATTTCCTCGCGCTCTACCGGGACTTCGCGTTCGGAGAGACGCTCGGGCACGTCGACCTCGATCGTCGCGAGCGGTTGCTCTATCAGCTCGCGGCCAGCATCGCCGTCGGGGCGGCGAGCGAGTTCCGCGCGCTGCTGGGCGCCGCACTCGAGGTCGGCGTCCGCCCGATCGAGGTGAAGGAGGTGACCTACCAGGCCGTCGCCTACGTCGGCAGTGCGCGGGCGATCGAGTTCATCGTCCTGAGCAACGAGGTCTTCACCGCTCACGGGATCGCCCTGCCCCTCGAGGGGCAGTCGACCACGACTCCCGAGACGCGGCGCGACACCGGCCTCGCCGTGCAGACGGAGATCTTCGGGGCAGGGGTGGTCGACGGGCTCTTCTCGGGCCCGGCCGATGCGCGTCAGTTCTCGGAGTTCCTCGCCGGCAACTGCTTCGGCGACTACTACACCCGCTCCGGTCTCGACCTCAGGCAGCGCGAGCTCATCACGTTCGCCCTGCTCGCCGCCCTCGGGGGCGCCGACCTCCAGGTCAAGAGCCATGTCACCGCCAATCTCGCCGTCGGGAACACTCGGGCCGACCTCCTCGCCGTCCTCACGGTGCTGGTCGCCCTCATCGGCTACCCCCGGACCTTGAACGCGCTCGCGCAGGTCAATGCGGCGGCACCCGCCTCGGACTGACGCGCATCCAGGGGGTCCTGCTGGAACCCGTCACGCCAGACCCCTGGCTCACCCGCGTCGGATGCTCTTGCCTGGAAGGAGCGCGACACGGGCAGCACCTCCGGGGCACTCGCACCGCCTCGAGCGGGGAGGGTGAACCGGATGCCCGGGCCGCAGGGACGACACGATCGTCGTTGCGGATCCAGCTCGCGGGTGTCGATCCCGCTCCCGCGACCGCGGGAACGCCATCGCCGCTCGCCCATCCGAAGGAGAAGAAGACCATGACAGACGTCAGCCGTTTCGAACACTCGTCCGCATTCGTCACCGGAGCCGGTACCGGCATCGGCAAGGCCGTGGCGACCGCTCTCGCCGCAGAAGGCGCCCGAGTCGTCGTCGTCGACCTGCCCGGCGCGGGTCAGGCCGAGACCGTCCGGGCCATCACCGAGGCGGGCGGGGAGGCGATCGCCGTCGACTGCGACGTGCGCAGCAGGGCCGAGGTCGCCCGCGCCTTCGATCTCGCAGTCGAGGCCTACGGTCGCGTCGACGTCGCGTTCAACAACGCGGGCGTCGAGCAGTCCCAGACGACCCTTGTCGACCTGGACGACGACGAGTGGACCCGCATCGTCGACACCGATCTGCACGGGGTGTACCACTGCATGACGCAGGAGATCCGCCTCATGACAGCGTCGGGCGGAGGCGCGATCGTCAACACGTCCTCGGGTGCCGGAGTCATCGGCATCGCCGGGCAGGCCGGGTACGCCGCGGCGAAGCACGCGGTCATCGGACTCACCAAGTCGGCCGCCCTCGAGGCCATCGGCGACCGGATCCGCATCAACGCGGTGGCTCCCGGGGTGATCGACACGAAGATGATCGAGCGTGCCACCGGCGGCACCGAGGAGGGCTACGACGCGATGATCTCGCAGGAGCCGATCGGGCGTCTGGGCACGGTCGAGGAGATCGCCTCCGCGGTGCTGTGGCTGCTGTCGCCCGAGGCCGCCTTCACGGTGGGCCACGTCCTCGTGGTCGACGGCGGGCAGACGGTCGGCTGATGAGCGTCTCCGCCTCCGGCCCCGGACGAGGCTCAGCCGTCCTCGCCTGCGCTGCTTCTCTGCTGCTGTCTGTCTCCGGGTGCAGCGTCGCGGGGCAGGGCGCCGAGTCGCCCTCCCGCACGAGCACCCTGTCGCCGACGGAGGCGGCTCCCGCGGCGACAGCACCCGCGACTCCCGAGACGACAGCACCCGTCACTCCCGAGAGGTCCTCTCCGGCGGCGGAGGACCATGCAGGCCCTGCGTCGATCGCGCTGCAGTTCGGCGATGTCGTCATCACCGGGACCGTGGAGGACACGGCCGCGGGCCGCTCGCTCCTCGCCCAGCTCCCGATCGAACTCGACTTCCGCGAGTACGGCGGGCAGGAGAAGATCGCGACGCTCCCCGCTCCGCTCGACCTCGACGGCGCTCCGGAGAGAGCCGCCGCACCGGCGGGAACGCTCGGCTACTACGCGCCCGATCAGGGCCTCGTCCTCTACTACGACGATGTCGGCTCGTATCCGGGGATCGTGCCGCTGGGCACGTTCGGCGATGTCGAGGCGCTGCGAGACGCGGCGGAGGGGCCGGTGACGGTCCGGAGGGAGTGAGACGCGCGGTGAACCGCGCCTCCCTCTCCCTCTTCCCCTCCTCAGCAGAATCGAGCAGTTCCATGACTCCTCCGATCACCCGTTCCGCCGTCGTCCTCACCTCCCTCGCTCTTGCGGCCGTCCTCTCGTCGTGCACGGCACCGGCGGCCGAGCCGCGCGAGAGCGTCCTGTCCTCGCCGACGACTCCTGCCGGCACCGGTGCCGCCACCGCGGTGCTCGACGGGAGCTCCGTCGTCACCGCGGGCCTCGAGGCTCCCTGGTCGATCGTGTTCCGGGGCGGCACTCCGCTCGTGAGCGAGCGCGACAGCGGACGGATCCTCGAGCTCGCCTCCGACGGATCGACCCGTCCGATCGGCACCGTCGACGGAGTCGTGTCCCGCGGCGAGAGCGGACTGCTCGGTCTCGCGGTCGACGACGAGGGACGCCTGTACGCCTACTCGACCGGGTCGGACGGCAACCGCATCCAGCGCTTCGACGTGACGGGGGAGCCGGGTGCGCTCGCGCTCGGCGGATCCGAGACGATCCTCGACGGCCTCCCCTCCGCGAGCTACCACGACGGCGGGCGGATCGCGTTCGGCCCGGACGGGATGCTCTACGCGACCGTCGGCGACGCGGGCCGCACCGAGCGGGCGCAGGACCTCGACTCCCTCGGCGGCAAGATCCTCCGCATGACGCCCGACGGCGCTGTCCCGGAGGACAACCCGTACCCCGGCTCCCTCGTCTACAGCTCGGGCCACCGCAATCCGCAGGGCCTCGCCTGGGCCGAGGACGGCACCCTCTTCGCGACCGAGTTCGGTCAGGACACCTGGGACGAGCTGAACATCATCCGGCCCGGCGAGGACTACGGCTGGCCCACGGTCGAGGGCGCCGCCGGCGACGACCGCTTCGTCGACCCGGTGCAGCAGTGGACCCCGGACGAGGCGAGCCCGAGCGGCATGGCGGAGGTCGACGGAACGCTGTTCCTCGCGAATCTCCGAGGTCAGGTGCTGCGCGCCGTGCCCGTCGCCGACCCGACCACGTGGACGGACCACGCGGTGGGAGAGTTCGGCCGCCTGCGCGATGCGGCCGAGGCGCCCGACGGGAGCCTGTGGGTCGCTACGAGCAACACCGACGGCCGCGGCGACCCCGGAGACGACGACGACCGCATCATCGGCTTCGACGTCGCCTCCGCCGGCTGAGTCGTCGGAGGACGACGTGGTGAGCGGGACCGCTGCTCGCAGCGGCCCTGCTCGCGACGACGAGGCGGCAAGGGGGGTTCGAGCAGACCCTCTCAGACGCGGGAACCGCCGATTTAGCGTTGACCGCGCTGCACCGGAACACTCGAGAGGCTCACGACCATGACGACCACCCCGACGACATCGCCGCACCGGTCCCGACGCGGACCGATCTCCGCGTTGGCTGCTGCGGCGACGACGCTTCTGATCGTGCTCCCGGCGGCGCCGGCATCCGCTCACCACGGCTGGGACGGTTTCGAGACCGACCGGCTCGTCTACCTCGCGGGCACCGTCTCCACCGAGGGCACGTGGGGCGAGCCGCACTCCCTCTTCGAGACGACGCTCGACCGCACTCTTCCCGCTGACACCCCCGAGCTCGAAATCCCGGAGGACCTGCAGGATCCGGAGGACAGCACCCGGGTCGAGGCAGCGCTCGCGTACAGCGGTCCTCACGAGGAACTCGAGGTGATCATCGCTCCTCCGGCTTGGTCCGGGAGGTGGGGTCTGGGCCGGGCGCTCGAGGTCGGAGAGCGCTTCCAAGGAGTGGGGTACATCAATCGGGACGATGACGGCCTCTTCCGCCCGGTGGTGTTCTGGTACGGCGACGACGACGTGCCCGTCAACCAGGTGCTCGGAAGCACCCTGCCCGTCCGCGCCCCGCTGCCCGCCGCCGCCGCTCCCTCCGCCGGGAGCAGCGCGGAGCAGACGCCTGCCGAGACCGCAGCGGATCCCCTGGAGACCCCTTCTCCGACGACGGGCGAGAGCACCTCCCCGACGGCCGGTGCCGAGGGCGACCCGGGCAGCACCGCGGGCGTCTGGACGGTGTTCGGGTTCGTCGTGCTCGCCGCTCTGGCTGGGGGCTTCCTCTACCTGCGACGCGCGACCCGGCGGAGCTGAGCCCCGATGCCCGAGTGGATCCTCCTGGTCTCGAGCTGGCTGCAGGACTCAACGCTGGGCGCGGCCGTGCGGGGCACCCCGTTCCTGTACCCCACCCTCGAGAGCGTCCACATCCTGGGGATCGCCGCCCTGATCGGTCCCGCCTTCGCCTTCGACCTCCGCCTACTCGGGATCGGGCACCGGATCGCCGCCGTCACCACCGCCGCGCGCGTCCTGCTGCCGATCTCCCACGTCGGTCTGGTCGTCGCTCTCGCCACCGGAGCCGTGCTGCTGACCGCGCAGGCTCCGGTGGTCGTCTCCTCGGGCGCGGCGCCGTGGAAGCTTGGACTGCTTCTCGTCGCCGCGGCGAACATCCTCGTGTTCCACCGCGGGGTGTACCGGAACGTCGAGAAGTGGGCGGACGCCGCCGCGACTCCGCTCGCGGCGCGCCTCGCCGCGATCGTCTCGTTGACCGCCTGGACTGGAGTCGTCTTCGCCGGGCGCTTCCTCGCCTACACCTGACCCCGTTCCCACCGACCGATCCTCACCGACCCTTCCACCACATCACGAAGGACACCATGCGCACTGTCACCGCCTACGCGGCACCGTCGGCCACCGAGCCGCTGATCACGACCATGATCGAGCGCCGCGACGTCGGCTCACAGACGTCATGATCGACATCACCTACGCCGGCATCTGCCGCTCCGGCATCCACGTCCGATGGCGGGCCGAAACCGCCTTATCTCCATGACGTCCACGCTGGGTCGCCGCCGTCGATCCCGGGATGCCCTGTGAGTACACGGACAACCGCTTCCTCCCGCCGGGGGGAGTCGTGGCAGATGGCGCCGGCCCGACTGACTCCACGTCCGCAACCGCCGGGAGCTCGTGCCCGCGATCGCAGCACGTCACCTCCACCGTCCGCGCGATCACTCGTGCCCGCTCAGCGCTCCGCTGACGACGGGAGGGGTGGGGCGACCCGATGACCGCCCCACCCCTCCCGGCTGCTCTGAGCTATTCGAAGAGCGAGAGAGTCAGCGTCGCGGAGTAGTCGCCGGCGGCCACGGTGGGCTCGGTCTTGAGGACGAGGTCCGCGGTGGCCGTCCACTGCCCTTCGGTGATCACGGCGGCCGAGTCGTCCGTGATCGCCAGGAACTCCTGGTCGACGAGTCCGAGCGAGTCGTCTCCGGTGTCGAGCACGGTGTTCACCTGCTCGCCCTCGGCCACGAGTCCGCTCTCGCCGCCGTCGAGCAGTCGTGGAGTCCAGCCGAGGTGATCGGCTCCGATCTCGGGCTGGCCGTCCGAGCCGACGAACGCGGTCGCAGATCCGACGACGTACCAGCCGGCTCCTTCCGGGACGTCCTCGGGAGCACGGGTGTCCGTGACGGTGACAGTCGGGAGCTCGCCCGTGAATTCCCTCACCAACGCGGTCGAGCCGTCCTCCGTCAGGACGGTGCCGGATCCGCCGACGGTCATCGAGAGTGCGCCCTGGGTCGGGAGCGGGGCGATGTCGACCGAGACGTCGACGGAGTCGTTGCCGAGCTCGGTCTCGGCGGCTGCTGCGGTGGCGGCCGTGCCGAGCAGGAGGAGCGCACCGATCGCGGCGGCGGCGGTTCGGGTGAGCACGTGGTTCGTCTTCATGATTCGTCCTTCGGTCTGCATGGTCGGCGTCGTCACCGGCCGGATGGTGGGAGCGCTGCTGCGTCGGCCGGTCGTCGGCCCGGGGTAGCAGAGCGGAGTTTCGCGTGATCGCCCCCTGTTCCTGGTCAGGCAGGACCGTGCGGAGGTCGGCGCGGGCGCCGCGCCCGTGATGGGAGTTCTGTCGACCGTCGCTGTATCGACGACCGCGGCTGAGGCTTCGGTGGGTGCGGGGCCGTGACCGGCCCCGCACCGGGATCAGCACACTCGCGCTGTGTACGGCGTGGTCGTCGTCGTGGTGACGTTCTTCCCGCCGATCACGGCCGTGGCCTCGACCGTCACGGTGCCCGCGGGCATCGACTTCAGGCGCGTGGTGTAGGCCGTGGTACCGAAGGCGCCGGGGGCGACATCGGTGTGGGTCTTCACTCCGTAGGGGGTGGTGACCTTCACGGTGATCGGAGCCGCGTGCTCGTTCTGCACCTTCACGGTGAGGACCGACTTCGCCGAGACGCATCGGCTGGACGTCGTCGCGACCGTCTCGACGGTGGGCGTCGGCGCGGTGGCGTCGATCACGAACGGAGCGAACTCGATCCAGTCCACGTCGGGTGCGATGGCGTAGCCGGGCAGGACCCGGTCGTCGTCGGTGCTGCCGGTGGGGCCCTCGTCGATGTAGAGCGTCTCGCGAGTGTTGCCGAAGGTGATCGGGGCCGAGTCCGTCCCGAGTGCCATCGACATGCGCGCCTCCCAGAAGTTCGTCGCCAGGTACGTGTACCGGAACGTCGAACGGCCGACGAGTGCGCTGCTGCCCTGCTCTGTCGCCTGCAGGCCGGCATCGACGACCTGCGGGTTGTAGGAGTGGGTGCCCTCGATGTCGTCGTTGGAGTAGTGCACCGTGACGTCGTACTCGCCCGCCTTCGCGAAGCTGCCGGAGCGCGGCACGGTCAGGGTGCCCTGGTTCGCCTTCACGGCGTCCGTGATGCCCAGACCGGTGACGTACCCGGTGCCGGACCCGTTGGTCGCGAGTCCGTCGGTGGGGCCGGTGCCGAATGTCTTGACGGCGGCCGTGCCTCCCCGGGTGATCGTGCTGCTCTCGGCTTCGATGCGGGTGATGGCCGCGTCACCATCGACCGCGCGGGTGGTGCGGATGCTGTCGACCAGGGCCCCGGTCGAGCTGCGCAGCTCGAGCTCGGAGATGCCCTCGGGCAGGTGCACCCGGACGGTCGAGGTGGTCGCGTTCGCGTCCTTCGCGGTGAAGGAGGCGGCGACGCGGCCGTTCACCGTGAGCTCGAGTTTCGCGGCTGCGGCGCCCTTCCAGGAGACGGCGACGTCGTAGTAGCCGGACTCGTACGCCGCCGGGTAGGCGTCGACGCGACCGGTGCTGCCGATCTTCGCCCAGCCCGCGGTGGCGGGGGCGGCGAAGTCGAGGGCGGCGCCGCCGAAGAGGCGCAGGCTCGAGGCGGGGTAGTCCTGGCTCTCGGTGTTGACCGTGTCGCCGACGCGGGTCAGGTCGAAGCGGTCGAGGGTGACCCCGCTCGCGTTGTCCCGGCTGTAGCCCGCGTTGGGCAGCAGGGTCGTGCCGTCCTGGCTGGTGCGCAGTCCGAGGACGTGCGTGCCGGCGCTGAGCTGCACGAGCACCTCCGCGCTGCCTCGGGCGACGGACTGGACGTTGAACGGCTTCATGGCGCTGGCGCCCCACTGGACCTTCTGGTTGAAGGCGCCGTCGATGAACAGGGCGTGCTGCACGGGGACTCCGGGCGAGGCGCCGAGGACCTGCAGCCGGTACAGACCCGGCTTCGCGACCGCGACGGTCCACTCCGCCTTCGAGCCGACCTTGTCGAATCCGCGGACGTCCTTCTCGTTCGAGGCGCGGTAGCCCGAGGGCGTGCGGATCTCGGCGGAGGTGAGGGCCGAGTTCTCGGCCTCCATGACGTAGTGGTCGGCCTGCGCCGACTTCTGCGCGGTCACGTCGCGCGCCTGGCTGGGAGTGAAGACCAGCTGGTAGACGCTGCTCGCGGCGGAGGACGGGACGCGGACGGCGAGGGTGCCGTCGGTGATGGCGGCGTTCTCGATCGCTGTGACGACCGGGGGAGTGCCCGAGACGCCGTCGACGCCGTTCACGTTCGCCTCGCGGACCTCAACGTCGACCGAGGTGCCGAAGACGGCCGGGTCGATGCCGTTGATCGTGACGGAGGCGTCCTTTCCTGCAGTGGTGCCGCCGAAGAGGACCTGTCCGCGCTTCTGGACCTTGTCGAAGGCCGCGATGACCTTCTGCTCACCGGTGGTGACCTTGGCGGTGGTGGATCCGGTCATGTCGCCGTACCACTTGAACAGCCACCAGCCTCCGTTGGCGTCGTTGACCTTCGCCTGGTTGTCGGACAGGGTGCCCGAGGCGGTCCAGTACGCCGTCTGGGCGTCGACCTTGGCGGCCTCGAAACCCGAGAACCAGCGCAGCAGGTTGTACGGCGAGCTCATGTCGGTGCTGGCGCCGTACTCGGTGATGTTGATGGACGGCGCCTTCTCGGCGGGGATGCCGGCGGCGAGGAAGTCCTGACGGGCCTCGGCCGCGCGCTGGGGGAGCCAGACGTAGCCGTTGAGTTCGTGCCAGACGAAGACGTCCGGAACGGTGCCTTGGGCGACGGCGGCCTTCAAGAAGTACCGGTTGCGCTCGGAGCCCATCCAGATCGAGTCGCCGGGACCCGCGATGCGGGGCTTCTGCAGTCCGTGCTTCGCGTAGACCGCGGTGATGACGTCGTGCGCCGCCTCCCAGTCGCCGATGCCGCCCGGGGTGAAGCTGTCGGGCTGCTTGCCGTCGATGAGGTACTTGTTGCGCTTGTCGCCGGAGTACCAGATCCAGTCGGGCTCGTTGAAAGGGATCAGGACGTACTTGTCGGGGTCGTCGGCGTTCGCCGCGATGCGCTCGGTGACGACCTCGAGGATCTCGAGGTAGTCCCAGACGCCGTTGCCGCCCTGCGTCTTCGCGCCGGTCAGCACGCCGTCGGCTCCGCGGGTGAAGGTCAGATCGTCGCCGGGCCGCTGTCCGCCGAAGTACGGCCAGTCGGGGTAGTAGTCCTGCGTGTAGACGTACAGCTCCTTGCCGTTCTTGGCGAAGAAGGTGTCCTCGATGTCGAAGACGTCACCGCCCGGGTGCTGCGTGCCCAGCGGCGGCTTCTGCGACGTGTTGGTGATCGCCGCGCCGTTGACGAGTGCCTGGGTGGGCGACTGCTCGTCACCGAATCCGTAGAGGGTCCCGGAGGCGCCTCCGCGGAACTGCCCGGTGGGCTGGGCGAAGTCGGCGACGATCGACTCGGTCTGGCGCTCCTGCACGGTCACCCGTGTCGTGAGCGGGCCGGTCCATCCGGGGACGGCGCCCTTGACGTCGAAGCTCGTTCCCGCTGTCTGGTACTGCGCCGCGGGGATCGGGTCCCACGTGATGGGCAGCTGCGCTGTCATCCCCGAGGAGTACGTGGCCTGCAGGTTCGCGGGCAGGGCCGGCTGCACTCCGACCGGGGTCGTGACGGCCCAGGTCGACTGGGAGACCGAGGTCACGTCTCCGGTGTAGCTGCGGTAGAGCTGCCCGACCTGGTCGGCGCTCAGCGCCTCGCGGTAGATCGAGAAGTCGTCGAACGCGCCCGGGAAGGTCGCGGCGAACGGGCCCGACCACGGGACCCTGCCGATCAGGCCCGATCGGGTGCTGCCGCCGCTGGTCAGGCGGCTGAAGTCGATGTTCACGGCCTCGGTGCGCACGAGTGCGCCGTTGAGGTAGTACGACATGCTCGTGCCGTTGAGCGTCGTCGTGATGAGGGTCCACTTGTTCGCGGGGAGCGGGACCTGGTCGTCGGCCTTGACCTCGGTGCCGGAGTTCGCAGTGGCACGGGACTTCCCGTCCTCGCTCGGCGTGAGGTAGGTGCCCCAGTTGTCGGCGGGCAGTGCGTCGCTGCCGATGATGTAGGCCCACGGGTTCTGGTTCGCGTACTGCCCGTCCCACTTGATCCAGGTCGAGACAGACAGGGCGTTCGCGCCGGTGAAGACGCCGTTCGGCACCTCGAGGTAGGGGGCGGTGGTCTGCCCCTGCGGAGCTCCCGGCAGGACTCCGGAGGCGCCGCTGGCCGGGGTCGCGCCGGTGCCGCGGGCCAGGGTGGTGGCGTTCTTCAGTCGCGCGTTCAGCGCGGATCCCGCGGTGCCGCTGTTCGCGATCACGGAAGTGCTCACGTCGTTGAAGTCGTACTTGACCGCGGGCTGGGGCACGGTCACGTCCGCTGCCTGTGCGGCTCCGGCGCCCAGGGTGACGAGCATCGGCGCCACGAGGGCGGCTGTGACCAGGCGGGCGAGGGCTCTGCGGAACGATGCTCCTGGGGAAGTCGCGGCCAGTGGAGACACCGCCCCCGATCCTGGCTCTCGCTGCCCCTCTCGGGACCCGCGCGCTCTGAAAACTGTGATCATGGTTGCTCCTCATCGAACAGTGGCTGCCCTCGTGCCGGGATGACCGGACGAGCGTCTCGTCGTCGGCGGGTCCTGCGACCGGCGCTCGACAGCGCAGGTCGCGGACGGTGCCAGGCGAACAGGGCGACTGTAACGCCGATTCGGAGCGATGAGAAGGTTTTCAAGAAACCGTTATCAGAGTCCGGCGTTACCCGACATCTGGCGCGGAGGAATGTGTGGACAAGTCTGAGTTCTCGGGCTTGCTTTCTGTTGAAATCGGTATCAAGATCGGTGTCGTTCGCTCGTAAGAACCGTTTCCTGCACACTCGGTGACGATGAGGAGGCGTATGCCCGAATCGGCCGCCTGGAGAAGCCAGGACGGCTCCGACTGACCTCCGGCCGCTCGGGCGAAGCCTCATTCGTCGTGGTCGTCCTCGAGTTCCGTGTGTTCAGCTCGAGTCCACGTGCCCCACTCCAACTTTCGAGATCGGCGCGCGGTCACCGGCCACGGTCCTCCGAGTTCCGTCCTTCCTGCTCGTCCCGACCGCCCGCGGCTGCACCAGCTGCGGCTCTTTGTGACGGTATCGGGCGTCTGCTCCGAGCCGGTCAGTGGTGCGGAACGGGTCGCGGTTGAGTGCTTCGTCGGAGGGGGGACTAGCGCGACCGTGACCGTGCGTGTCTTCGGTGGCGCCGCGGAAGGCGCCTCGTTTTTTTACAGGAGGATCTGCCGCGACGGATCCGGCTGCGGCAGAAGGATCCATGGCAAGGGTCGCGGAGCGATCCGCGGCAGCTCCATCCTCATCGCGTTCATCCAGCTCCAGGTGTCGAGATCGCCGAGTCCGTCGAATTCAATGTCAGCCTGACAGGTCGGGCTCCAGCCCGACGCGTTCTGCCTCAACGGCGAAGATCGTGAGCAAGCCGGGCGCGATGTCCTCGTCGACCGCCGAGTTCCGGTCGCGGACGAACTCGACAACACCTTCGATTCACCACTCCCCGTGCTCGGCGAACTGGCTCGGACTCATTAGACGTGCGTCGACTCGCACCTCACCAAGGACGACGTCTCGAGAGTGACCGGCTGCGATAGGGAAGGCCCAGTCTCCAGATTCGAGGCGAAGAGGAGGTGCGAGGATCACCGCCCGGATCAGGATGTCTGACGCGGGAGCGTCCAGGTCGAACCGCGTGCCGAATTTAAGGATCATAATAATATCCTAGAGTCGCTCGTCGCTGGCTGCAGCGGTTCCGGGAAACTTGGCGTGTGACAACCCGAGATTCCTTCGAACTCCCCGACGACGTCCTTGCGGCGTCGGATGCGTTCGGCAACCGGGTCCGGTTGGCGATCATCGACTTCCTGGTGCAGAGCGGGCCGTCGACCAGGGGAGCGATCGCAAGCGCGCTCAGCGTCAATTTGAAGACCCTCCAGTTCCACCTGGCCGGGCTCAGAAGCCTCGGCATCCTTCGCGTACGCGCGCTTCAAGCCTCGACGGGTGATTGGCACCGGCAGGAGTACGTCCTGGATCGCGCTCGACTCGACGTCCTGGTGCTCGCCCTGCAGGAGTGGTCCGCGCCACCGCAGTCGTGACGTCGCTGCCCACGAGGACGGTAAATGGTGTCAGTCGTTCATCTACGGACTCGCTGCACTACTGCATCACGTATCTGCTGAGCTAATGGTGATCCGTCCCCGGCGAGCTCGATGAGAGCCCGGATGACCTCTACTTGATGCACTCGGGGTCGTGCTAGCGCGGCCGCCAGGTCTTGCGTCAGCGCGTTCAGGGTTCGATAGGTACTCGGCGGCAGATCCGCCGTCACCCTGATCGGTTTTGTCCGGATCGGGGGCCCTGCTGGTTGTGCGCGCGTCGGCTCGGCGGTCGCGGAAGGTGTGCGAGCGGCGTCGCGAAGTCGCTCTGCCAGTTGCTGCGCGGCCGAGTTCACGGCGACTCCAGTAGTTCAGCGACCTCGCGCGCAACGGCCTCGAATACAGAACCGAATGCGACTCGAGACCCGAAGGATTGTGCGACCACTTCTCTTCGAGCTACTTCCGACTCGAGAACTTGATGTCCGAGCTCGGTGATGATTTCACGGTACATCCGCGTCGATCGAGCGTTCGTGACTGTTCGGTTCAGTAGCACGACTGTCCTCGCGGCTGCAGGTCGGTCAGCACGCTCGAGTTCGATGAGTGCTGAGACGTCTTTGAATCTTTCAAAATCGAGCAGCGTGGGCGCCATGGGGACGACCAGGACATCGGCACTCCGGATCGCTGCCGCGGTGATACCTCGCTGGTCATCGGTCGGTGGAGTGTCCACGACGACTATCTCTACACCGGGCGGCACGATGCCGCCGAGGCGAGAGTCCAAGTTCCGGACCGGCAGTGCAATCGTCGGGATCGCCCATGCCGCACTCTCGCTCCATCGAAGAAGAGAGCCCTGAGGGTCCGCATCTACCATCAGGACGGCGCGATCGGTGCTGGCGAGTTGATGAGAGACGAAAGCAGTCGACGTCGTCTTCCCCGTTCCGCCTTTCAGGTTGACGAATGCCAGCGTCTTGTGGCTCATGTGCAAGTACTCACTTCAGTAGGTCCTTCATCAAGTAGTGCGGTAGCTACTGCATGCCGCCTTCGGTCCGGTCCTCGAGCCGCCTATGGGCGGCCCCCGCTTCGTCAGCGGTCGTTGACAGCGTGGGCCTGCGCCTGAAGGCCTTGGAGGGTGCTCTCGCAAGCAGGGCAGGAAACCCAGACGTCACCCGAACGCACTAGTCGCGTCGTCGAGTCGCATCCGCCGCACCAGGGGGACTGGGCGCTGCATCGTCGGCACCAGCCGTGCCTTTCCCAGAGGTGTCCTGTCGTGCCACAGAGCGTGTTCATCGTCTCGCGAGGGGCCGAGTGCTCGCGGTCGTCGGTCGCTCGAAGCCACTCGTACGGGCTTGCTTCGATTCCCGCAGCCACGAACGCGACTGGGTCGACCACGGTCGCTCGTGCTCTGCCGAGGATGGCGCTGGAAGCCTGAAGAAGATCAATCATTTGAACGCTGTTGTGAAGGAGACCAGCGGAACGCAGCTCGAGCAGTTTCTTCTCGAGTCGCGATCGATTCAGCCTGGGATGCAACTGACGCAGCAGTTCGGCCGTCTCGTCGGTGTACTCCAAAGTGGGCGCAGGCGCATTCGATTGTCGAGGTGATGATGTTCTCCTCGAGGGGTGTTCTTGGGAATGGTCTTTCTTAAGGGCGGGATAGCCCGTTGTCGGGTGCACCGCGGCGGGTGACCGGACTTCGGTCGATCCGGGTGCGGGTATTCCTCCTCGGCTAACAGCTTTCGGAAGATCGTCGTCCGTGGATCGTGCGCTCGGCCCAACCGACCCCGACTCGTCCGGCTGGTCCGCCGAGAGAATCGAAGTCCGCCCCGTTGACGGGTTTCCCTCCCTGGCTCGGTCCGCGTCGTGGTCGGCGGCTGGTTCAGGGTCCAGCACGTGGAAGACGAGCTTCCGGGGCTGGCCGCCGATCTTCTTGCCGGCCTCATCGACGGACCCGGCCGGCCAGCGAACGGTCTCTGCGCGGAGGTATCCAGCACTCTCAAGCCGCCGTCGCGCTGCCAGGAACGCGTCCTTGCCAAGCCCGAGGTCCTGCTGCGCGCGAGCTTGTGTGATCGCGTAGTCGCGGCGGTGGCTCAGGAGGTACAGATAGATGCTCAGGGCATTGCCGACGACTCGCCGGTCGCGGGTCCACCAGTTGCGGTACTGGCCGAACTCGCGCTCGAAGGTCAGCTCCGGTCGGACGAACTCGGACTCAGCGGCCATGGTGAGCTCGGGGTCGATCGGCGGATGGCTGCTGACCGTTCTGCTTCTGACGTAGGTGTAAGCATTCGTTACGCATGAGCCAGACGGTAGCGCCAAGGTGGACAATCCTCACTTTCTCGGCGAGAGTTGGCGCATGAGCAACGTTTTCAGCATCCCGGGCGGTGACCACGCCGCGACCCCGGAGCGCATCACGCTCCTGGCGTTCCGACGACGCATGACGATGGCATCTCTCGCGCGGGCGTCAGGTATCCAGCGCACCTACCTGAGCCAGAAGATGCACGGGAAGACGCGGTGGTACCTCAAGGATGTGGAGGCAATCGCAGCCGCGCTCGACACGACCATCGCGTTCCTGACCGGCGAGACCGACGACCCGGAGCGCATGACCGGCGGCGTCTTCGTCCCATCCGAGGAGTACCGGGCGTTCTGCGATTGGCGCGAAATGTACGCCCGCAACGAAGAAAGGCCCGCCGAAGCGGGCCTTCCAGCACTCTCGCGAGTGGCACTGTCTCAACCAGTACTCGGTGGCTCCGAACCACCGAGTGGTCTGGATTCCGAGTGCGCCCGGAGGGATTCGAACCCCCAACCTTCTGATCCGTAGTCAGATGCTCTATCCGTTGAGCTACGGGCGCAGTCCATCGCGTGACCCCGGGGGGCGCACGCAACGAGGTACGACTATACACGCCGGCGGGTCCCTCCGCGAATCGGCGTCCGGGCGGAGGGGGGTGCTGCTCCTCCGCCCGGTCGGCGCTCAGTCGACCGCGGTCATGCGCGCGCCCAGGCCCTTGAGTCTCGCGACGGTCAGGGTGCCGACCGCCTGCGGAGCGCCCTCCGGCGAGAGCACGAAGGCGTTGCGGGCGACGTACAGAGCGCCGTCGCGCAGCTCGATCGCGGCCGGCGACGTCACGGCGAGTCCCGTGACCGGCGTCGACGTGCGCGGCAGGATCAGGGCGACGCGGCCGGTGCCCTGCGGTCCTCCGAACAGCTCGGTCACCGCGATGGTGCCCGTGAAGCGGTCGACGGCCAGGCCGGTCGCGCTGATCAGGCCCTTCGCCACCGTGCGGACCTCACCGGTGCCGGGGTGGATCTTCAGGACCGAGCCGCGGGCGCCGAGGCTCGGGTCCTCGGGGCCGCCGGGCAGCGAGGTGACGTACAGCCAGCCTCCGGGGCCGACCTCGATGTCGGTCGGGACGGGCTCGAAGGAGTAGCCGTAGCCGGCGCTGCAGGCGGGGAAGCCGAAGGCGGCGGCGGTCTCGGCGGTGATCGTGACCGGTGCGGTCGGAGGCAGGACGGCCACGGTCGAGACGTCCCCTCCGGGCGCGACCTTCACGATCGCGTTGCCGGCGGCGTCGGCGACGTACACGCCCGCGCTCGTCGCGGTGGAGGCGTACGGATGCACGTCCACGACTCCGGAGTAGGAGGCGGGGCCCGCGACCGACGGATCGACCTGGGCGGCGCACTCGGCCGGCAGGTCCACGAAACCGTAGGTGTTGCCGGCGTCGGGATTCGCGGTGGCCTCGTACTCGCCGAGGTCGGCGAGGGTCGTCGGCGAGCCGCCTCCGGTCGGCGCGGAGCGCAGGAGCGCCGTCCCCTCCTCCTGTATCCCCTCGGTGTAGTAGACGGTGGAGCCCCTGACCGAGACGGCCCCGATCTCGGAGCCCGGGGCGGACGCGGCGACCGAGGTGGTGCCGTCGGGGGCGACGCGGGTGAGGAGGCCGGCGAAGTTCTGCGCGACGAAGGCGGTGCCGCGGGCGTCGACGGCGAAGCTCAGCGGAGAGAACAGACCGGTGGCCCGGTCGGTGACGGAGACGAAGGAGAGGGGGGAGGGAGCGGCCTGCGCGGTGGGCGCGAGGCCGAGGGTGGTGACGGCGACGGCTGCTGTCGCTGCGACGAGGAGGCGTTTGTTCACGAGATGCTCCTTTGCACTCGGGGTGCGGGCGGAGCGACAGGCGGATCATGCGGTCCGCTTCTCCGACCGCGACGGCGGGGATTCGCCGACGGGGGCAGAGTAGGCCGACCCCGGCCCGGTGTCCAGGTCATGGGACTGCCGTTCGTGACGGGTCGGCCGCCGCGCCGCGGAGTGCTCAGGCCTGAGCGCGGTGGTCCGCCCGGTACTGCGACGGGCTCGTGCCGTTCACGGCGCGGAACTGGCGCGAGAAGTAGAAGGCGTCGGAGTAGCCGACCGCCTGCGCGATCTCGGCGACGGTGTCGTCGGTGGTGATCAGCAGCTCGCGGGCGCGGGCGCTGCGCAGCCGCTTCACGTACTCCACGGCTCCGAGGCCCGTCGCGCGGGTGAACAGGGCCGAGAAGTGCGAGGGGCTGAGGCCGGCGAGGGCGGCGAGCTCGGTGATGCTGGTCGGCGACGCGAAGTGCTCGCGGAGGTGCTCCTGCGCCAGGCGGATGCGGTCGCCGGACTCGACGGGGCCGCGGGAGCGGTCGGCGGCGAGCTGCGCGAGGAGGTGGAACGCCGCTCCGCTCGCCGAGTAGAGGCTCGCGGCGGTCTCGTCGCGCTCGAGCGCGAGGACGGCCTGCTCGATCAGGGCCTTGGCGGCGAAGGCGTCGCCGACCGGCACGACCGGGCCGGTGGCGTCGCCGAGAGCGGCCGAGACCAGCGCGGGCACGTCGGCGCCGCGCACGTGCAGCCACCAGACCGACCACGGCTCGGCGGGGTCGGCGCCGTAGCGGTGCGGGGTGCCGGCGGGCAGCACGACGGCCTGCCCGGACGACACCACCGTCGTCGCTCCGCCCGCGTGGACCGCGCCACGGCCGGCCGTGCACAGGATCACGATCGCCTCGTCCGCGCCGTGGGGGCGACTCCGGCTGTGGGACGCCGCATGCGGGAAGTGTCCAGCATCGGTCACGAGGAGCCGGTCGGTGATCGGCTCGGCGAGGGCCCGCTGCACCAGCGGAGCCGGGAGCACTCGCAGTCTCTGCCCGAGGAAGCCGTCCGTCATCGCCACGTCGTCGAGTGTACGAGGAACGGAGGATCGTCCAGCCGGTCCGTCGGATCCGCCATGGGAACGGCGCGGCGCGCTGCCTAGGCTGGCGCGATGACGGCCCAGAACTCCGCAGCCCAGAACCCCGCAGTCCGGAACCGCGCACCCCTCTACCCCGACTCCCGCTACGTCCCGGTCCCGCTGCCCGCCCATCTGCCCGAGACGCTGACGATCACCCTCTGGGACTTCTCCTGGTACGTCCGCACCGGCCCCGGCGAGCCGTTCGAGGACCTCGACGCGGCCTTCGCGGGCGCCGTCGAGCGCGGGTACAACACGATCCGCATCTGCGCGATGCCGTTCCTCCTCTTCGGCTCGGGACTCGACACGCGCGAGCTCCGGCTCGGCCCGCTGGGCGGCGCCTACGGGCAGCGCGTGCGCTGGTACGACGTCAAGCAGGAGACGGTGATCGACGGCCGCGCGCACCTGCTCGCGCTGTTCGAGGCCGCGCGACGGCACGGCGTGTTCGTGATCGTCTCGTCGTGGGAGTACCAGCAGTCCTCGTCCTTCGCCTTCGAGCGCGACTGGTTCGACGCCCTGACGGCCGTGGCGCCGGAGGAGCGGGCCGAGCGGCTCGCCGAGGCGCAGGCCGCGCTGGTGGCGTTCGTCGCCGAGCACGGTCTCGACGACCGGATCGCCTACGTCGAGCTGCACAACGAGGTGCAGGCGGGGCACCTCACCGACGGGCTGGACGTCGACCTGACGGACATCGACGCGGCGACCGTCGCCCTCACTCCGCGCCTGACCCGGGGGATCGACCGGTTCCACGAGCTCTCGCCCGGGGTGCCGTGCGCCGTGAACTACGCGCACGTGCCCGTCGGCGGGATGCGCGGGATCCCGTGGAACTCGGACGTGCTGGCCCTCCATCCCTACATCTACGGCGTGCTGAACGAGATGATCAGCGAGTTCGGCCTGCGCGGACCCCTCGAGGGGTTCGAGCAGGAGCGCGCCGAGCGGGCGTTCCTGCTCGAGGGCGCCCCTCCGATCGCCGAGTGGACCCTGCCGCCCGAGTCGCAGTGGAAGCTGACGGCCACGATCGTGGGCCGCGGCGAGATCTACGCGCACGACTGGGGCGACGCCTCCGCCATCGACCGCTGGCTCGAGGAGCACTACGCCCGGCACCACCTCGAGATGCGCTCGACGCTGCGGCAGTGGATCGCCGTCGCGGCCGATCACGCGGCGCTGCGGGGCGTCCCGCTCGTCTTCGGCGAGGGCTGGGTCGGCTACACGCCGCTCGAGGGCCGCTTCGAGGAGGGCGCGATCGGCGCCGAGTACTGCCGCCTCGCGATGACGGAGTCGCGGCGCGTCGGCGCCTGGGGCTCGATCGTCTGCTCGAACGCGGCTCCGCAGCACCCGATGTGGGACGACGTCGCGCTGCAGCTCGAGTGCAACGCGCTCTTCACGGGGGAGTGAGCTCGCACCGGGAGCGGGCGTCCCTCACTCCCGGTGGAACAGCAGCAGCTCGGGCAGGCTTGTCGCGAAGTAGTCGGTCGATCCGTCCTCGCGCACGGCCGCCGGTGCGGTGAAGGCGGGGCGCGCCTCGCCGAGCGATGCGGGAGGGGTGCCGAGCGGCAGTCCGAGGGCCGCGCGTGCCGCGTCCCAGGCCGCGAGCGCGCGTCCCTCGCCTCCCTCCCAGGGCTGGAACGGGCGCGATTCGAGCAGGTCGAGCGCCTCCGCGGCCCGTCCCGCGGCGGTGAGCAGCTCGGCGTACCCGACGGTGAGGTCGTCGCGCGAGAGCACGAGCGGCAGCTCGCTCTCGAGGCGGGCGAGCCGGTCGTCGTGGCCGAGGCGCGCGGCGAGCTGGTCGAGCTCGTAGAGGATCCGGGCGTCGTCGGGAGCGAGCTCGCGGGCGCGCAGGTAGGCCGACCACGCCGCGTCGTCGTCGCCGGAGTCGTTGTAGGCGGCGAGGCCGGCGTTGCGGTGGGTGACCGCGTCGGTGCTGCCGCCGGCGATCGCGCGTCGCCAGTGCTCGGCGGCCTCCCCGCGGCGTCCGGCGTCGTAGAGCAGCATCCCGAGGAGCGCGTGCGCGCGGGTGTCGGCTGGATCGGCGGCGACGGCCGCGACGAGCGCGTCGTGCGCGTCGAGGCCCGCGGGGAACGCCCGGACGGCGTCGACCGAGGCGGCGTCGCGACGGACGGCGGCGGCGTCATCGCGTCGGCCCTGCCGCTCGAGGAGGTGGGCGAGCAGGTAGCCGGCGGGCGCGGCGGCGCTGCCGGCCCCCTCCGGAGCGGGCGCCCCGTGCAGCACCGACGCGAGCAGTCGCTCCGCCTCGGCCGTCTCGCCGAACGAGGCGAGGTCGAGGGCCGCGTCGATCCGCGCGAACGGATCGGCGGGGTCGCGTCCGTCCAGGGTCCGGGCGAGCTGGTCGAGCGGATCGAGCGCGAGGGTCTCGCCGAGCAGCCGCGCCGCCTCCTCCGCACGCCCGAGGGCGCGGAGGCAGACGACGGCGAGCGCGCGGGCGCGGAGGTCGTCGGTGTCCAGGCGCAGCGCGGTCCGCACGTCGTCGAGGGCTGCGGAGTGGTCGCCGTCGGCCGCGAGGAGGCACGCGCTCTCGACGAGCGCGGCGTGCGCCCACTTGCCGTCCCACGCGGCCTTGCCGAACGCGGCGGCGGCCTCGCGCCGGCGGCCCAGGCGCACGAGGATCAGCCCGCGCAGGTGCAGCGCCTCGGTGTCGGCGGGGTTGGCGTTGTGCGCGGTGAGGCGGCGGAGCGACGCGTCGCAGTGCTCGAGCGCCTCGTCGTACTCGCCGCGGCCGTACGCGTGCTCGGCGAGCGCGAGGTGGACGCGCGCGTCCCCGGGATCGCGCCGCAGGGCCTCGCGCCAGTAGGGCAGCGGCGAGCGGGTGGGGTGCCGGTACTGCGCGAGGTGCACGCCGGTGAGGTACAGCTCGTCGACGGAGGCGGTCTCCCGCGGCGACGGCGGCTCGGTGGCCGTCTCCGGCTCCTCCTGCTGCACCCTCGCGGGCACCTCGTAGGCGAGCAGGGTCGCTCCGCCGGAGCGGACGACGACCGCCAGCCCCGCCGGATCGGTCCGGGAGGTGGGGACGTCCGCGACCAGCGGAGCGCCCGGTCCGAGGTCGACGGTCCACTCGCGCAGGACGGCGCCGTCGTCGAGGAGCTGCACGGTCGCGGCCGGGTGCCGACGCGTCGTCGCGACTCCGATCCGGATGCGGCCGCCCTCGACGTCGAGGTGCACCGCCGTCTCGCGGGTCGCCTGGTGCGCGACTCCGATGCCGCGGATCGGGTACCAGTACTGCGTGAACGTCTTCGTCTCGCCCGGCATCAGCCACGAGAAGTCGGGCTGGTTGTCGGTGAAGACTCCGGCCATGAGTTCGACGTAGGGGCCGTCGGAGTTGGTCAGCTGCGCGTCCCAGGCGTGCCCGAACGGCGCGTCCCCCCAGGTCCACTGCTTCTTGCCGGGCGCGACGCGGCGGTCGGCCCAGTGCACGAAGCCCGCGCCGGCGCGGTGGTCGTAGCCGCCGAAGAAGGAGTCCTCGGTGCGGACGACCATGTAGGAGGTGGGGACCGGGATGCTGCGGTAGAAGTCGAGGCGTTCCGCGCCCGGATCCTGCTCGGCCCGGGCGGGGTAGTCGACTCCGTAGTACGGGCGGTCGGCCGCGGGGAACGCGGTGATGGCGCGCCGCGCGTGATCGGCGACGTGCTGCACGTCGCGCGGGAAGAAGGACTGGTAGTCGTCGTGGACCCGGGCGGCGACGTTCGCCCACCAGAGGAAGGTGCGGCGCTCGCGGGTGCGGTTGTGCAGCCGCACGTCGAGCTCGACGAGGCTCGAGCCGGGTCGCAGGCGCACGCCGTGCAGCCCCTTCATGCGGCTGAGTGGGTCGTGGTCGCAGCACCAGACGACCACGGAGCCGTCCTCGTCGCGCCCGATCTCGTGGTCGGTGGGCAGGAAGGTGCCGGGGCGGTGGTGCTGCGGCCAGTTGAACTCGACGCCGCCGCTGACCCAGGGTCCGGCGAGGCCCACGAGGGCCGGCTTGATGACGGAGTTGCGGTAGAAGAAGTCGTAGCCGATGGTCTTGTCGCGGCCCGAATGGATGCGTCCGCCGAGATCCGGGAGGACCACGACCTGCACGAACTCGTTCTCGAGCACGACGGCCCGCCATTCGCGGTCGACCGGCTCGGGCGCGATCCGGTCGATGAACGGCAGCGGGTACACCCGGCCGCTGGAGCCCTGGTAGACGCGGCGGTCGAGGAACATCGGCAGGCGGCTGGGCTCCTCCGGCGCGTAGGTGGGCAGGATCAGCGCGGTCTCCCAGACAGCGGCACCGCCCTCGGCGAGCACGGCGGCGGCCTCGGCGGGCGCGGCGAGGAGGGAAGAGGAGGCGGCGGTGGATCCCATGCCCCGAGGGTAGGGAGGAGGGGTGCGCGGGGGAATGGCGCGGTGACCTGGACGATCCTCCGACCGCTACCCCTCCTCCCCACGACCTCGTCCGGTGAGTTCTCCACAGTGCTCCGCGCCTGCCCTCCGCCCACATGCAGATGGTCACTACTCTCCTCGCACGGGGCTGAAGCGGACCGTCGCCGGCGCGGATGCGCACGAGCGGCTGAGGAGAGGACTACGGATGAGTCGAACGGAACGATCGGGGCCGGCTGATCGTCGGAGGGGCGGCCTCCGGGCGGCGGTCACCGCGGCGACGGGCTGCGCGCTCGTCGGCGGGCTGCTCGGCGGGGGAGCCCTGGCGCTGCCCGCGGCGGCGGCGGGCGACCCTCCGCGGACCACGCTCGACAACACCCTGCTGCACGGCGGAGCGACCAACGGGGGCGTCACGACCGTCTCGGCCTGGCTGCGCGCGGGCGAGGTGCTGCAGGTCGACCTGCATCCGCTGAAGGGCGGCTCGGGGTCGGGCGAAGGGGAGAGTGGAGGAGGGACCGCGGCGGTCACCGCGCCCGACGGCACCGTGCTCGACACGCAGGTGTTCCCGCGCGGGGCGCCGCCGAGCACCGCCGCGGGCGGATCCTTCGTCGCCGACGCGACCGGCGTCTTCCGGGTGAGCGTCACCGACGACGACGTGGCCGCGCCGGTCAACCTCGTCTGGAGCATCGGCGTCTCGTCGGCCGAGGGGGAGGCGATCGCGGGCCGGGTCTGGTCGACGTCCTACGGGATCCAGTCCGGAGCGCGCGAGAGCTATCCCCGCGCCGAGGACCGGCGCTCCACTTTCACGCTGCACGCCGTCACCGAGACGGGGGCGCGCTACGACATGACGCTGCGCGACTACGACGGAGTCGCGTCCACGCTCCAGGCGACGAACAAGGGCAACGTGCGGGTCGGCTCCTCCGATCCCTCCTACCTCTCGGTGCCGATGCCGCAGTCGACCGAGGCGGGAGGCGTCGGAGCGCAGTTCCTCCAGCCGTCGGGCCGCACGGGAGTCGACGGACTGCAGACGTACAAGCTGTTCCTCGATCCTCCCTCGGCCGATCTGCCCGCCTCGATCGCGCCCGCCTACGCCGCGCCCACCATCGCCGACCTCGCCTACCGGCGCTCCGGCTCGGGTTCGAACGCCGGCTCGCTGACCGGAGTGCTCGGCACCCAGCCCGGCACGGTCGGAGTCGACATCGACGCCGACGGCGACGGCCGCTGGGACGGCGAGCGCGACGTCCGCCTGACCGAGATCGTCGCCGCGCCCGGGCCCTTCGCCGTCGCATGGGACGGCCTGGACGGCCGCGGCGACGCCGTCGACACGACCGACCCCGACGTCCGGTTCCGGGCCGCGATCGGCCGTACCAACGAGTTCCACTTCACCCGGGTCGACGCCGAGACCTCGGTCGGCGGCGTCTCGATCGTGCGCTCCACCGGCGGCGGCGGCGATCCCGCGGCGATCCACTGGGACGACTCGCTGCTCGAGGAGTCGAACTCCGAGCGCTACTCCGTCACCTCGCGTGTCTCCTCCGGTGCCGAGGGGGTCGACTCGAGCGCAGGGGTGCACCGCTGGCGCAGCGACGACACCGACCAGGACCGGACGCCCAACGCGAACGACTCCGTGCACGGCTCCTACGGCGACCTGCGCGCCATCGACGACTGGGCCTACGGAGCCGACGGGGCGTCCGCCGAGGCGGGCCTCGGGGCGCTGGCCCCGCACGTCACGATCGGCAAGACCTCGTCGGTCGCCTCGGACGCGCCGCTGACCCCCGGAGCCCGGGTGCCCTACCGGGTGACCCTGACCTCCGACGGCACCGGCGACGCGGTGGACGCCTCGGCCGTGGACTTCCTCGACGAGGGGGTGTTCGACGACGCCGATCTGGACGAGGCCTCGATCCGCACCTCGCACGGCTCGGCGGCGGTCGATCCCGCGACCGGGCGGATCACCTGGGCGGCGGGGACCCTGCCGGTGGGCACGGTCGCGGAGCTCCTCTTCGACGTCGTCCTGCATGTGGGCGGCGACGGGGACCGCTCACTGGTCAACACGGCCTGCCTCGCGTCGGCGCCCTTCCAGCCCTCCGAGTCGACCGTCGGCACCGATGCGAACCCCTGCGCGACGGTGCCGCACACCGTCGGCGAGGCGCGGCTGTGGCTCCGCAAGACGGCCTCGCAGCCGTCGGCCGCGCACGGCGGCGCGGCGGGCTTCGACGTCGTCGTGGGCAACTCCGGCACCGTCGACGCGTCCGGAGTGACGGTCACCGACGTGCCTGCACTCGAGCACCTCCTGGACGCGACGATCGAGGACGGCGCCGGAGGAGTGCAGCCCGCGACCGAGCCGGTCACGGGACTCGGCATCCCGGCGGGCGGGCAGGTCGCCCTGCACGTCAGCGGCCGGGTGGCCGACGGCTACGACGCGCTCACGGTGCGCAACCGCGCGACGATCACCGAGCAGCCGACCGGCTTCGAGCCTCCCCTCGTCGAGAACGCCTGCGCCGACGAGCCCACCGCCTCCTGCGCCGAGATCCCGGTGCCGCCCCTCGAGGGCCGGCTCGAGATCGTCAAGACCGCCCTGACCGGGACGGTCGCGCACGGTGGTCGGGCCGGCTTCGAGATCGCGGTCCGCAACACGGGCGATCGACCGGCCGGAGGATTCACGGTCGTCGACCTGCCGACGCTCGCGCACCTCTCCGACGTGACGATCTCGCGCGACGGCGGCCCGGAGTCGGGGGACCTGTCGGTCGAGGGCCTGAACCTCGCTCCGGGAGCGTCGACCGTGTTCCGCGTCACCGGCACCGTCGCGGACGGCGTCGACGCGTGGACGATCCCGAACCGCGCCTCGATCGACGACCTGCCCGAGGGCTTCGCGCCGACCGTCGTGGGCAACCCGTGCGCCGATGACACCGCGGCGTCCTGCGCAGAGGTGGTCGTGCCGCCGGTCGGAGTGGTCCCGACGGTGATCGCGACCACCGCGACCCTCGCGTCGACCGGGGTCGCCGGTGGAGCGGGCGTGCTCGGCGCGGGGACGCTGCTGCTGGCCGGCGGCGGCCTGCTGCTGGTCCGACGCCTCCGTCCGAGGTCCGGCCGCGCGTGATGCGACCGTGGGTCCCCGCTGCCGACCGGCGCGGGGACCCGCACCCTCTTCCTCTCAGACCGCCCCGTCTCCAGCGGGCCCCGACCCAGAAGGCGCTGTCCATGACGTCCCCCTCCGATCTCCCGCTCCACGTCACGGAGCGCTTCGCCCTGCCCGGCGGACTCACCGGTGTCAGCACCTGGTCGGCTCCGGACCCCGAGCGCCTGGAGCAGCTGCTGCGCACCCGCGCCGGCCACCCGCACCCCGACCGCGAGCCGCCCCGGCGGCTCCACCTCGTCCCCGCCTCCCTCGTCCTGATCGAGGAGTCGCGCGGCGGTGTGCTCCACCGCCTCGACCCGCGGCAGGAGGCGCGCACCGACGTCCGCTGGGCGCGGGCGCTCCGCCGCTCGCGCCGACCCGCGTGGCTCCGCCGACTCGTCGGGCCCGCGGACCTGCCGGACCCGGGATCCCCTCGATCCCTCGGCCGCCGGACGGAGCGGGCGGAGGGGATCGGACCTTGACGGTCCGCACCCTCGCCGCCGTCGCGGAGCGCGACCGGCGCACGTGGCTCGTGAGCATCCCCGAGCTCGGCACCGCGGTGCGGGTGTCCACCGTCAGCGAGGTGGACACCGTGGCCCGCGCGGCGGCCGCCCTGCTCCTCGACCTCCCGGAGTCGGAGATCGAGGTCGTGTCGACCGTGCGCGTCACCCCGCAGGCCGGCCCGCGCGAGTCGGTCTCCCCGAACAGGCTGCCGCGCTCGTGACGGGGCGCGCAGGAGGGCGGGCCCGTTTCGGATCAGCCCTTCACGGCTCCGGAGGTCATGCCGGCCACGATCTGGCGGTTGAAGAAGATGTACATCATCAGCGGCGGGATCGTGATGAGTAGCACGTCCATGAAGAGGAGGTTCCACGACGACACCGACTGCGACGAGAAGTTGTACAGCGTCAGCTGCACGGTGGCGTTCTCGTCGCCCGGCAGGAAGTACAGGGCGTAGGTGAAGTCGTTGAACACGGTCACCGCCTGCACCACGATCACCGTCACGATCACGGGCTTCAGCAGCGGCAGCACCACCGTGAAGAACAGGCGGAACGGTCCGGCTCCGTCGATCGTCGCGGCCTCGTCGAGCTCGCGCGGGATCGTCGAGACGAAGGCGCGGAACAGGAGGATGCAGAACGAGAGGCCGAAGGCCACGTGCACGGCGATCAGGCCGGGCAGTGTCTTGAAGAGCTCGAGGCCCTGCAGCACCCAGATCGTCGGCACGACCGCCGGCGGGATGATCAGGCCGGCGAGCACGAACCCGTTGACGAGCGGGTTCCACCTCGACCGGCGGCGCTGGAGGACGTAGCCGACCATCGCGGCCAGGACCACCATGATCGCGACCGACACGATCGTCAGGACCGCGCTGTTCACGAACGCCCGCAGCAGTACGAAGTTCCGCGCCGAGACGACCTCCTGCAGGTTCTCGACGAAGTTCCACTGCGTCGGCAGCGTGAAGCCGAGCAGCGACGCCTCCTGCTGCGTCTTGGACGCGGTCAGCACGATGAAGAGGAAGGGCACGATGAAGACGATCACGGCGAGGACGATCGCGGTGATGCCGCCGCCCCAGCGCCAGAGGCGCGAGCCGCGGCCGACGCCGCGCTGCCGCACCTTCGCGGTCGGGGGATCGAGAGGGGTCGTCGAGAGCGGAGTGGGGGTGATCGGTGTCGCGGTCACAGCTCCTTGTCCTTCCGGTTGAGCCAGGCCGAGAGCGGGAAGATCAGCGCCGCCACGACGAGGAAGAGGATCACGTTGCCGGCGGTCGAGAGGCCGTAGAAGCCCGCCTGGTACTGCTTGTAGATGACCGACGCGACCACGTCGCTCGTGAAGCCCGGCCCGCCCTTCGTCATCGCCCAGATCAGATCGAACGAGCGCAGCCCGCCGATGAGCGAGAGGAGGATCACGGTGACCGTGGCGGGACGCAGCAGCGGCAGAGTGATGTGCCGGAAGTTGTGCCAGGCGCCGGCGCCGTCGACGCGGGCCGCCTCGAAGTAGTCCTGCGGGATCGCGACGATGCCCGCGATGTAGATGAGCGTCGCGAGTCCGACGCCCTTCCAGACGTCGACCAGGGCGACCGAGAACAGCGCCCACTGCGGATCCGTCAGCCAGCCGGGACCGGCGATTCCGATCGCTGCCAGGCCCTGGTTCACGACGCCGTCGAAGGGGTCCAGCAGCACCTTGAAGGTGATGCCGATGCCGATCGTCGACACCAGCACCGGGAAGAACACGACGCTGCGCAGGAATCCGCGGCCGATGATCTGCGAGCTGAGCAGCAGGCCCAGCAGCATCCCGAGGACGATCTTGAGGCCGGAGGTGATCGCCGCGTAGACGAACGTGTTGACGAACCCGGTCGTGAGCGCCGGGTCCTGGAAGAACGCGACGAAGTTGTCGAACCCGATGAAGGTCGAGTCGAACAGCGTCCAGCGCGTGAGAGAGAAGTAGAGGGAGGCCGCGGTCGGCACGAGGAACAGCACCACGTAGAAGACGCCGGCGGGCAGGTAGAACCAGGTCGGGTACGGGCTCTTCATGGCCCTGCGCCGCGCGGGCTTCTCGGGGGCGGGTGCGCTCGCCGGAGTGGGGCGCTCCTGCGTCAGTGCGGTCATCGGATCTCCGTCGATCGGGCGGGAAGGGGAGGGAGGGGCGGCGCGAGAGGCGCCGCCCCGGGGTGCGGGGCGGAGGCCCCGCCGGTCACCAGCCCTCGAGGCCGAGCTGCTGGGCCTGCTTGGTCACGTCGTCGTCGTACTGCTGGGCGCCCTCGGCGGCCGAGGTGATCCCGGAGCCGACGGCCACGGTGATCTGCTCGAGCGCAGGCCCCTTGATGGGGGAGAGGAACTCCAGCGCGGGCGCCGTGTCCCCGCTGTCGAAGTAGGGCTGCATGTCCGAGATCATCGCGGGGACGTCCTCGGGGAGGTCGCAGCCGTCGATGACGTACGGGCCCTGCACGACGGTCTGCTCGCTCTGGATGTCGCAGCTCTCGGGCGAGACGAGGAACGCGAGGAAGTCCTTCGCCGCCTCGAGCTTCTCGCCCTCGACGGTCTTCGAGACGTAGACCGCGCCGGGCTGCCAGACGGTGAGCGGGTTCGAGTCCGCCGACTCGCCGGGGAGGGGGAACGTGCCGACCGTCTGCGCCGCGTCGGGGTAGTTGGCCACGAGGGGCTGCGACGCGAACGTCAGCATCGGGTACTGCGCTCCCTCGCCGGTGGCGACCATCCGCACGCCGTCGTCGTAGGTCGCCGAGGCGAAGTCCTCGTTGAACAGCCCGGCCTCGCCCGCCTCCTGCAGATGCTCGAAGCCCGCCAGAGCGGGCTGATCGACGTACTTCGCGTCGCCGGCCGTGTACTCGTCGGCCCAGTCCGGGTTCTCGGCGAGGACGTTGGCGAAGTCGCCGAGGACCATGAGCTGCGAGGTCCAGGTGTCGCCGTACGTCTGCACGATCGGGGCGACGTCGCCGGCGGCCTTGATCGCCTCGCTGTTCGCGAGGAACTCGTCCCACGTCGTCGGGACCGAGAGGCCGAGCTCGGCGTACACGTCCTTGTTGTAGAGCACCGCGCCGCCGAAGGACTGGCCCAGCGGAGCGCCGTAGAAGCCGGACTCGGTCGAGACGACGCGCTGGAAGTCCTCGGTCAGCGAGTCCTTCCACTCGACGTCCGAGAGGTCGGCGAGGTTCTGGTCCGGGTTCAGCGCCTGGAACAGCGATCCGGAGTTGTAGCCGAACAGGTCGGCCATCTCGCCCGTGGCCAGGCGGGTCTTCACGACGTTGTCGCCCTCGCTGCCGGCGGGGCGGGTCTCGACCTCGATCGTGACGTCGGGGTTCACCTCCTTGTAGGCGGTGACCAGGGCGTCCATCTGGGCGCCGGCGAGCTCCGTGTTGTCGATGAGGATCGACAGCGTCGATCCGTCGGCGGAATCGCCGCCGCCGGTGCTGCAGCCGGTGAGCGCGAGAGCGAGCGCCGCTCCTCCTGCGCCGAGGGCGAGCACTGCTCGCCGGTTCTGTCGGGTCGACATCCTTTACCTCCATGTAAAGACAACTGCGGTGTTGCGGGGTGCCCGGGGGCGGTCGGCCACCGGGGCCCGAGGGCCGTCCGGCGGGCCGCGCAGGGAGAACATACGTCGGCGCCGTGAAACGTGTCAATCGATCTACACGAATTCGTGGACCGATCTACAGAATCGTGCTCCAGGCGTTACAGTGGCGTTCGCGGCGTCGCTTCAGAGGCCGTCCGGCGGAGGACCGCCGAGCATCACGACGAGGGGACCGCGATGAGCGAGACCGAGCGCCGACCCCGTGGACCGGCCACGATCCAGGACGTCGCCCTGCGTGCCGGAGTGTCGCGCGCCGCGGTCTCGAAGGTCATCCGCAACGCCTACGGCGTCTCTCCGTCGATGCGCGAGCGCGTCGCCGCGGCGATCGACGAGCTCGGCTACCGGCCCAGCGTCGCCGCCAGGGCCATGCGCGGTGCCAGCTTCACCATCGGCGTCGAGGTGCCCCAGCTCGACAACTCCTTCTTCAACCGCATCGTCACGGGCGCCGCGGCCGCACTCGACGGCAGCCGCTACCAGCTGATCGTCGCCCCGGCCCAGAGCGACTCCCGCGAGGGCTTCCGGGCGATCGAGGCGCTCGTCGACCGCCAGGTCGACGGCCTGATCGCCGTCTCGCCGATGGTCGAGCCGTCGTGGCTCGAGAAGCTCGCCCTGCACACCCCGATCGTCATGCTCGGCCGGCACGACGACTCCGTCGGCTACGACACCGTCACCAACGACGACGTCTCCGGCACCGATCAGCTGATGGACCACCTGCTCGGACTCGGCCACCGGCGCATCGCGCACCTGACCGTGAGCGAGGACATCGTCCGCCGCGTCCTCGGCGCTCCGCACGCCGTCCGTCTCGCCCGGTACGAGGAGCGGATGCGGGCAGCGGGACTCGAGCCGGAGGTCGTCCATCTGGGGCCCGGACAGGACGACGCCTACGCCCGCTCGCTCGAGCTGTTCCGCTCTCCCGATCGTCCGACCGCGCTGTTCGCGGGCAACGACGCTCTCGCGCTCGACGCCCTCTGGGCCCGCGCCGACGCCGGCCTGTCGGCCGAGCAGCTCTCGATCGTCGGCTACGACGACATCGAGGTCGCCGCCCATCCGGGCATCTCCCTGACCACGATCGACCAGTCCGGCGAGGACCTCGGCGAGCGGGCCGTCCGGCTGCTCCTCGAGCGTCTGGCCGGACGGACGGAGCCGACGCACTTCGAGGTGGATCCCGTTCTGCGGATCCGCTCCTCCTCCGCCCCGCTCGTCGGCGCGACCGACGACCCCACCACCACAGAAGGACGACGATGACCGACTGGACCGCCCGCTTCGCAGCCCCCGACGACGCCCTCGACGGCGCGCCCCTCCTCCGCCGCGAGACCGCGCTCGAGACCGGCCACGGCGCCGTCGTCTCGGCCGTCCTCCGGCTGTCGGCGCTCGGGATCGTCGAGGCCTGGATCGACGGCGTCCCCGTCTCGGACGAGCTCTTCACGCCCGGCTGGACCAGCTACGAGTGGCGCCTGCGCTACTCCGAGCACGACGTCACCGCCCTGATCGGCACCGACTCCGTGACCCTCGGCCTCGCCCTGGGCGACGGCTGGTACCGGGGCCGGCTGACCTGGGGCGAAGGAGCCGCGCCCTACGGCGACGAGATCGCGGGCTTCGCCGAGCTGCGCCTCCGCTTCGCCGACGGGTTCGAGCAGATCGTCGCCACGGGCGAGGGCTGGAGGGCCGGCGCGAGCGCGACCACCGCCGACAGCATCTACGACGGCCAGGACATCGACGCCCGCCGCGAGCCGCACGGCTGGAACCGTCCGGGCTTCGACGACTCCGGCTGGTCGGGCGTGCACGAGCTCGATGTCGACCTCGACCTCCTCGAGCCCTACGTCGCCCCGCCGGTCCGGCGCCTGCGCGAGGTCGCGCCGCAGCGGATCTGGACCAGCCCGTCCGGCCGCACCCTCGTCGACTTCGGCGAGAACCTCGTCGGCTGGCTGCGCGTCCGGGTGCAGGGTCCGGAGGGGACCGTCGTCACGGTCCGCCACGCGGAGGTCCTCGAGGACGACGAGCTGGGCGTGCGCCCGCTGCGCGAGGCGAAGGCGACCGACCGCTTCACGCTCTCGGGCGGCGAGGACGTGTTCGAGCCGACGCTGACGTTCCACGGCTTCCGCTACGCCGAGATCGACGGCTGGCCCGGCGCCCTCGGGCCCGGCGCCCTCGAGCCCGGCGCCCTCGCCGCGGTCGTCGTGAGCAGCGACCTGCGCCGCATCGGCACCTTCCGCAGCTCCGACGAGCTCGTGAATCAGCTGCACGACAACGTCTACCGCGGCATGGTCGGCAACTTCCTCGACGTCCCCACCGACTGCCCGCAGCGCGACGAGCGCCTGGGCTGGACCGGCGACATCGCCGCGTTCGCACCGACCGCCGTGTACCTCGCCGACGCGCAGGACTTCCTCCGCGACTGGCTGCGCGACCTCGCCCTCGAGCAGACCCACCACGACGGCGCCGTGCCGTTCGTCGTGCCGGACGTGCTCAAGCGCCGCGCCGCCGGCACGGACTTCCCGCCGATGGACTCCACCGCGCTCTGGAGCGACGCCGCCGCCTGGGTGCCGTGGGCCGTCTGGGAGGCCTACGGCGACCCGACGGTGCTCGAGGAGTCGTTCCCGTCGATGGCTTCGCACGCCCGCCGCGTCCGCTCGAAGCTCTCGGGCACCGACGTCTGGGACACCGGCTTCCAGTTCGGCGACTGGCTCGACCCCGACGCGGCACCCGACGACCCCGCCGACGCGAAGGCCGACACCGGAGTCGTCGCCACTGCCTGCGCGTACCGCACCGCCCGGATCGTCACCGACAGTGCCGCGGTGCTGGGCCTCGAGGAGGAGCGGGCCGAGTTCGCCGAGCTGGCCGAGCGCCTGCGCGCGGGCTTCCGCTCGCAGTACGTCGCCGACTGCCGGATCGTCAGCGACTGCACGACCGTCTACTCGCTCGCGATCGTCTTCGGCCTCCTCGGCGACGACGAGCTCGGCTGGGCCGGCGACCGGCTCGAGGAGCTCGTGGCCGAGAGCGGCTACACGATCTCGACGGGTTTCGCCGGCACCCCGTTCATCACCGACGCCCTGTCGTCGACCGGTCACGTCGACGCCGCCTACCGCCTCCTCCTGCAGCGCGAGTGCCCGTCCTGGCTCTACCCCGTGACCATGGGTGCGACCACGATCTGGGAGCGCTGGGACTCGATGCTCCCCGACGGCACCATCAACCCCGGCGAGATGACGAGCTTCAACCACTACGCCCTGGGCGCCGTCGCCGACTGGCTGCACCGCGTCGTCGGCGGCCTCGCCCCGCTCGAGCCCGGCTACTCCCGCATCCTCGTCGCCCCCCAGCCCGGCGACCGGCTGCAGTGGGCGGAGTCGACCCTCGAGACCCCGCACGGCCTCGCGCGGGTGCGCTGGGACCGCACCACCGAGGGCGTCCAGCTCGCCGTCACGGTCCCGGAGGGATCGACCGCGGTCGTCCGCTCGCCCGGCGCCGAGGACCGCGAGCTGGCGGCGGGGGAGCACGCGCTGGTGCTCTGACCCGAGGGGCCACCTTTCCCCACCGACGCTGGGGGTCAGCCCCCCGCGATGTGGGTGCGCAGGAGCGACGTGACGCGTCCCGGCGGGAGCCCGGACTCCCGGAGCATCAAGCGGAGTCCGGGCGCTCCGGCGAGGCGACGGAGCACTGCCGCCGCGTCTCCCCGCGCCCCGGAGTCCGCGTCCTCGCCGATGCGCCATCCTCCGATGACGTCGGGGCCGTGCGCGTCCCTGATCTCGAGCAGGGTGACGAGATCGACGAGGTCCTTCTGTGCTCGTCGCGACCCGAAAGCGAGAGCTTTGACGATCACCGCACGCTCGACGCCGGGCACTCGCGTGGTGAAGGTCAGGACGGTTCCGTCCAGCAGTACCGCGGTGACGGCGAGCTCGAGCAGGTTCGTCAGGGCGAGGGAGAGGCCGGGTGCGCTGTCGAAGGCGCGTCCTCCGTACTCCATGGTCTCGAAAGCGCGGCCTGTCGCCGGAACGAGGACGTCGATCACCCGGTCGCCGAGGACGTAGTGGTTGCTCGTGAGAGGCGAGTAGCCGTCGGCTGTCAGCAGGGCGTGCAGTGTGCCGGCGGCGGCGATCACGGGGGAGACCGCCGCGTCGGCGTCCACGGTGCGACGGGTGGTCGCTCCGGCGGTCGGGAACGCGGCGGCGAGGAGTGCGACCATCTGCCCGCCGACCACGCAGGCGTCGTCGACCTGCGCGATGGCGCGGGAGGCGTCCTGCAGCGCCCGGAGTGCTGCGTCGTCGGCACGCGACGTGGAGGGGAGGGTCACGGATCTCAGTCCCGCCATGTCGGCACCTCCCGTCGGAGCAGGTGCTCCGCGGCGTCCTCCGCATCGGCGCCTCCGCTGGTCCGGAGATCCCAGGCGGCGACGAGAGGGTCCACGATCCCTCCGCCCGGATACCACGCGTGCGCAGTCGATCGGATGGTGCGGTCCGCCGGCACACTCACCCGCAGCGTCGCTTCGCGCGAATCGGTTTCGGCGAACCCGTCGTTCTCGAGGGGGAGGCTCTCCGGCGCTGAGATCATCGCCGAGCGGGGGATCCTCCAAGGGGCGAGTCGGTCGGCGGCACTGTCGCCGGAGAGCAGCACGTGTTCTCCGAGCGTCGCGGCGGTCTGCGCCTGCTCCGTGACCGGGGCCGTCGAGTACCAGGCCTGCACGAGGCCTCCCGGCCCGGGGTACTCCGCGAGGAATCGAGCCGCGAGGGCTCGCGGATCCACGGCGGTCCAGCCGCGACCGGTCCGGCGCGCCAGGTTCCCGTCCGCGGTGAGCAGCTTCGAGACGGTCATCTGCGAGACCCCGCACTCCGAGGCGAGCACCGCCTGGGATCGGGGAGCGCGTGTCCGGGCCAGTGTCCGATAGAGGGCGAACCGTCCGTACGACACCCTGCCGGGCCGATGCGCGGCGAGATCGTCCTTCTCGACCGTCAGGTCCTTCCCCGCGACGATGACGGTGCCGTCGTCGACGCCGAAGACGGCGAGTCGGGGATCCTCGAGAGCGAGGCGCCGACTGATGCTGTTCGAGCGGGACGTCACGAAGCCGATGGCGATCCCGTCCGGCGCCCCGAGTGCACGGTCGCGCATCTCCGAGGAGGTGGGCGGCCGAGTGAGCGGGACGAGTCGCACGGGGGTCCGGCTGCCGGACGGGGCCGTGAGCACCAGCTCGCGGGCGCTGACGATCCGCACCGCGACTCCGGCGTCGAGGAGCAGCTCGGTGAGCGATGTCGAATCGGCGGAAGGACTCACCCGACAATTCTAAAACCTAGAGAACCAATTCATTGAGAAGGTTTTAGAAACATCGCGGAACGACATTCTCCCCGGTCTCCTCCGCCGTGCCGAGCGGGATCGGTGCATCTCGTGCAAGAATGCACTCCATGATCGAGAGTGCAACGACCACACGTGCCCTCCAGGTCGCCGAGCGTCGCGCACAGCTCGCCCGCCGGGCGCGCGAGCTCGCGGTCGAGCGCGGGCTGCACGGTTTCACCGTCGACGAGCTCTGCGACGACGTCGGGCTCTCGCGGCGCACCTTCTTCAACCACTTCCCCTCGAAGGAGCAGGCCGTGCTCGGCCGCCCCGAGGACGGACTCGAGGGCGAGGCGGCCCAGCGCTTCCTCGCCGGCGGCGGCGAGGCCGGGCGCTTGTCCGACGACCTGCTCGACGCGCTCGCCGACCTCGCGATCGAGCACTTCGAGGCCATCGGACTCACTCCCGAGCGCGCGCACGAGCTCTTCGCGCTGCTCGAGCGCGAGCCCAGGCTGCTCGCCGCGCTCCTCCAGGTCGGCAGCGAGCGCGACCGCCTGCTCGAGCGCCTGTCGGTCGAGCGCGAGGGCCTCGAGCCGGGCGATCCGCGACTCCGCCTGGCCGTCCAGCTCGTCGGCACCGTCGCGCGCCTGGCCGTGGAGGAGGCGCTCACGTCCGAGTCCCCGGCCCCGTTCCCCGAGATCCTGCGCGCCCGCCTCGCCGAGGCCCGCGCCCTGTTCGCTCCCGCCACCCCCGCCGCTCCCGTCACCCCCGAAGAGGACCGATGACCACCGCCCCCGCCAAGCCGCTCCTGCTCACGCAGCGCAGGATCTGGATCATCTTCTCGGCGCTCATCGCCGGCATGCTGCTCTCGAGCCTCGACCAGACCATCGTCTCGACCGCGATGCCCACCATCGTGGGGCAGCTCGGCGGAGTCGAGCACCAGGCCTGGATCACCACGGCCTACCTCCTCGCCACCACGATCGTCATGCCGATCTACGGCAAGTTCGGCGACGTGCTCGGCCGGCGGAACCTGTTCCTGATCGCGATCGCGCTCTTCACGATCGCCTCCGTCGGCTGCGCGTTCGCGGGCGACTTCTGGAGCTTCGTGGTGTTCCGCGCCCTGCAGGGCCTCGGCGGCGGCGGGCTGATGATCCTGTCGCAGGCGATCATCGCCGACATCGTGCCGGCCAACGAGCGCGGCAAGTACCTCGGCCCGATCGGCGCGGTGTTCGGCCTCTCGGCCATCGCCGGACCCCTGCTCGGCGGCCTGTTCGTCGATCACCTCACCTGGCAGTGGGCGTTCTACATCAACATCCCGGTCGGCATCGGCGCGTTCGCGATCGCGTGGTTCGCGCTCACCCTGCCCAGCAGGAAGGCGCAGAAGCGGATCGACATCCCCGGAGTCGTGCTGCTCTCGGCCGCGACCACGTTCCTCATCTTCTTCAGCGACTTCGGCGGCGACGCGCAGCACGGCTGGGGCGCTCCCGAGACCTGGCTCTTCGGCGCCGGCCTCGTGCTCTCGGTCGCCGGCTTCATCTGGGTCGAGTCCCGCGCTGAGGACCCGATCATCCCGTTGAGCCTCTTCCGCAACCCGATCTTCCTCAACGCCACCGCGATCGGCCTGACCCTGGGCCTGGGCATGTTCGCGGCGATCGGATTCATCCCCACGTTCCTGCAGATGGCGTCCGGCACCTCCGCGGCCGCGTCGGGCCTGCTGATGCTGCCGATGATGGCGGGCCTGATGGGCACGTCGATCCTGTCCGGCATCGCGATCACGAAGACCGGCACGTACAAGGTGTTCCCGATCGTCGGCACGATCCTCACCGCGATCGCGATGACCGCGATGACCACGCTCGCCGCCGAGACCCCGATCTGGCTGATCTGCGTCTACCTGTTCGTCTTCGGCGCCGGGCTCGGCCTGATCATGCAGGTCGTGGTCCTGGTCGTGCAGAACGCCGTCCCGGCCGAGCAGATCGGCACGGCGACCAGCACGAACAACTACTTCCGCGAGGTCGGCGCCGCCCTGGGTGTCGCGATCTTCGGCACGATCTTCACGAACTCGCTCACCGAGAAGCTGACCGCGGTCTTCGCGGGAGCCGGCGACTCCGCCGCGGGCGCCTCGGCCGCCACCCTCGACCCGCAGACGCTGAGCACCCTGCCCGACGAGGTCCGCGACGGAGTGGTGACCGCCTACGCCGACTCGCTCGCGCCGGTCTTCTGGTACCTCATCCCGTTCATCCTGCTGGCCCTCGTGCTCGCGATCTTCCTCAAGCAGATCCCGCTGTCGGACCAGGCCGGCATGGTCGCGCGCGGCGAGGCCGTGGGCGGCGAGGAGGCGGAGCGCCTGTTCCGCGAGGAGAGCGGAGCGGCCGCGGACGCGACGCCGACGGGCAGCGTCTCGACGCGCTAGCTCAGGCGGCGATCCCGTCCTCGTCGGGCGGTGTCGCCGCGTCCTCGAGGATCTCGCGCACGCTGACCGGGGCGACGGGTCCGGCGAGCTCCGCCTCCAGGGAGAGCCGGGCCCGCTCGACGCCCGCGAGCAGCACCGCGAACGCCTCCTCGAGCGACTCGGTGTCGCGCAGCAGCACGCGCTCGCCGCTCGGATCGAGCCGGACGGTGCGGTGGACGGGGCGCCCCGGGTCGGTGTCGAGCGTGATGACGCCGACGACGGTGCCCGCACGGCGGGCGCGCGCGATCCAGCGGTTGGAGTGGGTGCGGAGCAGGATCATGGCCGGTGCCGTCCTCGGGTGACAGTGGTGCGCGGCAGGGGGAGTGGGTGGATCCTCTCCGAGCATCCTGCACGACGCCCTGCCGTGTCCTGTACTTGACATCAGAGCGTCACCCCACGACCCGCCCGCGCGCTCCCGCTGCGACCCGCAGCGCCCGCACGAACTCGGGCACCACCGGGTTGCCGGTGTCCGCCACCAGCACCCCGATCTCGCGCATCGCCCGCGGGTCGTCGATCGGGATCTCGCGCACCCCGTCGTCGATCGAGGACGGGCTCGCGGGCAGGATCGTCATCCCCAGCCCCGCTGCCGCCAGCCCGCGTGCGGCCCGGTAGTCGCCCACCTCGAACACCGGCTCCGGGTCGCGGCCGTCGTGGCGCAGGAGCCGCCGCGCCGACTCGTGCAGTCCGTAGCCCGCCGACAGCATGATCAGGTCGAGCCCGCGCAGATCCTCCACCGTCACCGAGCGGCGCGAGGCGAGCGGATGGCGGTGGTGCACCACCGCGAGCAGCGGCTCGGTGTAGAGGGTGGTCGTGGTGGTGCCGGGCAGGGTCGGCGGATCGGCGACGATTGCGAGTTCGGCCTCGCCGTCGGCCACCGCGCGAAGGCACAGCGCCCGCGACCCGTGCCGGAGGCCGAAGCCCACTCGCGGCCAGCGACGGCGGAAGCGGCGGATCACGTCGGGCACGTAGCTCTCGCCGAGCAGCGTCTGGAAGGCGATCGAGATCCGCCCGTCCTCGAGCTCGCCGGCCTGGCGCACCTCGGCGAGCCCCGTGCGGATGACCGCCATCCCGTCCTGCGCCGCCTCGGCGAGCCGACGCCCCGCCTCCGTCAGCACCACTCCGCGGCCCTCGCGGCGCACCAGCGGCGTGCGCACGAGCTCGGCCAGCCGCGCGAGCGAGCGGCTCGCCGTCGGCTGCGGCACCCCCAGCTCCTCGGCCGCGGCGGTGACGCTGCCGGTCTGGGCGACGGCCACGAGCACGGGCAGCAGCTTCAGGATCGCGGGCCAGTCGGCGTCGTCGGTCATGTCCGAATCGTATAGGTCGCGCCACGAACGCCATTGGTCATCCGTTCCGAGCCGACCTAGCCTCGCAGTCATGAGCACCGTCGAGCGTCCGCGGACGGCGGAGCGCACCGACCTCCGCATGACCCTCGCGCTCCTGGCCGCCGGAGTCGCCACCTTCGCCGAGCTCTACGCCGTGCAGAGCGTGCTCCCGCAGCTCGCCCGCGAGTTCGCGCTCACCCCGGCCGAGGCCGCGCTCACCGTCTCGGCCGCCACGCTCGGCCTCGCGCTGATGGTGCTGCCGTGGGCGTCGATCGCCGAGCGGATCGGCCGGCTCGAGTCGATGCGGATCGCCGTGCTCTCGTCGGTGGTCCTCGCGCTGCTCGCCTGCGTCGCGCCGTCCTTCGAGGTGCTGCTCGTGCTCCGCTTCCTCGGCGGAGCGGTCCTCGGGGCGGTGCCGGCCCTCGCCGTCGCCGCGATCCACGACCGGGTGGGCGGAGCGGTCGCCACGGCCGCCGCGGCGGCCTACGTCTCGGGGACCACGATCGGGGGAGCCGCGGGCCGCCTGATCGCCGGGCCCCTCGCTCCGCTGCTCGGCTGGCGCCCCGCGCTGCTCGTCGTGACGCTGGTCTGCGCCGCCGCCGCGCTCGCGTTCGCGCTCCTCGCCCCCCGAGGACCCTCGGCCCGGGCCGTCGCTCCGGAGCGGGGGAGCGGCTGGTCCAAGACCGTGCGCGTCCTGCGCGATCCGGTGCTGCTGGCGCTCGCCGTGCAGACCGTGCTCGTCGTCGGGGTGTTCGTCGCGGTCTACAACTACCTCGCCTTCCGCCTCGAGGCGCCGCCGTTCGCGCTCCCGCCCGCGCTGGTCTCGCTGCTGTTCGCGACCTACCTGGCGGGCACGGTCTCCTCGCGCCTCGCCGGCCGCTGGGCTCCGCGGATCGGACCGCGCTCGCTCATGCGCGTCGGCATCGCCGCCATGGTCGTCGGCCTCGCCGTGATGCTCTCGGACGTCGTCGCCGTCGTGATCGCCGGCCTCGTCGTGCTCACCGCCGGCTTCTTCGCCGTGCACGCGACCGGAGCGGCGTGGACCGGCGCGCGGGCGGCTCCGGCCCTGCGTGGCCACGCCGGCGCGGTCTACACGATCGCCTTCTACGTCGGCTCCGGAGTGGGCGGCTGGCTCCTCGGCCTCGTCGTCGAGGCGGGCGGCTGGCCGCTCTTCACCGCGGTGACGATCGCGCTGCTCCTCGTCGGCGCGGCCGTCGCGAGCCTCCCGTCGCGCGCGGCGGTCGCCCGCTGACGCTCGCTCCTCCGCCGCTCGTGGGGGAGGATGGGCGCGAACGCACGAGCCCGGGGGGACATGTGAGCGACGCACGCCGGACGCACGACACCGACGCGGGGACCGATCCGCGCTACCACGCCGCGTTCCAGCGCGGCTACGACGGGCCCGCTCCCGAGCGGGCGGCGAAGGCGGAGGAGCGGTTCCGCCGCCCGAGGCGCCGCGACGCCGCCGCGACCCAGCTGCGCACCACTGCGCTCCCGACGTCGGAGCCGGTCCTCGACCCGATCCGCACGCTCGGCTTCGAGCGGCAGACGGAGCGCACCGCGACGGCGCCGGAACCCCTCCCGTCCCTGCCGCAGGACGACTCCGATGAGCGGCCGACCGAGCCGGAGGGCCGACCGAAGGAGTTCCCTGAGATGGTCGGCCGCGAATGGTCTGCTCTGGACGTGCGGGTTCCTCTCGCACTCGCGGTGTCAGGCGTGCTCCTCCTGGTGATCACGCTCGTCTTCGTCTGGTCCAGCTCCTCCGTCGTCTACGGAAGCTCCGGATCCCCGAGCGATCAGATCGCCATGTACTTCCTGAACTTCCTGCCGATGCCGTCGATCACGGTCGGCCTGCTCTCGATCGGTGCCGCCGCCGCGTTGCGGGTGGCGCGACGATGAGAGGCGGACGCTGGGCGGTTCTGATCGTCTGGACCGCGACGTGCTGGGGCCTCGCGCTCGGAGCTGCTTGGGGCATCGAAACGCTGCCCGACAACTGGTCCTACAGCGGCGATGTCCCGCCCGGCATGATTCTGCAGAACCTGCTCTTCAGTGTGGGCCCGGCGGCCACCACCGCCGCCCTCGCGATGACCGTCGCGACCGTCGCCCTCGCCGTCGCCCGCACGAAGCGCCCCGCCTCCGTCCCCGCGGAGGAGGACGACCCCTGGCAGCAGGACGCCGTCCTCCTCACCCGCTGACACCGCGCAACCGAGGGAACCCCGACCCGTCGAGGGAGCCCGCAGCAGCGGGACGTCTCGACGGTCCGGGGTTCCCTCGGTTGCAGCGCGCCCCTACTTCCCCAGTGCCGAGAACCGGAACAGGTACGTCGCGTCCAGCGTGTCCTCCAGGCCCGTCACTCCCGCCGCCGCCACGACCGTCTCGCGGCCCTGCAGCAGCGGGACGATCGGCGCGTCGGCCGCCGTCACGCGCTGCAGCTCCTGGATCGCGGCCGTGCGCGCCCCGAGGTCCGTGGCCGTCGCCTCCGTTTCGATCAGCGCGTCGACCTCGGCGCTCGCGTAGCCGTTCGCGACCGAGGAGCCGGTCGACGAGTACGCCGCGCGGAGGAAGTTGTCGGGGTCCGGGTAGTCCGGGAAGAAGCCGAGCTGGTACGCGGGGTAGCCCGACTCGGGCACCAGCTCGGTGACGTAGCTGGTCCACTCCGTCGACTGCAGGTCGACCGTGAACAGCCCGGACTCCTCGAGCTGCGACTTCACCAGCGCGTACTCCTGGGCCGAGTCGGGCCCGTAGTGGTCGCTCGTGTACTGGATCGGCAGTGCGACGGGCACCGGCACCCCGGCGGCGGCGAGCAGCGCGGCGGCCGCGTCCGGGTCGGGAGCCGCTCCGTAGGCGTCGGCGAACGCCTCCGTCGCGCCGGTCTGCCCGTCGAGCACGACGGAGTAGGCGGGTGCGTACGTGCCGCGGTAGACCTGCTCCGCCAGCTCCTCGCGGTCGACGAGCGATGCGACGGCCTGGCGGATCGCGAGCTTCTGCTCCGGAGTGCCGCCCGGCTGCGTGGTCACGTTGAAGGTGAGGAAGCGCACCGAGCCGCCCGGGCCGTCGACGACCTGAAGATCGGAGTCGTCGCGCAGGTCCTCGACGTCGGTCGCGGTGAGCGAGCGGTAGGCCACGTCGACTCCGCCGTTCTCGACGTCCAGGCGCAGGTTCGTCGACGAGGTGTACGGCTTCAGCACGACCTGCGCGGTCACGGGAGCGTCGCCCGAGTAGGCCTCGTTCGCCGCGAGCAGCAGCAGTCCGCCGTCCTCGTAGCTCTCGACCGCGTAGGGGCCCGAGCCGATCACGTCGGCGTCTTCCAGCAGCTCGTCGGCGGGGTACACCTCCTCGTCCACGATCGGACCGGCCATGCTCGAGAGCACGTACGGCCAGGTCTGGTCGTCCGGCACCGCGAGCGTGAACACCACGTCCTCGCCGTCCTGCGCCACCGACTCCATGTTCGCGAGCAGAGGGGAGGGCCCGTTGTCGGCCGCGATGTCGACCACGCGCTGGAACGAGAAGACGACGTCCGACGCGGTCAGCTCGTCGCCGTTCGAGAAGGTCAGCCCGGGCGCGATCGAGCAGCGGTACGTCGTCGGGTCGTCGAACCCGCACTCCTCCGCAGCCTCGGGCACGGGCGTGGTGTCGCCGTCCTCGTAGCTCAGCAGGTGCTGGTAGATCTGGTTCTGCGGAGTGAAACTGCCGCGGTCCCAGGCGCCGGCCGGGTCGAGCGAGACGATCGAGTCGGTCGTGCCGATCACGAGGCGGTCGGAGGAGCCGCCGCCGTCGCTCGCGCCGGTGCAGGCGGCGAGGAGGGCGGTCGTGCCGAGCAGGGCGAGTGCGCCGAGTGCGCGGGAGGAGTGCATGCTGCTGCTTTCGTCGGAGGGAAGGGGAAGGGGACTCAGCCGAGCCGGAAGCGGGCCAGCGGCTCGCCCCCGTCGACCAGATCGGCGAGCAGGTCGCCGAGGACCGGCCCGAACTTGAAGCCGTGGCCCGAGAAGCCGGTGGCGAGCGCCACCCGCCCGACCCGGTCGATCACGAAGTCCTCGGTGGGGGTGGTGTCGTAGAGGCAGCTGATCGCCTCGGCGCTCGCCGCGTCGACGCCGGGCAGCCACTCCTCGAGGTAGGCGACGAGGCGCGCGTGCCGCTCGGGCTCGGGGCGGAAGTCGCGGTGGTCGGGGTCGACGACGCGTCCGGTGCCGTGCTCGCCGACCTTCACGCCGACTCCGGGGGTCGCGAGTCCGTAGATCACGGGCCGGTCGCCGCGGTGGTGCACGAAGCTCGGCCACGCGTCCAGCGGCAGCTCCGTCGTGGCGTGCACGGGCTGCTCCTGGGTCACGCGCAGCGGAGGCAGGCGCCGGCCCGCCGCCTCGACCAGTCCGCCCACGAGTGCCGGGGTCCACGATCCGCCGGCTACGACGACGGCGTCGGCGGTGAGCGGGCCCTCGTCGGTGACGACCCGCACGCCTCCGTCGCGCTCCTCGATGCTCTGCACGCCCGCGCGCTCGCGGACGATCGCTCCGTGCGCCTCGGCCGATGCCAGCAGCGCCTCGATCGCGGCGGCCGCGTCGAGCCGCCCGCCCTCGGGGTGCAGCAGCACGTCGGTCTCGAAGCGGAGCCCCGGCCAGCGGAGCGAGGCCTCGGCGGCGTCGAGGCGCTCCACGGCGATGTCGTCGCGCGCGAAGGCGTCCTCGATGGCGCGCAGGGCCTCGGCGTCGCCGTGGTCGATCGCTCCCGTCGCGGTGAAGAGGCTCCGCCCGCTCTCGCGCTCGAGGCGGGCCCACTCGCGGGCGGCTCGGCCGGTGAGGGCGCGGTAGTCGTCCTGCGGGTAGCCGCGGCGGAAGATGCGCGTCTCGCCGTGGGAGGATCCGCGGTCGTGGCCGCGCTCGAAGCGCTCGAACACGATCACGCGGTCGCCGCGCTCGGCGAGGGAGCGGGCGGCGGCGGCTCCGACCAGCCCCGCGCCCACGACGACGACGTCGCGGCCGCTCATCGAGTGGACTCCGCGTCGACCTCGCGCCGGGGCGGCATCGCGGCGAGCACGGCAGCCTCGTCGGCGAAGGGCTGCGGAGCGAAGCGGCCGGGCGCGTACCGGCTCGCGTCGCCCAGGCTGCTGCGGCCCTCGAGCACGAGCTCGGCGACGAGACGGCCGAGGCCGGGCCCGTGCGTCACTCCGCTCTCGTTGTCGCCCGCGGCGACGAACAGCCCGGGCAGCTCGGGGATCGGGCCGGCGAGGAAGCGCCGATCGGCGGTGTACGAGACGACGCCCTGGGTCCACTCGGTGTCGCGCACCGCGTCGGCGGAGGAGGGGAGCAGGCGAGCGAGGATCGGCGCCAGGTGCGCGTCCATCCGCTCGATCAGGTCGGTGCACTGCGGGCGGCGGTCGGCGGCGGCCTCGCCGAGCGCCTCGTAACCGACGCCGTTGCCGTAGGTGAGGCCGCCGAGGTGCTCGCGCACCCAGAGGCCGTCGAGCTCGGGCAGCATCAGCGTGGGCAGCGGAGGGAGTCCGAAGGGCCGCGTGGTCAGCCGGCTCGCGACCACGCGCGCCAACGGCAGCCGCCGGCCGAGCGGGGCGAGGAGCGCGTTCGTCCACGACCCCGCGGCGAGCACGACCGCGTCGGCGCCGAGGACCCGACCGTCGGCCGTGCGCACCCCGCTCGCGCGCCCGTCCGCCGCGACGACCTCGGCGACGGCGGTGTGCTCGATCACCTCGACCCCCGCGGCGCGGGCCGCGGCGACGAGCGCGAGCCCCGCATCCGGAGCGCTGATCTGGATGCCGCCGGGGTGCGCGAAGCCGCCGGCGACGGCCGCCGGGTCGAGCCCGGGCACGAGCTCGGCTGCCTCGTCGGGCGAGAGCGACCGGGCTCCCTCGGGGCGCAGCGGATGCGCGGCGAGGGGTCCGAGGTGGTCGCGGACCCCTTCCTCCGTCACGGCGAGCCAGGCGCTGCCGGTCTCGCGCAGGTGGATCGGCCCGGCGAGCCCGCGGTAGAAGTCGATGCCGTACTGCTCGAGGTCGCGCTCCGACTCGTTCCAGTACCAGGCGTAGCCCGCGGCCCAGAGGCCGACGAAGCCGGCCCCCGCGGCGGTGGTGCCCTGCGCGGCGGCTCCGGAGTCGACCAGCACGACCCGCGCTCCCGCTTGCGCGAGGTGCAGCGCGGTGGCGGTCCCGAAGAGGCCGGCCCCGACGACGATGCAATCCCTACTCATGCTAGGTAGTGAAGCAGCCCGCCCGGCCGGGGTCGAATCGATGTGACTCCCGGTGTCAGCCCTGACGCGCCTTCAGCCGCGGGTTCTGCTTGTTGATCACGAACACCCGGCCGCGGCGCCGCACGATCTGCGAGCCGGGCTGGTCCTTGAGGTTCTTGAGCGAGTTGCGGACCTTCATGCGTTCCTCCGTGCTGTCGATGTTAATGAGAACAGTTCTCGATAGTAGGGTATGCCCGTCCGGTGCCGACCGGGCCAGGAGGAGGACCCATGCCAGCCGAGCGCTCCGTCGTCTCGATCGTCAGCGACGGCGACCCGGAGCGGCGCCGCCGCATCGCCGCGCTGCTCGCCCTGCGGCTCGAGGGCCACGTCGTCGAGAACGACCGGCAGCTCGAGCCCGTGGAGGCGGCCGCGTTCGTGCACTTCTGCGGACCGGGCACCACCTCCGATCACGCCCCGCTCGAGCAGCTCGCCGCGCTCCTCGAGGACGGCTGCGCGCCGCTCTGCCTCGGGCACGTGGTGACGGTGGTCGAGCCGGCCGCCCTCTGGGTCGCGGTGCGGACCGCGGACGACTTCTCGGGTCCCGAGCCCGGCGTGACCGCCGTCGAGCGGCTCGTCGAGCAGCTCGAGTGGAGCACCCTCGTCGTCGTCGCGGGCCCGGCGGAGGGGGAGCGGGCGGCCCACGAGGCCGGTCTCGCACTGATCGCCCTCCTCGCCCCCTCCGCGTCGGCCGTCTCGCTCGCCGCGCTCACCGCCGGCCGCGTCGTGCCGCCTCCGGTGCCGGTCGAGGCACTCCGGCGCGTGCGGCGCGCGCCCGGCTGGATCGGCGAGCTCGGCGGGCGCCGGGCCCTGCGCCTCTCGTCGGAGGTGCCGCTCGGCACCGTGGTGTTCCGCGACCCGCGGCCGTTCCACCCGGGCCGCCTCGGCGCGCTCGTCGAGCAGTTCCCGCAGCGGGTCGGCGACGTCGTGCGCTCGCGCGGCTTCGTCACCCTCGCCACCCGCGCCGAGCGCGCCCTGTCGTGGTCGAGCGTGGGGGAGGTGCTCGGCCTCTCGCCGACCCCCGCCGACCTCGACCTCTCGGAGGTCGTCACCGGGCAGGAGCTGGTGCTCTACGGCCTCTCGCTCGAGGCGCGGCGGGTCACGTCGGCGCTCGCGGAGTGCCTGCTGACCCCGTCGGAGCTGCTGGCGGGGCCGCGGGCGTGGGCCCGCTACTCCGACCCGTTCCCGACGGGGGACTGATCGCTGCGTCTGGGTAGAGTCGAGCGCGCATCCGCTGTTCGAGGAAGGGGCCGCTCATGACCGACCTCGTGGTCGCCGACCTCGCCGCTGTCGTGTACTCGTCGGGCAAGGTCTTCGACGGCCTGTCCACCGGACGCCTCGACACCGAGAACTTCCTGCGGTCGGGCGATCTGACGGGTGTCACCTCGCGCTCGGACCTCGCGCTGCTGGAGGATCTCCGCGACGCGTCGCAGTTCATCATCGACACCCGCGACCGACCGATCGATGCCGCGTACGTCCGCGACGTGAACGCGCAGCTCACCCGCAGCGCCGCGCTGCATCCCGGGCGGTTCCGCCGCGACGACGACAGGATCGGTGTCAGCACGCCGTTCGGCCGGCACGAGCCCGCGGCCCCCGACCTCGTCGGAGTGCAGCGGATCGTCGATCGGGCCCTGGAGGAGCCCGACACGTCCGAGCGGGCGCTGGCCCTGTTCGTGCACCTGGCGAAGGCCCAGCCGTTCATGGACGGGAACAAGAGGACCGCGATCCTCGTGGCCAACGCTCTGGTGATCCGGGAGCAACCGCCCCGCACGCTCACGGTTCCCGTGGACGAGCAGGACCCGACGGCGGCGCGGCGCTTCACCGAGTTGCTCGCGCGGGCCTACCTCTTCGACGAGCACGACGGCATCAAGCACCTGCTTCGCGAGCAGGGGTTCGCGCCCGTCGCTCCACACGGGTCGAACCGCTCCTCGTCCTGACGGGCCGCTACGCCGGCCGCACCAGGAAGTCGACCAGCCGCCGCACCGATGCCGGCACGCTCTGCCGCCGGCCGACCGTCGGCAGGACGATCGCGCCGAGGATCGCGTAGCCGATCTCGTCGACCGGGGTGTCCTCGGGCAGCTGACCGGCGCGCACCGCGCTCGCGAACCGCTCCGACAGCGTCTGGTCGACTCCGAACGCGTCGATGAGCCGCTCGCCGACCGCGGCGTCCTCGGACCCGGCCGCGACGAGCGAGCGGATGAGGGTCGTGCCCTGCTCGGTCGCGGCGAGCTCCAGGATCGGCGTGAGCCAGTCCTCCAGGTCGCGGCGCAGGTCGCCCGTGTCGGCGATCTCGATCTCGATCGCGACGAGGCGGCCGTCGATCATGCAGTCGGCGATCAGCGCCCCGCGTGAGGGCCACCAGCGGTAGACCGTCTGCTTCGAGACACCCGCCTCCTTGGCGATGCCCTCCATCGTGAGGTGGTCCCAGCCCTGCTGAGCGAAGAGCCGCGCCGTCGCCTCGAGGACCGATTCGCGCGCCGCGACGCTGCGGACCGGGCCGCTCCGATGCTCCGTCATGTTCTCAGGCTACTCCCATTGCCTAGACGAGACGTACCGTATGATCTAGCGCGTCCCCCCTTCCCCCGCGCGTCAGGAGACCTCCGTGGCCACCCTGCTCTTCCGTCTCGGCTCGTTCGCCGCTCGTCGCGCGTGGGCGGTGATCGTCGCCTGGGTCGTGATCCTCGGAGTCTCGGTGGGCGCGTTCCTCGCGGCCGGCGGCACGCTGACCAACAGCTTCGACATCCCGGGCACGGCGTCCGGCGCGGTCACCGATCAGCTCGCCGAGAAGCTGCCCGACACGGCGGGCGGCACCGGCACGGTCGTCTACCGCACCGACGACGGCTCGGCCCTGACCGCCGAGCAGGAGTCCGCGATCTCGGCGCTCGCCGCCTCCGCCGCCGACCTCGACGGGGTGGCCGCGGTCGTCGATCCGTTCCAGGCGCGGCAGTCGCAGCTCGACGGAGCCGCGCAGCTGGCCGACGGCCGCGCGCAGCTCGAGGCGGGGGAGGAGCAGCTGGAGGCCGGGCAGGCGCAGCTCGACGCCGGCCGCGCGCAGCTCGACGCCGCGCAGCAGCAGCTCACCGCCGCCCGTGAGCAGGCCGTGGCGGCCGGCGCGCCGGCGCAGCAGCTCGCGGCGATCGACGCGCAGCAGGCTCAGCTCGACCCGCAGAAGGCGCTCCTCGACGAGCAGCAGGCGACCCTCGACGCCTCGCGCCAGGAGCTCGAGGCCGGCGCCGAGCCACTCGACCTCGGCGAGGAGCTGCTCGGCTACGCCGACGGCATCGGGGTCGTGTCCGACGACGGCTCCACCGCCATCGTGAACATCTCGTTCACCGATCCGCGCCTCGAGCTGTCCGAGGAGGTCAAGCAGGGCGTCGTCGACCACTTCGAGGAGTCCCCGGTCGCCGGCGCCGACGTCAGCTTCGCGACCGACCTCGCCCAGGGCGTCCCGCAGATCTTCGGAGTCGGCGAGGTCGTCGGCCTCGTGTTCGCGGCGGTCGTCCTCATCGTGATGCTCGGCTCCCTCGTCGCCGCGGCCCTCCCGATCGTGACCGCCCTGGTCGGAGTCGGCGTGGGCGTCACCGCCTCCCTCGCCTTCTCGGGCGTCATCGACATGGCGTCGGTCACCCCCGTCCTCGGCGTGATGCTCGGCCTCGCGGTCGGCATCGACTACTCCCTCTTCATCGTGAACCGGCACCGGAGGCAGCTGCTCGCGGGAGTCGAGGTCCGCGAGTCGATCGGACTGGCCAACGGCACCTCCGGCACCGCGGTCGTCTTCGCCGGCTCGACCGTCGTCGTCGCACTGCTCGCCCTGAACATCACCGGCATCCCGTTCCTCGCGCTCATGGGCACCGTCGGCGCGATCTGCGTCGCGGTGGCCGTGCTCATCGCGATCACCCTCGCGCCCGCGATCCTCGGCCTCCTCGGCACGCGACTCCTGCGCCGCAAGGCCCGCGCCGCCATCGGTGAGCAGAAGGTGCTCCCGCCCGCCCGGCCCATGTCGACCGTCCGCGCCGTCGTCACGGTCGTCGGCACGATCGTCGCCCTGCTGATCATCGCGATCCCGTCGCTCTCGATGCGCCTCGGCCTGCCCGACGGCTCCAGCGAGCCCGAGGGCTCGACCAGCGCCCGCGCCTTCGAGATCGTGGGCGACGAGTTCGGCGCCGGCGCGAACGGCCCGCTGCTCGTCAGCGCCTCCGTGCCGAGCGGAGTCGCCGACGACGACCTCCTGCGCACGCAGGTCGACATCGCCCGCACGATCGCCGAGCAGGACGACGTGGTCGCCGTCGCGCCCGTCGCCACGTCCGACGACGGCACGCTCCTGGCCTTCCAGGTGCTGCCCGCCGAGGGCCCCAACAGCGCCTCCACCGAGCAGCTCGTGCAGGACCTCCGCGACCTGCCTCCCGTGGGTGACGGCATCGTGCTCGGAGTCGCCGGCCAGGCCGCGACGAACATCGACATCTCGGAGGGGCTCAACGCGGTCCTGCCGACCTACCTGGCGGTCGTCGTCGGGCTCTCGCTGCTCATCATGATCATGGTGTTCCGCTCGCTGCTCGTCCCGGTCATCGCCACGGGAGGCTTCATCCTGTCGCTGTTCGCGACCTACGGCCTGATCACCGCGGTGTTCCAGTTCGGCTGGGGCGCCGACCTGATCGGCCTGCACGCCACCGGCCCGATCCTGAGCTTCCTGCCCGTGATCCTCGTCGGCATCCTCTTCGGGCTCGCGATGGACTACCAGCTCTTCCTCGCGTCGGGGATGCGGGAGGCGTACGTGCACGGCGCGAACGCCCGCCTCGCCGTGGCGCAGGGCTTCCAGGCCGGCAAGTCCGTCGTGATCGCCGCCGCGCTGATCATGGTGGCGGTGTTCGGCGGCTTCATCTTCTCGGAGTCGACCATCATCCGCTCGATGGGCTTCGGCCTCGCGTTCGGTGTGCTCCTCGACGCCTTCGTCGTCCGGATGCTGCTGATGCCCGCTCTGATGCACCTGCTCGGCCGCTCCGCCTGGTGGCTGCCCCGCTGGCTCGACCGGCTGCTGCCCGACGTCGACATCGAGGGCGCCTCGCTCGAGCGGACGCACCCGCACCCGCACGCCTGAACGACGGAACCCCGGCCCGTCGAGGGATCCCGCAGCTGCGGGCTCTCTCGACGGTCCGGGGTTCCCTGGCGCCGGCGACTCCTCCTAGGAGGTGTACCCGGCCTGGATGGACTCGAGGACCTGGTCCGTGCTCGACCCGTCGACCCAGTCGACGATCCCCTTGAAGAAGCTGTCCGAGCCGACGGCCTTGGGCATCAGGTCGGACGCGTCGAAGCGGAACGTGGTGTCCTCGCTCTGCAGGATCGCGATCGAGTCCTTCAGCAGCTCGCTGCTCGCGTTCTCGGGGTCGAGGCCCTTGTTGGCCGAGATGACTCCGCCGAGCGCGACGCGGCTGTTGGCCCAGTCGGCACTCGCGAGGTACTCCTGCACCTTCGCGGTGTCCTCGTCGTCGGCGAACGCGGCGACGAACTCGCCACCGCCGGTCACGGCCTGGTCGTCCTCGGCGCTGATCGGCGGAGTGAGGAACGCCCACACGTCGCCGTCCTCGGCCACCGTCGCGTCGGCGCCGATGATGAAGCCCTCGAAGAAGGAGGCCTGGTGGGTCAGCGCGCAGGTGCCGTTGGCGATGTTCTGCGCGACGTCGCCGAACGCGGTCGAGTTGATCGACGAGACCCCGGCCAGCCCGACGCGGCATCGGAGGCGAAGCCGGCGCACCAGGAGGGACCGCCGCTCTTCTCGGCGATCGTCTTCCCGAGCGCCTCCATCTCGTCCCAGGTCGTCGGAACCGAGACGCCCCACTCCGCGAACTTCGCCGGGGAGTACCAGACGTAGCCCTTCACGCTCGCCATCAGCGGAGCGCCGTACTGCGTGCCGTCGACCTGGCCGTACTTCTGCCAGTCCTCCGACCAGTTGTTCTGGACGTTCGTCAGGGCGCCCTCGGGCAGCTCCTTCACCTTCCCCGAGGCCACCGTGTCGGCCAGCAGCCCCGGCTGCGGGAAGATCGCGAGGTCCGGAGTGTCGCCACCCTGCACCTTGATGCCGATCTGCTGCTCGAAGCCCTTGTCGCCCGTGTACTTGATGTCGATGCCCGACTCCTCCTCCCAGTCCGCCCAGGACTCCTCGAGGAGCGTCGCCTCATCGCCGTTGATGGTGCCGTAGACGTTCACGACCCCGTCGGCGGTGCCGACAGAGCCGCCGCCGGAGCCGCCGCCCGCGTTCGGGTCGTTCGGGTCGCTGCTGCTCGAGCAGCCCGCGAGCGCGAGGCCGGCGGCCGCGAGAACGGCGACCGGAAGGGTGAGACGGCGGTGCAGGGACGATCGCATGGGTACTCCTCAGTGAGTGGGATCGGCGGGCCGGTGATCGGCGAGTGGAGGATCGGCTGGTCGCGGAGGCGGGCCGTCGCGGCGTGCTTGGCCAGGATAGACCGGAAGAGAGCGCTCTCTCGGTAACGATTCGGTACTGGCGGGGATCGCCTGGCGTGACCGTTCGGACCAAGCCGGCAGCCTCGTGATGTTCAAAGGAGGCTGAGCAGGAAACGGCCCCCCTCACGCTCGCCGAGCTGTAATTCGAAGCATGCTCGTCTTCGTCGAGCGGATGGTGGTTCTAACACGAGCGATATTCGCCGGCGTTCGAATCCGCTCTTCGTAATGTCGGGCTCATGCCCACCCTCACCCCGGCCGATCTATCACTCGAGCTCGGAGTTCCGCAGAAACGAATTCGCGACGTTCTCCGAGAATTCTTCGGAACTCTCGACATCGGCACGACGCGCTGGGAACTCAGCGATGAGCAAGCGGATGCTGTTCGCGATCGCCTCCGGGTGGAACCAGTCGAGATCCCACGGTTCTCCCTTTCCGTCGGTGACCAGGTGCTGCGTCGCGCCGTTCATCGAGCGTATGGAGGCCAGCAGCAGGGCGGAATCTCCACTCCGCGATCTCTCGGTGAGATCTTCATCTTCACTGATCCCGCGAAAGGCGCACGGCACGGCTACGACAGGTTCGAAGGCCTGCGGGAGGACGGTTCCTACTCCTACACGGGTGAGGGTCAGGTGGGAGATCAGGTGTTCCTTCGCGGAAATCTTGCCCTCCGGGATGCGGCCAAGAATGGTCGAATCATCCGGCTTTTGACGGTCCAGAACACCCGCGTCACGTATATCGGAGCGTTTACAACAGGCCTTCCGACCTATCGCTACGAGATCATCCCGGACAACGAGGGAACGTTGCGCCGGGGGATCATCTTCAACCTGCTCCCGGTCGATGCCGACGTCACGACGCTGCCCGCTTACGGTGGTGCGAAGCCCGCCGATGCTCACGTCAGCGAGTGGGCAGCTCCCGCCTATTCCGACATCGTCGTGGCAGGAGAGGAGTCAGCACCGATCGACGAGCGAGTTGTCTCCCGTGTCGAATTCGAGCTTCAAGCGGCCTTCGGTGAATGGCTGACGAGGAATGGAACTCCTCCCAGTCGACTGACACTTCCCGTTGGTTCTTCGCGCATCGAGCCGGATCTCTACGTGACGACCAGTGGCTGGATCGTGGAGGCGAAGAAGTCGACCGCGCGCTCGTACGTGCGAACGGCAATCGGGCAGGTCCTCGACTACGCCCATGTCGCCAACGAGAAGGGGCTCGCGGCTGTTCCGGTTATCCTGCTTCCTGGCCACCCCGAGGCGGACCTCCAGCAACTCATCACGAGCTTGAACATCATTACGGCCGTGCGGCAGGGCGAGGAGTTCGAGCTGATCGAGGCTTAGTCGTTTGCGGTGAGCTTCGCCACAGCAGGAAGATCCGGGGTGGCCCACTCGAGGGCAGGCAACTCGTCCCGAGTCAGCCAGCGAAGCGCATCGTGATCCGTGCTCGTCAACGGCGGGTCACCGCGCAAAGTCGTCCACCAGCAGCTCAACCTGATGATGCGAGCGCCTACCGCGGAGTCGTCGACCGTCAGCAGGTCGCCTACGGCGACGACGACTCCGAGCTCTTCCGCTATTTCCCGCTCGAGTGCCTGCTCAGGCGTCTCCCCAGGTTCGATCTTCCCGCCCGGGAACTCCCACAGACCGCCAGCCGATTTCGCAGGCCTGCGTCGGCAGGCGAGGATGCGATCCCCGTCGGTGATGACAGCGGCCACGACCTCGAGAATCTGCATCCGACGATCATGGTCGCCGACAGGCTGGGCATCCGTCACTTCTTCAGCGGGTCGTTCCCCCAGTTCATCAGCGAGTACCGCCACTTCGTCTCCGTCACGTCCCCGTCCGGACGCTGCGCCGAGTGCCGGTGCACGTAGCCGACGACCTTCTTCATGTGGGCGTAGTCGTCGTCGCTGAGGTCGGCCTGCTTCGTGCCGAGGATCTCGATGATGCGGCGGCCGCTGTGGTGGCCGACCGATTCGCCGCCGCCGGACTTCTGGCCGACCTCCTTCGACTCGTCGGTCTCGAGCCAGCTCTCGATCTCCTTCGCCGTCATGTTCACGGCCTCGTGGAAGTCCTCGCGAATGCTCCGCTGCTCGTCCTGATCCGGCATGTCGCTCCTCCTGTCGCAGGCGCCCGGCGCCCTCGTGCTCCTACCAGAGCGTCTGCGCGGGGAGAGGTCAAGCCCCGACCGCACACCCCCGCCCACGCGTAGCGTCGCCCGTATACGGGGGCCAGAGCTCCCGCCTGTCGACTGAGAAGAGAAGAGACACGCATGCCGTCACGGAACACGCTCGTCCGCAGCCTCCACGACCTCGGCGCCGCCGCCTGGTTCGGCGGATCCCTCATGGGCGCCGTCGGGCTGAACGGAGCCGCCGCGACCTCCTCCGACCCGTCCGAGCGCCTCCGCGTCGCGTCGGTCGGCTGGGCCCGCTGGAGCCCGGTGCAGTTCGCCGCGATCATCGCCCACGGCGTCGGAGGCATCGGCCTGATCCTCGCGAACAAGACCCGCCTCGCGAACCAGCAGGAGAGCCGCACCAACACGATCATCAAGACCGTCGTCACCGGTCTCGCCGGCGCCGCGTCGGTCACCGCCGCGATCGCCGGAGCGACTCAGGCCAAGCACATCGACGAGGGAGCAGAGGGAGTCACCGAGGCCGCGCCGCAGAACTCGGCCGAGCTGACGACCGCCCTCCGCGTGCAGAAGGCCACCCAGTGGCTGATCCCGGTGCTGACCTCGGTCATCATCATCCTCGGCGCCCAGCAGGGCGAGCAGCAGCGCCCGGTGAAGGGGCTCTTCGAGACCACGGCGCGCATGTTCCGCAAGTAGCTGAAGTTGGCCTACGACGAGATGCGGATCATCGACCCCTGGTGGGGGTGGTGATCCGTACTTCCTTTGCACGAGATCCTCCTGTCGGCGATGAGCGACGACGCCGATCAGGTTCTGACAGACAGGCGCACGCGCGCAGACTGCGACTCTCCTGCGAGGAAGCGAGCCAACGTGTCCCCGGGTCCTGATGCTCGACGCCCGTTCCTGGAACGTCGACGAGCCCCGCCGAGGGGGGGGATTCGTACGGTTCCCGCCACGTAGAAGCGACCATCTTAGTTCCTCAACGACTCCGTTACCGACCTGCTCCTAATCCGCGTGGCGCAGCGCCAGCAGGCAGGCGCTGCTTTGCCCTCGCGTCGGTCGTCTAGGTCCTGCGTGCAAGGACGGAGGGACGGTGGAGCAGGAGCACCCCGGCAGCGGGAGTTCGGGTTCGGCCGTGAGCTAGACGCGCCGAGCTCGATGGTCGAGGGTGCCTGCCCCTCGCGTGGAAGATGGAGTAGCCTTTCCGGACCTGCGTCGTCCTCCACAGCGCAGCAAGTGCGACGGACTCCACAGAAGTTCAGCACGCAGAGCACCTGAGGAAAGGGCCGTCTACCGTTGGCACGCATGGCCGAACGTCCCGCACAGTCGATCTTTTCTGATAATGAGTGGTTGGAGTGGGCGCACCGCGCTGGTCCGCTCTTTAAATGGGCTGGCGGAAAGCAGCGTTTCCTATGGGATAACCAGCATCTCATCCCGGAGTTCACGGGGGATTACTACGAACCGTTTGCAGGCGGCCTTTCTGTCTTTTTCTTTGTGGCGCGCCAGAGAAGCACACCGCTCACCGGTCATCTTTCGGACGCGAATCTTCGCCTTGTTCGCGCGTACCAGCAGGTAAAACGGGACTGGCGAAGCGTGAATGATCAGCTTCGTCAGCTGGAAGCTGCGTACCGCTCAGCTGAGGACCGCGGACGAATGTATTTTGATGTGCGAACAGCACACAATGCAGCGAGCCCTGCTCCGGATGCCGCAAGGTTTATCTTCCTCATGCGTGCTGGATGGAATGGCGTATATCGCGTCAACCAACGTGGCGGCTTCAATGTTCCTCATGGGCAACTGAAAGACGACCTCGGCTTTCCCAGTGCTGAAGATCTGCGTGCAGTCTCGGTTGCATTGTCAGCTTCTGACCTGCGCGCAAATTCGTGGGAGAGCACTTTGACCTCGGCACGCGAAGGCGACTTTGTATTTCTTGACCCGCCATACTTTTCCGGGTCGCGTAGCCAGCTTTATGAGCCGGGTCGAGAGTTTACATATCTCAATCATGTCCGGCTCGCCGACTACCTCGTGGATCTGAAAAAGCGAGAAGTTGACTTTCTTCTCACCAACGCTGCTCATCCGGCGATGATTAAGCTCTACGAAGAGCGAGGTCTTGAGCTCCGTGCTATCAATATGAGGCGAAGTATCAGCTCGCGAGCCGAGGATCGAGGGGACCAGCTTGAGCTAGTTGTTCTACCCGGCAAGCGGCTGAAAAATACTCGGGCTGAGGCGGCGCTCGACCTTCAAATGAGAGTAAAAAGGGGAAAAATCAATGGCGACAAGAACCTCCAAGAGTGAGCAAAATGCTGTCTCGCGGTTTGGCTCTGAAATTGAGATTGCACATTGCATTCTAGGAGGCAATCTTAATCTGTCCGTGGTTCGGGGTTTTGCTCGGCTAGATCTGCTTGCCGCAGTGAGCCGTCCTGATGTGTACGATCAGGTTTTGAACCCGCTTGGTACACAAAGATTGTTGGAGAAGTCCCACGCAACTCAAGCGGTAGAGTATGCCGTTTCGTCTTCAACTGTCGCTGCTGATACTGATCCGAGAGCATTTCCGGAAATCATCCTGAATGCAAGAGACCGCAGTGCCGTTTCCGTATTCAGTGCCGATGAGGATTCTAGTGAACTCGATTTGATCTCAACGAGCCCCGCCGAGTTTGATCCGCGGCCGGTTAACTTGCGAATCGATCTCGATCTCATTGCGTCTGACGGGAGCGGACTACCCCGAATCAGTCGGGTGGACGGCAATCATCGTCTGAGCCAAGCAATACCTGAGGAAGGTGACGACCTCGACACATTCCCAGTGGTTCCATTTGCGCTGTTCATAGGCCTTACAGACGATCAAGAGCGCGCCCTCTTCAGGGACATTAATGGTACGCAAAAACCCATGCAGACCGCTCACTTAGATACAATCCGCCTGCGACTGGAAGGTTCGTCTAACTTGCTTCAGAGCGAAGCGGGGCGGGCGCTCTGGTTGGCGCGCGAGCTCTCGGAAAGCGGTCGCGCATTTGAGGGTAAGGTTTTCTTTGGCGGCAACACAAAGGGACCTAAGTCGGTCAGTGGAAAGGTGCCCCCAATTCGAATCAATGCGCTTAAGGGCGCGGTGATGACGACCCTGCGGGAAGCTCCTCGACTTGAAGTTGATTTTCTCGGAATCGGTTCGGAGACCTCTGCTGACGATTCTGTCGTTACAGAAGAGCAGGCTCTCCAGATCGTCGTCCTGCTCGACCGCTATTGGGTTGCAGTGAAGAAAGCATACCCGGTTGCATGGCAAGATCGATATGGATTTGTCCTTCTTCAAGCCATCGGACTTACAGCTTTCAGCCGACTCGCCGGAGATGTCATCACCGAACTTGCCTACGAGAAGTCATCGGTTCAGCAGTCAGATTTTGATTTGGTCCTGTCGACTATAGCGGCCAAGGTAGATCTCGCCCGTGAATCTTTCCCGGGACTTGCGGGTCTAGCAGGAGCAAAGGTTCTCTACCAGAAGCTTTTGGCATCCATGACGCAAAGCGATGTGAATGTAGCGTCCGTCAAGAAGCAGCTTCTAGGAGACGTAGTCATCCCGTCCCCGCTAGACGACTGATGCTTGCACCGAGCGAGCGCGAGAAGCTCACCATCTTGGCACAGGAATGGTGTAGTTCGCTCGAGTCTTCTGCGCCTGATGCTTCGACGAACGAAGTGACCTTCACGAAGGAGCAGTTGCTCCCTCGTCTTCAGAATTGGGTCGCATCTCTTTACAGACCAACCCTCATAGTTCGTGGAGACGGGGGGATGCCGACCTCGGCGTCCCTCATATCTCGGTGGTCCTTTTTTCCCGACTTGGAAGTTGCAGAGTTCGATCAAAGGTATGTAGCGTTCGAAGTTAAGATACTTCGAGGCGTTGGAATGTCGGGGTCGATTTCGAAGGCGATCGGGCAGGCGGCTGTTTACACAAGTCGCGGATACGACTCCGCCCATGTAATCGTCATCGATCTGTCGTCGCGCTTCGACGAGTTTCGTCTCCTTCAGCCTGACTTTTCACGGCTTAGAAGCGCGGGAGTGTACGTGCACTGGTACTTGGCTGACCGCAGTTCGAAAAAGCTGAATTACGTTTCAATCTGACATGTGAAGGCGGCTCTGGCTATACACAGGCGTCCAACTCGTCTCGCGCGGGTCACTCCGACGTGCCCATGCAGAACGCCGCCGCGAACGCGCCGGTGCTCGTCTGCTCCGCGATGATCTCGCCGTCGAGGGTGATGCGGCAGGTGATCGCGCCGGTGTCGTCGGCGCCGGTGGTCGCGGTGAGGGACTGGAGCTGCACGGCGAACTCGCCAGCGGCGGGGACCTGCACCTCCTTCGTGAAGGGGAGGGGCTGATCGGCGGCGGCCGCGGTGCCGTCGGCGAGGTCGCTCGAGGTGGCGTAGCCGATGGAGGCGTCGGGGGCGTCGCCGGTGACCTCGAGGAGGAGGGTCCGGGTGGGGCCGGCCGGTTCCGTGCTCTGCGAGAGGGGTGCGCGGCTCGACTCGGCGTCCTCGACGGCGTTCGTGACGCCGGTGACGAAGCCGGCCGTGTAGATCACGGCGAGCACGATCGACAGGATCAGCGCCACCAGGTTCAAGGCCGTGCCGGCGATCGCGGCCTTGCGGGTCCGGTTCTTCAGGAACAGGGCGATCACTGCGAGCACCAGACCCACGAAGGCGACGAAGCCCGAGACGTAGTTCACGATCGGGATCGCGGCGCCGATCAGCGCGACGATGCCGATGATGAGGGACGCGAGACCGAGTCCGTTCCCGGTCTTCCGCCCGGGCGGGGGCGTCGACGGGCCGGGAGCGGGCTCGGGGAAGACGGCGGGGTTGTACAGGGTCATGCCGCCAGTCAACCAGCAGTGGCATTGACCGGGCCATCTCTACATAGCTAGATTTGCGCCATGATCCCGCTCGCCCGCCTCACGCCCGCCACGGTCGACGTGCTGCGCGTCCTCCTCGACGACGGCGCCTCCGTCTGGGGGATGCTCGTCATCAAGCGCACGGGACGCCCGGCGGGCAGCGTCTACCCGATCCTCGAGCGGCTCGAGGGGGCGGGCTGGGTGGCCTCGTCGTGGGAGCCGGACACCGACCGCAGCGGTCCGCGGCGGCGGCTGTACGAGCTGATGGGCGACGGGGCGCAGGCCGCTCGCTCGGCGGTCGAGCGCTTCGACGCGGCAGCGGTGGCGAAGGCATCCAAGGCAAGCCGGTCCGCCCCGGCCGCCGTCCGTCTCTCCGGAGCGGAGGCCCGCGCGTGATCGACCTGCTGCTGCGCCTGCTCGCCCGCCTCCTCCCTCCTCTCGCCCGTGAGCGCTACCTCGAGGAGTGGCGGGCCGATGCGGCCGGCGCCGCCGAGGCGGGTCTGCCCCGCCGCGACGTCGTGCTCGGTGCCCTCGTGCTCAGCGCCACCCTCGACCGAGCGCTGCCGGCGCACTCGGGGGAGCCGCGGTTCCTCCGCCCGCGCCGCCTCGCCCGCCGCGGGCTCGGGCTGCTGACGGCCACCTCGGTCGTGCTGATCGGCTTCTCTCTGACCGCCGGCGGCATCGTGCCCGAGAACGCTCCGGAGGGTGTCGTCGCCGCCACGCGGGCGGTCGGTGGGCTCGTCGTCGCTCTCGCGCTTCTCGCGGGGGTCGTCGGAGTCGCGCACCTGATCGGAGCCGCCCGCTCGGCCGAGACCCGCACGGCCCGGGTGTCGCTGCTCCTGGCGGTCGTCGGGCCGCTGACGGTCGTGCTCGGCACCCTCCTCCCCGGGGCGCCCTGGTGGCTGACCCTGCTCGGCTTCGTGATCGTGCTCGCCGGCCTCGCGACCGGTCTCGCCGTCATCGGAGGCACGCGACCGGTCGCTCTCGAGCACCGCGTCCCGACCCGGAGGCAGCGTGTCCCGGTCGCGGTCGCCGGTGCCGCGCTGATGCTCGCCGTCATCGTGCTCGGTTCGATCGACCTGCTCGTCTGGAACCCGCTCGCCAAGGTGCCCGGCACCGAGCTCTCGACGATCTACGCGCTGATGGCCGAGCGCGACGGGTTCTCGCTGCAGCCCACGCTCGTCGCGCTCGTGGTCTGGGTGGTCTTCTGGACGGTGCCGACCTTGCTCATCACCGCGCTGGCCGTGCATCGCGCAGGTGGCCCGCTCACTCCTCGACGCCTCGCGATCGCGATGCTCGCGCTCGTCGGCGCGGCGATCTTCTGCCGTTTCTTCACCGGATTCGGCATCGGCATGTCGATCGCCGACACCTTCTACACCTCCGGCGGCGACGGCTCGGTCGTCTCGGCGGCGCTCGCGATCGTCGGCCAGCTGTCGTTCGCGGCGGCCGCGATCCTGCTGGGCTGGGCTCCGCGGGTCGTGGTGCGGCCGGCCGAGAGCGCGGTGGCGGCGTAGCTCACGCGGAACATCAGCCAGTGAGGGGGTCTCTCGGCTGTCAGCCGTCCGACACCCTCACGGGCCGATGTTCTGCACGCAGAAGCGGGGCCGACTCGCGTCGACCCCGCTCCGGCGTCCGTCCTACTGCTCGCTCGGGCGGCGGCGCCTGGTCAGGGCGAGCACCGCTCCTCCTCCCGCCACGAGGGCGAAGGCGAGGGCGGCGAGACCGGTCGTCCCCTCCGCTCCGGTGTGCGCGAGCGCCGCAGCGGGCTTCGCGGTGCCGGGCCTCGGAGTGGAGGACGGCACGGGAGCGACGGGAGCCGCGGTCGTGGTCGGCGCCGCGGTCGGCGCCGCGGTCGGCTCGGCGGTGGGCGCGACGGTCGGCACAGGCGTCGCGGTCGGCTCAGCCGTCGGCGTCACGGTCGGCTCCGGCGTCGGCTCCGCCGCCACCAGCTCCGGAGTCGACGCCGGCGCCACGCGGTGCAGCGTCGCCTGCTCGTAGTCGTACGACATCGCCAGCAGCGCCGCGTCCTGGCTGCGCGGGGCGGCCAGCTCGAGACCCGCGGCCGCTCCGGTCGAGGTGAACCCGGCGGGCAGCGAGACCGTCGGGATGCCCGTGTTCGCTCCCACATCGCAGAACGTCGTGCCCGCCCACTCCGGAGTCGCGGACGTCGCGCTCGTCGGCATGGCGAGGGCGTCGAGGTCGTGGTCGACGAAGTACTGGTCCATCGCGATCTTGCCGGCCTCCTGCTCGGCGACCGCCGCGTCGTAGGCGGGGTTCGGGATGTCCTCGTTGCTCTGGAAGTACTCGACGTCGCCGGGGAGCAGCGACGTCTTCCCGTCGGCGATGACGTCCGAGAAGGTGAGCGCATCGGCCGGCTCGGTGAGTGCGGCGAGGCCCTCGGGCCAGGTCGCGTCCGTCGAGGCGAAGAACGAGTCGATGCTCGGGCGCATGTCGATCCAGCCGCCGCTCTTCAGCGTCCCCGAGACGAACTCGCGGGTGAAGTCGGGCACGGGCACGATCTCGGCGCCCTGCGCGGCCAGATCGCGGACCGCCTGGTCGACCAGCGCGGTCGTCTCGGCGAGGCCCGGACGCGCCGGGTCCTCCTCGTAGTCCCAGCGCACGTAGCCGATCCGCTTGCCCTCGAGCGCGGTGTCGCTGAGGCCCTCGACGTACGAGTCGGTGTCCTGCTCCGCGGCGATCACGGTCTGCGGGTCGGTCGGGTCGACGCCGGCGAGCACCTCCATCAGCAGCGCGGCATCCGTCACGGTCGTCGTCATCGGCCCCGACACGTCCTGGCGGAGCGACAGCGGCACGATGCCGGTGACGCTCGTGAGTCCCATGGTCGGGCGGTAGCCGACGAGGCTCTGGTGGGCGCTCGGCCCGACGATCGAGCCGCAGGAGTCGGTGCCGAGGCCCGCGGGGGCGTAGCCGGCCGCGACGGCCGCGCCCGTTCCTCCGCTCGACCCGCTGGCGCTGTTCGCCTGGTTGTAGGGGTTGGTGGTGCGGCCGCGCTCGGAGCTCAGCGTGTAGGTGCCGTGCCACGCGAACTCGGCCATGTTCGTCTTCGCGAGGATGATCGCTCCGGCGTCGCGCAGGCGCTCGACCGCGGTCGAGTCGAGCTTCGTCTGGTACGTGTGCAGCGAGGCGCTGCCGGCGGTCGTGGGCATGTCGAACGTGGCGTAGTTGTCCTTCACCAGGATCGGGATGCCGTGCAGCGGTCCGCGGATCGTGCCCTCGGCACGCTCGGCGTCGAGCTCGGCGGCCGTGTCGAGGGCGTCGGGGTTGGCGAGGATCACGGCGGCGAGTCCGGGCTGGTCGCCGTACGGGTCGTCGTACGCCGCGATGCGGTCGAGGTACTGCTGCGTCAGGGCGACCGATGTGGTCGCTCCGGACTCGAGGAGGGCGAGGGCGTCGGTGATGCTGAGATCGACGACCGCGGGGGCGGACGCGGGGGCCGTCGCACCGACGGCGGCGGGGGCGGTGATGGCGGCGCCGAGCGCGAGGCCCGAGCAGAGGGAGACGGCGGCGGAGAGTCGGGCGACCCTCCGGAAGGAGGAGTGGGACAAGCGAGGACCTTCGGATCGAGTGGGAAGAGGCTTGGAACCTCCCCAGTCTTCGGGTCGCGTGTTGCGGATCCGTTTCCGACCGGTTTCGATCTCGGCCCATCAGGCCCGTCGCTGCCTTCAGCCGCGGTCGAGAAGCGCTGCGAGCACTCCGCTCGTCACGAGGGCCCAGCCCACGAGCAGGGCGGCGCCGACCGCCCCGAGCAGGATCGCGACCGCGCGCCGCTCGCTCCGGGTCACCGCGCGGCCTCGGGAACGGGGAGTTCCTCCGGGACGAACGTCAGGATGTCGCCCGGCTGGCAGCCGAGCACCGAGCAGATCGCGTCGAGCGTCGAGAAGCGGATCGCCTTCGCCCGCCCGTTCTTGAGGATCGAGACGTTCGCCGTCGTGATGCCGATCGCCGAGGCCAGCTCGGTCACCGACATCTTCCGCTTGGCGAGCTCGACGTCCAGCTGCAGCACGATCGCCATCAGACGATCTCCGCCAGCTCGCTGCGCTGCTCGACCGCGAGGTGCAGGAGGCGCCGCATCACCATGACGAGGAGGCCCAGCGTCGCGCTCGACACCGCGACCAGTCCGAAGGCGAGCGCGGGGATCGGAGCGGGGACCACAGCGAGGACCGCGACCGCGCCGCCCGCCGCCAGGACGGCTCCGAACAGGAACGCGCCGATCGCGAGGTCGACCCACAGATCGGAGCGGTGATCGCCGGCGAAGAGCGCGTCGTCGCGCACCAGCGACACCAGCCGCCAGACCGCGACGAGCACGGCCTCGACGCAGAGGACGCCCGCGACGAGGACGGCGACGAGCACCCCGTCGATCGGACCGCCGTCGAGCGCGGTCGCGGCGACCGGGCCGACGGCGACCTGCACGACGACGCAGCCGAGCAGCAGCACGGCGAGCAGGGCTCGGAGTGCGACGAGGAGTGAGCGGGGCATCGGGGTCCTCCGGAAGGTGCTGCGTATCGAAGATCGAGCGATTCGTATCGACATTCGATACTGCCAGCTCGTAGCGGGGCCCCGCAAGAGCCTTCACCCGCCCTGTCAGCGCCCGAAGTCCTGCACAGATAAGGCTGAGCGCCGCGAGTCGCCCCGATCTCGCCGGATCGACCCTCTCAGCCTTATTTCTGCAGGAGCAGCGCCCCTCAGGCCCCGCCTGTCCCCGCCCCGAACACGTCCTCGTACAACCCGGTCAGCTCCGGCGAGCTCGGCCCCGTCAGTCCGCAGCCCAGCAGCGCGTTCTCGTCGGCTGCGAGCAGGTAGTCGGTCCCCGTCTGCCAGGTGACGCCCCGGCCCTGCGTCACGGTGACGCTGTCGCCGACCTCCCCGGCGAACCGCTCGAGCACCCTCAGCTCGACCGTGCCGTCGTCGATCGAGCGCACCTCGGCCCGGAACGCGACCTGCGCCGAGGCGAGCGCCTCCGCCGGATCCGCGGGGCAGCCGTTCGTCGCTCCTGACAGCCGTGCCGACGACGTGGCCAGGGCGAACGCGAGCGGCAGGAGGAGGGAGGCGATGGCCGCGACGGCGAGCGCGCCCACTCCCGCGATCAGCCAGGGCGAGCGGCGGCGCGGCGGGGCGTCGTCGCGGTCGGTGCCCGAGAGGACCACGGCCAGCTCGCGATCCGAGAGCGGAGGCAGGCTCGCAGCCGGATCGATCGCGCGGAGGAGCGCGCGCAGATCGCCGTCCCTCTCGGGCGATCCCCGCAGGAGCTCCTGCCCGATCCTGCGGCGCCCGCGCTCGAGCCGGTCCGTCGCGTCCTCCTCGGGCATGCCGAGCACGATGCCGATCGCGTGCGCGTCGAGACCGTCCCACGCCCACAGGCGGAGGGGCTCCGCATCCGATTCCGCCACGCGCGAGAGGGCCAGCCGCACCCGGTCGTGCAGCCGCCGTGACTCCTCGTCGGTCTGCAGCTGCGGCGGTTCGACCAGCGCGAGCCGCTGCGAGAGGAGGGACTGCCGGCGCTGACCGCGGAGCGCGTTCCGCAGCAGGGCGCGGGCGATCGCGAGCGCCTGGGCGACCGGATCGGGCGGGGCGATCCTCCGCTCGCGCAGCACGGTGATCGTCTGCGCGAGGACGTCGTCGGCGGTGCCGGCGTCGGCGCGGCGCCACAGGTAGCGGCGGACCGGGTCGGCGACCGTGGCGGCGAGCACGGCGAACCGTTCGGGGTCGGCGAGAGGATCCTGCATGACCTCATGGTCGCCCCTCGCGCGCCGGATCGCACATCCGGGGTCTCGAGGGGCCGGTGGCGATCGGGGCCGGGGCGCGGGAGGCTGGTGGCATGGATCACGACGGACGCCCGGCTTCCGCCCGCCCGGTAGCGCCCGCCGCGGTGGCGAGCTCCACTCTCGGCCTGGTCGCGCTCGTCGCGTTCCCGGTTCCGCTGCTGTCCGCGGCCGCGGGTCTCGTGGCGGTCCTTCTCGCCCGCTCGTCGCGGGAGCAGCTGCGCGCCGAGCCGTCGCTCCGCAGGGCCCGCGCGAGCCTGCTCGACTTCGTGCTCGGGACGGCCGCGCTGGTCGTGGGCGCGGCGCAGGTGCTGGCGCCGTACGTGCTGATGGTGCTGTTCTTCCTGTAGGCGCGCGCCTTCTACGTCGTCAGCGTCCCGATCACCGCGACCACCTGGATCGCGGTCAGGAGCCAGCCCACGAATACGGCGTAGGTCGCGAACCCCCAGCCCGCGCGCCCCGACCGGCGGACTTGGGACCGGCCGAGCAGCCCGCAGACGACCGCCGCGGGTCCCACCAGGAACGCGAGCACGAACCCGGCGATCGCCATCGGCTCCACGGCCGGATCGGTGACCAGCCCCGCGTCCCTCCGCGCCCGCCCCTGCGCGTACGAGACCGGCACGGCGATCGCGAGCACGATCACCGGCGAGAGCACGAGCAGGATGATCGCGATGTGCCATCCGACGAGTCCGTAAAGCATCCCGCGAGCCTACGGAGGCGGACCGGCGGAGTCGTCACCCGCGCGGGGGAGCCCGCTCGCTAGCCTGTACCCCGGCGATCCGCCCGCCCCGCCCCCTTCTTCCCGCCCGAGGAGCCTCATGCCCACCTGGTCCCTGCACGGAGACGGCCGCACCGTCGAGCCCGGCGCCGTCGTCGCCCCCGACGAGCGGCTCAGCTGGCCCGCGACGATCGCGATCGGCATCCAGCACGTCGTCGCCATGTTCGGAGCGACGTTCCTCGTCCCCGTCCTCACCGGCTTCCCCGTCGCCACGACCCTGCTCTTCTCGGGTGTCGGCACGCTCCTCTTCCTCCTGATCACGCGCAACAAGCTGCCCAGCTACCTCGGGTCGAGCTTCGCGTTCATCGCTCCCGTCACCGCCGCGACCGCCGTCGGCGGAACCGGGTCGGCGCTCGCCGGGATCGTCGCCGTCGGCCTCCTGCTCGCCGCGGTCGGGGTCCTGGTGCAGTTCGTCGGCCTCGGCTGGATCGACCGCCTGATGCCCCCGGTGGTGTCGGGCGCGATCGTGGCCCTGATCGGCTTCAACCTCGCTCCCGCCGCCTGGGACAGCTTCGAGAAGGCGCCCATCACGGCGACCGTCACGCTCGCCGCGATCGTCCTCGGCGGAGTGTTCTTCCGCGGCTTCCTCGGCCGCGTCTCGATCTTCGTCGGCGTCGTGATCGGCTACGTCGTGGCGCTGCTGCGTGACGAGATCGACTACTCCGCGGTCGGCGACGCCGCCTGGATCGGCCTGCCGCCCTTCTCCTTCCCCGACTTCGCGTCCGGATCGACGTGGTCGGGCATCGCGATGTTCCTCCCCGTCGTGCTCGTCCTCATCGCCGAGAACGTCGGCCACGTGCGCGGCGTCGCGACCATGACCGACTCCTCCGTCAACGCTCACACCGGCCGCGCGCTGATCGCCGACGGCGTCGCGACCGCGGTCTCGGGCACGTTCGGCGGCTCGGGCACCACGACCTACGGCGAGAACATCGGAGTGATGGCCGCCACGCGCGTCTACTCGACCGCCGCGTACTGGGTCGCCGGCGTCACCGCCGTGCTTCTCAGCCTCTCGCCCAAGGTCGGCGCGGTCTTCAACTCCATCCCCGCGGGCGTCCTCGGCGGCGCGACCACCGCTCTCTACGGCCTCATCGGAGTCATCGGCATCAAGATCTGGGTCGACAACCGAGTCGACTTCTCGCGCCCGGTCAACCAGTACACGGGCGCCGTCGCCCTGGTCATCGCGATCGCGGGCTTCCGCTTCTCGTCGGGCGGCTTCGAGCTCGGCGGCATCGTGCTCGGAGCGGGAGCGGCGCTGGTGATCTACCACCTGGGCAACGCGATCGCGCGCTGGCGCCGGACGGGCGCTGACGACGGCGGGCCGCTGCCGGCGATCGGGCAGCTGGGCGGGGACGTGCAGAAGTAGGGGAGGGCGAGGGGGCAGCGTCAGGCTCCGACGAAGAACGTGAAAGCTCCGGAGTCGACGAGCGAGGAGATTCGCCACGTGCCGCCGGGGATGTCGTTGATCGGAGCCTGAGCGCACGCGAGGAGATCCACCTCCGCACCGCCGTACATCGTTCCTACGTCCGAGAGCGCGCCCGGGGCCGGTAGCACCACGTTGCAGGACGTCGCGTCGAAACTGTTGCCGGCGGCCGTGACGTACTCGATCATGAACGACGACCACGGGTCGGCGCCGTCCACTGCCGCCTCCGGGTCTTCGATGGACACGTGGACCGGCGCCGTCACATAGGTACGGGCGGTGGCGGGCTGCTCGTTGTACTCGTTCTCCGCCGCGATCTCGGGTTGCGCGTCCGCGTCGGTGGCGCCGACGGAGAACGTCCATATCGAATCCTCGGCGTACTTCACCGGCACGTTCACCGAAGTCGGGTTCGCGCGTGTCCCGGACTCGGGTGGCGAGGTCGGCTCTGCAGCGGGAGTCGCTGCGACGGGCGATGCGGTCGAGGTGACGGCAGTGGCCTCGGACCCCGTGTCGGCGGGAGCGTCCGCGGTGCATCCGACCAGTGCAAGTGCGGCTGTGCCTGCAACCAGAAGCGTAGCGACGCGGGAAAGCTTCACGAAGGACCTCGTTCTCTCGAAAGCCTGAGAGTAAGGCCGATGCGACGCAGGCGGGAAATCCTCCGAGTGGAATTGCGTGGTCCTGAACAGGGCGCGACTATGTTGTCTTCTCCGCAGATGAGCCGAACTCGTGTTCGAATGTCGGTGGTCGCTGGCATCATCCGTGTATGGCTACGATCGACCCGTACACAGCACCCTCCGAGGGCGTTCCCTCGGTGAACGCGTGCTTCGAGGAGGCGTACGGCGGCGCCATCGATGCGGCTGGGGCGCTGCGGCGGTTCCGGGGGCGGATCGACGGTGAGCAGGCCGAGCTGATCGAGCTGTCGCGGCGCCTGGCGATGGCGGTGCCGGAGGCGCTGGTCGACGCCGGCGTGCTCGGCAGGGGCGAGCGGATCGAGGCGGCGGCCCGTGCGCACGTCGCCGAGATCGCCACGTCGTTCCGGCTGTCCGAGGCGCACGCCGGAGCCCTCGTCGAGGAGAGCCGCCTCCTCGTGAACGAGCTGCCGGCGACGCTCGCCGCCCTGAAGGAGGGGGCGTGCGCCGCCGAGCACGCGCGGGTCGTGGTCGCCGAGGCGGCGACCGTGCCGCCGGAGGCACGCGGTCGGTTCGACGAGGAGGCGGCGGTCCTCGCCGCGTCGTGCACGCCTCCGCAGCTGCGGCGTCGGCTCCGAGCGCTGCGCGAGCGGCTGCACCCCGAGACGCTGCGCGAGCGCCACCGCCGCTGCCGGGAGGATCGCGCCGTCTGGGTCGACGGCGAGCTCGACGGGATGGCGACGCTGCACCTCTATCTGCCCGCTCAGGACGCGTTCGGCGCCTACGACCGGATCGATCGTGCTGCCCGCTCGGTCCGGGAGGCGGGCTCCGGAGCGACGCCCGCCGAGCGCGACGTGCGGAACCTCCGGCAGGTCCGCGCCGATGTGGCGACGGCGCTGCTGCTCGACGGCGAGACCGTGACCGCTCCGGAGGAGCCGGACGGCACCCGGAACCCGCTCGCCGAGCGCCCTCGCGCCGCCGTCCCGCGCGGCATCCGCGCCGTGGTCGCCGTCACCGTGCCGGTCCTCACTCTCCTCGGTCGCTCCGACGAGCCCGCGATCCTCGACGGCTACGGGCCGGTCGACGCCCAGACGGCGCGCGAGCTCGCTGCCTCCGCCCCGAGCCTCACCCGGATCCTCACGGATCCGCACACCGGAGCGACGCTGGGCGTCGGCCGACGCAGCTACCGTCCACCCGCCGAACTGCGCAAGGCGCTCGCTCACCGCGACGAGACCTGCCGGTTCCCGGGGTGCCTACGCACGGCGCGCACCGCCGACCTCGACCACACGGTCCCGTGGCAGCACGGAGGCGCGACCGACGCCGCGAACCTCGCCCACCTCTGCGCGTCCCACCACCGACTCCGGCACCTCAGCACATGGAGTCCCGAGAACCTCGGCGACGGCGGCGTCCGCTGGCGCAGCCCTGCGGGACGAGTGCTGACAGTGGAACCGCCGGGGCCACCGCTGCCGGGGTCGCCGCCGTCGGGGCCACCGCTTTCTGGGCCACTGCTGCCGCGGCCACTCCCGTCGAGTCGCGAGAAGGTGCCGTTCTGAGTGCGGGGGCGAACGGCCGGAGCCGACCTGCGGATCCTCCAGCGCGCCTTCTTCCGAGTTCCGCCATCGCGCCCCACCGAGCCCGAGTTCCTCAGGACCCCGAGCCCCTCACCCCGTCGCGCCCCTCAGATCTCCACCGTGCACAGCGCCTGCACCGCACTCCGGAACTCCGCCTGCATGTCGAGCGAGTCGCGCTGGAGCAGCCACTGCACCTGCAGCCCGTCCATCGTCGCGATCGTTCGGATCGCCGCGCTGCGCGGGTCGACACCGGGGAGGAGCTGGCCGCGGGTGAGCATGTCGCCGAACGCGTCGGTGAACAGGTCGATGATCACGCGGTACCGCTCGGCGAAGTACCCGTGCGCCGGGTGGTCGGCGTGCGTCGCCTCCGCCGAGAGGGCGCACTGCAGCTCGATGAGTCCGGGGATGCACGTGTTGTACGCCACGAGGTCGACGAGGGCGCGCACGGTGTCCACCCCCGGGATCGTCCCGCCGTTCGGCACCCGCGCGATCGACCTGTCGTCCCGCAGGGCCAGCACGGCCGAGAGCAGCTCCCACTTGTTCGCGAAGTGGTGCAGCACGCCGGCCTGGCTGAGCCCGACCTTCTCGGCGATCTCGCGGAGGGATGCGGCGTGGTACCCGCTCGCCGAGAACACCTCGAGCCCGGCGGCGACGATCTCGGCACGCCGGGCGGCGGTCTTCGCGTACTGGCCGCGCGGTCGCCGCGGAGGAGAAGTGGGGAGTGCCAACGTGTGCCTCCTGGCGCTTCGGTGCGGTGGTGAGGGGCGGACGGTCGATGCGGGATGCGCTGGTACGCGGTCCGAGAAACCTAACTCCTCGTGGTTTCTCCGTCAAAGCCCCAGGGGTGCCCTGGCGGAACCACCCACTCCGACATCCTGCACGGTCCCTCCGCGCCCTTCCCTGGTAAACCGAGCGGTGCTAGGTTTTCTGGGACGGTCGTCCGCCGCCCCCTTCAGCGTAGAAAGAGACCCCTCGTGACCGACAGCTCCACCGCCTCTCCGACCGGCACCGCCCTCTCCTCCGGCACCGCCCCGCGCCTCAGCGCCGAGGGCCCCGACGCCGACGCCCGCTTCACCGAGCTCCTCGGCCGACTCACCCTCGAGGAGAAGGTGCAGCTGCTCACCGGCCGCGACTTCTGGACCACCTGGCCGATCGAGAAGATCGGCCTGCGCCGCATGCTCGTCTCGGACGGCCCCTCGGGCGTGCGCGGCGAGGTCTGGGACGAGCGCTCGCCCTCGCTGAACCTGCCCTCGGCGACGGCGCTGTCCTCCTCCTGGGACCGCTCGATCGCGAAGCGCTACGGAGCCGCCGCCGCGGTCGAGGCCCGCCGCAAGGACGTCGACGTCGTCCTGGGCCCGACCATCAACCTGCACCGCTCGCCGCTGGGCGGCCGCCACTTCGAGGGCTTCAGTGAGGACCCGGTCCTCACGGCCGATCTGGCCGCGGCCTACGTGAGCGGCGTGCAGGAGAACGGCGTCGGAGCGACTCCGAAGCACTACATCGCCAACGACTCCGAGACCGACCGCTTCACCGTCGACGTGCGCGTGGGCGACCGCGCGCTGCGCGAGCTCTACCTCCTCGCCTTCGAGCGCGCGATCGTCGAGACCCGCGCCTGGCTCGTGATGAGCTCCTACAACTCGATCAACGGCACGACCGCCACCGAGAACGACCTGCTCGAGACCCCGCTCAACAGCGAGTGGGGCTTCGACGGCGTCGTCATCAGCGACTGGACCGCGGTGCGCTCCGTCGACAGCGCCCGCGCGGCGCAGGACCTCGTCATGCCCGGCCCCGACGGGCCCTGGGGAGCCGCGCTGGTCTCCGCGGTGCGCGCGGGAGAGATCGAGGAGTCGGTGATCGACCGCAAGGTGCGCCGCATCCTCCGCCTCGCCGCCCGCGTCGGCGCGCTCGAGGGCTTCGAGCCCGCCGTCGCCGAGCCGGTCCTCGTCGAGGACGGCCGCGCGTTCGCCCGCGAGGCCGCCGCGGCCGGCAGCGTGCTGCTGCGCAACACGGGGGAGCTGCCGTGGGACGCCTCCGCCCTCACCTCCGTCGCCGTCATCGGCCACAACGCCCGTGATGCCCGCACGCAGGGCGGCGGATCCGCGACGGTGCTGCCCGAGAAGGTCGTCACTCCGCTCGACGGCGTCCGGAACGCCCTCCCCGGCGCCCGCGTCGACTACGCGCTCGGCGCGGTCGTGCAGGACGGAGTCGCGCCCCTCGCGCTCGAGACCATCACGAACCCCGCCACGGGCGAGCCCGGCCAGCGCGTGCGCTTCCTCGACGCGGAGGGATCCGAGCTGTTCGTCGAGGACCGCCGCGCCACCGCGCTCGTCTGGTTCGGCGGCAGCGCGCCGATCGCGGCGTCCGCTCGCGTCGAGTTCTCCACGGTGCTGACCCCCGAGGCCGACGCGACCGTGCGCCTGGGCTTCGCGGTCGTGGGCACCGCGCGGATCTTCGTCGACGGCGACCTGTTCCTCGAGGAGACCCTCGCCCCGGTCGGCGCCGACCTCGGAGCCGCGCTCCTGGCGCCGCCGTCGGTCTCGGGCCCGCTGCAGGTCACCGCCGGCACGCCCGTCGACATCCGCATCGAGTACGACATCGTGCACACCGACGGCGAGCTCGAGGGCGCCCTCGGCTTCACCTACGGCATCGAGCCCGAGGACACCCCGGCCGAGCAGCTGATCGAGGAGGCGGTGGCGCTCGCCCGCGACGCCGACGTCGCCCTCGTGGTCGTCGGCACCAACTCCGCCGTCGAGTCCGAGGGCTACGACCGCAGCTCGCTGGACCTCCCGGGCGAGCAGGACGCCCTGGTGCGCGCCGTCGCCGCGGCGAACCCGCGCACGGTCGTCGTCGTCAACTCCGGATCGCCCGTGCTGCTGCCCTGGCGCGACGAGGTCGCCGCCGTGCTCGTCGGCTACTTCGGCGGCCAGGAGATGGGCGACGCGGTCGCCGACGTCCTGCTCGGCGCCGTGGAGCCGGGCGGACGCCTCCCCACGACCTGGCCGGCCGCGATCGAGGACGTCCCCGTGCTGTCGACGCTCCCCACCGACGGCGAGCTGCACTACGACGAGGGCATCCACATCGGCTACCGCGCGTGGCTCCGGAGCGAGGTCGAGCCGGCCTACGGCTTCGGCCACGGTCTGGGCTACACCTCCTTCGACCTCGTCTCGGTCGCCCCGCTCGCGCCGACCCGCGCCGGCGAGGACGCCGAGCTGCTCGTCGACGTGGTCAACACGGGGGAGCGCGCGGGCAAGATCGTGCTGCAGGCGTACGCCGAGCGTCGCGACTCCGCCGTCGAGCGCCCGGTGCGCTGGCTGGTCGGGTTCGAGAGCGCGCAGATCGAGGCGGGAGCGGCGGCTCAGCTCACCGTGACCGTGCCGACGCGCCTGCTCGCGACGTGGAACGACGGCTGGGACTACGAGGCCGGCGCCTTCACGATCCGCATCGGCACCTCGCTCGAGGACGTCCCGCTGACGACCCCGCTCCAGCTGCTGGTCTGAGACCGGAGCGGGACTCCCGGGCCGTTCCTGGGAGTTCCGCTCCGCCTTCCTGGGAGCGGGGTCCGGAGCGGGTTTCTATCACGTTCGGGTCATCCCGCAACCCGGTGCGCTCCCAGGCGGCTCGCGCTTAACGTCGAGGAAGACGGCCGCAAGAGCGGACCGCCGCACACCGAGTGAGACAGCAAGGAGCACCACCGTGCCGCAGATCATCGAGACCGTCGACGTCAACGTCCCCGTGTCCGTCGCCTACAACCAGTGGACCCAGTTCGAGGAGTTCCCCAAGTTCCTCGACGAGGTCGAGTCGATCCAGCAGGTCACCGACGTCCTCACCGTCTGGAAGGTGAAGGTCGGCCCCGTCGAGCGCGAGTTCGAGGCCAACATCACCGAGCAGCACCCCGACGAGCGCGTCGCGTGGAACAGCACCGGAGGCGAGACCGACCACGCTGGTGTCGTCACCTTCCACAAGCTCTCGGACTCCGAGACCCGCGTCACCGTGCAGCTGGACTGGGAGCCCAAGGGCTTCCTCGAGTCGATCGGCTCGCTCGTCGGCGCCGGCAGCCACGCGGTCAAGAAGGACCTGAAGAACTTCAAGGAGTACATCGAGTCCAAGGGCACCCCGGACGGCGCCTGGCGCGGCGACGTCGAGGCCTGAGCCGTGTCCGACAACGGCACGACCCTCAACGACTCCGAGGGTGAGAAGAAGGACGGCGGCCTCGGCGACGAGGGCACCATCCCCGACTCCGAGTCCGGCCTCGCCGTCGGCGTCTCGGGCGACTCCCACTTCAACCCCGAAGAGGACGCCCCCGCCGAGGACGAGTCTTAGGACCCATCCGGGTCACCACCCCGCGAGATGCCACTCGTGCCCACGCCTGACGGCGTGTTGCAGACGCGAGTGGCATCTCGCGTTTCCGCGCCCGGGGATCACTGAGCCCTCAGCGCCAGGCGCGCGCGTACTGCGGCGGCACGACGGAGCCGAGGTCCGCCCCCAGCTCCTGCGCCATGCGCGAGGCGGCGTGCGGGTCGCGGAGCAGTTCCCGGGCGAGCAGCACCACGTCGGCCTCGCCCGCCGCGAGCACGCCCTCGGCCTGCTCCGCCGTCGTGATCAGGCCCACCGCTCCCACCGGCGCACCGGTCGCCCGGCGCACCGCGCTCGCGAACGGCACCTGGTAGAGCGGGGCGACCGGGATCTCGGTGCCGCGGACCAGGCCGCCGGTCGAGACGTCGAAGAGGTCGGCCCCCGCCTCCCTCGCCCAGTCGGCGACCACGACGGTCTCGTCGAGGTCCCAGCCGCCCTCGGCCCAGTCGGTCGCCGAGAAGCGCACGAGCAGCGGCAGCTCGCCGATCTCGGCGCGCACCTCGCGCACGATCTCGAGCAGGAGCCGCGCGCGGTTCTCGAGGGAGCCGCCGTACTCGTCCTGGCGCCGGTTCGACAGCGGCGACAGGAACTGGTGCAGCAGGTAGCCGTGGGCGGCGTGCAGCTCGATCACGTCGAAGCCCGCCTCGACGGCGCGGCGAGCGGAGTCGCAAAACGCCTGCACGAGGCCGGGCAGCTCGTCCGCCGCGAGGGCCCGAGGCGCGGCGTAGCCCTCGAAAGCCACGGCGGACGGAGCGACCGTGCTCCAGCCGCCCTCCTCCGCCGGCACCGTTCCGCGCCCGCTCCACTCGCGGTACGTCGACGCCTTGCGGCCGGCGTGGGCGAGCTGGACCCCGGCGAGGGCGCCCTGCTCGTGCACGAAGTCGACGATCGGCGCCCACGCGTCGCGCTGCTCGTCGTTCCAGAGCCCGGTGTCCCAGGGGCTGATCCGCCCCTCCGGGACCACTCCCGTGGCCTCGGCGATCACCACGCCCACGCCTCCGCGGGCGATCGAGCCGAGGTGCACGAGGTGCCACGTGGTGGGCACGCCGTCGCGGGCCTCGACCGAGTACTGGCACATCGGAGCCGCCCACAGGCGGTTGCGGGCGGTGCGGGAGCGGAGGGTGAGGGGCTGGAAGAGAGCGGGAGCGGTGGTCATCCAGGGGACAACCGCTCCCGCCCGCGGATTATGCCGGGAGCCGTCAGCTCGGCCAGGTCGAGCCGGGCGCCTCCTGCCAGACGGCGCTCGAGGGAGCCAGCGCCGCGAGCTCCTCGAACAGCGAGTCCGGGATCGCGAGCGCGTCGTCCGCGACGAACTCGTCGAAGTGCTCGGCGGTCGTGGCGCCGACCACGGTGGTCGTGATCCGCTCGTCGCGGGTCGAGAACTGCAGCGCGGCCGCACGGAGCGGCACGCCGGCGCGGTCGCACGCCTCGCCCATCTCGGTGACCGCCTGCACGATCTCGGGCGGCGCGGGGCGGTAGGCGTACGTCTCGACCGGCTGGGGCCAGCGCGCGAGCGCCCCTCCTCCGTAGACCGCCGCGTTCACCACGACGACGCCGCGGTCGACCGAGACGTTGATCAGCTCGTCCGACGAGCGGTCGACCAGCGTGTAGCGGTTGTGGGTGATGACGGCGTCGAAGAGCCCCGACTCGACGTAGTGCTGCAGCATCGGCGCCGGTCCGCCCGAGATGCCGATCGAGAGCGCGACTCCCGCCTCCTTCATCGCGACGAGGGCGCGCACGGGGCCGTCCTCGGCGAAGGCCTCCTCGTACGAGATCCGCTCCGGGTCGTGCAGGTAGAGGAGGGGGAGCACGTCCATGCCCAGGCGCTCGCGGCTCTCGTCGAGGCTGCGCCGCATCCGCTCGCCCGAGTAGCTGCCGGTCTCGGGATCGCGGTCGAGCTTCGTGACGACGGTGACGCCCTCGGGCACGCCGCCGTGCGCCCGCAGGGCCTCGCCGATCAGGCGCTCGCTGTGACCCTGGGCGTACTCGTTCGAGGTGTCGATCACCGAGACGGCGCGGTCGGCGGAGGAGTCGAGCACGCGTTCGAGGGCGGGCACCCGCTCGAGGTCGCGGACGCGCTCGGGCTTCCACGACGTGCCGAGGGTGAGGCGCGTGACCTGGGCGCCGGAGGGCCCGAAGGGGCGGAGGAAGGGTGAGGCGGGAGTCGAGGACTGCGATGTCATGGCACCCAGCTTGTCAGTGCGCGCCTGTCAGTGCGGAGCCGTGCCCTCAGGTGCCCGCAGCTCCACGATCGCCTCGGCGACCCGCGACACCAGCTCCGCCGGCAGCTCCCGGTTCCACGGCAGCGCCACCGTGTCCTTCCCGGTGCGCAGCGCCGCGAGCTCGTGCTCGAGCTCGGGCGACAGGCGCGGCACCGGATGCAGGCCGACGTGCGTCTTCCACCCGGCCCAGTGGATCGCGTAGCGCACGCCGAGCATCACGGCGGGCATGCCGTAGCGGATGCGCTCCTCGGCGTCGGGGACTGCCTGCAGGAGCAGGCGCCGCACCTCTTCCAGCCTCGCCCGCCGCTCGAGCGGGAACGCGGCGAGGTACTCCTCGACGGTGGCGACGGAGGCGCTCATGGCGCCATTCTGCTCCTCGCCGACGCGATCGGGAACTGTCAGGATCGGGAGCATGGCCTCCGCCTCCGCCTCCGCCTCCGCCTCCGCCTCCGCCTCCGCCTCCGCCTCCGCCTCCGCCTCCGCCTCCGCCTCCGCCCCCGCGCATGTCCTCGACGCCCTCGTGACCCCCGCGCTCGTCCTCGACGAGGCCGTCCTCGACGCGAACATCGCGGCGACCGCCGACCGGGTCCGCGAGCGCGGCCTGGCGCTGCGCCCGCACGCCAAGACGCACAAGTCGCTCGAGATCGCGCGCCGCCAGCTCGCGGCGGGCGCCGTCGGTCTCACGGTCGCGACGGTGGCCGAGGCCGAGGTCTTCGCCGCGGGCGGCTGCGACGACCTGTTCATCGCCTACCCGCTCTGGCTCGACGCCGAGCGCGCCGGACGCCTGCGCCGGGTCCTGCGGACCGCGCGCGTGCGCATCGGAGTCGACTCCGCGGAGTCCGCCGAGCGCGCGGCCGCGGCGATCCCGGCCGCCGAGCGCGAGCGCCTGGAGGTCGTGGTCGAGGTCGACTCGGGCCACCACCGCAGCGGAGTCCCGCCGCAGGAGGCGGGCGGCGTCGCGGCCGCCGCCGTCGCCGCCGGGCTCGACGTGGTCGGCGTCTTCACGTTCCCCGGGCACAGCTACGCGCTCGAGGCGCGCGCCGCCGCGGCCCGCGACGAAGCGGAGGCGCTCGCCGCGGCCGCCGCGTCGCTCGCGTCGGTCGGCGTCCAGGCCCGCGTGATCAGCGGGGGATCGACTCCCTCCGCCGACTTCGCCGATCCCGGCGTGCTCACCGAGCTGCGACCGGGGGTGTCCGCCCTCGGCGACGCGCAGCAGTGGGAGATGGGCACGATCGGCCCCGAGTCGATCGCGGTCACGGTCCTCGCCACGATCGTCTCCCGCCGCGCCGACCGGCTGATCACCGATGCCGGGAGCAAGGTGCTCTCCTCCGACCGCGGCGCAGTGTCGAGCGGGTTCGGGCGCCTGCCCGAGCACCCGGAGGCGCGCGTCACCGTGCTGTCCGAGCACCACGCCACGATCACCGGGCTCGACCTCCCGGTCGGATCGCGCGTGCGGATCGCTCCGAACCACGTCTGCGTCGCGGTGAACCTCGCCGACGAGTACCGCGTGCTCACCCGCGACGGCGGCGCGGCCGTCTGGCCCGTGGACGCCCGCGGGCGCAACAGCTAGAGCGCGCGGCTCCGCGGGATCCGCAGCCCGGCCAGCGCGGTGAGCGCCAGCAGCACGAACGCCGAGCCGAACGCGGCGGTCGGCGAGGCCGCATCCGCCAGCGCTCCCGCGAGCAGGGGCCCGATCACTCCGCCCAGGTCGGACGCCGCCTGGAACACCGAGACGGGCCGCCCGCCGCGATCGCCCGCCGCGTCGCCCACGAGAGCGCCCGGCGCCGTCCCCATGAAGGCGGCGGCCGCTCCGTAGAAGCAGAGCAGCAGCACGAGCAGCCAGAGCTCCGACACCAGCGGCATCGCGAGCATCGCCAGCGCCGCGACCGCGAATCCGCCGATCAGCGCCGGGCGGCGACCCACCGTGTCGACGAAGCGACCGGCCGGAGCGAGCGCGACGGTCTGCACGACCGCGGCGATCGCGAAGGCGATGCCGGTCCACGCCGGATCGTCGCCGAGGCCCTCGACCACGAGAACGGGCACGAGCGTCGCCCGCACGCCCATCGCCGACCAGCCGAGCGCGAAGTTCGCGAGCACGGCGCTCTGGTAGCGGCGATCGCGGATCACCTCGCGCATCGGAGTGACGACCGCGGCCTTCGCCGCATCCGCGTCCCGCTCCGGCCGCCGCAGCAGGACCAGGCCGACGAGTCCGGCGACTGCCAGCGTGCCCGAGTAGAAGAAGAACGGCGCGGTCAGCGAGATCGCCGTCAGCACGCCGCCGACGGCGGGCCCGGCCATGCCGCCGAGCAGGAACCCGCCCTGGTAGAAGCCGATCGAGCGGCCCCTCCGCTCGGGCGCCGCCGTGCGCAGGAGGAGCGTCATCGCGGCGACCGAGAACATCGCCGACCCGATGCCGCCCGCGCCGCGCAGCAGCAGCAGGTGCGCGTAGTCGCCCGCCAGGCCGACCAGCGCGCTCGAGAGCGCCACGATGCCGATGCCCGTCGCGAGCACCACGCGCTCACCGAGCCGGTTGACGAGCGGTCCGACGAACGGATTCGCGACCAGCCGCATCAGCGCGAACGCCGAGACGACGGCTCCGACCTCGACGTAGCCGACCCCGAAGCTGCGCACGTAGACCGGCAGCACGGGCACGACGACGCCGAAGCCGAGCATGACGAAGAACGCCACGATCCCGAGGACGAGGACGTCGCGCGGAAGCCTCTCGCGCCCGCCCCGGTCCTGCCACGGAAGTCTCACCCCCCGACGTTACCGGGGATGTCCCCCATGAAGGGACGAGGCGGGAAGCCGTCAGCCGGCCAGCGGCACGACCGAGGGCAGGATCCCCGGGTAGCTGACGTAGTAGAGGACGCCGTCGCTGTGCAGCACGCCGCGTCCGGGGTAGCTCTCGTCCTCGACGTCGGGTCCGTTGAGGAATCCGGGAGCCGAGGCGTCGTCCACCGTGAAGCCCTCGGACAGGAACCCCTCCCGGGCGGTCGGCCACTGCTCGTCACTCAGGGCGAGCTGGCCGACGACGACGTACACGTCGCCCTGCCCGGTCCAGCGGCAGAGCAGGCCGGCCTGCTGCATCTCCTCGACGATCGGGTAGTCGAAGTACGTCGCGGGCTCCGGATTCAGCCGCAGCCCCTCGGACTCGAGGTCGGCGAGCTCCGCCGCGGTGAGCAGCTCGGGGCAGGGAGTGAGGCCGCCGGCGACCGGGGCCGAGGGTGCTTCCGCGGCCGGTGCTTCCGCAGCGGGTGCTTCCGCAGCGGGAGTCTCGGCCGCCGGCGCCGCCGTCTCGCCCGTCGGCGACTCCGCGGTCGGAGTGGCAGCCGCGGCGGTGGCGGTCGGAGTCGCGGCGGGAGCGCGGGTGGCCGTCGTCGTCGCCGACGGAGCCACCGTGTCGACCGGCGCGGGCTCCGTGCACCCGGTCAGAGCGAGCACCAGCAGGAGGCCGAGGCCCAGCGGCACCGTGCGTGTCCGCATCGTGCTTCGTGTCGGCCCGATGCTGTCCCTCGTGAACCGGCTCATCGTCGTCCCCCTTCGTCGCGGGTGCTGCCCCTGCGCCGAGGCTACCCGCGACGCCCGGGTCCCGCACCGATCGACCAGACCCGCGGAGGAAGTGCCCCGGTCACGGAGTGATCGCCGACGATCCGCGCCTTGAAGACCCACGGGTTGTGGCTGGCGGCGGTGCGCGCGTTGCGCCAGTGCCGGTCGAGGTTCTTCGAGGTGCTCACTCCGGAGGCACCGAGCGCGTCGAAGACGTCGGAGGTCGCGCGGGTGGCGAGCTGCGTCAGCACGATCTGCGCCTGGGCCGTCTCGAGCTCCGCGAGGTCGTTCAGGTGCTCCTCCTGCACGAGATCGTCGCCGGAGGCGGCGTCGTGCGCGAGCTGCAGGGCCTGCGCGGCCTTCTCGACGATCGCCGAGCCCGCCCACGCGGCCGCCGAGACCTGGCCGACGACCTGCAGGATCTGCGGGTCGGCCGCATAGGAGTCGGCGTTGCCGTGCGAGTAGATGCGGGTGCGGGCGCGGACCGCTTCGGCGAGCTCCCGCTCGGCGGCGGCGATCGACCCCGCGAGCACCGACAGCAGCACCGCCTGGTAGAACGCGGTCTGGTAGCGGAACCGGGTCCCGAAGTCGATCACGTCCTCGGCGGCGACCTCCGCGTCGACGAAGGTGCTCGTGCCGGAGCCGGTGGTGCGCTGGCCGAAGCCGTCCCAGTCGTCGGCGTGCGTCACTCCGCTCTGGTGCGCGTCGACGATCGCGATCACCGTCGCACCGGTGTCGGAGCGCTGGGCGAAGGTGTCGATCCAGTCGGCGAAGATGCTGCCGGTGGAGTAGTACTTGGTGCCGTTCACGCGGAACCGGGTCGGGTCGCCCTCGATCGGGCTGACCTTCGTGTTCACGTCGCCGATCGCGACGGTGCCGATCTCGGTCCAGGCGTTGCCGCCGAGCTGCCCGTCGGCGAAGCGCGACAGCCAGCGCTCGCGGGTGCCGTCGGTCGCGACCAGGCGGTCCTCGACGAGAGCGAAGTGGCCGCGCAAGGCCTGCGGGATGTTGGAGTCGGCCGCCGCGAGCTCGGTCAGCAGGCGGAAGAGCTGGGGGAGCGACGCCCCCGCTCCTCCGTTCTCGATCGGGACGCGGACGGCGCCGAACCCGGCCTCGGCGAGGGCTCGGATCTGCTCGGCGGGCAGCACGTGGTCGCGCTCGCGGGCGGAGGCGCCCACCGCGATCTCGGCGAAGAGCGGCCGGAAGCGCGCGGCGAGGGTCTCGTAGGGGACCTGCTCGGTCGTCGCGGTGGGTGCGGCGGTGGTGGCGACAGGCATGTCGGCTCCTCTCGATCGGCGCGCCGGAGTCGGCGGCACGGGTGCGACGGTAGCCGCCGGCGGTGGCGGGCCGCCGTCTGTGTCCAGGTGTTACGGGGAGGGAGGAACGGACGAGTCGCCTGGGGAGGAAGGTCACGGCGGGACCCGGCAGGGAATGCCTCGCGGCGGTCGGCGTTGCCCCTGGGGATGACTTCGACGCACCCGTCCACCCCGTCCACCTCCTCCACCCCGTCCATCTCCTCCGCCACTGCCTCCGACTCCGACGCCGCCGCGACCGACCGCCGCGCCCTCGTCGTCGGTGCGACCGGCATCGGCGGCTCCGCCCTCGTCGACCTGCTGACGGAGCAGGGCTGGCCCGTGACCGCACTCTCCCGCCGGCCGATCGCCGAGCGGCCCGGTGTCCGCCCCCTGTCGGCCGACCTCCGCTCGGCCGAGGACCTCGCCCGCGTCCTCGCCGAAGAGCGCCCCACCCACGTCTTCTTCACCGCCTGGTCGCGCCAGGAGACGGAGGAGGAGAACATCGCCGTCAACGCCGGCATGGTCCGCGACCTCCTCGCAGCACTGGCGCACGCGCCGCTCGAGCACGTCGCCCTGGTCACCGGGCTCAAGCACTACCTCGGACCCTTCGAGGCCTACGGACAGGGCGCGATGCCCGACACCCCGTTCCACGAGGAGGAGGAGCGCCTGGACGCTCCGAACTTCTACTACGCGCAGGAGGACGAGCTCTTCGCCGCCGCCGAGCGCGCGGGCTTCACCTGGTCGGTGCACCGCTCGCACACGGTGATCGGCCACGCGGTCGGCAACGCGATGAACATGGGACTGACCCTCGCGGTCTATGCCTCGATCCAGCGCGAGCTCGGAGAGCCGTTCGTGTTCCCGGGCTCGCTCACCCAGTGGAACGGCCTCACCGACATGACGGATGCCACCGTGCTCGCCGCGCAGATGGTGTGGGCCGCGACCTCCGAGGCCGGCCGCGACGGGGCGTTCAACGTCGTCAACGGCGACGTGTTCCGCTGGCGCTGGATGTGGACGCGCCTGGCCGAGTACTTCGGCGTGGAGCCGGTGGGCCCGGGGGAGCAGCCGCAGCCGCTCGAGCAGCAGATGGCCGACGTGCAGCCGGTCTGGCAGCGCCTGATCGAGCAGCACGGCCTGATCGAGCCCGACCTCGCCCGCGTCGCCTCCTGGTGGCACACCGACGCCGACCTCGGCCGCGGGATCGAGGTCGTCACCGACATCAGCAAGTCCCGCCTCGCCGGATTCACGCTGCACCACCGCACGGTCGACTCCTTCACCGCGCTGTTCGACCGCTACCGCGCCGAGAGGCTGATCCCGTAGGGCGGGTCCCGGCGCCCCTCCCCGGTCTCCCGACCGTCGCCGTCCCGTCGTCTCCGCGTCACTCCGATGACACCGACCGCCCCTAGCGTCACGGCATGGCGGCGGCGGTGAGCGGAGCATGATCGAGCGGGTCGACCCGTTCCTCGGCACGGAGCCCACGGACCTCCCGGATCCCGTCGGCCTCGCCGCGACCTGGTGGTCGCCGAAGCCGCAGATAGGCAACACGCATCCGGGCGCGACGTACCCGCTGGGCATGGTCTCGGCGTGCTCCTACTCCGGGGCGTACCCGACGGGCTACGGACGCTACGACCTGGCGCTGGAGGGAGTCCCTCCGCGGATCCGCGAGGGCATCGAGGCGTCGGGCTTCAGCCATTTCCAGCAGTCGGGCACCGGCGCGATCCGGAAGTACTACAACTACCTCCGCGTCACGCCGATGATCGAGCCGCTCGACGAGCTCGGCCGCAGCTGGGACGTCGTCGACGAGGTCGCCGAGCCGGGCTACTACGCCGCGACCCTCTCCTCGGGAGTGCGCGCTGAGCTCACGGTCGGCCCCGCCTCGGCGGTGCACCGCTACACGTTCCCGCGCCACCGCAGCGCCCGCGTCGTCGTCGACCTGTCGCTCGGCGGCCTCGCGATCCCGAGCGGAGCGACGATCCCGCTGCGCGCGCAGCTGCGCTCGATCTCGCCCGGCGTCGCGAGCGGCGAGATCGTGATGGAGGGCGCTCCGCTGGCCGTGCACCTCGAGTGCGACGCGCTGCAGTGGCGCCAGATGCTCTGGTACGACCGCCGGCTGATGCCGGGCGGCACGCGGCTCGACTTCGACCACATCCGGCCGACGACCCTCCGCCCGTTCGGCCTGATGTGGGCGGGACCGAGCGAGCCCGGCACGACCGTGGAGCTCCGGATGGGCTTCTCCCTCCGCGGCACGGAGCGCGCCCGCGAGAACCTGCACCGCGACGTGCCGCCGACCGGCACCGGCTTCGACCAGCGCCGCGACCGCACCCGCAAGACGTGGCGGAAGCACCTGCGCCGGATCGCCGTCGACACGACGTCCGTCGACCGCGAGACCGTCTTCTCGACCGCGCTGTACCACTCGCTGATCAAGCCGTGCCTCGCTCCCTCCGAGAGCCCGTTCTGGCCGACCGACGGTCCGTTCGTCTTCGACATCAGCACCATGTGGGACATCTACCGCACCCAGCTCCCGCTGCTCACGGCGCTGCTGCCCGAGCGCGCCGTCGAGATCGCGGCGGCCCTGCTGACCATCTGCGAGGAGGAGGGCAACTTCCCGATCGGCTACCGGATGGCGAAGGGCAGCGACCGTTTCTCGCGGCAGGGCAGCGCCCTCGCGCACACCTTCCTCGCCGACCTCTGCCGACTGGGTCTGCCCGGCATCGACTGGGAGGCGGCCCTCGTGCACATGGCGGAGGACCTCAAGCGCACCTACGGCGAGGAGTTCCTCGCGGCCGGCGAGGCGCATCCGATCAGCCACACCCTCGACCTCGCCCACGGCTACTGGTGCACCGCGGTCGTCGCGCGTCACGTCGGAGACCGGGTGCTCGCCGAGCAGCTCGAGGAGCGCGCGGCGCAGTGGGTGAACGCCTTCGACCTGCGGACGGGCCTGCTGAAGGACTCGACCTACTACGAGGGCACGCGGCACAACTACTCCTTCCGCCTGCTGCACGACATGGCGGGGCGCATCGCGCTGAGCGGAGGGGACGACTCCTTCGTCGCGCAGCTCGACGAGTTCTTCGGCTACGGCGCCGAGCCGGTGCGCCAGCCCGGACTCCGGCCCGACCGCGCCGAGATGCTCGCGGGTGCAGCGCTCGGGCGCTTCGAGGGGCTCAACAACGAGCCCGACATGGAGTCGCCGTGGGCCTACCACTACGCCGGCCGGCCCGACCGCACGGCCGAGATCGTGCACGGCGTGCTGCACCAGCGCTTCGGCACCGGCCGCGGCGGACTGCCCGGCAACGACGACTCCGGAGGCCTGAGCTCCTGGTACGTCTGGGCGGGTCTGGGCCTGTTCCCCGTCGCGGGGCAGGGGCTGCTCCTCGTGAACGCCCCCGCGTACTCCCGCGTGTCCGTGGCCGTCGGCGGCGCCGACTTCGAGATCCGCACGACCGGTTTCGTCGAGCCCGTGCCCGGGGGGCAGGTGCAGTACGTGCAGTCGGCCGAGCTGAACGGAGCGCCGCTCGAGGCGAGCGTCCTGAGCGCCGCCGAGCTGCACCGCGGCGGCGAGCTCACCCTGCACCTCGGGCCCGAGCCGTCGGAGTGGGCGACCGCCCCGGAGCACCGGCCGCCGTCGCATCCCGCGCGGCTCGCCGCCATGACCACCAGCACCATCCAGCCCAGCATCATCCAGCCCTAGGAGGAGACCATGGACCAGAGCACTCACGCGAGCACCGTGCAGAACCGGCTCGTGATCGTCGTCCGGGCGGATCCGGTGATCTGCGGCCACTCGGTCGAGGCGCGCAACCTGGCCGAGACGGCTCGCGAGCGCGGCTTCGACGAGGTCCGCATCGTCACCTGGCCGATCGAGCGCCTCGAGGCGGCGGGCCTGCCGCTGAAGCCGCTGGACGCGGTGCTGCCCTACAGCGACGGCATCATCGTCGAGCGACCGGCCCCGGTGGGCGACTACAAGGTGCCGGACGGCCGCTACCTCGCCGGCATGATCGGCCGCCTGGTCGAGCTCTTCACCGACGGCGTGCCCACCGTCTGCCTCTCGCTCTACCTCAGCCCCCACACGATCGCGGTGGCGGATGCGCTGCGCGCGGCCTGGAGCACCGGGCTCCCCGTCGACGTCACCACGGTCGCGGAGGCGGTCGGCTCGGACGTCACCAACGTCGTCCGCCGGGCCGTGGAGGAGGGGCGCCTGGGCGCCGCCGCCCACATCTTCGCCTCCTACCTCTCGCAGGACCACTGCGTCGCGGTGTCGGAGTACACCCGCGACCTCATCGTCGAGGAGGCCGAGCGGATCGACGCCGCGCACGGCACCCGCTTCGCCGAGCAGTGCCGCGCCCGCATCGAGATCTCGTACCCGGCGATCGACTCCGACGCCTACTCCGACCTCGACCCGGTCGCCCTCGAGGACCTCGTGCGCGCCCGCGGACTGCGCAAGGACGGCTACGTGCTGTTCCTCTCCCGCCTCACCGAGGCCAAGGGAGTCGAGGACCTCATCGCCGGCTACGAGCGCAGCCGCGTGCACGAGCAGCACGAGCTCGTCATCGCGGGACGCGGTCCCCAGGAGGCGGAGCTGCGCCGGATCGCGGCGGCGTCACCGCTGGCGCACCGCATCCGCTTCCTCGACGACGTGGGCGACGCCGAGAAGCCCTACCTGATGGCCGGATGCTCGGCCTTCGTGCTGCCCAGCAAGCCGCGCCCGGAGTTCGTCGAGACCTTCGGCATCGCGCTCGCCGAGAAGATGCTCGCCGGAGGCGGCCCCGTGATCACGACACTCACCGGCGGGATCGGCGAGGCGATCGGCGAGCACGCGTTCATCACTCCCGTCGAGGACCCGGATGCGATCGCCGCTCTGCTGGACCACGCGATCCTCGAGCTCGATGACGCCGAGCGGGCACGCCTCGCGGTGGCTGCGCGCGAGTACGCGTTGCGCTTCGACCGCCGGGCCGTGTTCGACCGGCTGTTCGCGCGGCTGCCGCTGTCGGTGCGACCGGAGCCGGCGCTCTAGCGGCGCCGAGGTCAGCGCCGGTCGCGTCGCTCCAGCGCCTCCTGCGACTCCGGCGCGATCTCGGACGGCAGCGAGAGCCGGTAGCGCACGAAGCGGAGCGTGAAGCTGCGGCGCTCGGTCCCGGCGGGACTCGCGGTGCCCTCGAGGCGTTCGGCGAGCACGCGGATGCCGAGGACGGCGACGATCCGCCACTGCTCGAGGCCGCCCGAGGTGACGGCGGTGAACACCGCTCCGGGGTGCGCGAGGTCCTGCGCGGGCGCCGCGGCGGTCTGGTCGACGGCACCGCCGTCGGTGCCGTCGGTGCTGTCCGTGTCGTCGGTGTCCGTGTCGTCGGTGCTGCCGCTCGTGCGGGAGGTGGTGTCGAGGGTCATGTCGCCGGGCTCCTGAGGGGTGGCGGACCTGATCACGGCGCGTCGGATGCGCCTCGAATCCGGGCGCCGGCCTCGGGCAGGGGGACCCGGGCCGGCGACCGGCCATGCGTGCGGTGCGAGGACGAGCCCGCCGGAACGTCCCCTGCACCGCCCTCGAAGTGTAGGGCTCGTCATCACCCGGTGGCGGGAAATGTCAACCACCTTCGAGCGAATTGCGAGGAAGAGCGATCCGTGCTGTACCCGGACGCGACGAAGGCCCGCTCCAGAGAGGAGCGGACCTTCGTGGGTGCTGCTGCCGGATCGGCTCGTCGATCGGGAGTCGTCGGATCCGGGGGAGTGGTGGCCGGTGGGGCTAGGCGGCGGGCTCGGCGCGGCGCAGCGGCACGGCGGCCTGCGTAGCGGGCTCGGGCACGATGCGCAGGCCCGCTCCGCTGTTCGCCCGCTCCATCAGCGACTCGACCCACTCCGGGTTGATCGTGGGCTGGCGGCTGCCCTTGAACTCGAACTGGATCGGGATGGTCGGGTGCATCCAGACCCCGCGGCGGCCGGTGCCGGCCTGGGGGGAGGCGTCCAGGGTCAGCAGGAAGCGCTCGTCACGGCGGAACTTGTTGATGATCACGATCTGGAGGTGGGCGAGAGCCCGGTCCTCGACCTCGATGGCGGCGGGAGGCGTTCCGTACAGGATGTTGCCCATGATCTTCTCCGATCAGACGAGTGGGTGCGGTCCGATCAGCATATCGCTAGACAGGCTTCCTACTAGTCAAGCTAGCTAACAGCACCAGGGGGATTGACCGGATGCCGCTCCGCCGATAATGCCCCGCCCCGTGTCGAAGAGAATGCGCCAGGCCTTGTGCGCACGACGGATCGACGGTATCGCCCGGAGGTGAACGGAGATCGAGAACTCCGAGTCGGCGGAGCGGGGTCGCGGGCGACCTCAGGCGCGTCGGCGCTCCTGCGTGCTGTCCACGAGCTCGTCGGCGAAGGCCTGGTCGGCGAAGGCGATGTCGGCCGTCTCGGTCGGGTTCTCGACGATGTCCCGCATCGTCTGGAGGAAGCGGATGATCGTCCCCGCCTCGGTCGCGTCGAGCCTCTCGGCCGCTTCGAGCATCCGGCGGTGCATCTCGTCGAGCGTCTCGCGCACCTCGCGGTGGGAGGTGGGGGTCGCGACGATGCGGATCGCGCGGCGATCGCTGGGGTGGGGCTGTCGCACGACGTGACCGCTCTTCACGAGCCGGTCGATCAGCACGGTCGTCGACGCGGAGGAGATGCCGAGGTAGGCGGCGAGGTCCTTCGGGCTCACGTGCTGGCCGGTCTGCTGACGGCGCATCAGGAACTGCACCGCGAGCAGGTCGTTCTCGCCCATGCCCATCGATCCGCGCGTGCGGCGGCGCATCGCGGTCTCGGCGGTCCGGAAGGCTCGCATCGCGGCGAGGACCTCGACGGCTCCGGGCTCGCTCGTCTCGCCCGGGAACCAGAAGGCTCCGGGTCGAGGGGTCGCGACGTCGTCCATGCAGGACAGTCTAGACAGTCGTGTAGCAAGAACATCTAGTGATCGGGAACCCCGGGCGACCGGCTTGTGCGGGAGCGGTCCGTACCGATAGAACTCTCATAGCTAGTTAGACAAGCTAGCCATTTCGGCGGAGGGCGGTGCGACGTGATCGAGACGGTCGACCTCCTGCCCCCGGGCACCGTCGCGGATCCGCTCCTCGGAGCGACCCTGGCCGGGCGCTACCTGGTGCTCGAGCGCATCGGCGAGGGCGGCAGCGCCACCGTCTACCGGGCCCGTGACCAGCGCCTCGCCCGTCCCGTCGCCGTGAAGGTGCACCGCGCCGTCGCCGACACCCCCAACGAGCGCTCGCGCCGCGAGCGCGAGATCCGCCTGCTCATCGACTCCCGCCACTCGGCCGTCGTCGAGATCCTCGACCAGGGCGAGATCGCGCACGAGGAGGGCGAGCTGTCGTACCTCGTCCTCGAGTACTTCGACCCCGCCGACCCGGCCGCCGCCTGGTTCTCCTCCTCCGACGAGCGGATGATCGCCGAGGTCGGCGCTCAGGTCGCCGACGCGCTCGCCCACCTGCACGCCCGCGGAGTGCTCCACCGCGATGTGAAGCCCGAGAACGTCCTCGTGCGCTCGCGGCCCGTGCCGGCCGGCGCCTCCCTCCGCGAGGCGAAGCTCAGCGACTTCGGCATCGCCCGCGCAGTCGACGACGCCCGGCTGACCCGCCCCGACCTGCTCGTCGGCACTGCCGGCTACCTGAGCCCCGAGAGCGTGGGAGCCGGCCCCGTCGGTCCCGCCTCCGACGTCTACTCCCTCGGTCTCGTGCTGCTCGAGGCGCTCTCGGGCCGCCGCGCCTACGAGGGCACCACGCTCGAGATCTCGCTGCAGCGGATGCACCACGCACCGGTGGTGCCCGCGAACGTCCCCGAGCGCTGGCGCCCGCTGCTGGCCGCGATGACCGCGCTCGATCCTGCCGAGCGGCCCTCGGCGTCGGCCGTCGCCGACCAGCTGTGGACCGGGCTGCAGGGCGGACAGGTCACCGCCCCGGCGCGGATGCGCCTGCACGGGCTGCTCGCGACCGTCGCCGCCGTCGCGGTGGGAGCGCTGTCGGCGCTGTCGCTGACGCACGTCCTGGGCTGAGTGCGCCATCGGTCGTCCGGCTCAGGTCCTCCGGAGCCGGGGTGCCGTAGTCTCCCGGCCATGAGCCCCCGTCGACTCTTCCGCGTCCTCTCGATCGTCGAGGCGGTGACCTGGACCCTCCTGATCGTCGGCATGCTGCTGAAGTACGCCGTCGGCGTCGGCGACTGGCCCGTCAGTGTCGCCGGTCCGATCCACGGCTTCGCCTTCCTGGCCTACGGCGCCGCCGCTCTCGTGCTCTCGGTGAACCAGCGGTGGTCGATCGGAGCGACGGTCCTCGCGGTCGCCAGCGCGGTGATCCCGTACGCCACCGTGCCGCTCGAGCGCGGCTTCGAGCGCCGCGGGCTCCTCGAGGGCGGCTGGCGGCGGGTCGCCGGCGAGGACCCGCGCGATCAGCGGGTGACGAGCAGGCTGCTGCGCTGGGCGCTCGTGCGGCCCGTGCTCGCGGGAGTGCTGGTGCTCGCGGCCGTGGCCGTCGTGTTCACGGCGCTGCTGATCGTCGGTCCGCCCGGGGGCGGCGAGGCGTAGGGACCCGCGGTCAGGCGGCTCGACGCGCTTCGGCGTCGATCAGCACCACGGCCGCGCGGCGCGCCTGCAGGGCCGCCTCGGGCGTCCCGGCGATCGCGGCGGTCGTCTGCGCGCCCTCCGCGAGGATCGCGAGCTGCGCCGCCAGCTCGGCGTCGCCTCCGATCTGCTCGGCGAGCTCGGCGAGGAAGCGCTGGAACGACGCCTTGTGCTCGCGGGCGAGCTGCGCCACGGCCGGATTCGAGGAGCCCAGCTCGCCGAAGGCGTTGATGAACCCGCAGCCGCGGAAGGTGTCCTCCGAGAACCAGTCGAAGAGGAAGTCGTAGATCGCGAGCAGCTTCTCGCGCGCGCCGTCGGCTCCGGCGACCCGCGCGGTGACACCGGCGGTCCAGGCGTCGTGCCGGCCGTGCAGCACGGCCACGACGACGGCCTCCTTGCTCGGGAACTCCGCGTAGAGGCGCTTCAGCGAGACGCCCGCGGCGGTGCGCAGCTCGTCCATGCCCACCGACAGGATCCCGCGCTCGTAGTAGAGGCGGTCGGCCGCGGCCAGGATCGCTGCGCGCGGGGACGGGATCGCTGCGCGCGGGGACGGGATCGCTGCGCGCGGGGACGGGGCCTCGGCGCGCGACGAGGTCGTCGCTACGTCGGGATCGGCGGTGGGCGCGGGCATCCTCCCATCGTACGCGCCGAGGGAACGCGCGTTCTCGGACCGACGGGAACCGGCTGCCGCGATGTCGGCGGCCGGTGCTAGCGTCGGCCGCGCCCGGGCCTTCCCGGGCCGCGATCCCGGAGGGGGAACGGCATGGTCCTGGCGATGCAGGCGGACGACTACTCGGGCGCCTCGCTGCGCGCGGTCGAGGTGGAGCTCGGCGAGCCGGGGCCCGGAGCGGTGCGCGTGCGCGTCCGCGCGGCGGGAGTGAACCCCTCCGACGCCAAGCTGCTGCAGGGCGTCTTCGGGCAGGGCCGCACTCCGGTGCGCCCGGGCTCCGAGGTGTCGGGAGTCGTGACCGCGGTGGGCGACGACGCCGTCGGCCCGCTCGGTCCGCTGCACGTCGGCGACGAGGTCGTGGCCTTCCGCGTCGCAGGTGGCTGGAGCGAGGAGCTGATCGCGCGGGCGTCCTCCGTCCTGCCCAAGCCCGCCGGGCTCGGCTGGGAGGCGGCGGCCGGGCTCCTGCTGACCGGCACCACGGCCGTGCACCTGCTCGAGGCGGTGCGGGTCGCCGCCGGCGAGACCGTGCTCGTGCACGGGGCGAGCGGAGCGGTGGGGAGCCTGCTGGTGCAGCTCGCGGTCGCCCGTGGCGCGCGGGTGCTGGGCACGGCGGGTGCCGGGGGTGAGGCGGTCGTCCGGCGCTTCGGCGGCGAGCCGCTGGCCTACGGGCCGGGTCTCGAGGAGCGCGTGCGGGCAGCGGCTCCCGGCGGCGTCGACGCCGCCCTCGACACCGCGGGGACCGACGAGGCCCTCGACGTCTCGGTCGCCCTGATCGCCGACCGCTCCCGCATCGCCACCATCGCGGGCTTCGAGCGCGCCGAGCGCCTCGGCGGCGTGCTGCGGCTGGGCGGGGGAGCCGGCGCCGATCCCGGCACCGCGCTCCGCGACTCCGCCCGCGCCTCCCTCCTCGACGCGGCGGGCCGGGGGGAGCTCGAGGTCGTCCTCGCACCCTCGTTCCCGCTCGCCGAGGCGGCCGCAGCCCTCGAGCTCGTCGCCTCCGGCCGCGCTCGCGGCAAGGTGGTGCTGGTCCCCTGAGCGAGGTGCGCACCCTCGAGCTGCGGGCGAACGGGCCGGTCGACCTCCCGGCGACCGCGAACCTCCTCCGGAACCACGCGCTGCCCGGAGCCGAGCGGGTCGCCGACGGCGGCCGCCGGCTCGAGCGGCTGCTGAGCATCGGCGGTCGCCCGCGGCTCGTCGGGCTCGAGCCGACGGGCTGGGGCGCCCGCGTCACCGCCGAGGCCGACGCCCTCGACGCTGCGGCGGCGCTCGTGCGGGCCTGGCTCGATCTCGACTCCGACGTCGAGGCGATCGGCCACTCGCTGTCCGTCGATCCGCTGCTCGCGCCCTCCGTCGCCGCGCGGCCGGGGCTGCGCGCCGTCCGGTATCCCGAGGCGCTCGAGGCCGCGGTCGTCGCGGTGCTCGGCCAGCAGGTGTCGGTCGCGGCGGCGCGGACCTTCGGCGGCCGGGTGGTCGCGGCCTTCGGCGGTGCCGGCGAGGCGGGGCTGCGGTCGTTCCCGACTCCGGACGCCCTCCTGGCGGTGCCGCTCGAGGAGCTGCGCTCGGCCGTCGGAGTCACGAACGCCCGGGCGCGCACCGTGCGGGCCGTCGCGAGCGCGTTCGCGGACGGGCTGGTGCTCGACCCCGACGCCGACCTGCCGCAGCAGCGGCGGGCGCTGCTCGCGATCCCGGGGATCGGCCCGTGGACGGCCGACTACCTCGCGCTGCGGTTCCTCGGCGACCCCGATGCGTTCCCCGCGGGCGACCTCGTGCTGCGGCGCGCCCTGGGCGGGGTGACGACCGCGGTCGCCGACGCGCTGTCGGAGCAGTGGCGGCCGCATCGCGCGCACGCCGCGTTCCACCTGTGGGCCTCGACCGGGGCGATCTGAGGGCGGCGCCCCCGGCGTCCTCTAGCTCAGGTACTCGACGTCGTCGTAGTGGAACGGCGCGTCCTCGGCGTCCGGGTCCTCGGCCGGCACGTCCTCGTGCTCGAGGATCACGGCGACTCCGGGGGAGACCAGGACGCAGACCTCGCGCTCGCCGGCAACGGTGAAGCTCACCATGTCGCCGTGATCGCGGACCGCTTGGACGAGGCGCTTCTCGAGGGCCTCCGTGTCGAGCTCCAGGCTCAGCAGGAAGCGGCGTCCGTCGATGCTGAGGACCGTGCGTCTCATCGTGTCCTCCTGCTCCGGGCCGCCACCGCGCGAGGAGCGACCGGGGGTGACCGCCTTGACGCGCAGCGAGGCGGCGTGCATCCGGATGACGGCGTTCATGTGCTCTCCGGTCGGGACTCGTGGTGACGGCGGCCCGTCGTGCGGCGGTCCTCCTTCATCTCGGACTCGAAGAGGTGGCGGCGGCCCTCGGCGAGCTCGTCGCGGGCGGCGCGCTCCTGCTCGCGGAACGCGCTGTAGTAGGTGTCGTCGTAGTCCTCGACGATCTGGAAGGTCCAGCGGCCCTCGATGACGTTGCGGCCGACCAGCTGCGACTCGAGGCGTTGGGCGACGTCGTCGTGCCCCGCCTCGCGGAACGCGTCGACGGCCTCGCCGAGCGCGAGGTCGGCGGCTCCGGTCAGGCGGTGGAAACCGTAGAGGAGGCCGCGGGCGTGCTCGACGGTCTCGAGCGCCTCCGAGAGCTTGCCCAGTGCGGCGACGGTGGCGTCGTCGAGCCCGGCCGGGCGGAGGTGCGCGGTGTCGGGGTTGTCGTGCGAACCGGTCATCTCAGTGAGCTTAGGCGGACCATACTTCGCTGCCACCCCCTTGCGCCGGGCTCGCGAAACGTCCCGGAGCGAGCGCGCGGGGGTTCGTCAAGGCCCTCCCCGAACCCGACGGGCGTCGCTTAGCGTCGCGTCATCGGGCCCCCCGAGCGACGACGTGGTCGCGGGGTCCGGCGATCGGGAGGCACCGTGCTCGGCTTCGGAATCGAGGAGGAGTTCGTCCTGCTGGACGCCACCGGCCTGCATCCGCTGGACCTGGGGAACGCGGTCTACTCCGAGTTCTTCGGCGACCCGAACTTCGGCGGGTGCCTCGGCCGCGAGTTCCTCGCCTGCCAGCTCGAGTTCACCTCGCCGGTGCTGCGGAGTCTCGCCGAGGCGCACTCCTGCCTGTCGAGGTTCCGCTCCCGGCTGACCGCGACGGCCGCGGCGTTCGACGCTCTCGCGGCCGGCGTGGGGGTGCCGTTCGCGTCGTCGGGGCAGCCGGCGCTCTCTCCGGAGCCGCGCTACCGAGCAGTAGGGGAGCGGATGGGCGCGCTGATCGACGAGCACCGGGTGCAGGCGCTGCACGTGCACGTCGAGGTCCCCGGCCGCGACGCGGGAGTGGCGGCGCTCAACCGGCTCCGGATCTGGCTGCCGACGGTGCTCGCGCTGTCGGTCAACTCGCCGTTCCGCTCGGAGGCCGACACCGGCTTCGGCAGCTGGCGGAGCGTGGCGCTGCGCCGGTGGTCGACCGCCGGATGCCCGCCGCGGTTCGCGAGCGCCGACGACTACGACCGCCGCGAGCGCGCGCTGATCGGCCTCGGGGCGACGGTCGACCGCGGAGCGATCGCCTGGCAGGCGCGGCTCTCGTCGCGCTACCCGACGCTCGAGATCCGGGTCGCGGATGCGCAGCTCGACGCGGCCGACGCCGTGCTGATCGCGGGGATCTGCCGCGCTCTCGTGCGCTCGGCGCTCGACCGGGCCGAGGGCGGGGAGCCGTGCTCGCCGATCGCCCCCGAGCTGCTGGACGCGGCCCTCTGGCACGCGGGCCGGTTCGGTCTCGACGGCACCCTGCTCTCGCCCGGCGAGGGCCGCGCCCTGCCGGCCGCCGAGGTCGTGGCCGAGCTGCGCGAGTGGATCGACGGGGCTCTGCACGACCTCGGCGACGCGGAGGCGGTGGACGACGGACTGGAGCGGCTGGCCCGTCTCGGCACGGGCGCCGCTCGGCAGCGCCGGGCCTTCGCGGAGGGGGGCACGCGCGGGCTGAGCGAGCTGCTGGGCACACCGGGCAGCCCCGCCCCGCGGAGCCTGCTGCGCGAGCTGTCGAGGAGGCGGGACTAGGGGGACGCCGCGGTTCGCGGCACGGCCGGCGCCCGCGGCGGCAGCTCCACGAGCCGGACGTCGTGCAGTGCGCCGGCCTCGGCGACCGCGGTGAGGTAGGTGCAGGCCGGTTGGCGGCGTCGATCCGTCGGCGAGCCCGGATTGAGCAGGCGCAGGCCGCCCGGACTCATCGAGTCCCAGGGGATGTGGCTGTGGCCGAAGACGAGCAGGTCGACATCGGGGTGCGCGGCGTCGGCCCGCGCCTCCCGACCGCTCGCGGCACCCGTCTCGTGGATCACCGCGACGCGCAGACCGCCGACGACCGCGTGGGCGACCTCGGGCAGGCGGGCGCGCAGCGCCTCCGGATCGTTGTTGCCCCAGACGGCGAGCAGCCGCGGCGCGCGGGCCTCGAGAGCGTCGAGGCTCGCCTCGTCGACCCAGTCGCCCGCGTGCACCACCAGATCGGACTCGTCGACGGCGCGCCAGACCTCCTCGGGCAGCTCCTTCGCCCGCTTGGGCAGGTGCGTGTCGGCGAGCAGCAGGAGGCGGACCGGTCCGTCGAGGCGCGGGGGAGCGCCGGTGGCGTCCGGGACGAGGAGGGCCATCAGCGCCCCGGGGTCGGCTCGACCCCGCCCTCGGCGCCCGGCTGGTCGGGACTGATGGTGCGGTCCAGGCGCTCGTCCAGAGCGTCCAGCGCCGGCACGAACCAGAGGTGGTCGCCGCCGTTGGACTCGACGACGAAGTCGTGGAAGGCGCTCGACTCCGAGACCGCCGCCGTGATGTCTCCGACGACCACGAGGCGCTTGCGGTAGTCGACGAGTGTCTGCACGAAGCCGCCCGCGATCCCCGAGCGCAGGTGGAAGAACTCGGGATCCAGACGCCCGACCGGCACGACGACCGTCTCGACCTCGACCTCGTAGCTGCCGCCGACGAGCGCGAGCGCGTCCTCGGGGGTGGAGAGGGCGGGACCGTCGTCGTCGACGAGGAGGAGGGGGACGCCCTGACGGGTCTCGGTGCGCATCGTCCCAGTCGATCACGGCGGAGTCGGGAGCGCCAGGGTCCGCCGGCGGGCACCCGGCCCCTGTGCTCAGCCCTGCGCCCGGAAGCCGCGCAGGCGCAGGCTGTTGAGCACCACGAACATGCTCGAGAACGCCATCGCCGCGCCGGCGACGAGCGGGCCGAGCACTCCGGCCATCGCGAGCGGGATCGCCGCGACGTTGTACGCGAAGGCCCAGAAGAGGTTGCCGCGGATGATCCCGAGGGTCCTCCTGCCCAGCCGGAGCGCGTCGGGCACCCGGGCGAGGTCGTCGCCGACGAGCGTGACGTCGCTCGCCTCGATCGCGGCGTCGGTCCCGGCGCCCATCGCGATGCCCAGATCGGCCGCGGCGAGGGCTGCCGCGTCGTTCACTCCGTCGCCCACGAGCGCGACGCTGCGGCCCTCGGAGCGCAGGCGCTCCACGACCGCGAGCTTCTCCTCCGGGAGCACCTCTGCGATCACCTCGTCGATGCCGACGGCCGAGGCGGCCGCGGCGGCCGCGCGGGGGTTGTCGCCGGTGAGCAGCAGCACGCGGAGCCCGCGGGAGCGGAGCGACGCCACGGCGCGGGCGGCCTCGGGTCGCGGCTCGTCGCGCAGCACCGCCAGACCGCGGAGCTCGCCGTCCCAGCCCACGCCGACCACGGTCCCTCCGCTGCCTCCGGCCCGCTCGGCCTGCTCGGCGAGCGCTCCGGGCGCGAAGCCCCACTGCTCCTCGAGCCAGCGGAGGCGGCCGGCGACCACGAGTCGGCCCTCGACGCGGGCGCGGACGCCGAAGCCGGCGCTGGCGCGGAACCCGCTCGCCTCGGGCACGTCCAGGCCGCGCTGCTCGGCGCCCCGGACCAGTGCCGCCGCGAGCGGGTGCTCCGAGCCGCGCTCGACGGCGGCGAGCATCCGCAGCGCTTCGTCGCCGCTGGACTCGACGACCTCGAAGGCGCCGGTGGTCAGGGTGCCGGTCTTGTCGAACACGACCGTGTCGATCCGGCGGCCGGCCTCGAGGACCTCGGGTCCGCGGATCAGGATGCCCAGCTGCGCGCCGCGGCCGGTGCCGACGAGCACCGCGGTCGGAGTGGCGAGGCCCAGCGCGCACGGGCAGGCGACGACCAGCACGGCGACGGCGGGCGAGACGGCCGCCGCGAGGTCGGCGCCGGTGAGCAGCCAGCCGACGAGGGTGGCGAGCGCCAGCACGACGACGACGGGCACGAAGACCGAGGAGACGCGGTCGGCGAGCCGCTGCACCCGCGCCTTGCCGGCCTGGGCCTCCGAGACGAGGCGGCCCATCCGGGCGAGGACGGTGTCGGAGCCGACGCGGTCGACCCGCACGGTGAGCACGCCGTGGGCGTTGAGCACGCCGCCCGCGACGGCGGAGCCCGGGCCCACCTCGACCGGCACGCTCTCGCCCGTGAGCATGCTCGCGTCGATCGCGCTCGACCCCTCGAGCACGCTGCCGTCGGCGGCCACGACCTCGCCGGGGCGGACGCGGATCCTGTCGCCGACCGCGAGCGACGCGGCGGGGACGCGCTCCTCGGAGCCGTCTGCGGCCAGGCGCACCGCGTCCTTCGCGCCGAGGTCGAGCAGGGCGCGCAGCGCCGCTCCGGCGTCGCGCTTCGAGCGGGCCTCGAGGGAGCGGCCCGCGAGGACGAAGACCGGCACCGCCGCCGCGACCTCGAGGTAGATCTCGTCGTGGCCCGAGCGCGAGCCGAGCAGCTCGAACGGCATGCTCATCCCGGCTCGACCCGCGTCGCCGAGGAAGAGGGCGTACAGCGACCAGCCGAACGCGGCGAGCACGCCGAGGCTGATCAGCGTGTCCATCGTCGTGGAGCCGTGCCGCAGCGCCTTCACCGCGTTCCGGTGGAACGGCCAGGCGCCCCAGACGGCCACCGGGGCCGCGAGCGCCAGGCACAGCCACTGCCAGTTCGCGAACTGCAGCGGAGGGATCATCGACAGCAGGACGACGGGCGCGGCGAGCAGGGCCGAGACGCCCAGGCGGGTGCGGAGGGTGCGGCGCTCGAGATCGGCGGGGTCCGAGGCGGCCGGCTCGGCGCTCTCGCGGGTGGGTACCGTGGCCGTGTAGCCCGCCGCCTCCACCGCGGCGATCGCGTCCGCGGCCGTCGTGCCCTCGGGCAGCACGACCGTGGCGCGCTCGAGCGCGAGGTTCACGGTGGCCGTGACTCCGGGCAGTGCGACGAGGCGCTTCTCGACCCGGGCGACGCACGACGCGCAGGTCATGCCGCCGATCGCGAGCTCCAGCGCACCGGGAGCGGTCGTGCCGGACGATCCGGGCGCGTCGGGCGAGGGCACGTCAGGAGAGGGGTGCGAGGCGGTAGCCGGCGTCCGCGACGGCGGCCGCGATCTCCTCGCGGCCGAGCGGGCGGAGCGAGCCGACGGTGACGGCCGAGACGCCCTCGGGGGAGAGCGAGACGTCGACGCCGGTGACCTCGGGGTACGCGGCGAGCTCCTCCGTGACGCTGCGGACGCAGTGCTCGCAGGTCATGCCGGCGACGCCGAAGGTCTGCACGGAGGGGGCGGCCATCGAGGTCGAGGCGCCGTGCGATCCGCCGTGGCCGCCGCAGGCGCAGCCGCCGGTCGCGCCGCAGCCGCAGGAGCCGCCGGACGGCGCCTCCGCGGTCGTCTTCGCGGTCAGGCCGAGGTCGAGTCGAGTGGTCATGCCTGTGCTCCTCGTGGTGACGGCGGGGTCGGCGCCGTGGTGATGGGATACCCCAGGGGGGTACTCCCATCGTAGGTCGGAGCGGGCTCCCGGGCAAGACGCGGGACGGCGGGGGAGAATCGGAAGGGACAGCGCAACCGGAGGAGGGGACGTGGACGCAGGTGCACCGCCGCCGTGGGGCGCTCCGACCCGGGAGTCGACCCGGGGTCCCGTGCGGGCCGCGCCGCTCCCGCCGCGCACGCGGTTCGAGCCCACCGGGCTGCTCACCTCGCCCGGCGAGCTGCTGCGCATGCGCGAGAGCGTCCGGGCACGCATCCACCACGCCGCTCCCGCCCGGCAGCGCCGACTCGCCGAGCTGGCCGACGTGGGCGAGGGCTTCACGATCCTGGGCGCCCGCGAGCTCGAGCGCTCGCTGCGCCGGGCCGCCGCCCCCGCCGCCGCGAGGCGCCCCGACCCGGTCTCGGTCGTCGTGCTGGGCTCCGACGGGCCGGCGCTCGCCGCCGAGCGCTCCGACTCGCTCCGCATCGCGCTCTGGGAGGACGTGGTCTCGGTGCAGGTCGCGACGGTCGCCCTCGGCGCCCGGCGGGTGCGCGCCCTCGCCCTGGGAGTGCTCGCCCCGGGCCGCCGTCGCCGACGCACCGTGCTCGTGCCCCTCGTCGTCGCCTCGCCCGGTCCGCTCGGCTGGACCGTCGCCGACGACCGCTCCTTTCTCCGCGCTCACGACCGGCTGCTCGCGGCCCGGCCCGGGAGCGGCCGGTGAGGGCCCGGGCGCCGTACCTGCTCGCCGCCGTGGCGGCCCTGGCGCTCGGCCTCGCCCTCCGCTTCCTCCTCGTCGGGCTGCCGGCCGATCTGGCGGGCGGCGTCCTCTACGTCGTCCTGGTCGCGCTCCTGGTGGCGGCGTGCCTCCCGCGACTCGCGGGCGTGCCCGCCGCGGGCATCGCGCTCGCCTGGTCGATCGCGATGGAGCAGCTGCAGGCGATCGGAGTCGCCGCGCGGCTCGTCGAGCAGTGGCCGCCGCTGCGCCTGGTCCTCGGCACGACCTTCGCCTGGCTCGACCTCGTCGCCTACGTGCTCGGCGCCGTGCTCGCGGCGGCGGTCTTCACGGCGCTCGGCCCCCGGGGGCGTCCCGACGTCGACCCGACCCTCGTCTAGGGTGAGCGGGATGGAGGCCCAGCAGAGCACCGTCGAGAACAGCGGCACCGTCGAGCGGGGCGGCGCCGTCGAGCAGAGCGGCACAGGCGAGCAGAGCGGCCGCGACCGGCACCACCGCGATCGCCGCACCGACCGCCGCATCCCCGAGCCCGTCGACCGCTTCGCCACGGGCGAGGACTTCCCCGAGTACCGGGTCGACCTCGAGCGGATCCGCTTCTCGCCCTACTTCGCGCGGCTCTCCGCCGTCACCCAGGTCATCTCGCCCTCGGGGGTCGGGCAGGTCGTGCACAACCGGCTGACCCACTCCATCAAGGTCACCGCCGTCGCGCGGGCGATCGCCATGCAGCTGACCACCACCGACCCGGGCCAGCGCGACCTCGTCGAGCGGCTCGGCGGCTGCGACCCGGTGGTCGTGCAGGCCGCGGCGAGCGCGCACGATCTGGGGCACCCTCCGTTCGGCCACCTCGGCGAGCAGGCGCTCGACCGCCTCGCGCGCGAGCGGCTCGGGCTCGAGGAGGGCTTCGAGGGCAACGCGCAGTCCTTCCGGATCCTGTCGGAGCTCGACGTCTGCGAGACCGTCGAGGCCGGGCTCAATCTGACCGCCGCCTCCCGCGCCGCGGTCCTGAAGTACCCCTGGGGCAGGACCGTCTGCCGGCCGGACATCGAGTCGGCCGACCCCACCGAGCTGCCGCGCGGCTCGACCGCGAGCCGGTGGGAGACCGCGCCGCCCAAGTTCTCGGCCTACACCCTCGATCTCGACGACCTGCTCGATGCGCGGGGCGTCTTCGAGGCCATCGCCCCGTGGCAGCAGACGCTCGAGTGCTCGGTGATGGACGTCGCCGACGACATCGCCTACTCCCTGCACGACCTCGACGACTTCTACCGGGCCGGAGTGCTCCAGCAGGCCGCGGTCGCCGTCGAGTTCCGCGCGTTCCTCCGCGAGCAGAACGCGCTCGCCGCTCTCGACGCGGGCGAGCTCTGGGCCCGCGCGCCCGGGCACTCGCTCGAGATGCTGCGGCGCCGGCTCGTCGCCCGCGACCCGTGGATCGCGAGCGACGAGCACTTCCGCTCCTCCGTCGAGCGGGTGTCGACCGAGCTCGTGGAGGGACTGCTCGCGGTGCCGTTCGACGGCTCCACCCGCACGGAGCGGGCGATCGAGGCGTTCGTGTCGTCCTGGATCGGCCGACTGCAGCGCTCGGTGCTGGTGCTCGCCGAGCCGAACGTCCGATCGGGGCACGTGTCGCTGCTCCCGGACGCCTGGCACGACGTGGCCGTGCTGAAGTTCGTGCACACCCGCTTCGTCATCGACCGCCCCGACTTCGCGACCTACCAGCGCGGTCAGTCCCGCGTGCTCGAGACGCTCGTCACCCACCTCGACGACTGGCTCGACGACCCGCGCGACGGCTCGCGCGCGCCGCAGAAGCTGCTCGACCTCATCGAGCTCGCCACCGACGGGTACTTCCGCCTGCGCGCCGACCGGCCCGAGTGGCTGCCCGCGGGGGAGCGCGGGAGGCCGCGCGTGGATCCGGAGTCGCTGCAGCGGCTGGGCCGCGCTCGTGGCATCGTCGACTACGTCGCCACGCTGACCGACGAGCAGGCGATGGCGCTCGCCGCACGGCTGCGGGGCGACCGCGAGCCGTGGGCGATGGGCACCTGAGCCGTCGCGTCCGGGGAGGTTGACAGCGGGCTCCCGGTGTGGCCGTCGGCCGCGATCCGCGCGGGGACGGGGGAGAGGCGGGTCGGAGGGGGTTCCCCTCGCACCCAGCCGCCGTCCAGGATTCACGGAGTGAACGAAAGCGTAAAATCATCGCGGCACCTGCCACGATCGACAACTCGACAGGGAGTTCCGTTGGACGGAAACGCAACGACCACGCACCGCAACGTCGCGTTGCTGTCCGTCGCGACCACGATCGCTCCGAACGTCACGACCTCCGAGGAGATCGACGCGCGCCTGGCGCCGGCCCTGAAGCGGCTGCGGCTGCCCACCGGTCTCCTCCAGCGGGTCGCCGGAGTGCACGAGCGCCGCAACTGGGGCGCCGGTCAGACCTTCGACGCCGCGGCGATCGACGCCGGCCGTCGCGCGCTCGAGGAGGCGGGGGTGCGGCCGGATCAGATCGGCCTCATCATCAACACCTCCGTCACCCGCAAGCACCTCGAGCCCTCCGTCGCCGTGCGCCTGCACCACGGCCTCGGCCTGCCGTCGTCGGCGATCAACTTCGACATCGCCAACGCCTGCCTGGGCTTCGTCAGCGGCATGACGCTCGCGGCGCAGCTGATCGACTCCGGCCAGATCCGCTACGCGATGATCATCGACGGCGAGGACGCCGACGAGATCCAGGTCAACACCATCGAGCGCTTGAGCCGCGACGGCGTCTCGCGCAAGGACTTCATGAGCGAGTTCGCCAGCCTCACCCTCGGGTCGGGCGCGGCGGCCGCCATCCTCGGCCCCGCCGACGCGCATCCCAAGGGGCACCGCCTCCTCGGCGGCATCACCCGCGCCGCGACCCAGTTCAACGAGCTCTGCGTCGGCAGCGTCGACGGCATGTTCACCGACGCGAAGGCCCTGCTCAAGGGCGGCATGGAGCTCGTCGTCTCCGCCTGGAAGGAGGCGAAGCGCGACTGGAAGTGGAGCGGCATGGACCGCTACATCATGCATCAGGTGTCCGAGGTGCACACGAGCGCGCTGGTGAAGGCCGTGGGCCTGGACCGCGATCGCGTCCCCACGACCTACGCGACGCTCGGCAACGTCGGCCCCGCCTCCATCCCGATCACCCTCGCGCAGGAGTCGAAGACCCTGCAGCCCGGCCACCGCGTGCTGCTGATGGGCGTGGGCTCGGGCATCAACACCGCGATGCTCGAGATCGCCTGGTGACCCCGACCGCCGGCACCCATCCGGCCGCGCGGATCCGCTCCGCGCTCGGCTCCACCGCGCCGGCGCAGCTGCCGCCGCCCGGGCTGGAGGGGCTCGACCCGTCGTGGTCGCGGCTCGTCGACGCTCCGGACGCGCACGGCGCGACCCGGCGCTGGCACCTGCTCGACACGCTCGACGCCCTCGGCACCGAGCCCGTCGGCACGATCCTCTGCGTGCACGGCAACCCGACCTGGTCCTACCTCTGGCGCCGCCTCGCCGCCGCCACCCTCGAGACCGCACGGAGCGGCGGGCCCGCCTGGCGCGTCGTCGCCGTCGACCAGCTCGAGATGGGCTTCTCGGAGCGCTCCGGCGCGCTGCACACCCTCGCCGACAGGGTCCGCGAGCTGTCGAACCTCACCGACGTCCTGGGCCTCGATCGCGAGGTCGTCACCCTCGGACACGACTGGGGAGGAGTCGTCTCGCTCGGCTGGGCCGTCGACCACCCCGACGCGCTCTCGGCCGTGATGCTGCTCAACACCGCCGTGCACCAGCCCGACGGCGAGCCGATCCCCGCGCCGCTGCGCCTGGCGCTCGCCTCGGGGATCCTCGGCGCCTCCACGGTCGGCACCCCGGCGTTCCTCGAGACCACGCTCGCGATCGCGCATCCGGCGCTGCCCGCCGCCGTCAAGGAGGGGTACCGCGCCCCCTATCGAGGAGCGGAGCGACGGGGCGGGGTCGGCGGATTCGTCGCCGACATCCCGGTGGACGCCGCGCACCCGAGCCACGGCGAGCTGACCCGCATCGCGGGCGGCGTCGCGGAGCTCGCCGTCCCCGCGCTGTTGCTCTGGGGCCCGCTCGACCCGATCTTCTCGGACCGCTACCTCGACGACCTCGTCACCCGCCTGCCGCACGCGCAGGTGCACCGCTTCGAGGGCGCCGGCCACCTCGTCGCCGAGGACGTCGACTACGCCCCGGCCGTGCTGACCTGGCTCGGCGACGCCTTCTCCGAGACGGGAGCCGCTCCGGACGTCCGTCGTCCGACGGCGCCGATCGAGCCGCTCTGGCGTCACCTCGAGACGCACGCCGACGACGACGGTCTCGCGCTCGTCGAGATGGCCCCGCCGAGCGGCGACGGCCCGCGCCGCGTCTCCTGGCGACTGCTCTCACGCCGGGTGCACGAGCTGGCCGCGGGGCTCCGCGCCTCGGGCGTGCGCCCGGGCGACCGCGTCTCGCTCCTGGTGCCGCCGGGTGCGGATCTCACCGCGCTGCTCTACGCGTGCCTGCGCATCGGAGCCGTCGTGGTCGTCGCCGACGCCGGGCTGGGCCTGAAGGGCCTCACCCGCGCCGTCCGCGGTGCCTGGCCGGATCTCGTGGTCGGCGCTCTCCCGGGCCTGACGGTCGCGCGCGCCCTCGGCTGGCCGGGCGGACGCGTCTCGACGCAGACGCTCCCGCGCGCGTCCGCGGCGGCCCTCGGCGTCGACTCCTCGATCGGCCAGCTGATCGAGCTGGGCCGCGCCGAGCTCGCCGCCGATCCCGAGCTGCTCGCCGAGGCGCCCGCGGCGGACGACGTCGCCGCGATCCTCTTCACCTCGGGCTCGACAGGGCCGGCGAAGGGCGTCGTCTACACGCACCGCCAGCTCGCCGGCGTCCGCGACGCCCTGGCTCGGCAGTACGGCATCGGCCCCGGGACCGGGCTCGTCGCCGGGTTCGCCCCGTTCGCCCTGCTGGGCCCCGCGCTCGGCGCCCGCTCCGCAACTCCTGACATGGAGGTCACGGCACCGCGCACGCTGACGGCCACCGCGGTCGCGTCGGCCGCCGCGCAGGTCGAGGCGACCGTCGTGTTCCTCTCGCCCGCGGCGCTCGCGAACGTGGTCGCCACCGCGGAGGAGCTCACCTCCGACGATCGCCGGGTCCTCGCGGAGGTGCGGACCTTCCTCTCGGCCGGAGCACCCGTATCCGAGGGCCTGCTCGCGCAGGCGCAGGCGCTGATGCCGAACGCGTCGGCGCGCACCCCCTACGGCATGACCGAGGGGCTGCTCCTCACCGACGCGTCGCTCGAGGGCATCCGCGAGGCCGCCACCGACGACGACCCCCGCGGCGGCGTCTGCGTGGGCGTGCCCGCGGCGGGCGTGCGCGTGCGCATCGCTCCGCTCGACGCCGACGGCCGCGCCGCCGACTCCTTCGACGAGCTGGTCGGCGCGACCGGCGAGATCGTGGTCTCGGCCGGACACGTCGAGGACCACTACGAGCGGCTCTGGCTGACCGACCGGGCCGCGCGCATCGGCGCCGTGCCCGGTGAGCGCTGGCACCGCACCGGCGACGTCGGGCGCGTCGACTCCGACGGCCGGCTGTGGGTCGAGGGCCGACTGCCGCACGTCGTCGTGACCGCCGAGGGCGTCGTCACTCCCGTCGGCCCCGAGCAGCGGATCGAGGCGCGCGTCGCCGCGGTCGCCCGCGCCGCGATCGTCGGCGTCGGCCCGCGCGGCACCGCGCAGCTCGTCGCCGTCGTCGAGCGGAGGGACGCCGTCGCGCGCACGCGCCTCGCCGACCCGCAGCTCGCGGCCGACATCCGGGCCGCGGTCGACGCTCCCGTCGCCGCCGTGCTGGTCGTGCCGGCGCTGCCCACGGACATCCGGCACAACTCCAAGATCGACCGTGCGGCGCTCTCGCGCTGGGCGGGTGCGATCCTCGCCGGCGGACGGATGACGGCACCGTGACGGTCCTGGTCACGGGAGCGAGCGGGCTGCTCGGAGGAGCGGTCGCCGCCCTCCTCGCCGCGCAGGGCCACGAGGTCCGCACCTTCCAGCGCCGCCCCTCCGGAGTCGCCGGGGTCGAGGACGCGCGCGGCTCGCTGACCGACCCCCGTGCGGTGGCGGAGGCGCTCGAGGGCGTCGACGGCGTCGTCCACCTGGCCGCCAAGGTGTCGCTCGCCGGCGACCCGGGGGACTTCGACCGCGTGAACGTCGACGGCGTGCGCCGCCTCCTCGCCGCCGCCCGACGGGCCGGAGTGGAGCGCTTCGTGCAGGTGTCGTCGCCGTCGGTGGCCCACGCGGGATCCTCCATCACGGGGGACGACGCGGAGCCGGCCGACCCCGAGCACGCGCGCGGCGACTACGCCCGAACCAAGGCGCGAGGCGAGCTGCTCGCCCTCGCCGCCGACGCCCCCGGATTCGCCGTGGTCGCGGTGCGGCCGCACCTGGTGTGGGGTCCCGGTGACACGCAGCTCGTGGCCCGCATCGTCGAGCGGGCGCGCGCCGGGCGCCTGCCGCTCCTGGGCGACGGGCAGGCCCTGATCGACTCGACCTACCTCGACAACGCCGCCTCGGCGATCGTCGCCGCCTTCGACCGGGCCCCCGAGGTGCACGGGCAGGCCTACGTGGTCACGAACGGCGAGCCGCGCCCGGTCGCCGAGCTGCTCGCGGGCATCTGCCGCGCCTCCGGAGTCGAGCCGCCGCGCTGGTCGGTGCCCGCCTCCGTCGCGCGCGTCGCCGGCTCGCTCGTCGAGCGGATCTGGGCGGTGCGCCCGGGCGAGGACGAGCCTCCGATGACCCGGTTCCTCGCCGAGCAGCTCTCGACCGCGCACTGGTTCGACCAGCGCCGCACCCGCGCCGATCTGCGGTGGGCGCCGGCCGTGACGCTCGACGAGGGCCTCGCCCGGCTGGCGGACGCGGCCCTCTGACGCCGAGTCCGGTCAGTCCGCGAGGATGAGGTACAGCGCTCGGCGCGCCTCGTCCAGCTTCTCGGAGGCCGCGGCGCGCTGGGCGTCGCTCGCCCCGCGGAACTGCTGGATCACTTCCATCAGCTTGCCGACGTTCTCCATGAACGCGCGGGCGCTGTCGCTTGCACCGGGAGTCGCCTCCCACGCGGCGGCGAGCTCGTCGGCGTGCTCGCGCACGTAGGTGCCGCCCGCGTCGGTGAGCTGGTACTCCGTGCCGCGGCCCTCGCCGACGGCCGTGATCAGGCCCTCGTCGACGAGCTGCTGGAGGGTGGGGTAGACGGAGCCGGGGCTGGGGCGCCAGGCGTCGCCGGTCTTCTCGGCGATCGCCTTGATCAGGCCGTAGCCGTTCGAGGTCGTCTCGGCGAGGAGGGAGAGGAGGGCCGCGCGGACGTCGCCGCGGCGGGCGCGTCCTCCGCCGCGGCCGGGGCCGCCGAAGGGGCCGCCGAAGCCGGGGCCGAAGCCGAAGCCGGGACCGAAGCCGCGTCCGTGGCCGCCGGGGCCGCGGCGCTCACGGCGGCCGGGGTGGTCGTGGCCGGAGCGGCCGGAGTCGTGCTGCGCGCCGTCGTGGCGCGGGGAGTCGTGGTCGGGGAAGAAGTTCCTGGGGTGCATGTCTGCTCTGCTCTCGGTCGTGTGGACGCCTTCCGGAATCCGATCGCCCGTCTCGGAGCGAGTGCTCTTCGATCTGTCGGCGATGCAGTAAAGATATATCGCTACTGTTCGGTAAGTCAACACCCGATATCCTGGCGACGATGCGCACCGACGATCCCGACCTCGCCGCCGTCCTCGACTCCACCCTCCTGACCGGGGCCGTGCTCACCGACCGCTCGAGCAACCTCGGCAACCTGCGCAAGCTCGCCGCGCGCGATCCCGCCCACCTGTACGGCGTCGACGTCGCCGAGCACTGGGACCTGCCGCAGCTGCTCGCGCTGATGGGCGAGCGCGTCGGCATCAGCACGGACCCCGCGTTCGAGAGCGGGCAGGACCGCATCGACGCGACCCTCACCGTCGCCCGCCTCGACGCGTACCGCCGCCGCTTCGCCGAGTCCGTCCGCCGCGGTGACCTGATCCTCTTCGCCACCGCCCACCCGGCGACCCTGATGGACCTCTACCGGCGGCTGGCGTCGGCCGCGACCGAGGCGGGCGCGCGCGTCCTCGACGTCAACACCCTCCCGTTCGCGGCGGCCGACCGCATCCGCGTGCCGCTCGCCGACGAGCACCAGTTCCTCTGGTGCACCGGCGGCGTCACCTGCGTCTACCGCGGCGGCAGCCTGATGCACACGCACTCGCCCGAGCCGATGAACGCGCTGCTCGACCGGCTCGACGCCCTCGGCATCCGCCCCGACCTCGTCGTCGCCGATCACGGCTGGGCGGGCGCCGCCGGCCGCCGGGGCCTGCCGACGATCGCGATCGCCGACTGCAACGACCCCGCGGTGTTCGTGGCCGAGGCGCAGGGCTCGATCGAGGTCGTCGTCCCGATCGACGACGGGCTCGCCGTCCACCTCTACGAGCCCGTCCTCCGCTACGTCCTGGCAGCCCTCTCCGAGCCCCGTCACGGTTCCGACTCGTAGACTCGTCACCTTCCCCACCTCTTCTGCAGTCGGAGCATCCGTGACCCAGCCCCAGGACGGCGTCCTCCCGCGCTTCGCCGTCGGCGTCGACATCGGCGGAACGTCGATCAAGGCGTCCCTCGTCGACGTGACCACCGGAGAGAGGGCCGCCCGCCGCTTCGCCGTCGCGAACCCGCTGGGCAAGGAGCCCGAGGACTTCGCCGCGGCGATCGCCGGCATCGTCCGCGACGTCTCGCCGATCGCGGGGACGCCCGTCGGAGTCGGCTTCCCCGGCATCGTCCGCGGCGGCGTCGTCCGGCAGACCACCCACGTCTCGCAGCGCTGGGTCGGCCTCGACGCCCAGGCCCTGCTGTCCGAGGCGACCGGGGTCGACGTGGTCGTCGTGAACGACGCCGACGCGGCCGGAGTCGCCGAGCGCGAGTTCGGCGCGATGCGCGACCGCGAGGGCCTGCTCCTGCTCACCACCCTCGGCACGGGCATCGGCACGGCGCTCGTGCACGAGGGCGTCGTGATCCCCAACTCCGAGCTCGGCCACGTGCACATCGACGGTCCCGACTTCGAGCCTCGCGTGGGCTTCTCGGCCGTCCGCCGCGAGGGCATCACCCTCGAGGAGTGGGCGGGCCGCCTCAGCGTCTACTACCGCCACCTCGAGATGCTGCTCTCGCCGCAGCTGTTCGTGATCGGAGGCGCCGCCGCGCACGTCTTCGACGAGTTCGCCGGATTCCTCGACATCGGCACCGAGATCGTCCCGGCCCGCTTCGGCAACGACGCGGGCTTCACCGGCGCCGCCATGGTCGCGGTCTCGCCCGGCCGGCTCGCCCCCTGGTACCACTCGACGAGCGGCGCCCGCCTCGATCCGGGCACGGTGCCGGTCGTCGACTAGCCGGACCTAGCGGATCAGCCCGCGGTACAGCGCGTCGAGCTGCCCGGCCGCCGCGCCCCAGCTGTGCGCCGCCGCCCAGGCGACGCCGCCGCGGCCGAGCCGCTTCCGCTCGTCGGGGTCGGCCAGCAGCTCGCGGATCCGCTCGGCCCACTCGCCCGGGTCGGCGGAGTCGATCAGCACGCCGCTCCCCGCGTCGCGCACCGCGTCGACCAGCCCGGTCGTCCGGCGGGCGACCACGGGCGTCCCCGACGCCGCGGCCTCGAGTGCGATGAGCCCGAACGTCTCGGCCGCCGAGGGCACCAGGGCCAGGCGGGCGCGCCGGAGCCGCTCCGCCACCCCGTCGCGGTCGGCCACTCCGTCGAAGCGGACGCTCGCGGCGACGCCCAGCTCGCGCGCCGCCTCCTGCACCTGCGTCAGGTAGCCCTCGCGGCCGGGCGCGGGCCCGCCGACGATCCGGAGGAGGGGCCGCTCGGCGACCGGGATCCGCGCCAGCGCCTGCACCGCGAGCAGCTGCCCCTTGAGCGGCTGCACCCGACCGACGAGCACGATCTCGTCGGCGCGCTCGCCCTTCCCTGGCCGGAACCGAGGATCGACCCCCGGCGGCACGACGACGACGCGCGACGGATGCACGCCGTAGCCGCCCTCGACGTCCGCCCGCTCGGCCGCACCCGCGACCACCACGGCGTCGGCCGAGGCGAGCACCGAGCGCTCGGCCTCGATCCGCTCGGGCGGCTCGGGGGAGTCGCCCGGAGCGAGGCGCGCGTTCTTCGCCAGCGAGCTCGAGTGCATCGAGTGCACGTGCGGCAGCCCGGTCAGCGCTCCCGCCAGTCCCGAGACCCAGTAGTGCGAGTGCACCACGTCCGCACCCGCCGCGGCTCGCGCGAACACGGGAGCGGCCTCCGCCAGGGCGTACTTGTCGCCCGCCCCGACCGGCACGCCCACGACCTCGACGCCCGGAGCGAGCGGGCCGGACTCCTCGCCGCGCGTCAGCACCACCACGTCCCAGCCCCGGAGGGCGAGCTCCGGCAGCACCGCGGCGAGGTACACGTTCATCCCGCCCGCGTCCCCCGTCGACGGCTGCTCGAGGGGGGAGGTGTGCGCCGAGACGACGGCCAGACGGGGCATCCGACCATCGTAGGCAGGCTCCGCGCCTCCACGGATCCCGGCCCGCGGCTCGCAGCGGCTCCGGAATCGGGTTGAATGGACGGATGCGCTTCGATCGGAGCGCGGAGAGCGTGAGGTCCATGGCCCGCCGGAGTCCCTCGAGCGACGCGCAGCCCTCGGCCGCGCCCGCCCCGCAGGAGACCGCCGAGGCCGCGGAGACCGCCGCGCAGGAGCCGTTCTCCGAGCAGGACATCCGTGCGCTCGTCGGCACCGCCGCGTTCGAGAAGGGCACCGTCTACGCCGACGAGGGCCGGGTCGGCGAGCTGCAGTGGTTCGGCGGCCGAACTCGCCTCTTCGGCCAGGTCCGCGGATCCGCGCGCTCGCCCTACGCCGTCAGCGTGCAGCTGCGCGAGGACGCCGGCCGCTCGATCCTCCTCGGCGGCGCCTGCAGCTGCCCGGTCAAGCACGAGTGCAAGCACGTGGCGGCGGTGCTCGTCGAGGCCCTGCGCCGCGAGCGCGAGGGCGGCCTCGCCGGCCCGTTCGCGGGCGAGACCGGCGCCGACGCGGTCCCGGAGTGGCGCAGCGCGCTGGCACCGCTGCTCGCGGGCATGGAGCGGGCGCGCTCCGGCATCCCGCTCGGCCTGCAGTTCGAGCTCCTCCCCGGCGAGCCCGTGCGGCGCCCGCCCGGCCGTTACAACAGCTACCGGCCGCCGCCCGAGCCGCGCCCGCGACTGGGCGTGCGCCCGGTGCGGATGGGCGACCGCGACCGCTGGGTCCGCACCGGCACCAGCTGGCGCGACCTCGGCTACCTGCACTACAGCCACGACTACGACGAGCGCCAGATCGACGTCGTCCGCGAGATTCAGGGGCTTCTCTCGGGGCACAGCGCCTCGAGCTACTACTCGCCCGACACCTGGCTCTACCTCGACGGCTGCCGGAGCGAGGCCATCTGGGCCGCTCTGCACGGCGCGGTCCGCGCGGGCATCGGCCTGGTCATGGGCGACCGCGACCAGACCCCGCTGCGGATCCTCGACACCACGGCGACCGCCTCCATCGACGTCACCCGCACATCGACCGGCCTCGAGCTGCGCTCGCTCATCGCGATCGGCGACAGCCCCGCACCCGAGGAGTTCGGCTTCATCGGCGACCCCGCGGTCGGCCTCTACCTCTGGGAGCCCGGCGACGAGCTGCGAGCGCGCCCCGTCACCCTCGTGCCGTTCGCGGCTCCGCTGCTCTCCTCCGCCCGCACGTTCCTCTGGAGCCGCGAGCCCATCCGCATCCCGGCGCAGGAGGAGGCGGCGTTCCTCACCGAGCACTACCAGCGCCTGCACCGCCTGTTCGCGGTCGTCTCGCGCGACGACTCCTTCGAGGCCCCCGCGGTGCCCGAGCCGCGCCTCGGCCTGACGCTCGAGCACACCGACGGTGCGGGACTCCGCGGCTCGTGGTGGTGGCGCTACGGCGTCGAGGGCGCCCGCGGCGGCGACGCCGAGCGCCTGCCGCTGCGGCTGGACGACGAGACCGGCTACCGCGATCCCGAGGCGGAGCAGCGGATCCTCGACTCGCTCGGTGCGGCCGGCATCGACCCCGAGGCGACTCCCGCCCTCGTCTCGCCCTCGAGCAGGCGGCTGCGCCCGACCTTCGACCTGCGCGGCATGGCCACCGTGGGCTTCCTCACCGGCGAGGTGGAGCGCCTGCGCGAGCTCGGCACGGTCGAGATCGAGGAGATCGGCGAGCGCGTCGAGTACCGCGAGGCCGAGACCGCGCCCGTCGTCGCCGTGCAGACCGTGGCCCAGCCCGACAGCCGCGACTGGTTCAACCTCGAGATCTCGGTCACCGTCAATGACGAGGCCGTGCCGCTCGCCGAGATCTTCCTCGCCCTGGCCCGCGGCGACGAGTACATGGTGCTGCCCAGCGGCGTCTACTTCGCCCTCGACGACGAGCGCTTCGGGCGGCTGCGCGAGCTCATCGCCGAGGCGCGCGAGCTCTCGGACGACCCGGGCGAGACGCTGCGCATCAGCCGATTCCAGTCCTCCCTGTGGGACGAGCTCGTCGAGCTCGGTGTCGTCGAGGCGCAGGCCGCCGCGTGGCGCCGCGCCGTCGAGGGCCTCTCGGGCTTCACCGCCACCGGTGCGCTCGAGTCGCGCCCCCTGCCCGACGGTTTCCAGGTCGAGCTCCGGCCCTACCAGCAGCTCGGCTACGACTGGCTGTCGTTCCTCTACGACAACCAGCTCGGCGGCGTGCTCGCCGACGACATGGGCCTCGGCAAGACCGTGCAGTCCCTCGCCCTCATCGCCCGCGCGATGCAGGAGCAGCGGGCCGCTGCGGGCGACGCGGGCACCTCCCCGCGCCCCTTCCTGGTCGTCGCGCCGACGAGCGTCGTGCCCAACTGGGTCGGCGAGGCGAAGCGGTTCGCACCGGGGCTCACGGTCGTCGGCATCGACGAGACGTCGAAGAAGAAGCGCCGCGCCCTCACGAGCACGATCGGCGAGGCCGAGCTCGTCGTCACCTCCTACGCCCTCTTCCGCCTCGACTACGAGTCCTACGCGGGCATCCAGTGGGCCGGTCTCATGCTGGACGAGGCGCAGTTCGTCAAGAACCGGCAGTCGGCGACGCACCAGCTCGCCCGCCGCCTCGATGTGCCGTTCAAGCTCGCCATCACGGGCACGCCGATGGAGAACAACGTGATGGAGCTGTGGTCGCTGCTCTCCATCGTGGCTCCGGGCCTCTTCCCCTCGCCGGCCGGCTTCGCCGAGTACTACCAGAAGCCGATCGAGCGGGAGGCCGACACCGAGCGCCTCACGCAGCTGCGCCGCCGCATCCGCCCGCTGATGCTGCGCCGCACGAAGGAGCTCGTCGCCACGGAGCTGCCGCCCAAGCAGGAGCAGACCATCGAGGTCGAGCTCGGTGCGCGCCAGCGGAAGGTCTACGACACCTACCTCGCCCGGGAGCGGCAGCGCGTGCTCGGCCTGATCGGCGACTTCGAGAAGAACCGCTTCGCGATCTTCCGGGCGCTCACGGTGCTCCGCCAGGTCGCGCTGGACGCCGCGCTCGTCGACGAGGCGCACGCCACCGTGCCCTCGACCAAGCTCGACCTGCTCGACGAGCTGCTCGCGGATGCGCTCTCCGAGGGCCACCGCGTGCTGGTCTTCAGCCAGTTCACCCGCTTCCTCGGCCGCGTGCGCGACCGCCTCGACGGGGCGGGGATCGAGTACGCCTACCTCGACGGCGCGACGAAGAAGCGCGACGAGGTCATCGACCGCTTTCGCTCGGGCGAGGCGGGCGTGTTCCTCATCTCGCTGAAGGCGGGCGGCTTCGGCCTCAACCTCACCGAGGCCGACTACTGCATCCTGCTCGACCCGTGGTGGAACCCGGCGACGGAGTCGCAGGCCGTCGACCGCGCGCACCGCATCGGCCAGACCCGCTCGGTGATGGTCTACCGCCTCGTGGCGAAGGACACGATCGAGGAGAAGGTCATGGCGCTCAAGGAGGCGAAGGCCGCCCTGTTCGCCGCGGTCATGTCGGACGACGGAGCGGCGTCAGCCGGCGGCATCACGGCCGAGGACGTGCGGGAGCTGCTGGGCTGACCCGCGCGCTCGTCAGCGCTGACCCGCGCGCTCGTGTCAGCGCGAGGCCTGCTCCGCGGCCTCGCGCGCGGTGCGGACCGCGTGCACGACGTCGGCCGCGCGGCGACCGACCGCGGTGGCGGCGCGGAGCGACGGCGCTCGGTGCGGGTGCACGAGGCGCTGAGCGGCGGTGCAGGGCAGGCAGAACGCGCCGGCGACTCCCGCGTCGATGCCCTCGAGGCCGCCGTCGTCCCTCCCGAAGACCAGCTCGCGGGCCTCGCGGGCGAGCGCCTCGGGCAGGTCGGCCTCGCCGATCGGGAGGTGGAGCGCCCAGAGCAGCGTCGCGGCCGCGATCCGGCCGGGCAGCGGACGCCCCAGATGCGAGGCGGCGAGCTCGCCGAAGAAGTCGGCGTGGCGCTCGAGGATCCCGCTGACGGCCTCCGCGAGGCGCTCCATCTCGGGGTGCAGCGAGAGCCGTGCGAGGCGGCGGTAGGCGTGCAGCGCGATGTGGGAGTCGACCGCGAGTACGAGCGCGACCGGCCCGGGCAGGAGCCGCGCGACGCGGGCGCGCAGGGCCGACGGAGCGGCGACCGGCTCCGGCGGCGCCGTCTCGACGCCGCGGATGCGCGGCGAGGCGGTCAGCACGTCGCCGAGCGCGTCGGCGATGCGGTGCCGCTCGGCGGCCCAGGCGCTCGCGAAGCCGCGGACCCGGGCGTCCGGGTGCGTCCGTGCGACGGGCAGGACGCGCGCGATCACCGCGTGCTCGAGAGCGCGGAGGTAGGCGGTGGCGACGATCGCCTCGCGGTCGAGCGGCACGTCCTCGAACTCCCGGATCGAGAAGTCCTCCCGGAGGCTGCCGTGGGCGCTCCTGCTGTAGCTCTCGACGTCGAACGGCTCCGCGATGCCCATGACCCCGCCTCTCCTGCCGACGGCGTCGACGCTACCCCTCATCCTCCGCCGCCCGCTCGACGGGATCCTGGGAAACGACGGAACGCGCGGCGCCGGGCGCGAGTCGGGTCGCGGGCGCGCGTCCTGGAAGACTGGTGCGGCGCGCCGACCGGTGCGGGATCGGGGACCGGATGAACGCGCGCCTGCCGGCGATCGGCGCCGTGGTCCTCGCCGCCGTCTGCTTCGGCACCACCGGAACCGCTCAGGCGCTGGGAGCCGAGGGACTCGATCCGCTCCTGCTCGGGGCCGCGCGCATCGTCCTCGGCGGTGCGCTGCTGGCGCTGCTCCTCGGCGTCGAGACCGCCCGGTCGCGTCGGGTCGCGCGGCCCTCCGCTGCGGTGCTCGTCCTCGTGCTGCTCGGGGCCGCGGGAGTCGCGGCGTACCAGCCCGCGTTCTTCACCGGCACGGCCGAGAACGGAGTGGCCGTCGGCACGATCGTGGCGCTGGGCTCCGCGCCGGCGTTCACCGGGCTGCTCGAATGGCTCGTGCTGCGCACCGCGCCCAGCCGGCGCTGGTTCGCGTCGACCGCGCTGGCGGCCGTCGGCGTGGTGCTGCTCGCGGGGCTCGTCACGGGCGGCGGATCCGCGGGCGTCTCGGTGCCGGGGCTGCTCGGCTCCGCGGGCGCGGGCGCCTCCTACGCCCTCTACGCCGTCTGCGGCAAGCTGCTGCTCGAGCGCAGGTTCACGCCCGCGGCGGCGATGGGGTCGCAGTTCGGGGTCGCCGCGCTGCTCTCGCTGCCGGTGCTGCTCGCGGGCGATGCGAGCAGGCTGGGCCCGGCACTCCCCGCCGTCCTCTGGCTCGGCGTCGTGACGGTGGCGATCGCCTACACCTTCTTCGCGCGGGGCCTCCGGGTCCTGCCCGCCGCGACCGTGTCGACCCTGACCCTCGTCGAGCCCGCGACGGCGACCCTCCTGGGCGTCGCGCTGCTCGGCGAGCTCCTCACGCCCGACGCCGTCCTCGGAGTGGCGGTGCTCGTCGCCGCGGTGCTCCTGCTGGCCGTGCCCGGCCGCCGTCGCGTAAGAGCGCTCGGGCGCTGACCGGGCCCGCCCGCACCTCTTCCCGCGAGACGTCTCCTCGACGGTCAGACGGACGGCTGGGGCGGAGCGGTGGCGGTGGCCCCCGTGCTCAGGCGCAGTCCGACTTCGGAGCCCTTGACGACCGACGTCCCCGCTGCGGGTTCCGTCAGCGCGACCTGTCCCGTCGGCACCTCCGAGTCGATCTGGGCGGTGTCGCCGACCATCAGGCCGGCCGCTCGGAGCGCGCTCGTCGCCGCGTCGACGCTGCGACCGGACACGTCGGGGACGGTCACCCGCGGTGCGGTCAGGAAGGACTCGTCCGCGCGGGTGAAAGCGCGGCCGCCGTAGGCGTCGTCGTACGCCGCCATCACCGGATTCCAGATCCGATGGCGCGCGAGGATCGCGGACCCGCTGTCGAAGTCGATCGAGTCCAGCGCCATCCGGTCGCCCGCGGGGTTCAACGGCGAGATGCTGCCGACCCACACGGCCAGCGCGACCTCGGTGGAGGCGCCGAGAGTCCACCCGTCCGCCGCCGCATCGGTCGTCCCGGTCTTGGTGATGTGCTCGGTGCCGTCCCCCGGGCTCGCGGCCGCGCCGGTCCCCTGCGACGTGACCTGGAGGAGGGCGTACTGAGTCGCGTGGGCGACGTCGGAGCCCATCGAGCGAGTGCAGCTGGATTCGGGTGCGGCGATGTCCTGTCCGTCGGGGCCCACGATCGAGTCGATCGCGACGGCCGAGCAGGTGACTCCGTCGTTCGCGATGCCGGCGTAGGCGACGGCCATCGTGAGCGGGGCGATCTCGTTCGTGCCGAGCACGGTCGCCGGCGACTTGAGGAGCGCCGTGGCGTCGGCCCGGTGCACGCCGAACGCCTCGGCCGTCTCGCGGATCGCGCAGAGATCGAGCAGGTGCGCCATCCCGATGAATCCGGTGTTGATGGACTGGATCGTCGACTCGAGCGCGTTCAGCGAGTCGGGGAAGATCTGCCCGCCGTTGTTCTGCGGATTGAAGGAGGCGTAGTTCTGCGTCCCGTCGCAGCTGTCGCGGAAGCCGGTCCAGTTCTGGTTCCGCGCGTCGAACTGCTCGAGCAGCGTGTGGTCGTTCTCCAGCCACTCGATGAGGGTGAAGACCTTGTAGGTCGAACCCGTCTGGAAGCCGTTTCCGCCCCCGTAGGCCGCATCGACGTTCAGATTGATCGCGGAGTACTCGCCGCCGTCCTCCGACGCGATCTGCTCGGGATCCTGGCTGTAGCGCTTGTTCTGCACCATCGAGAGGATGCGCCCGGTCCCGGTCTCGACCCCGACCGCTGCGGCACCGACGTCGAAGCGGGGATCCGTCGCGGGGACCTGCTCGGACATGACATCGGCCGAGCGCTCCTGCATCGCGAGGTCGATCGTCGTGTAGACCTTGAGTCCGCCGCGCTTCACCGCCGCATACCGCTCGTCGTCGGTGTCGCCGAGCGCGCGGTCGTTCCGCAGCACGTGCGAGACGTAGTCGCAGAAGTACGCCGCGTCCCCCGCGGTCTGGCAGCCGGTCGACGGCGGGGTGATACGTGGCTGGAGCACCTCCTCGACGGCGGCGTCGTGCACAGCGGCGTCGATCCTCCCGTACTCGAGCATGCGATCGAGGATGTAGTCGCGGCGGGCGGTGGTCAGTGCGTAGCCGTTCGCCTCGCCGTTGTCCGCATCGTCCGGACGGTCGAAGCGGAACTTCTCGGGATTGTTCACGATGGCCAGGAGCGCGGCGGACTGCCCCACCGTGAGGTCGGCGGCCGGGACGCCGTAGTAGTACTCGGCCGCAGCCTCGATGCCGTAGACCGTCCCTCCGAACAGGGCGATGTTGAGATAGCCGAGCAGGATGTCGTCCTTCGAGTACTCCTTCTCGAGTCCGATCGCGAGGCGCATCTCCCGGAGCTTGCGCTCCGGTGTCGTCGCCGTGGCGTCGGCGTAGGCCTTCTCGCGATCCGCCTCATCGCTGATCGTCTCGGCCTTCTGCACCAGCACGTTCTTGACGTACTGCTGGGTGATCGACGACCCGCCCTGCGTCTCGCTGTTCAGGACGTAGGTGCTCGCGATCGCGCGCAGGGTGCCCTGGAGGTCGATGCCGCCGTGGTCGAAGAACCGCGGATCCTCGCTGGCGACGAGCGCGTCCTTGACGGAATCGGCGATGCGGTCCGACGAGACCTCGATGCGGTTCTGGTCGTAGAAGGAGGCGAGGAGTGTCGGATCCTCCGGGTCGCCGGCGTAGACGTCGGTCTTCTGCATGAGCGCCCCGACCTCGAGGTAGCTCGGCAGCGACTGGAACGCCGAGATCGTCCCGGAGGTCGCCGCCCCGGTCAGGGCGACGGCAGGGGCGACCGCGAGGGTCGCCAGCAGGCCGGCGAGGACGCTGACGATGACGAATCCGAACAGCGCGCCGAGGGCTCCGTGGACGGTTCGACGGGGCTGGAAGACGGGGACGTTCGGTCGCTTCAGGATTGATCCTCTCGCTGCACCAGCACTGTAGGCGAGGTTCCCGGTCGCATCGCGGAGGCGCGCTGCGCGTCGGTCGCGGTGCGGAGGAGCCGTCGTCGCGAGGTCATCGGCCCGAGGTCACCGTCCCACGTCACTGTCCGATCAGATCGCCGTTCAGATCCGAGATGTCGCTCGAGTTCGCGGGGGGCTCGCCCGAGCTGACCTGCAGGGGGATCACGGTCCCGGTGAGGACGTCCTCCTCGGCGCTGGGGGTGGTCGAGACGACCGAGCCCGCGGGCACGGAGGACGACTGCACGACCTCGTTGCGGCCGACGGTGAAGCCGGCGGCGGTCAGCGTCGCGGTGGCCGCCTCGACGGTCTGGCCGGTCACGTCGGGGACGGACGAGACGGTGCCGCGGCGGGGCGAGGAGGCGAGCATCGACGTGGGCGGGTCGGTGAAGTCGTCCCCGCCGTACTTCGCGTCGATCGCGGCCATGATCGGCCGGAAGATCACGTGGCGGGCGTTCGAGGCGCGGACCGTGCCCTCGGTCCCGGTGAGGCTCAGCTGGCGCAGGCTGACCTTCGAGCCGTTCGCACGACCCTTGGTGCTGCCGACCCACACCGCGAGCGAGACGGCACGGCTCGCCCCGGCCGTCCACACGTCCGCGGCGTCGTCCGTAGTGCCGGTCTTGCCGATGTGCTCGATGCCGTTGTACGGGTTCGACGCCTGACCGGTGCCCGAGGTCATCACGCGCTGCATCGCGTACTGCATGCCGTGCGCCACGTCCGCCGAGACGGCCGCGGAGCAGTCAGCCGAGGGGACGGCCACCGCCGCGCCGTTCGCGTCGGTGATCCGGTCGATCACGACGGCCGAGCAGGCGACGCCGTCGTTGGCGATCCCCGCGTACGCGACCGCCATCGTCAGCGGCGCGATCTCGTTGGTGCCGAGCACGAACGCCGGTCCGTTGCGCAGCTCCGTGCCATCGGCGCGGTGCACGCCGAACGACTCCGCGGTGGTGCGGATGTCGCACAGATCGAGCTCGTGGGCCATGCCCATGAAGCCCGTGTTGATCGAGTTCGCCGTCGCGGTCAGCGCGGTCATCGACGAGGCGTTCTCGGAGGCGACGTCGTTGCGGGGTGCGAAGCGGGAGCCGGCGTAGAAACCGTCGTTCGCGATGTTGCACTTCTGCGAGTAGCCGGAGAAGCCGCCGGTCGGCGACGGGAACGACTCGTTGACGGTGTGGCCGGCGCGCAGCCACTCCGCGAGGGTGAACACCTTGAACGTCGACCCGGTCTGGACTCCCGTGCCGCCGCCCATGTCCGCGTCGACGTTGAGGTTGATCGCCGAGTACTCGGGGCTCGTCGCGATGACCTCGGGGTCCTGGCTGTAACGGGTGTTCTGCACCATCGAGAGGACGCGTCCGGTGCCGGCCTGCACCGAGGCGGCGGTCGCGCCGACGGCGAAGCGCGGGTCGGTCGCGGGGACGTAGGCGCTGAGCGACTCCTGGGAGGCGCTCTGGATGTCGAGGTCGAGCGTGGTCACGACATCGAAGCCGCCCTGGCGGATGCGCTGGTAGCGCTCGTCGTCGGTGGCTCCGAAGACCTCGTCGTTGCGGAGCACGTTGAGCACGTAGTCGCAGAAGTACGCGGCGTCGCCCGCGGTCGCGCAGCCCGTCGAGGGCTGCGTGATGTTCGGGGTGATCGGCTCCGCGATCGCGGCGTCGTAGGTCGCCTGGTCGATCTTCCCGTACTTCAGCTCCTCGCCGAGGATGTAGTCGCGGCGCTCCTTGGTCACGGCGTAGCCGTTGGCGGCGCCGTTCACCTCGCTCGAGGGGTCGTCGAACCGGAACTTCTCGGGATTGTTGACGATCGCGAGCAGCGCCGCCGCCTGGGAGGTCGAGAGCTGGCTCGCCGGGATGCCGTAGTAGTAGTTCGCAGCGGCCTCGATCCCGTAGACGGTGCCGCCGAAGAGGGCGATGTTGAGGTAGCCGAGGAGGATGTCGTCCTTCGAGTACTCCTTCTCGAGGCCGATCGCGAGGCGCATCTCCTTGAGCTTGCGCTCCGGCGTCGGCGCGGTGGCGACCTTGTACGCCGCGGCGCGCTCGGCCTCGTCGGCGATCGACTCCGCCTTCTGCACCAGCACGTTCTTGACGTACTGCTGGGTGATCGAGGAGCCGCCCTGGAGGTCGTCGCCCGAGAGGGTCACGGCAAGGGCGCGCAGGGTGCCCTGGACGTCGATCCCGCCGTGCTCGTAGAAGCGCGGGTCCTCACCGGCGACGGCGGCGTCCTTGGCGGTCTGCGCCACCTCGTCCCAACCGACCTCGACGCGGTTCTGGTCGTAGACGGAGGCGAGGAGCGTGGTGCCGTCGCCCGCGAAGATGTTGGTGCGCTGCATGGTCTGGCCGACGTCGAGGTAGCCGGGCAGGTTCTGGAACAACCCGATCGTGTTCGTCGTCGCGAGGCCCGTCAGCGCGAGCGCGGGGGTCACCCCGACCGTGATCAGGACCCCGGCGACCGCGCTCATGCCGATGAACCCCATGACGGCCCTCAACGACATCCCGAGCGGCCTGTCGGAGCGGCGGGACGCGGTGGGGAGAGCCATGGAGCGGAGGTCCTTTCGGCGCGGCGGACCGCGGTCTTCGGAGGGGGACGGGCGGCGCAGAGCCTCGCGGCCGTCGCGCGATGTCCCCCGTGAGAATGGTACGTGACCGGCCCCTCGCGCAGGGGTCCCCCGACAGGACGACATCCGCTCTGGCGGGGGATGTACAGCGGACGCTCCGAGCTGATAGCGGCAGGTGCGGATCGCCGTGGAGCGGCGCGGCGTCACAGGGCTTCCTCCGAGCCGATGCATCCGTATCGTGGGGGTGCGGGCCCTCGTGAGCACCGCACCAGCACCTCGACCCAGCACCACTCGGCACCAGCGCCGGCCCCGGGGCCCCGGGACGGCCCCTCCCCCCAGGAAGCACACACCATGGCACGCATCCACGACGACGTGACGCAGCTCGTCGGCAACACCCCGCTCGTCCGCATCAACCGCCTCTCGGGCGCCGAGAGCGCCACGGTGCTCGCGAAGCTCGAGTTCTACAACCCGGCGAACAGCGTGAAGGACCGCATCGGAGTCGCGATCGTCGACGCGGCCGAGGCCTCGGGAGAGCTGCCGCCGGGCGGCACCATCGTCGAGGGGACGAGCGGCAACACGGGCATCGCCCTGGCGCTCGTCGGCGCGGCGCGCGGCTACAGGGTGATCCTGACGATGCCCGAGACCATGTCGGTCGAGCGCCGGGTCCTGCTGCGCGCCTACGGGGCGGAGATCGTGCTCACCCCGGGCGGCGAGGGCATGCGCGGCGCGGTCGAGCGCGCTCAGGCGATCGTGGCCGAGACGCCCGGGGCGATCCTCGCGCGCCAGTTCGAGAACGCCGCGAACCCCGAGGTGCACCGCCGCACCACCGCCGAGGAGATCTGGAACGACACCGACGGCGAGGTCGACGTGTTCGTCGCCGGCATCGGCACGGGCGGCACCATCACCGGCGTCGGCCAGGTCCTCAAGGAGCGCAAGCCCGACGTGCAGATCATCGGCGTCGAGCCGATCGACTCGCCGCTGCTGACGCAGGGCACCGCCGGTCCGCACAAGATCCAGGGCATCGGGGCGAACTTCGTCCCGGCGAACCTCGACCGCGACGTCTACGACGAGATCATCGACGTCACCCTCGACGACTCGGTCCGCGTCGCCCGCGAGATGGCGGCGCAGGAGGGTGTCCTCGGCGGCATCTCCTCGGGCTCGATCATGTGGGCGGCGCTCGAGGTCGCGAAGCGGCCCGAGAACGCGGGGAAGACGATCGTCGCCATCGTGTGCGACTTCGGCGAGCGGTACATCTCGACCGTTCTGTACGAGGACCTCCGCAGCTGAGCCCCTCGGCAACCCGCCCCGGAGTGCTGACCCGGCTCCGGGAGGACGTGCGCAGCGCCCGAGTGCGCGATCCCGCCGCGCGCAGCTCGCTCGAGGTGCTGCTCTCGTACCCGGGTCTCCACGCCGTCTGGGCGCACCGCGTCGCGCACCGCTGGTGGCGGCGCGGCTTCCGCCTGCCGGCGCGACTGCTGTCGCAGCTGGCGCGGGCACTGACGGGGGTCGAGATCCATCCGGGCGCGGTGATCGGCCGCCGCCTCTTCATCGATCACGGCATGGGGGTCGTGATCGGCGAGACGGCGCGCATCGGCGACGACTGCCTGCTGTACCACGGGGTCACGCTCGGCGGGCGCTCGACCCGGCGTGAGCGCCGGCACCCGTCGATCGGCGACCGGGTCGTGCTGGGCGCGGGATCGGTCGTGCTCGGGCCGATCGTCCTCGGCTCCGACGTGAGCGTCGGCGCCAACGCGGTCGTCGTGAAGGATGCGGGCGACGGAGCGGTGCTGGTCGGGATCCCGGCCCGCGACCTCCGCGCACTCGGCCGCGCCGAGGAGTCGGTGGCCGACCCGGCGTTCTTCATCGATCCCGCGATGTACATCTGACCCGTCCCGGGGCCGCCGCTCAGTCGTCCGAGGGGTGCGCGATGCTCCGCGGCGAGCTCTTGATCCGGGCGAAGGCGTCGAGCGCGTGCGCCCGCGTCTCCTTGAGGTCGAGGATCGGCGCCGGGTAGTCCTCGCCCTCCGGAGTGAGGGTCTCGGCGAGCGTCCACGGCTCGTGGATCGCGGAGCCCTCCACGGAGGCCAGCTCGGGCACGTTCTTCCGCAGGTAGTCGCCGGCGGGATCGAACTTGTGCGACTGCGTCACCGGATTGAAGACGCGGAAGAACGGAGACGCGTCGGCGCCGGACCCGGCGACCCACTGCCAGTTGGCCGCGTTGCTCGCGGGATCCGCGTCGACGAGCGTGTCCCAGAACCACTCCTCGCCCACGCGCCAGTCGACGAGCATGTTCTTGATCAGGAACGAGGCCGTGACCATCCGGACGCGGTTGTGCATGTAGCCCGTCCGCCAGAGCTCGCGCATGCCGGCGTCCACGAGCGGATAGCCGGTGCGGCCCCGATGCCAGGCGTCGATGTCGTGCTGCGTCGCGTGCGCCCAGGGGAAGCGGTCGAAGCGGGTGTCGAAGTTGGCCGTCGCGAGATCGGGCCAGTGGAACAGCAGGTGGTAGCAGAACTCGCGCCACAGCACCTCCGAGGCGAAGCGCTCGCGCCCCTGCTCGTGGTGCGGTCCCTCGCCGCGCGACTCCACGACGGCCTGCCACACCTGGAACGGGCTGATCTCGCCCCAGCGCAGGTGCGCCGAGAGGTTCGAGGTGGCATCGTCGGCGGGTCGGTCGCGGCCGTCGGAGTAGTCGTCGAGCTGCTCGGCGATGAAGGCCCGCAACCGCTCGGCCGCCGCCTTCTCGCCCGGCACCCAGCGCTCGCGGAGCCCGCCCGCCCAGTCGGGTCGGGTCGGCAGCAGGCCCCAGTCGTCGAGCCGGTCGGACTCGACAGCCGAGGCGACTCCCTCGATCGAGCGCGGCCGGGGGAGCGGCGCGCGGGGCGCCTCCTTCTTCTTGCAGGCGCGGGCGAACGGCGTGTAGACGGAGTAGGGGCCGCCGCCGCCGGTCTGCACGGTCCACGGCTCGAACAGGAGCGATCCCTGGTGGCTCTCGGCCTCGGTGCCGAGCGAGCGGAGCCCCTCCTTCACCGCGGTGTCCACCGCGCGCTCCGCACCGCCGTACCGCCGGTTCCAGTGCACGGCGCCGGCACCGAGCTCCTCGGCGAGCTGCAGGATCACGGCCTCCGCGGGTCCGCGGCGCAGGATCAGCGTTCCGCCGATCGCGGAGAGGTCGTCGCGCAGCGCGCTGAGGCTGCCGTGCAGCCACCAGCGGGCAGCGCCGCCCAGCGGTCGGATGCCCGGCGACTCGTCATCGAGCACGTAGCAGACCGCGATCGGGGCGCCGCGATCAATCGCCGCACGCAGCGCGGGGTTGTCGGCCAGGCGGAGGTCGTCGCGGAGCCAGACGAGGGTCGGGGAGGAGGTGCTCATGGTCCCTCCATGATCCGCGAGGCCGCCCGCACCGCGAAGTGCTGGCCGCGCCGTCCGTGGAGTGCTAGCGGCGAGCGCGCCTGGGGAGGAGCGGCCCCCGCTCTCTTCCCGGTGCGGGGGTCAGGCGGAGGCGACGCCGGCGCGGAGCTTGTCGCAGAGTGCCGTCAGCTGCGCGAGCTCGTCGTCGTCGAGTGCGTCGCCGACGTGCTGCGAGATCGTCGTCATGTGGCGGAGCGCGACGGCGCGGAACAGGTCGTAGCCCTCGTCGGTGATCGCGATGACCGTGCCCCGGGCGTCGTTCGGATCCTCGCTCTTGCTGACGTAGCCGCGGCTCACGAGCCGGTCGATCAGGCGACTGACGCTGGGCTGGGTGAGCAGCACGTGCTTGTTGAGGTCGCGCAGCCGGGCACGGCGCTCGGGCTGACGCGTGAGGTTGAAGAGGACGTCGTACTCGTTGAGCGAGATCTCCTTGGACGGGAACTCGCTGCTGAGCGCCCGCATCACGTGCACCTGAGCGCGGAACAGCGCCTCCCAGGCGGCGACAGCGCGTCTCGAACCCACCGGACCTCCTCCGTCGTGCCCAGGATACGGGGTCGCCGGTCCACGGCGAGCGCGACTGCGCGATCGGTACGGCGCCCGTGCCGTCGTCTCGGAGGCACCGCTCCGGAACGACAGAAGGCCGGCCGCTGAGGCGAGCGGCCGGCCTTCATTCCCTTGCACCAAGAGTGTCCTGCAATCACATTCGCGCTTCGCCGCCACAGCAAACGACTAACGCTCTTGAACTATATAACGGATCGATAACGCCGCAAGAGCCCATTTCCTGACACTTCCCTGAGCCCCGCATCCGCCCGCCGACCCCTACCGGAACGCGCGCCCGAACTCCTCCGTCCGGAGCCGCCGACCACCCCCGCGCCGCTCCTGGGGACGGCTTCTGACGGCGCGCCTGCTTCCGGCACCGAGGCGCGCTGGAGTTCCCACGAAGAGAGCGTTCTCGGCCTGCGGGAGCGGGCCGCCCACCAGCCTCCCGTCCGAGGAGGCCGCCGGTGCGACCGCACGTCCGTCGCACGGTGCCGGCGAAGCCGCACCTCGTCCAGACCGTGCCGGCGAAGCCGCACCTCAGGCGTCGCGCCTCGACCAGCCGCCCGTCTCGAAGGCGATGGGCGAGAAACGCGTGCGAGCGTTTCGAGCGAGCCGTAGGCACCCCGCTCCCTGGAACGCGCCTCGTCGCGAAGCCGACCGCGGTTGAGGGAGCGGCGCTCGCGCTCCCTCAACGAACAAGCACAGCCCGACCGCGGATCGAGGAGCGCTTGCGCTCCTCGATCAGAACAGATCAGGACTCGGGGTGGACGCGTACCGGATGGCGACGTCGGCGTGGCGGTCGAAGCGGTAGCCGACGCCGCGGACGGTTCGGACGATGTCCTCGTAGCGGCCGAGCTTGGCGCGGAGGCGGCGGACGTGGACGTCGATGGTGCGCTCGTTGGGGGCGTCGTCGTCGGCGGCTCCCCAGAGGGAGGCGATGAGCTCGGCGCGCTCGATGGTGCGGCCCTCGCGGAGGACGAGGTACTGCAGCAGCTCGAACTCCTTGTAGGTGAGGGCGGTGGTCTCGTCGTCGAGGATGACGCGCTTGCGGGAGATGTCGACGACGACTCCGCCGGGTGCGCGGTCGAGGTCGGGCTCGGCGTCGGCGCGGCGCTTGGCGACGGCGGCCGGGTCCTGGAGGGCGAGGCGGACGACGTCCACGTCGCGGCCGCCGGCGCCCTGGGGGGCGAGGGCGACGGAGGCGTAGGTCTCGGCGTCGGGGGCGAGGAGGGCGGTGACGCGCTTGAGCTCCTCGACGAGGCGGCCGAGGTCGACTCCGGCGGCACGGGCCTTGGCCTCGTCGATGCCGACGTAGAGGGCGAAGCCGCGGGCCTCGGTGCCCTGGGGCACGGCGCGGAGGCGGGGGGTGGTCGGGGTGCTCTCGGGAGCGGCCTGGAGGCGGGGGGTCTCGAGGGCGGCGGGAGCGGGGACGGTGCGAGCGTGGAGGAGGGACATGGCGAATCCTTGGGGCTGGTCGGATCCGGGACGAGTGTCCGGGAGAGCGGATCCGGGTGTGCGCTGCGGTGCCGGCGGCCGCGTGGTGCGGTCCGGCTGGGGCGGATGAAGTGCATCCGAGGGGTTCACCGCGCCTGCGACGCCGAGCCGATCGGACGGGGCGTGGAGCCCGGTCAGGAGGATCGGAGGGCGGAGGCTGTGCGGGAACCCGGCGAGGTCAGTGCCTCACGCACACATTCGACAACACATGACGAGGCCGCCGGCCATCATCATGCCGGCATCCCCGATGGCCTCAAGGGAGGTCAGGGCGAGCGCGTTGTCAGTCATGGGGGAAAGTAAAGCGGACTGTGACGGACCGAGTCAACAGATTTCGGGTCGGCGTCCAGGATCCGGCGCGGGATCGGCTCCTCCGGGCGCGTCGCGGCACCCGGAGGGGGGACGGTCAGCCGGCGAGGCCGTAGAGGCGGTCGCCGGCGTCGCCCAGGCCGGGCACGATGTAGCCGAGCTCGTTCAGGTGGTCGTCGAGCGCGCCCAGGACGATGGTCACCTCGCGACCCTCGAACGCCTTCTCGACGGCGGCGAGGCCCTCGGGCGCGGCGAGCAGGCAGACGGCCGTGACGTCGACGGCTCCGCGGTCGAAGAGGAACCTGATCGCCGCGATGAGCGACCCTCCGGTCGCGAGCATCGGGTCCAGGACGAAGCACTGGCGGTTCGAGAGGTCGTCGGGCAGGCGCTCGGCGTAGGTGGTGGGCTCGAGCGTCTCCTCGTTGCGCGCCATGCCGAGGAAGCCGACCTCGGCGGTCGGGATCAGCTTGACCATGCCCTCGAGCATGCCGAGGCCCGCGCGGAGGATCGGGACCACGAGCGGCTGCGGGTCGCTGAGCGCGAGACCGGTGGTCTGCGTGACGGGGGTCTCGATCGTCACGGTCCTGGTGCGGACGCCGCGCGTCGCCTCGTAGGCGAGCAGGGTCATCAGCTCCTCGGCGAGCTGCCGGAAGGTGGGGGAGGGGGTGCGCTTGTCGCGCAGCACGGTGAGCTTGTGCGTGATCAGCGGGTGGTCGGCTACGTGGACGCGCATAAGCTCAATCTACTTCCCGGTCCGAGCACGGCCGGACCGGACGCGGGCACGAGGGGGCGCGATGCGCGACAGCGACCTGCGCCTCCCCTCCGCCGCCGACGAGTGGATGGGTCTCGCGCTCGACGAGGCCCGGCGCGCCGCGGGCTGGGGCGATGTGCCGGTCGGTGCCGTGGTGGTCGACTCCGACGGCCGCGTCGTCGGGCGGGGACGCAACGAGCGCGAGCTGCGCACCGATCCGACCGCGCACGCCGAGGTGGTGGCGCTGCGGGACGCGGCGGCCGCCCTGGGCGACTGGCAGCTCACGGGCTGCACGCTCGTCGTGACGCTCGAGCCGTGCGTGATGTGCGCGGGAGCGATCCTGGCCGCTCGCGTCGAGCGCGTCGTGTTCGGGGCGTGGGACGAGAAGGCGGGGGCGGTGGGTTCGCTGCACGACCTCCTCCGCGATCGGCGGCACACCTGGACGACCGAGGTCTACCCGGGGCTCCGCGCCGAGGAGAGCACGCGGCTGCTGCTCGACTTCTTCCGCGCGCGGCGCTGAGCGGGCGGCCTCAGTCGCGGGAGTGGCCGCCGAGCCACTCGGCCAGCATCAGCTCCGTCGCCTCCCGCATCCGGTCGAAGCGGCCCTCCTGCACGTCGTCGCGGAGCTGCTCGGCCGTGTAGCCGGCTCCGGCCGCGTACTCGGCGTCGCCCTCGAGCCAGCCCGCGGCCATCGCGCCGCTCAGCTCGGGGTGGAACTGCACGCCCAGCAGCCACTCGTCGATGCCGAACGCCTCGACGGCGTAGGCGTCCGAGGAGGCGAGCAGCGTCGTGCCCGCGGGGAGGTCGAAGGTGTCGCCGTGCCACTGCATCACCGGCACTCCCGCCAGGTGGCGCAGCGGTGAGCGCATCCCGGCGTCCGTGGGGTCGACGCGGCGGAAGCCGACCTCGCGGGTCGGACCGGGACGCACCTCGCGTCCGAGCGCGGCGGCGATCAGCTGGGCGCCGAAGCAGATGCCGAGGGTCGGCCGTCGGTGGTGCAGCCGCTCCTGCAGCAGGGCGATCTCGGGCGAGATGAACGGGTGCCGCGCGGTCTCGTAGACGCCGGCGCTGGAGCCGAGCGTGACGACGAGCTCGGGCTCGTCGAGGTCGACGGAGCCGAGATCGGTGCCGGCCACGGCGTCCACCGTCCAGCCGTGCTCCCGCAGCATCGGCTCGAGGACGCCCAGGCCCGCTCCGCGCTCGTTGACGATCGCCAGTGCGCGCCGCACCTCAGCCGACGCTCTCGGCCGCCGCGGGAGGGTTCCCGCTGTCGGCGCTTCTCGCCCTGCCGCCTCCGGATGCGCTCACGTGGTCTCCTCGTGGATCCTGGTGGTGCCGGTCGGTGGTCGGATCATCCTAGGGTCCTGCGGATCGGGGGAGGACCCCCTTCAGGTCCGCGGTCGCTCGCGGTTCGTAGGATGAGCGGGTGACCGACGACACCGTGCTGCTCCCCTCCATCGCCGTGCTCGGCCTGGGCTCGATGGGCGGTGCGATCCTCAGCGGACTGCTCGCCCCCGGCGTCCGCATCGACGGCGGTGTCCGGGTGACGAACCGCGACGCCGTCAAGGCCGCCGCGTGGAAGGACCACCCGGTCGTCACCGCGTTCGCGACCGAGGAGGACGCCGAGGCGAACCGCCGGGCCGTCGCGGGCGCCTCCGTCGTGCTCGTCGCGGTGAAGCCGCACATGGTGGCCGCGCTGCTCGAGGAGATCGCCGACGCGCTCGCTCCGGGGACCGTCGTCGTGAGCGTCGCGGCCGGAGTCACCGTCGCCGCGTTCGAGAGCCGACTGCCCGACTCGGTGCCGGTGCTGCGCTCGATGCCGAACACGCCGGCCGTCGTCGGCCGCGCCGTCACGGGGCTGAGCGCGGGGACCCGCTCGAGCGGCGAGGACCTCGCGCTCGTCCGCCGCCTGTTCGAGACCGTCGGCGAGGTCATCGAGGTCCCGGAGTCGCAGCTGGACGCGCTCTCGACGATCTCGGGCTCGGGACCCGCCTACGTGTTCCTGCTGATCGAGGAGCTGATCACGGCTGCGATCGCCAAGGGGTTCACGCGCGAGCAGGCGTCGACGATGGTGACCGGCACGTTCCTCGGCGCCGCCGAGCTGCTCGTGCACTCGGGCGAGGAGCCCGCCGAGCTGCGCCGCCGGGTCACGAGCCCGAACGGCACGACCGAGCGGGCGATCGCCGTGCTGCAGGAGGCGGACCTGGCGTCGCTCTTCACCCGGGCGACGGACGCGGCGCTCGCCCGCGCACGGGAGCTCGCCGCGTCCTGAACGCCCGGGCCTAGGCCGTGTTGATCAAGATCTCGCGTGCTCCGCTCGTCCTGATCGCACGATCTGCGGCGTCGGAAACCTCGGTCGATGCCCGCATCGACCTTCGGCTTCCTCCTTGCAGCTCGCACGATCAGGCCGTGCTCGCGACGGCGACCTCTTGGTCAACACGGCCTAGGAGCCCAGAGCCGCGAAGCGCTCGATGTCGCTGGGTGTTCCGCTGACGACGATGAGGTCGTGGTTCGAGACCACGGTCTGCTCGGTCGCGTAAGTGAACGGCTTGCCGGGGCTCTTGACGCCCACCACCGTGACCCGGTGCTTGCGCCGGACCCCCGACTCCGTGAGCGTGAGCCCGCGGATGGGCTTGGGCGGGTACATCTTGGCGAGCACGAAGTCGTCGTCGAACTCGATGAAGTCGAGCATGCGGCCCGAGACCAGGTGCGCGACGCGCTCGCCGGCCTCGGCCTCGGGGTAGATGACGTGGTTCGCGCCGATGCGCTCGAGGATCTTGCCGTGCGAGCGCGAGATGGCCTTGGCCCAGATCTGCGGGATCTTGAGGTCGACGAGGTTCGCGGTGATGAGCACGGACGCCTCGATCGAGGAGCCGACGGCGACGACGGCCACCTGGAAGTCCTGCGCGCCGATCTGCGCGAGGGCGTCGAGCGAGCGCGCATCCGCCTGGACCGCGTGGGTGACCCGCTCGGACCACTTCTGCACGAGCCCGGCGTCGGCGTCGACGGCGAGCACCTCGCGGTCGAGTCGGTCGAGCTGGCCGGCCGTGGCGGCACCGAAGCGCCCGAGGCCGATCACCAGCACCGGGGCGTCGTACCTGATGCGGTCAACCAACGATGGGCCTCTCTTCCGGTCGTCTGAACAACTGCCTCCGCTGACTCGCGGCGAGCGCGGCGGCGAGAGTCACGGTACCAACGCGGCCCATGAACATCGTCAGCGCCAGAACGTAGACGCCGGACGGCGGGAGCTCGGCCGTGAGCCCCGTCGACAGCCCCGACGTCGCGAAGGCCGAGATCACGTCGAACAGCACGTAGTCGAGGGAGGCCTTGGTGATGTGCAGGATGATCACCGACGAGACGGCGACGGTCGTCGCTCCCCACAGCACGACAGAGACCCCCAGGCGCAGCACGTCGTTGGGGATCCGGCGGCCGAACGCCTCCATGTCGTTGGTGCCGCGGGCCTCCGCGAACGCGGCGAGGAACAGGATCGCCAGCGTCGTGACCTTGATCCCGCCCGCGGTCGAGGCCGAGCCTCCGCCGATGAACATCAGCATGTCGGTGACGAGCAGGCTGGAGCCGTTCAGGTCGGGGACGGAGATCGTCGAGAAGCCGCCCGACCGGGTCATCGTGGAGAGGAAGAACGACTGGAAGACGGTGTCTCCCGCGTCGAGCACGCCGAACGTCTTCGGATTGTCGAACTCGAGCACGATGTAGAGCGCCGCCCCGGCGACCAGCAGGATCAGCGACGTGACGAGCGTGAGCTTGACGTGCACCGACCACTTTCGCGGGCGGCGCCAGCCGCGCGAGAAGGCGTAGATGACGGGGAAGCCGATCGAGCCGAGGAAGACGCCGATCATCAGGATCCCGAGGAACCAGTAGTCGTCCTGGAACGGGGTGAGCCCGGCGGCGTTCGGCGAGAACCCGGTGTTGGTGAACGCCATCGCCGAGTAGTAGAAGGAGTGCCACACCGCCTCGCCGATCGGGATCCCGTCGATCAGCATCCGCGGGAACAGCAGGAGGGCGACGACGATCTCGATGACGGCCGCGCTCACAGCGACGGTGGTCAGCAGTCCGCCGATCTCGCCGAGCCGCACCGCCTGGCCCTCGGCGACGGGGCCGGAGTGGATCCGCAGCGGGTTCGAGTCGCTCGCGACCATGAGCTTGGCGCGGAGGCCGAGGCGGCGCGAGACGGCCATGCCCATGATCGACGCGAGGGTCAGCACGCCCAGGGCGCCGATGTTGACGCCGACGAAGATGACGGAGTGGCCGAACGCCGACCAGTGCGTCGCCATGTCGACCGTGGCCAGGCCCGTGACGCAGATGACGGACATGGCGGTGAAGAACGCGTCGTGCAGCGGAGTGACCTCGCCGGCGGTCGTCGAGACCGGCAGGGAGAAGAGGAGCGTGAAGACCAGGATCAGCGCCGAGAAGATCAGGATCGCGAAGCGCGAGGGGGAGCGGCCGGCGAAGTCGTCGATGAGGTCGCGAGCCCGCTCGAAGCCCGACCACGGGGAGACGGGCGAGACCCCGACGGGGCTGCGGAACTGCTGGCGAACCACCACGGCGGATCCTCCACTCGATCGCGGCCATGCTACCCGGTCGCTGTACGGCTCCCGGGCCCGCCGGCCGGCCGCTCTCCCGGGCGCCGCAGAGGGCGGCCTGGCTACTCTGGGCGCATGCCGGACATCTTCGCGGTGATCGCCGACGGCACCCGCCGCGACATCCTCTCCCTCCTGCGCGCGCAGAGGGAGGCGGGACCGTCGGGCGCCGGGGGCATCAGCGTCTCGCAGCTCGTCGCCCGCCTCGAGCTCAGCCAGCCCACCGTGTCGAAGCACCTCAAGGTGCTGCGCGACGCGGGACTCGTCACCGTGCGCGAGAGCGGGCAGCACCGCTTCTACGCGCTGCAGTACTCGCCCCTGGAGGAGGTCGAGGACTGGCTGATGCCGTTCCTCGAGACCGAGGACGAGCCCGCGCTGCTCGACGCGGCGGCCGCGGCCCGGGCGGAGTCGCTGGGCCGGGCGATCGCGGAGCGGACCCACCAGGTCAGCACGGTCGTGCAGGACATCCAGCGCGGGGTGAGCGAGGGGGCGACGAAGGTCGCCGAGGCGCTGCGCATCCGGAAGTGACGCGTGTCGGGGCGCTCGCCGCGTCGGGGGTCTGCTAGGCCGTGACCCGGGCGCCCGCTCGGTCGTGTAAGCTCGCGTGAGGCATTTTCTCGTAAGCGGCCGTCCGTCGGGCGGTCGACCCCCCTGAGCGTTGTGAGGTCTTCGTGGGTTCTGTTATCAAGAAGCGTCGCAAGCGTATGGCGAAGAAGAAGCACCGCAAGCTGCTTCGCAAGACTCGCCACCAGCGTCGCAACAAGAAGTAGGCCCCGGCCTCTTCCCCTTCGAGCGTCCGCTCCCCACCGGGATCGGGCGCTCGTCTGCGTTCGGGAGCGATGCGGTCCTGTCGCGGTTCGGCCTGCGCCAGCGGGGTCGGGCCGCCCGAGCCTCCCGTCTAAACTGGGAGCATGGTGGACATCGCGCTGACTCTCGTGGGGAAGCCCGGCTGCCATCTCTGCGACGACGCCCGCGCGGTGGTGCAGGGGGTCCTCGCCGATCTCGGGCCCGCCGCTCCGGCCGTCTCGCTGTCGGAGGTCTCGATCCTGGACGACGCCGAGCTGCACGAGCGCTTCGTCGAGGAGATCCCCGTCCTCCTGATCGACGGTCGAGTCCACAACTACTGGCGCATCGACCCCGTCCGCCTCCGCCGAGCCCTCCTGGAGCACCCATGACCGTCCGCCACGTCGTCGCCTGGAAGCTGAACGCCGTCGACCCCGCGCAACGGGCCGAGCACACCGAGCAGATCTCGGAGGCGCTGCGCGGGCTGCTGCCGATCATCCCCGAGATCGAGTCGATGACGATCGGGAAGAACACCCTGTTCCCGAAGGACAACTTCGACATGGTGCTGATCGCGGACTACGCCGACGCCGACGCGCTCAACATCTACGTCGAGCACCCGGAGCACCGCCGCGTCGCGGGCTTCATCCGGCCGCTCGTGCGCGAGCGGGCCTGCGTCGACTTCGAGGTCTGAGCGGCGGGGTCTGACGGCGACCCGCCCCGAACCGACACGCGTCCGTGACCGGATCGTTGCGGTGAACCCCACACACGGGGGACGGACTGGCCGACGAGTGGGGCATGGATCCGCATAGTCTCTTTGCGGGGACCGCCGCTCCCCGCATCCGGGGTGCACTCAGCACTCCGACGGGGAGGAACATCCATGTCACGTCAGCGACGCCGCACCGCGGCCTCCGCGCTCGTCCTGGCCGCGCTCGTCGCCGGCCTCGCGCTGCCCGCCGCCGCTCAGGCGACCGAGCTGGTGCCCGGAGTCTCGGCGCCCGCGGTCACGGAGCCGGTCCTCGCTCCGGTGGTCGCGCCGGTCGTCCCGCCCGTCGAGGAGGTGCCCCCGGTCGTCGAGCCGGAGCCCGAGCCGGAGCCGGAGACGCCGACCGTGCCGAGCGTGCCCTCCGAGGAGCCGGCGCCCGAGGTGCCGGGCGTTCCGTCCGAGCCGGAGCCGACCACGCCGACGCAGCCCCAGCCGCAGCCGAGCACGCCGACCCAGCCGGAGCAGCCGGCGCCGGAGCAGCCCTCGCAGCCGAACCAGCCCGCCCAGCCCGCGCAGCCGAACCAGCCCGCCCAGCCGAATCAGCCCGCGCAGCCGCAGGCCCCGGCCGGGGGGACCACCGGCGGCACCGCCACCACCGAGGCCGGCACGACGGCTCCGCGGCCGTCCGCTCCCGGACGCACCCTGCTCTCGACCTCCGCCGCCGACCCGGCCGCGGCGCCCGCTCCCGTCGCCGAGGGCCAGCCGGTCGCCGAGTCCGCGGCTCCCGCCGTCTCGGTCTACCTCACCCGCGACGCGGGAGTGGACCCGGGCGCGCTGACGGTCGACCTCGCCCGCTTCTACGGTGTGGGTGCCGCCTACGCCGGGTTCCAGCGCGGCGAGAGCGCGACGGGCGTGCTGCGCGCGCCCGACGGCACCGAGACTCCGCTGACCGGCGACGACCGCCAGGACGGCGCGACGACCAGCACCGGCTCGGCCACCGTGCCGGCCTCGGCGCTGTCGGCGACGGGCGAGTACTCGATCACCGTCACCGGCGACCGCGGCTCCACCGCCTCGACCACCTTCTCGCTCGTGGCCTCCACCGGGCCGGGCGTCCTCGTCGAGCCTCGCGACGGCTCCGGCGCCGAGACCGGCGCTCCCCGCGGCGCGGTCTGGGGCTTCGACTCCGGCGAGGCCGTGACGATCGCCGCGGTCACGCCCACCGGTGTGAAGGCGGACCTCGCGGTCGGCGCGCTGTCGGTCCGGGTCGACGACCTCGGCTGGTCGGACCTCGTGCTGGGCGACGCGATCGTGGCGACGCCCACCGCTCCGGTCTACTGCCTCGTCGCGACGGGGACCGCCTCCGGGCGCACCGCCGCCGTCACCGTCGGCTACCCCGTGGACGGCGTCTCGGCCGATCTGCCCGACGCGGCGCAGGTCTGCGGCATCGCGATCGCGACCGCCGGCGCCGAGCCGGTGCTCCCCTCCACCGAGGCCTCCGGGCAGACGGCCGGAGTGGCTCTGACGATCGGCGCGGGCGCGCTGGTGGCCGTGATCCTGGCGATCGTCATCGCGAACATCGTGATCCGCCGCCGCCGCGAGTACGACGACCTCTTCATCGGCGGACCGCTCCCGCACCAGACGCAGGAGTGACCCGACGCCGGCGGGAACGCCGGTCAGGACGCGGAACGCCCGCGGGACGACGAGGTCCCGCGGGCGTGCCGTGGTTCGTGGGCGACTGCGTGCTCAGTCGATCGGGCTGAACCGCAGGAGGATCGTGCGCGCCTCGGGTCGCAGCTGGAAGTCGGGCCAGACGTCGGGTCCGCAGGCGCGGGAGCCCAGGCCGTGCTGGGCCGCGTCGATCGTCAGCACCGAGCGCGTCGACTCCGGGAGCTCGTGCGGGTGCTGCGCGACCCCGATCTCCTGCGGGGTGTGCCGGGCGAGGGTGAAGCCGGGCAGGCGGCCGTGCAGATCGGCGGCGGCCTCGATCCGCAGGCGCGCCGCGCCGTTCTCGTGCAGCACGAGCTCGCGCAGCGAGGAGCGGTGCCCGCTCTCCTGCGGGCGAGCGTACGGCGTCGTCAGGGCGTCGATCCCCGCCGAGAAGCGTCCCACGCGGGCGGCGCGGAGGCTGTCGGGGTACGACTCGAGCGGTCCTGTGCCGAACCACGCGGCTCCGTCGATCGACCCGGGGAGCTCGAACGTGAGCCCGAGGCGGGGCCAGACGAGATCCCAGCGGCCGGTGGGCGCGAGGTCGGCGCGGAGGACGACCGCGTCGCCGTCGGCCGTCCAGTGCTCGTCGACCAGGAGCGCCGCGTCGAGGTCGGCGGCGGACCAGCGGGTGCGGCGGCGGAGGCCGTCCGAGGTGTCCAGGCTCTCGAGTCGGGATGTCAGCCGGTCCAGGCCGACTTCGCGCCAGCGGGCGGCCGAGGACGGGGCGGGCACTCCGCGTCCGTCGCCGGCGTTGGGGTCGCCGCTGAGGTAGGCGGGGAACCCGGCGCCCTCGTCGTTGTCGGTCGGGGCGCGCCAGAGCTCGGCGCGCGGGCCGTCGACCGCCAGCCCCGCGAGCGACCGGAGCCGTCCGCCGGCGAAGCGCGCCGCTCCGACCGCGTCGCCGCCCTGCGTGCCGCGTCGGGCCCGGGCCCACGCGGGCTGCGGCGCGGGGGCGGAGAGGCGGCGCTGCGCCGTGGAGACGAGGTGACCCTCCGGGGCCCAGGCGGTCGCCGCGGCGAGCACGACGTCGACGGTCAGCCAGGTCTCGCCTTCCGCGGCGACGTCGACCTCGGGGAGCGCGACGGTCGCGGAGTCGCCGGCGGCGATCGCTCCGGTCTCGAGGACGCCGTCGGCGATCCTCCGCCCGTCGACCTCGGCGCGCCAGAGCACGCGGAGGTCGGCGGTCGAGGCGTCGTGCCGCCGGTTCTCGATCAGCACGGAGTCCTCGCCGATACGGGCGCGGACGGGAGCGACGATCTGCTTCCACTCGAACAGGCCGGGGCTCGGCGTGCTGTCCGAGAGGACCATGCCGTCCATCACGAAGTTGCCGTCGTGGACGACCTCGCCGAAGTCGCCGCCGTAGGCGTAGTACTCGACGCCGTCGGGCGTCCGGGCGCGGAGCCCGTGGTCGCGCCACTCCCAGACGAAGCCGCCGTGCAGGCGCGGGTAGCGCTCGACGAGGTCCTCGTACTGGTCGATGGCGCCCGGTCCGTTGCCCATGGCGTGCACGTACTCGCAGAGCAGGAACGGCTTGGAGCGCTGGCGCGCGGACTCGCCGGGGGAGCAGCCCAGGAGCGTCGTGCGCGAGTCGTCGTCGCCGATCTGCCGGGTCTCGGGCACCGAGGAGTACATCCGCGAGTACACGTCGGTGTACGCGCCGGTGTAGTCGCCCTCGTAGTGCACTGGGCGCTCGGGGTCGCGCCCGTGCACCCACGCCGACATCGCGGCGAGGTTCGCTCCGGTGCCCGCCTCGTTGCCGAGCGACCAGATCACGATGCTCGGGTGGTTCTTGTCGCGCTCGACGGTGCGCTCGATGCGGTCGAGGTACGCCTCGCGCCAGGCGGGGTCGTCGCTCGGGTTGCCGGCCCAGCCCCAGCGCTCGAAGCCGTGCGTCTCGAGGTCGCACTCGAGGATCACCCAGAAGCCGAGCTCGTCGGCGAGGTCGAGCAGGCGCGGGTGCGGCGGGTAGTGGCTGGTGCGGATCGCGTTGACGTTGAACCGCTTCATCAGGGCGAGGTCCTCGCGCGCGGCGTCCTCGTCGAAGGCGCGCCCGCGGTCCGGGTGGGTCTCGTGCCGGTTCACGCCGTGGAACACGACGCGCTCGCCGTTCACCAGGAAGCGGTCGCCGCGGATCTCGACGGTGCGGAAGCCCAGTCGGAGCGACACGGTCTCGCCGGCGGACGCGATCTCGGCGTCGTACAGGCGCGGCGACTCCGCCGACCACGGCTCGACGGCGTCGATCGCGATCGGAGCGACGTCCTCGGCGCTCGCCCACTCGACCTCGAGGTCGAGCTCAGGCACCCGGAGCACCACGGGGTAGGCCTCGGGGGACGCGACGAGCTCGGTCTCGAGCCGGCCCGCGCCGTCGGCGAAGGCCGTCCGCACCCAGACGTCCTCGATGCCGCCGACCGGACGGGCGATCAGGTGCACGGAGCGGAAGATCCCGGGCAGCCACCACTGGTCCTGGTCCTCGACGTAGCTCGACGCCGACCACTGGTGCACGCGCACCACGACGAGGTTCTCGCCCGGGCGCACCGCCTCGGTCACGTCGAACTCCTGCGCGAGGCGGCTGCCGGATCCGATGCCGATCTCGACGCCGTTGACCCAGACGCGGTACCGCGACTCGACCCCGTCGAACCGCAGGACGACCGCCTCGGCGCCGGTCCACGACTCCGGGACCTCGATCGTGCGGCGGTAGTCGCCGGTGGGGTTCTCATCCGGTACGAACGGCGGCTCCGTGGCGAACGGGAACTGGACGTTCGTGTAGGCGGGGAGGCCGTAGCGGCCGTCGCCCTGCAGCACCCAGTGCGCGGGCACGGGGATCGAGTCCCAGGCGGAGTCGTCGAAGGACTCGGCGGCGACGTCGTCGACGCCCTCTCCCTCGGGCAGCACGTCGATCCCGCCGAGCGTGCCCGGAGCGGCCGGCAGCAGGCGGAACCGCCACTGCCCGTCGAGCGGGATCGTCGGGGCGTCGGTGTGCAGCCAGGAGCGGGCGCGGCGGCGCAGTCCCCGTCCGGGACCCGTGTCGGTGAGGTAGTGCTCGGGGGTGGGGGTCACTGCGCGGAGCCTTCCGTCAGGCCGCCGCGCCGGGACGCCGCGGCATCGCGCGCCTCGGAGCCTCCGATCGGAGTCGAGTCGTCACGTCGTCGTGGGGGGCGCCGCCGCGGGCGGCTGCGCCGTTCTGGACGCTACCACAATGTCGAGTAGCCACTCGAAATTGGAGGGGAGGGGTCACATCGTCACGAACGAGATGATGGTCGGCCCCAGCACCGCGATGAAGAGGACCGGGAGGATGAAGAGCATGAGCGGGAAGAGGATGTTGACCGGGATCTTCATCGCCTTCTCCTCGGCGCGCATCCGCCGCTTGAGGCGCATCTCCTGCGCCTGCGTGCGCAGCACCGCGCTGACCGAGACACCGTAGGCGTCGGCCTGCACGATCGCCCGGACGAAGGTGCGCAGATCCGGGACCGACGTCCGCAGCTCCAGTGCGCGGTACGCGTCGCGGCGGGTCATGCCCACGCGCATGTCCTGCAGGGTGCGCACCAGCTCCTCGGCGAGCGGCCCCTTGCCGTTCTCGCCCGCGCGGGCCATGGCCGCCTCGAAGCCGAGCCCGGCCTCGACGGCGATCAGCATCTGGTCGAGGGTGTCGGGCAGCTCGAGGCCGATCGCCGCCTGCCGCTCGAGACCGCGGCTGTGCAGGAGGAGGTCGGGCACGAAGTAGGCGACGACCACGACCACGAGGATCAGCAGGACGAGGATCGGCGGCGGCTGCCGGACGAGGACGAGGGATCCGGCTGCCGCCGCGACGAGCAGCAGAAGCGGCTTGGCCAGGACGACCCGGCCCAGCGGCCACCCGGCGGGGCGCCCGGCGTGCGCATGCAGGCGGTCGAGCCGTGCGAGGGCCCCGGGCGGCAGGAGCCGCTGGGCGATCCGCTCGAGCCGCTCGGCCGTCGAGCGGGCGTCGACCGTCTCCTCGACGAGGCCCTGGGTCAGGTTGCGCCGGGCCGCGGTGCGCTCGTCACCGGCCGGCGCGAGAGCGGCGAACAGCAGGGGGAGCGCCGCCAGCAGGCAGAGGGACGCGATCAGCACGGGACTGCTCCTCAGAACTTGAAGCTGATGACGCGGCGCATCCAGAGACCGCCGATCACGAACATGATCGCGGCGACCACCATCAGGACGAAGCCCAGCCAGTGCTCGGTGAACTTCGCCACGTAGGAGGGACTGGTGAGGGAGAGGATGCCGATCACCGCGAACGGCATCGCCATGAGGATGTAGACCGACATCTTGCCCTCGGCGGCCAGCGCCGAGATCTGGCGGCGGATCTGGTTGCGCTCGCGGATCGTGTGGCCGACCTGGTCGAGCACCTCCGCCAGGTCGCCGCCGACCTCGCGGTGGATGCCGATCGCCTGCCCGACCCAGCTCAGGTCCTCGCTCCGCATGCGCTCGGCCATCTGGGCGAGCGACACGTTCAGGTCGCGGCCGAGGCGCGTCTCGTTGACGACGCGCGCGAACTCCTCGGCGGTCGGCGACTCCGACTCCCGCGAGGCCGCGTCGATCGCGCGCAGCAGGGAGTGGCCCGCGCGCAGGCCGCTCGCGAGCAGCTGGAGGGTGCCGTCGAGCTGATCGGCGAAGCGGCGCCGCCGTCGATCCGCGAGCGTGCGGAGGAGCACGACCGCGCCGCCGAGGACGACGACGACGAGCAGGACGCCCAGGATCGCGGACCCCGCGAGCAGACCGAGCAGGAACGCCACGACGACGGCGGCCGCCACGAGGATCAGCAGCTCGGAGGGGGACTTCTTCAGGCCCGCGTCGCGCAGGGCTCCCGTGAGCCGCTCCGTCCAGCCCTGCTTCAGCAGCGCCGCCGAGATCACCTCGCTCGTCGAGCGGGTGAGCTGGGTCAGACCGGAGTCCTCTGCTCCCGCATCCGGGCGCCGACGCTCGATCGGCAGCCGGGGGCGGGAGGAGGCGAGCACTCCGAAGACCACGACGAGCACCGCCGCGTAGCAGAGCACGGCGCCCAGGACCGCCATCATCGGCGCTCACCCGGCACGGGCTGGGCGAACACCCGCGGCGAGACCGTGATGCCCAGCTCGGCGAAGCGGTCGAGGAACCGGGGCCGGACGCCGGTCGCGACCGGGCCGCCCTGGATCCGACCCGAGGCGTCGACTCCCGCGTAGTCGAAGACGAAGGCGTCCTGCAGCACGACCACGTCCCCCTCCATGCCCTGCACCTCGGTCACGTGCGTGACCCGGCGGCTGCCGTCGCGCATGCGGGTGAGCTGGACGATCACGTCGACGGCCGACGCGATCTGCTCGCGGATCGCCCGCAGCGGCAGATCCATCCCCGCCATCAGCACGAGGGTCTCGAGGCGGGCGATCGCGTCGCGCGGGGAGTTGGAGTGCACGGTCGAGAGCGAGCCGTCGTGCCCGGTGTTCATGGCCTGCAGCATGTCGAGCGCCTCACCGCCGCGGCACTCCCCGACCACGATGCGATCGGGGCGCATCCGGAGGGAGTTGCGCAGCAGCTCCCGGATCGAGACCTCGCCGCGGCCCTCGATGTTCGCCGGGCGGCTCTCGAGCCGCACCACGTGCGACTGCTGCAGCTGCAGCTCGACCGCGTCCTCGATGGTGATGATGCGCTCGCCGTGGGGGATGAAGGAGGAGAGCACGTTGAGCAGGGTCGTCTTGCCCGTGCCGGTGCCGCCCGAGACGATGATGTTGAGGTGCGCGCGCACGCAGGCGTCGAGCAGCTCGGCCATCTCGGGCGTCACCGAGCCGAAGCCGACGAGGTCGGACACGGTGAGCGGATCGCGGGAGAACTTGCGGATGGTGAGAGACGAGCCGTTCACCGCGAGCGGCGGGATGACGGCGTTCACGCGCGAGCCGTCCTCGAGCCGGGCGTCGACCAGCGGCGACGACTCGTCGATGCGGCGCCCCACGCGGGTGACGATCTTCTCGATCACGGCGCGCAGCTGCGCCTCCGAGCGGAACCTCGTGCCGCTGAGTGTCAGGCGGCCACTGCGCTCGACGAAGATCTGCTCGTGCCCGTTCACCATGATCTCGGTGAGGGTCGGGTCGTCGAGCAGCGGCTGCAGGGGACCGAAGCCGAGCACGTCGTCGGCGATCTGTGCGACGAGCCGCTGCCGTTCCTCGGGCGTGAGCGGGGCGGACTCGGCGTCGACGATCTCGCCGAGGATCTCGCGGGCCTGGCCGAGCAGGTCGGCCTCGGCGAGCGTGGGGTCGTTGAGCCTCGACCCCATCCGGCGGAAGAGCTCGTCGCCGACCCGGCTCTTGAGGGCGAGCAGTCCGTCCTCCCGCGCGCGCTCGTCCTCCTGCGGCTCGGGATCCGGTTCGGGCGCGACAGGGGGGAGTGGCGCGGCGACCGGCACGTAGGGCGCGTCGCGCTCGGCGTGCTTGGAGGCGAGGCGTTCGGCGAGGCTCACTGGATCCTGACCCTTCTGCGCGGGGCCGTGCCGACCGCGCCGGTGAACGAGCCCGCGAGCCTGCCGAGCAGCACGGCGGCTCGGGAGCGGCGCTTCGAGAGCAGCAGCGGCTGCCCCATGTTGACCGAGAGCGCGAGGTCGGCCGATCGCGGCACGACGGCGGTGACGGACATCCGCACGGTGGCCTCGATGTCCTTGACCGTGATGCCCGACTTCTTCTCGGCGAGGTTCACGACCAGGTGGCGGTTCTCGGGCAGCAGGCCCAGCTCCTCGAGCACGGTGAGCTCGCGGCGGAGTCCCCGGACGCCGGGGACGTCCATCGCCGTGACGAAGAGGGCGTCGGTCGCGACCTCGAGTGCGGCGAGGGTGTGGTCGGTGAGGCCGGCGGACGTGTCGACGACGACGTAGGCGAAGTCGGAGGACAGCTGGCGGAGCAGGTGCGTGACGGCGTCCGAGGAGATGCGGTCGGCGTCGGCGGGGTCCTTCGGCGCGCTCAGGGAGTAGAAGCCGGCCTCGTGCACGGCGAGGTAGGCCTTGAGGACGAGGAGGTCGGAGGCGGCCGCGGCACCGACGGCGTCGCGGAGCGTGTGCACCGGATCCAGGCCCAGAGCGCTCGCGACGTCGCCGAACTGCGCGTCGAGGTCGACCAGGACGGTCGAGAGCGGAGCGACGCGGCCGAGGGCGACGGCGAGGTTGACCGAGAGCGTGGTCTTGCCCACTCCGCCCTTGGGGGACAGGACGACCACGATCTTGCGCTGCGGGCCGCTCCGGGCCGCCGGGCGATCGCCGATCCGTGCCTGGGCCGCGCGGCTCGAGCGGCGCAGCACCTCGCCGAGGGCGTCAGCGTCCGCATCGGGGGCGATCACGTCGCGGACACCGGCGCGCATCGCGGCGACGGCGAGCTCGGGATCGGGGTCGTCGACGAGGACGAGCGTGATCCGCGGGAAGGAGGAGTCGAGCGCGGCCGCGAAGCGCAGCGCGGCGGTGCGCTCGATCCCGGGGCCGATCAGGACCACGTCGACCGGCTCCTCGCCGGGCGGAGGGAGGATCGCCTCCGGGCGCAGGCCGGTCGCCTCGGCGGGGACCGCGGTGACGCCGGAGCCGTCGTCGCCGACGAGGGCCGCCGAGACGCGGTCGAGGAAGGCGGCGGAGTCGGTCACCGCGAGGAAGCGGGTCACGGGAGGATCTCGGCGGGAGTGATCACGCGGATGCCGCTCGGGTCGGTACCCTCGGGCTGCTTGGTGAGCCAGATCGTGGCGGACTGGGCCGCGCTGACGATCAGCTCGGCGTCGGGGCCGTTCACGGCGAAGGTGACGAAGACGGATCCTCCGGGGAGCGGAGTGACTCCGCTCGCGTCGCCCTCGACCGGGGAGCCGAGCCCCTGGAGCGTCGTGATGAGGACGTTCTGCAGACGCATGTGCGTCTTGTCGCCGACTGTGATGACCACTCCGACGGTGTCGCCGGGAGCGAGGGCGCCTCCGACGACCCGCTCGGGGCTCAGCGGGACGGTCACCTCCTGCAGTCCGGCGGGGACGTCGACGCGGCCGGGCACATCGAGAGCGTCCGGCGAGACCATCCGCGTCGCGAGCAGCTGCTCACCGGTCACCAGGTCGACCGACGTGACCAGGCCGCCGAGGCCGTCGAGGGTGGTCGCGGCGCCGACGGCGACGGCTGCCTGAGGGAGGGCCTTCACCTCGACGTACTGCGAGAGCTGGTCGGCGGGGGTGCCGGCGGGGGCGTCACGGGCGAGCACGAGGACGTCGATCGGCCGCTGATCCTCGAGGGCGCGCTGATCGGCGTCCCGTGCGTAGAGGGTCACGGCCATCACGCCGACGACGGCGAGCACGAATCCGAGGATCGCGAAGAGGATGCGGAGCTTCACGGGGCAGGGGGTCCTAGTCCGACAGGGTGATGATGGAGGCGCCGAGATCCGCGCCGCCGTAGGTGAACGCGTCGTCGAGGGAGACGAAGCGGACGAACTTGCCGATGAGCCCCTTGCAGGTGCCCTTGCACCCCGCGCCCGCATAGGTCTGGTTGTTCCAGCTCATGCCGGGAAAGTTCCAGCCGAGCACCTGGAAGGCGGCGAACCCCTTGATCGTGTACCAGCCGCTCGATCCGGTCCCGCCCTTGTCGGAGTAGACGGGGAGCAGCACCGTGGTGCCGCCGAGCTTTGCCAACTGGGTGGAGCAGCCCGGAGGCAGGCTGACTCCGGTGCTGCCGGAGACGGGAGCGGGCTTCGCGACGTCGACCTTGGCGCGGCAGGTGCCGAGGGGATCGTTGAGCCAGCCGAAGCCGCCCGGGAGCAGCTGCCCGGAGGGGCTCGTGGTCTGGCAGGCGGTGCCGCCGGAGTCGCCGTGCATGCTGATGACCTGCACGGCTCCGTCGAGTCGGAAGACGCACGGAGCGAAGGCGAGCGCCAGCGCGGCCTCGCCCGCCGCGGGACTGCCCCAGGACGAGGTGGCCGACTGCCCGACCTCGAGGGAGTCGATCCCGAAGACGGGAGCGAACACCGTCGCCAGGGATCCGGCGCCGGTCGTGCCGTCCTCGGCGGAGGTGGTGACGCGCACCGAGTTCGCGGTGGGGAAGGTCGTGACGGCGCCGGACGCTCCGTCGCCGGCATTGGCGTCGGCGTAGGTCGCGGCGAGGGCGACGGCCGCGGCCTTCACAGCGGCGGTGGTGCAGGGGTTCGCCGCGCAGCTCTGAGCCACGGCGAGGGCGGCGGCGTCGGCGCCGTTCTGCAGCTCGGCGCGCTCGAGGTTGAGTCGGGCGAGGTCGATCGCGAGGGCGGCGCAGCCGAGCACGACGACCATCGCGACGGCCACGATGATCGAGACCGCTCCGCGCTCGTCCGAGAGGCGCGCAGTCAGCCGCCGCATCGCATCGCCGCCTTCCCGGTCAGGGTGATGCCGTCGCCGAAGAGGCCGGTCATCAAGTGGTACTGGTAGCGGATGGTGGTCGTCCCGAGGGTGCCCACGGTGCAGGCGGTCGGCGAGACGGTGATCTGAGCGTCCGTGAGACCGGGGGACAGGTTGAAGGCCGCATTCTTGACGGCAGTTCTCGCCGTCGCCGGATTGTTGTGCAGCGCCATGCTTCTGGCGCCTTCTCGGGCCGCATTCGTGATGGTCGTCTGCGCGGTGAAAAGGAGGGAGAACTCCACTATTCCGACGAGGATGACCATGAGTATGGGGAGGAGTAAAGCGAATTCCAGGGCGACTGCGCCTGAGTCCTCGTGCAATCGGGAAGACATGACCTCACTCCGGGCAGAAGCGGAAGAGGAAGGGCGCCGCGGACGGCGCGGCACCCTTCCTCCGTCGGACCGGATCCGCCTTACGGGGTGTTGGTCGGGGTGGCGGTCGCCTTCGGCAGGTCGTTGCTGACGGTGGCGAAGATGCTGCCCAGTTGCGGGCCGAGGAAGACGACGACGCCGATGATCACGACGGCGATCAGGCCGACCAGCAGGCCGTACTCGACGGCGGTCGCACCCTTCTGCTCCTCGCGGAGGCGGTCCTTCGCGGTGGTGACGAGAGTCTGGAGAGTGATGAGGAGAGAGAGCATGGTGAACCTCCGAGATGGGGTGAGCGAGACCGGTTTACAAGGGGAGCAGGCAGTCGACGACCCAGTGTGAGACCGATCGTGCGATAGCCGGTGGTGCTGTCGCGGAGAAAGAGGAGCAGTCGGATCACGGGGGTGATCGAGAGCCCGCCGATATTCATTCGGCTGCATTCACTTCTGCGACATCACTGATGATAGAGAGAACGCCCGGTCCGTCTCGTACCCTTCCGGGGGACAAACCGACTGACGATACGTCCCTCCGCGTCAGACCGGGAGAGCGAGCACCAGCACGGCCCCGGCGAGCATCATCGGCCCGAAGGGCAGCGGCGTCCCCCGCCGTGCTCGGCCGGTCAGCAGGAGCACCGCCGCGGCCAGCGCGGCGAGGACGAATCCGGCGGCGGCGCCCAGGAGCAGCTCCGTCCAGCCGCGCGACGCGAGCATCGTGCCGATGACCGCCGCGAACTTGACGTCGCCCATCCCGAGGCCGCCCGGTGAGACGAGGGCGAGCACGAGGTAGACCGCGAACAGCGCCAGCCCGCCCAGCAGCGCGCGGAGCCCGTCCCCGGGCCGCCCGTCGACGAGGCTCGCGACCAGGACGAGCAGCCCTCCGAGGGCGATCGCGGGCACGACCAGCACGTTCGGCAGCAGACGGTGCCGCAGGTCGATCACCGAGAGGTGCACGCCCACGACGGTGAGCAGCACGAGCACGGCCAGCACGGCGCTCGGCCGGTTCGCGGAGGTGAGGGCCGCCGCGCCCAGGGCGCTCACCACTCCCGTCGCGATCGCCACGGCCGCCGACGAGCGTCCCGGCGGCAGCCCCCGCTCGACGCGGGCGAGGCGGCGGAGCGCCGCGTCGATCAGGGCGCCCGCGGCGAAGGCGACGACGGCCGCGATCACGACGAGGGCGGCGGAGGAGGGCATGCGCTCCATCCTGCACGCCACGCCGCCGGACACGGCGCATTCCCGGCTTGACGGCGCATACTCGCGGCGGCCGCGTGCGGGAGACCCCGCGGTCCGCCGGCGTTCACGTCGGCGAGCGGGAGAGCGAGACCGTTCCACCGCCACACGGGAGCCCCCTGGCGTGAGACCTCGGGGGGCTCCTCCACTTCCTCCCCGGGACCTCCGCCCCTCCTGCTCGGCAGAGCTACTTCACGGAGCCCTCGGTGAGCCCGCCCCGCCAGAAGCGCTGCAGCACGATCATCGCGATCGCCAGCGGGATGATCGACAGCAGCACGCCTCCGGTCGTCAGCTCGTAGAACTCGGGCAGGCGGTCGACCTGGCTGAGCCAGTTGTTGAGCCCCAGCGTGATCGGGAACAGCTCCGTGTCCGACAGCATCACGAGCGGCAGGAAGTAGTTGTTCCAGATGCCGACGAGCTGGAAGAGGAACACGGTGACCAGCGCCGGAGTCAGGATGCGCAGCCCCAGCGTGTGGAAGATCCGCAGCTCGCTCGCCCCGTCGATCCGCGCCGCCTCGATGACCGCGGTGTCGACCGTCGCCTGCGCGTAGATGCGGCAGAGGAAGAGCCCGAACGGCGAGACCAGCGAGGGGATCAGCACGCTCCAGTACGTGTTCGCGATGCCCATCTGGCTGAAGAGGAGGAACAGCGGCAGGGCCGTCGCGGTGCCGGGCACGAGCACTCCCGCGAGGATCGTGCCGAACACGAGCCGGTTGCCCCGGAACTCGTACTTCGCGAGCGCGTAGCCGCCGGCCGCCGCGAGGTACGTCGCGAGCAGGGCGCCGACTCCGGCGTAGAGCACCGAGTTCAAGAACCAGCGGACGAAGATGCCGCCGTCGTACGACAGCACCTGGCCGAGGTTGTCCCAGAGCGCGAACGTCGGCGCGAACCAGAAGCCGTAGGTGGCGAAGAGGTCCTCGGTGGTCTTCGTCGCCGCGACCACGACCCAGTAGACGGGGACGAGGAAGTAGACCGCGACGATCACGAGGATCGCCGTGACGATGATCGTGGAGGCGCGGTTGCGGCCGGCCGAGCGGTCGGGGCCACGACCCGCCTTGGCGGGCCGGTTCGCGGTGACGACTCCGGTCGTCGTGGGCTGCGCTTCGGTACGCGTCGCCTGGCTCATGAGGACTTCCTGTTCGAGATCGAGAGGAACGTGAAGGAGAGGACGAACGCGACGAGGGCGATCAGCACGGCCTGCGCGGCGGCGACGTTGTAGTCGTTGTAGGCGAAGGCGGTCGTGTACGCGCTGAGGTTCGGCGTGTACTGGCTGTCGATCGCGGGCGCCACGGTCTTGAGGACCTGCGCCTCGGCGAAGAGCTGCAGGGTGCCGATGATCGAGAAGATCGTGGTCAGCACGAGCGCCGGGCGGATGAGCGGCAGCTGGATGCTGCGCGCGACGCGGAACGTGGACGCTCCGTCGACCTTCGCCGCCTCGTACAGCTCGACCGGGATCGCCTTCAACTGGGCGACGATGATCAGCATGTTGTAGCCGGTGTAGCTCCACAGTGAGATGTTCGCGATCGACCACAGCACCGAGTCCGCGCCGAGGAAGTCGGGCTCGAGGCCGACCACGTTCGCCGCGTCGATGATCGGGCTGAGCCCCGGCACGTAGAGGAACGACCAGAGGATCGTCGCGATCACTCCGGGCACCCCGTAGGGGAGGAAGTAGGCCGCGCGGAAGAACCCGGGGAACCGGGCCGAGGCCGACTCGAGCATCAGCGCGAGCACGGTGCAGAGCGCGATCATCACCGGCACCTGGACGACGCCGAAGAGGAACATGCGCCCGATCGAGGCGAGGAAGTTGCCGTCGGCGAGGGCCTGCGCGTAGTTCCCGAACCCGGCGAACTCGGTCGTCACTCCGGCCTCGCCGAAGAGGCCCGAGCGGGTCACCTTCGTGAAGCTCGAGCCGATGGCCACGACGATCGGGATGATGAAGGTGAGGACGAACAGTACGAGGAACGGGGCGAGCAGGATCCACGGGGCGCGCCCCTGGGCTCCGCCGCGCTTGCGGTTCCGGGTGCCGCCGGTGGCCGCGATGGCGGCGGCGGCGGGGGAGGTCGTCGTGGTCATGCCGAGGCCTTCCTGATGCTGAGGCCCTTGTTCTGGAAGACCGTGATGATCTGCTGCTCCGCTTCGGCGACCGCGTCGACGAGAGTGGTGCCCGACGCCTTCCTTCGGAAGCCGTCGCTGAGGATGTTGAAGGACTGCTGGGTGACCGGCCACCAGGACCAGTCGGGGTTCTGCTCCTTCGCCGCGGGCACGAGGATCTCCTCGTTGTAGTTCTGGCCCGAGAAGAACTCGCTCGGTCCCTTGCGCGCGGTGCCGATCTCGCCGACGGCGGGCGACCAGCCGATGCCGCTGTTCGCGATCATCGCGTCGATGCCCTCCTGCGAGGTCGTCATCCACACCGCGAACTCGAGCGCCTCCTTCGGGTGCGCGCTGCTGGCGAAGACGGCCGCCGTGGATCCGCCGAGGAAGCTCGAGCCGAAGCCCGTGTCGCCCCAGACCGGCATGGGCGCCACCCGCCACTTGCCTGAGCCGCCGCTCACGCCCTGAATGAGCGCGTCGCCCCAGCTGCCCGTGGTGCAGGAGGCGATGCCGCCCGTCGCCGCCGCCGCGAACCACGCGGGGGAGTAGGCGCCGTAGCCGGTCTCGACGAGGTCCTGATCGATCGCGGTGTCGAAGAAGGAGGCGACCTGCGTCGTGGCCTCGTCGGTCATGTCGATGACCCAGCCGTCCTCCTCCGCCGTCAGCCACTGCGCGCCGGCCTGCGTGGCGAAGGCCGCGAAGACGGAGGCGTCGGCGAGCGGGAAGCAGTCGATGTAGGAGTCGGCGCCGCGCAGCTCGGTCGCGACCGCCGCCCAGTCGTCCCAGGTGCGCGGCGGCTCGGCTCCCACGCGCCCGAGCACCTCGGGCTGGTAGAAGAAGGCCATCGGACCGCTGTCCTGGGGGATCCCGTAGACGCCGCCGGTGTAGCTCACCTGCCCCCAGAGAGTGGGGTCGTAGAGGTCGGCGTAGTCGGCCGCGCCGTAGCGGTTGAGGTCGACCAGCCCGTTCACGAGCATGAACTCGGGCAGCGAGCGCATCTCGACCTGGCCCAGGTCCGGTCCGCCGCCGGCCGCGAGGGCCGAGTACAGCTTCTGGTAGCCGCCCGCGTTGCCGCCGGGGATCCAGACCGCGTCGACCTGGACGTCCGGGTGCGAGGCGTTCCAGACGTCGCAGACCTTCTGCAGGTCCTTCAGCCAGGCCCAGTACTGCAGACGGATCGGTCCGCTCGCGGCCGGGATCGCCGGCGCGGTGTTGACCGAGGTGGTCCCCGGGGTGGCGCAGGCCGCCAGGGTCCCGAGTGCGGCCGTGCCGAGTCCGGCGGCCATGAGCTGTCTCCGTGTGAACGGCTTCACTGTCCCTCACTTCGTCGTGGATGGGTGCCGTGGAGGTCTCCCGGCCCGGTGGATCGGACGCTATCACAAATTCGAGTAGCCGCTCGAAATTGGTGGGGACGCGGCCGGAGCGCGCGCTACGCTGGCCGCCTGAGAGCGGTTCCCGCTCTCGTGACCAGCGGAGGAAGGCGTCGTGTCCGAGACCACCGAGCCCGTCCGCACCCGCCGTGGGCCCTACGCGAAGTCGGCTCAGCGGCGCCGCGCGATCATCGAGGCGGCCCACGCGGTCTTCGCCTCCCGCGGCTACGCGCGCGGCTCGCTGCAGGAGGTCGCCGACCGGGTGGGCCTCAGCCAGACCAGCCTCCTGCACTACTTCCCGACCAAGACCGACCTGCTGCTCGCGGTGCTCGAGCACCGCGACGCCATCACCGGCGACGGCTCGGCTCCGCCGGACCCCGACGAGAGCATGGTCGAGGGGATCCTGCGCCAGACCCGCTACAACGAGACGGCCCCCGGAGTGATCGAGCTCTACGCGGTGCTGTGCGGCGACTCGACGACGGCCGATCATCCGGGCCGCGAGTTCTTCGCCCGCCGCTTCCGGTCGCTCCGCCAGGGCTACGCCGACGACCTGCGCGCCCTGCAGGCCGAGGGGCGCCTGCGCGAGGGCGCCGACCCCGACCGGGTCGCGGCGTCGATCATCGCGCTGTGGGACGGCATCCAGCTGCAGTGGCTCCTCGAGCGCGACGCGGTCGACATGGTCGCGTGCCTGACGGACTACCTCGACCTGATGGTCCTGCCGCCCCGGTGACCAGGCCCTAGGCTCCGGGCATGGGGACGACCTGGAACGACACCGGCTGGATCTGGATCGGCTTCGCGCTCGTGACCGCGGGGCTCGCGGAGCAGAAGGGGCGCTCGCGCTGGCGCTGGTTCGTGCTGGGCCTGCTGCTCGGGCCGCTCGCGCTGGCGCTGGTCGTGATCTGGGCGAGGCCCGAGCCGGGAGTGGTCACGGACGTCCGCTGGAACTTCGCGATCGGAGCGGGGGTCGCGGCCGTCGCCCTGCTGATCCTGGCGGCGACGTCAAGCCTGTGGCTCCTGCTCGTCCCGGCGGCGCTCGCGGCGGTGATCGCGGGTCTGCTGGCCTGGCTCAGCCGGCGCGTGCCGTTCGAGCGCCTCCCGCGCTGACCCCGGCTCCCGCACTCGAGCCCCGACGACGAGACGGCCCGGTGCCGTCGAGACGTCCCGCTGGAACGGGCTGTCTCGACGGTACCGGGCCGTCTCGTGCGTGGCCCGGCCTACGGCAGCAGGCGCGACGGGCCGCGGAAGAGGTAGGTGACCTCGCGCAGGTTCGCCTGGTGCAGCATCAGCATGATCACGCGCGAGAGGCCCATGCCGAATCCTCCGTGCGGCGGGACGCCGTAGCGGAAGAAGTCGAGGTAGAAGCCGAGCTCCTCGGGGTCGAGGCCCTTCTCGCGGGCCTGCTCGACCAGCACGTCGACGCGGTGCTCGCGCTGCGCCCCGGTCGAGATCTCGACGCCGTTGTAGATGAGGTCGTAGCTGTTGGTGATGGCCCCGTCGCCCTCGCGGCGCATGTGGTAGAACGGCCGGATGCTCGAGGCGTAGTCGGTCAGGAACACGAAGTCGTGCCCGAACTCCTCCTTCACGTAGGCCGCGATGCGGCGCTCGCCCTCGGGGTCCATGTCGTCGTCGGCGCGGGGCACCTCGTAGCCGCGCTCGGCGACGATGCGCTTGGCCTCGGCGAGCGGGATGCGCGGGAACGGGGTGGTGGGCACCTCGAGGTCGATGTCGAAGAGCGCCTTCACCTCGGCGCCGTGCTTCTCGACGACGGCGGTGAGGCCGGCGACCATCAGCTGCTCGTGCAGCTCCATGACGTCCTCGTGCGACTCGATCCACGAGACCTCGGAGTCGACGCTCGTGAACTCGGTCGCGTGACGGGAGGTGAAGCTCGGGTCGGCGCGGAAGGCCGGCCCGACCTCGAACACCTTGCCGAAGCCCGCGGGCTGCGCCATCTGCTTGAAGAACTGCGGGCTCTGCGCGAGGTACGCCTTGGTCTCGAAGTACTCGACCTCGAACAACTCGGCGCGAGACTCCGAGGCGCTCGCCATGAGCTTCGGGGTGTGGATCTCGATGAAGTCGTTGTCGATCCAGTAGGTGCGCAGCGCGTGCTCGAAGGTGGTCTGCACGCGGGCGATGAGGTTCTGCTCCGGGCGGCGGAGGTCGAGGAAGCGCCAGTCCATGCGCTTGTCGATGCCGGAGTCGGGCGCGATGGGCGCCTCGGGGATCGACGCGGCGACGATCTCGAGCGACTCGAGCTTCACCTCGATGCCGCCGAGCTTCACGCGCTCGTCGTGCTTGAGCTGACCCGTCACCGTGACGAAGGAGCCCTGGGCGAGGCCCGAGATCTCCTCGGTGATCGCGAGCTTCGCGGCGGCGACCTCGTCGCCCTCCTCCGCCTCGCGGACGGCGGGGTTCACCAGCTGCACGGCGCCGGACTCGTCGCGGAGGACCACGAACTGCACCTTCTTCTGGTCGCGCACGGTCTCGACCCAGCCGGACACGCGGACGGGTCCGTCCTCGAGCGCGGCGAGCTTCTTGACGGTGGTTCGGGGGAGGCGGGTCTCGTCGGTCACGGTAGGGGAGTCTACCCGCGGGGCGGCGCGGGGCCGAGGGCGCCGGGTAGCGTCGGAGCATGAGCACCGCACTGATCACCGGAGCGTCCACCGGCATCGGAGCCGCCTTCGCGCGGGCGTTCGCGCGCCGCGGCTGGAGCCTCGTGCTCGTCTCGCGCGACGAGGCGCGGCTCGAGGAGGCGGCGACCGCGTTCCGCGGGGTCGGCGCCCCGCACGTCGAGGTGCTGCCGGCCGACCTGACCGATCGGGAGCAGGTGGAGCGGGTGCGGGCCCGGCTCGTCGATCCGGAGCGGCCCGTGCGCGTGCTGGTCAACAACTCCGGATTCGGGATCGACGGCGGCTTCTCGGAGCCGGACGTCGCCGCGCAGGACGCGGCGTTCGAGGTGATGGTCCGCTCGGTGGCCGTGCTCTCGGGGGCGGCCGCCGAGGTCATGCGCGCCCGGGGCCGCGGAGCGATCCTGACGGTCGCGAGCGTCGCGGGGTTCGTGCACCTGGGCCCCTACTCCGCGGTCAAGGCGTGGGCGACCGCGTTCACGCAGTCGCTCGCGGTGGAGCTCCGCGGCACGGGCGTGCGGGCGGCGGCCCTCTGCCCCGGCTGGGTGCGGACCGAGTTCCACGAGCGGGCGGCGATGGACACCTCCTCCATCCCCTCGTTCCTCTGGCTCGACGCCGATGCGGTGGTCGAGGAGTTCCTCCGCGACGTGGCGCGCGGGCAGGTCGTCTCGGTGCCGTCGTGGCGCTTCGGAGTGCCGGTCGCCGTGGTGAAGCACCTGCCGGACGCGCTGGTCCGACGGATCTCGGCGGCAGTGCTGGCCAGGCGGTGAGAGCACGGCGCTGAGCACCCGTTCAGCCCCCGCCCAGACCCGCTGTTCCCGGCGTTCCCCCACGCGGCGTTCCGTACACTTGACGCTCGTGGTTGCCGATCAGATCCATCTCGTGCGGCACGGCGAGGTGTTCAACCCCGACCGGGTCCTCTACGGGCGACTTGCGAACTTCCGGCTCTCGGAGCTGGGCCACCGCATGGCCCGCGCCGCGGCCGACGACCTGCTCGAGCGGCGCCGCCACGTGACGACGCTCGTCGCCTCTCCGCTCCAGCGCACGCAGGAGTCGGCCCAGCCGATCTCGCAGGCCTTCGAGCTCGAGATCACGAGCGATCCGCGCGTGATCGAGCCGAGCAACCGCTTCGAGGGCAAGTCCCTCGCCGCCCGCAGCTCGGCGCTGAAGAACCCGAAGCACTGGCCGTGGCTGCGCAATCCGTTCGAGCCCAGCTGGGGCGAGCCCTACCTCTCCATCTCGGCGCGGATGTACGCGGCGATCGAGGCGGCGTGGCAGAGCACCGTCGAGGGCGACGCGGTCATCGTCAGCCACCAGCTGCCGATCTGGACCGTGCACCGCGCCCTCGCGGGGGAGCGGCTCTTCCACGATCCGCGCAAGCGCCGGTGCGCGCTCTCGAGCATCACCACGATCGAGCGTCGGGGCGACGGCTTCGTCGAGGTCGGCTACTCCGACCCCGCCGCGGGCCTCCAGGGGCTCGCGACCGACGTGGGCGCCGTCTGATGCGGCGTCGCGTCGTCGCCGCCACGGCCCTCGCGCTCGTGGCCGGAGCCGTCCTCGCGGGCTGCACCCAGGATCCGCTCGCCGACCAGTACCGCAGCGGCAGCAACAAGGGCTACATCTCGGGCGACGGGACCGTCACCGAGATCGCGGCAGCCGACCGAAGCGATCCGATCGTCTTCTCAGGCACCGACGAGAACGGCGAGGCGATCGACTCCGACGACCTCGCGGGCCGCGTCGTCGTCGTCAACTTCTGGTACGCCAGCTGCGCTCCGTGCCGTGCCGAGGCCGCCGACCTCGAGTCGGTGAACGCCGAGTTCGACGGCCAGGACGTCTCGTTCGTCGGCGTGAACGTGCGCGACCAGGCGCCCCAGGCCGCCGCCTTCGCGAAGACCTACGGCATCACCTACCCCTCCATCGTCGACGTCGACGGATCCGCGCAGCTCGCCTTCAGCGGCAAGGTCCCGCCGAACGCGGTGCCCACCACCCTCGTGCTCGACCGCGAGGGCCGCGTCGCCTCCCGGATCCTGGGTCAGCTGCAGGAGGCGTCGATCCTGTCGACCCTCGTCGGCGACACGCTCGCGGAAGAGGAGTAGCTCGGTGGGCGAGATCGTCATCAGCGGTCAGCTGCTCCTCGCGGTCCCGATCGCGCTGCTGGCCGGCCTGGTGTCGTTCGCGTCGCCGTGCGTGCTGCCGCTCGTGCCGGGCTATCTCGCGTACGTCGGCGGCTTCACGGACGCCGACGAGCGCCGCGCTCGCGGACGCAGCCGGGTGCTGCTGGGCGTGCTGCTCTTCGTGCTGGGCTTCTCGCTCGTGTTCGTGCTCTACGGAGCGGCCGCCGGGTCGATCGGGTTCTGGATGAGCCGCTACAGCGATGTCATCACCCGCGTCCTCGGCGTGGTCGTCATCGCGATGGGCCTCGTCTTCGTCGGCCAGTTCTCGTTCCTCCAGCGGACCCTCCGCCCGAGCATCCGCCCCGCGACGGGCCTGATCGGGGCGCCGCTGCTGGGCATCGTGTTCGGCATCGGCTGGACGCCGTGCCTGGGCCCGACGCTGAGCTCGATCCTGGCGCTCGGACTCGGCGCCGGCTCGCCCTGGCGGGGAGCGCTGCTCGCGCTGATGTACTGCCTGGGCCTCGGCCTCCCGTTCCTCCTGGTCGCGTTCGGCTTCAGCTGGGTCACGTCGACCCTCGCCTTCGTGAAGCGCCACATCCGCGCGATCAACATCATCGGCGGGGTCGCCCTCGTGGTCATCGGCCTGCTGATGGTCACCGGCGTCTGGAACGCCCTCGTCTACGGAGCCCTCGGCGAGGTGATCTATGGCTTCCAGCCCGCGATCTGATCGCAGCGACGTCGACGCGCAGAAGCGCGCCGACGCGAACTTCCGCCCCTCCGACCACTTCGACTCCGACGCCGACACGATCACTCAGCCCAAGCTCGGCTTGGTCGGGTGGCTGCGCTGGATGTGGCGTCAGCTGACGAGCATGCGCACCGCGCTGTTCCTCCTCCTGCTGCTGGCCATCGCGGCGGTGCCCGGCTCGCTCGTGCCGCAGCGCTCGTCCGACCCCAACGGCGTCACCCAGTACTTCATCGACAACCCCGATCTGGCGCCGCTGCTCGACAGCGTGCAGGCCTTCGACACCTACACGTCGGCCTGGTTCTCGAGCATCTACCTGCTTCTGTTCGTCTCGCTCATCGGCTGCATCATCCCGCGCACGAAGCACCACTTCGAGGCGATGCGCTCGCGTCCGCCGAAGACGCCGGTGCGCCTGCAGCGCCTCGCGGGCTACACGGTGCGCGACGTCGAGGGAGCGACGACGGAGGAGGCGATCGCCTCCGGGCACGCCGTGCTGCGCCGCGCGGGCTACCGCGTCGAGCGCTACGACGACCCGCGCGGGCGCTGGAGCAGCGTGTCGGCCGAGCGCGGCTACCTCCGCGAGACCGGCAACCTGGTGTTCCACTCCGCGCTCGTCGGGATCCTCGTCGCCGTCGGCATCGGCGGCGGCTTCGGCTACAGCGGGCAGCGCGTGCTCGTCGAGGGCGGTCAGGGCTTCGCGAACAACCTGGCGGCCTACGACTCGTTCAACCCGGGGCGCTTCTTCGACAGCTCGCAGCTCGACCCGTACCAGCTGACGCTCGACGGCCTCGACGTGGAGTACGTGACCGAGCGGGGCGAGGCGTTCGGTCAGCCGATCGACTTCACCGCGAACGTCACGACGACGCAGCGCGGCGGCGGCACCGAGGAGCGGACCGTGAAGGTCAACGAGCCGCTCGCGGTCGGCGGCACCAACGTCTACCTGCTCGGCAACGGCTACGCGCCGACGATCACGGTGCGCGACCCCTCCGGCACCGCGATCTTCACCGACTCGGTGCCGTTCCTGCCGCAGGACGCGAACCTGACGTCGGTCGGCGTCGTCAAGGTCCCGGACGGCCTCGCCGAGCAGATCGGCATGACCGGCTTCTTCTACCCCACGCAGGACGAGCTCCAGACCGGCGCCTCGACGTCGATCTTCCCGGACCTGCAGTACCCCGTGCTCTCGCTCAACGTCTTCTCGGGCGACCTGGGCCTGGACGCCGGGGTGCCCACCTCGGTCTACGTGCTGAACACCGACTCGCTCACCCGCCTCACCGGCGGTGACACCGGTGTCGCCCCGCTGACGCTCAAGCCGGGCGAGACCGCGCAGCTGCCGAACGGCCTGGGCTCGGTGACCTTCGACAACGTCGGAGCCGACCCGGAGGTCGTCGGCACCGACAGCGTGCGCCGGTTCGCCTCGTTCGACATCCACCACGACGCGACCCAGGGCTGGGTCCTCCTGTTCGCGATCCTCGTGCTCGCCGGGCTGCTGACCTCCCTGTTCGTGCCCCGACGACGGGTCTGGATCAAGGCGACGCCCGCCGAGGACGGCTCGCTGCGCCTCGAGTACGCGGGGCTCGCGCGCGGTGAGGATCCGCAGCTCGTGCGGGCGGTCCGCACCGTCGCCGACCGGCACGCACCGCTGGACTGAACCCCGCGGATCCGCCGAACCTGTGCATCCGTGCAGGGGTGGTTCCGAGCAGCGTCGCCTATCCTTGTCCGGTGATCGAGACCCTCTCCCAGTACTCGGTGCTGACCCTGTCCTCCGCGATGGGCGTCTACGCCCTCGCCTTCATCTTCTTCGCGATCGACCTGGCGCGCCGGTCCTCGCTGGCCGACGGTGAGGCGCTCGGAGTCGTGCAGGAGGCCGAGCGGGTCGCGTCCGTCGCCGCCGCCGACAAGGCCGCCAGCGGCAAGGCCACCGTCGCCGCCGGCACGGGTCGCCCCACCGCGACGCTCTCGCGGCTCGGCAGCCGCGTCGAGGACGAGGTCTACAACGCCCCCGCCCGCTCGAAGACGATGCGCATCGGGTTCTCGCTCACGCTCCTGGCCTTCGTGCTGCACGCCGCCGCCGCGGTCCTGCGCGGAGTAGCCGCCGGTCGGGTGCCGTGGGCCAACATGTACGAGTTCTCGCTCACGGGCACGCTCATCATCATCGGCGTGTTCCTCGTTGTGCAGCTGCGCTGGGATCTCCGCTTCCTCGGAGCGTTCATCACCGGTCTCGTGCTGGTGCTGCTGGGCATCGCGACGGTCAACTACTACGTGGCCGTCGTGCCGCTCCCGCCGGCCCTGCAGTCGTACTGGCTCGTCATCCACGTGCTCGTGGCGATCCTCGGCACAGCGTTCTTCGCGCTCGGCTTCGCGCTGTCGGTCACCCAGCTGCTGCAGGCCCGCCGCGAGGGGGCGGAGGAGAACCCGCGCTCCGTCCTGCGGTTCCTGAAGACCCTGCCCAGCGCGCTCACGCTCGAGAACCTCGCCTACCGCGTCACGATCATCGGCTTCATCCTCTGGACCTTCACGCTGATCGCCGGCGCCGTCTGGGCCGAGAAGGCGTGGGGCCGCTACTGGGGCTGGGACACCAAGGAGGTCTGGACGTTCATCATCTGGACCATCTACGCCGGCTACATCCACGCCCGCGCGACGCGAGGCTGGCGCGGCACTCCCTCGGCGTGGCTCGCGATCATCGGCTTCGCGGCCGTGATGTTCAACTTCGGCGTGGTGAACGTGTTCTTCAAGGGGCTCCACGCGTACTCCGGCCTCGACACCGGCATGTAGTCGGCGGGCGCCGGCGGGGCCGCTCGCGGCGTTGTCGTCGGGGCTCGTAGCGCCGCTACGCGCCCCTCCTCCGCCTTGCGATCGACCCCACCGGCACCCGCCGACGAGCGGGCAGCAGAACGAAGGCCGAGAGCCCCGGATCCGCCGAAGTGCGGCTGCCCGGGGCTCTCGGCCTTCTCTGTGCGGGCGTCAGGCGTTCGAGACGATGACGTCGATCAGGTGCGGAGCGAACGGCTCGTCGAGGGCGAGCACGAAGCGGGTGCGGGAGCCCTCGGGGTGCACGTCGCGGTAGATGCCGCGGAGGTCCGGGAGGGTCTGCCCGCGACCCGGGCCCCAGGTGGCGTCGACCTCGACCGGCACGGTCGGGGCGGAGGCGATGCCGATCGCGTCGAGGGCGATGGCGGCGGCCATCGGGTCGTGCATCGCGGCGGTGCGCTCGCCGAAGTGGCCCACGTAGAAGTCGAAGTAGTAGTCGAGGGCCTCGCCGATCGCCTCGGCGAGCGGGTCGCCGGAGTCGAGCAGGATCGCGCGGTGCTCCTGGCTCATCAGGTGCTTCATCGTGACGTCGAGCGGCACGAGGGTGAGGTCCCAGTCGGCGGCGACCACCTCGGCCGCGGCGGCCGGGTCGTGCCAGATGTTCGCCTCGGAGACGGCGCTGATGTTGCCGGGCACGAGTGCGGCTCCGCCCATGACGGTGACGGAGTTCAGCAGCCCCGGCAGCTCCGGGTGCTTGCGCAGCGCGAGGGCGATGTTGGTGAGGGGTCCGACAGCGATCAGCCGCAGTTCGCCCTCGTGCTCCCGGGCGAGGCGGAGAAGAAGGTCGGCCGGGTCCTCGTCGACCGGGCTGCCGCCGTCGGGCAGCCGCACGCCTCCGATGCCGTTGTCCCCGTGCACGTGCGGGGCGCCGCCGGCGTAGGGCTCCTCGAGGAAGTCGTGCGCGCCGACCGCGACCGGGACGCCGGTGCGGCCGGCGAGGGCGAGCAGTCCGAGCGTGTTCACGGCGGCCTGGCGCGCATCCGTGTTGCCGCTGACGGTGCTGACGCCGACGAGGTCGGCGCGCGGAGAGCGGAGCAGGTAGGCGAGGGCGAGGGAGTCGTCGATGCCGGTGTCGCAGTCGAGGAAGACGGGAACGGTCGGTGCGGTCACGGGACTCCGATGCTCGAGGGGGAGGGGTGCGCCGCGGGCATCGGCGACCGGGCGGGGTCCATCATGCCGCAGTGCACCACTCGGTTCATACCGGGGGCGCCGCGATCCGCTCGCGCGCGAGGGCCAGCGCGCGGACGACGTGCCCGGACCAGCGCCGGAGCGAGGCGGGATCCTCGGCGAGCGGAGGGACGGAGACCCACTCCTTCAGCGTCCGCCGCCCCATCACGACCGGCTCGGCCGCGCCCGCCTCGACCAGGTCGAGCATCTCCTGCCGGGTCAGCTTGACGATCAGGTGCTCGTCGTGGCCGAGGAAGCACACGATCGTGCCCTGGAAGCGGATCGCGGGGGCGCCGAACATGGTCGCGATGTCGACGCCGTCGATCCCGCTCGCCTCGATCAGGTCCTCGAGGAGCGCCCGCCGGCGCTCGATCCCGCTGTCCGTGCCCATGCGGGGAGGGTAGCGCCGGGCCGGCGCCCGGCCCAGGTCTCAGAGCAGGGCGTGCGCCGAGCGGAGGCGGTCGCGCCACCAGGCGAGGCGCTCGGGAGCGACGGCACGGCGCTCGAGCAGGGCTTCCGACACCTCGACCCGCTCGACCGGGATCCAGCCGTCGACCGGTCGTAGCGGCCGCTCGGTGACGTCGGCGGCGAGGAGGGAGGCGGTGCCGAGACCGCAGTCGTAGGGCAGCTCGGGCAGCGCGGCGGCCAGGGCAGCGCCCATCGCGAGGCCGACGGAGCTGTCGAGGGCGCTCGAGACGACGGCCGGCAGCCCCGCCTCGGCCGTGATCGCCAGGGCCCGGTGCACGCCGCCGAGCGGCTGCGCCTTCACCACGAGCAGGTCCGCGGCTCCCGCCCGGGCGACGGCGAGCGGATCGGCGGCCTTGCGCACGCTCTCGTCGGCCGCGATCGGGATGCCCATGTACTTCACCCGCTTCCGCAGCTGCGCGAGCTCGTCGACGCTCGCGCACGGCTGCTCGACGTACTCGAGGTCGTACTCGGCGAGTGCGTGCACCGCGTGCTCGGCCTCGTCCACGTTCCAGCCGCCGTTCGCGTCCACGCGGATCCGCCCCTCCGGCCCGAGGACCCGGCGCACCTCGGCGACGCGCGCGACGTCGTCGGCGAGCGTCTGCCCGCGCTCGGCGACCTTCACCTTGGCCGTCCGGCAGCCGTGGTAGCTCGCGAGGATCGCCGCGACCTCGTCCACCCGGACGGCGGGCACGGTCGCGTTCACCGGGATGCGGTCGCGCAGCGGCGTCGGCAGCGGGTTCCAGCCGTAGTCGAGTGCTGCGCGGAGCCAGGCGGCCGACTCCTCCGGTCCGTACTCGAGGAACGGCGAGAACTCCGTCCAGCCCTCCGGGCCGCGCACCAGCGCGATCTCGCGGTGGTCGACTCCGCGGAACCGCGTCAGCAGGGGCAGCGCGACGACGCGCAGGCCCGCGTCGACCTCGTCGAGGGAGGGGTGAGCGGAGGGGGGCACGACGTCGTCCATGCCGCCATCATCCTCCGGGCCGGACGCGCGGACGCCCGGACCGCGCGGCTCCCGTGCGATCTTCAGGGCGTGCAAAACTGGCGGGGTCTGCCGCTCGACACCCGGAGGAACCCGATGAGCCAGGTCCCGATGAGCCCGGTCCCGACGAACCCGCCGCCGTTCCCTCCCGCCGCACCGCCCCAGCGCGCGCCGCTGGGCGCCGGCGCCTGGACCGCGCTGGCGGTCAGCGCGGTGGTCGGCCTGGTCTACACCGGCGTGCTCGGAACGCTGCTCGCGCTCGGCATCGGCGCGGCGCTCGACACCGCGGAGTCGGCGACCACGAGCGCTCCCGCCCCGGGCGGCTCCGAGGGCCCGTTCGGCGAGGACCCGTTCGAGGACCCCTTCGGCGAGGACCCCGGCGACGCGTCCGACCCGCTCTACGGCTACCCCGGCTACGAGGACGGCGACGCCGCCGACGTGCTCGACCAGCCCTCCGCCGAGGAGGCGCTCGCCCTCTCGGGGGAGGCCGTCGCCGCGGTCGAGGCCGCCCTGATCGGCGAGTGGGACTCGGCCGACGACGAGTACTACGAGCGGTCCGAGAACCTCTACGGCGGTCCCTCCCTCCTCTACGACTACATCTCGGCCACCGGCTACGCCGCCGCCGACCTCTCGACGGACGCCGACAAGCAGGCCGTCGTCGACCGCTTCACCGCGACGCTCGCGCCGCTCGGCTTCGACACCGTCGACATCGCCGACTCGCCGTCGGAGTGGGCCCAGCTCGGCTACGGAATCGACGACGGCCTCGGCGCCGAGGAGGCGAGGGCGACGTTCTGGGTCGTCACCGCGTACTCGAGCGAGCAGGCCGTGCCTGCCGTCGAACTCGGCCTCGTCGACCTCGACTCCGACCCCTCCGGCGCCGTGGAGCGGATGCTGGACGACGTCGGCCTCGAGCCGCCGACGCAGGGGGCGTTCCTCGCCGGCTATGCGAACAGCCTCCTCGAGGAGGGCGACCGCGACGAGTTCACCGCCCGCATGGAGGAGTTCGGCGGCGTCGCGACGGCCTGATCGGAGGCGTCGGTATCCGCATCCGCCCGCCCCCGCAAGCCCAGGTCCGCCGCAGGCGTGCCGCCTAGCGTGAGGGCATGGCGGAACCCCGAGCGACCAGACCCCTGCGCGACTACGCGGCGATCGGTGACGGGAGGACGGTCGCCCTGATCGCGCGCGACGGCAGCGTCGACTGGCTGCCGGTGCCCGACCTCGGCTCGACCCCCGCGTTCGCCGCGCTGATCGACCCGGAGTCCGGCGGCTGCGTCGAGCTGCGGCCCGAGGATCCCGCGGAGGTCACCCGCCGCTACCTGCAGGACACGAACGTCCTCGAGACCACCTTCACGACCGAGAAGGGCTCGGTCACGGTCACCGACGCCCTCGTGACCGGCATCGCGGGCCGCCTCCCGTGGGCCGAGCTCGCCCGCCGGGTCGACGGCGTGACGGGCGAGGTGCGGATGCACTGGGCCGTCCGTCCCGGCACCGGCCTCGGCACGGTCTCGCCGTGGATCCAGAACGCCGACGGCCGCTCCCTCATCCGCGCGGGCGACGTCACGATCGGCGTCACCGGTCAGGAGCACGGACCGGACGGCGACGACGCCCCCTCCGGAGCGGGCGACGAGCTCACCGGGTCCTTCACCGTCTCGGGCGGGAAGAAGCCCAGCCGCCACGTCCTCGTGGTCTCGGCCACCCATGACGAGCCGCTGCACTTCCCCGACGCGCACAACGTCGACCGGGGCATCGACCGGACGATCCGCAGCTGGCGCGCCTGGTCGGAGGAGTTCTCCTACGACGGCCCGTGGGCCGACGCCGTGCAGCGCAGCGCCCTCGCGCTGAAGCTCCTGATCTACTCGCCCACCGGTGCCATCGCCGCGGCGGCGACGACCTCGCTCCCCGAGTCGCCGAACGGCGGCAAGAACTGGGACTACCGCTTCGCCTGGGTGCGCGACGCCGCCTACACCGCGCACGCGCTCGTCCGCTTCGGACTGCGGGAGGAGACGCACGCGGCGCTGTCGTGGCTCCTGCGCACGATCAAGGAGCACGGCCCCGACCTGCACATCTTCTACGGCCTCGACGGGTCCCTGCCCTCCGGAGTGACGGAGTACGACGTGCCCGGCTGGGCCGGCATCGGACCGGTCGTCTCGGGCAACGGCGCGCAGAACCAGCTGCAGCTCGGCGTCTTCGGCGACCTCTTCGACATCTGCCGCATCTACGTCGACTCGGGCAACGTGCTCGACATCCAGACCGGCCGCCTGCTCTCGCGCGTCGCCGACACCACCTGCGACCTCTGGCGCAACCGCGACGCGGGCATGTGGGAGCTCAAGGAGGAGCAGCACTACACGTCCTCCAAGATGGGCTGCTGGCAGGCACTCGACGCCGCCGTCCACCTCGCCGAGCTCGGCCAGATCCCGGGCAGCCCCGACCGCTGGCGCTTCGAGCGCGACCGCCTGCGCGAGTGGATCGAGGAGCGCTGCTGGTCCGACGAGCTCGGTTCGTACGTGATGTACCCGGGCTCCTCGGAGCTCGACGCCTCGGTGCTGCTGCACGCTCCGAGCGGGTACGAGCGCGGCGAGCGGATGATCTCGACGATCGACGCCCTGGTGGGCGAGCTCGGCCGCGGCGCGCTGATGTTCCGCTACTCCGGGATGGAGGGCGAGGAGCATCCGTTCGTCGCCTGCTCGTTCTGGCTGGCCTCGGCGCTCGCCTGCGTCGGGCGGCACGACGAGGCGATCGCGCTGATGGACGAGCTGGTCGCCACCATGCCCAACGACGTCGGCATCATGTCCGAGATGGTCGCGACCGACGACCTGGCCTTCTGGGGCAACCTCCCGCAGGGACTCAGCCACCTGGCGCTCGTCAACGCGGCGATCACGATCGAGGAGCTCGCGCCCGAGAAGGTCGGGTCGAGGAAGCCCGGAGCCAGGAAGCCCGGGAGCGGCAAGAGGAGGAGTTCATGAGCGAGCTGACTGCGCGTCTGTTCCGCGACACGAGGGCGATCCTGGTCGAGAGCCCGTTCTGGCTCGACGGCCGCCTGCTGTGGTGCGACATCTCGACCGGCACGATCCACGCGAGCGCGATCGACGGGGCGGTCGACGGCTCCGACGACCTGGTCGTGGCCGTGGAGGCACCGCTGGGATCCTTCCAGCCGGCGCGCGGGGGCGGCTTCGTCGCGGCCCTGGGCGACCGGATCGTGCTGCTCGACGACGCCTTCGCGATCGAGCGCGAGCTCGCTCCGATCGAGCACCTGCACGCCGGCCTCCGGATGAACGAGGGCAAGTGCGATCCCTCCGGGCGCTTCGTCGCGGGATCGATGAACCTCACCACCGAGGAGCAGGACGGCGCGCTCTACCGGATCGACGCCTCCGGGCGCTTGGAGACGCTGCTCGGCGGCTTCGGAGTGGCGAACGGGTTCGAGTGGTCCGACGACGGCGCGACCTTCTACTTCACCGACACGAGCGTCTCGACCGTCTTCCGCTGCTCTTACGGCGACGAGCTCGGCGAACCCGAGCCGTTCCTCGTCGGCCGCTCGTTCGACGGACTCGCCCTCGACGTCGACGGCTGCTTCTGGACCGGCGCGAACGGCGAGAGCGCCGTGCTGCGCTGGAGCCCCGAGGGGGAGCTCCTCGACGAGATCGCGATCCCCGCGCCGAACGTGACCGGGCTGGGCTTCGGCGGCGCAGACCTCTCGACGCTGTTCGTCGGCACCGCGCGCGAGAAGCTCGAGGAGCAGCAGCTCGTCGACTCCCCGCTCTCGGGCGGCGTCTTCGCGATCGACACCCCCACGCGCGGTAGACCCGTGGAGGTGTTCGGCGCAAGTCGTTGAGCGGCTCGGGCGGGGGAGCGTAGACCGGAGGCATGGACTTAGGAATCACCGGACGCACCGCCCTCGTCACCGGAGCGGACTCCGGCATCGGACTCGCCACCGCGACGCTCCTCCTCGCGGAGGGGGCGACCGTCGTGATCTCGGACCGCGACCAGGAGAAGCTCGACGCCGCAGCCGCAGGGCTCGACGCACCGGAGGGACGCCTGCACGCCTTCGCCGCCGACGTCACGAGCGTCGAGGAGCTCGCCGCTCTCCACGCGCAGGTCGCCGAGGCCGTCGGAGAGATCGACATCCTCGTGCAGAGCGCCGGAGTGACCGGCGCCCAGGGTCTCTTCCACGAGATCGACGACGAGGGCTGGACCAGCACGCTCGAGACCGACCTGCTCGGGCCGGTCCGGCTGGTGCGCGAGTTCCTCCCCGACCTGCGTCACGGAGGATGGGGGCGCCTCGTGCTCGTCGCCTCCGAGGACGCGGTGCAGCCCTACGACGACGAGCTGCCGTACTGCGCCGCGAAGGCCGGCGTGCTCGCCCTCGCCAAGGGCCTCTCGCGCTCGTACGCCCTCGAGGGTCTGCTCGTGAACGCGGTCTCGCCTGCGTTCATCCGGAGCCCCATGACCGACGCCATGATGCAGAAGCGCGCGGAGCAGCGCGGCACGTCGACCGACGAGGCGATCTCGTCGTTCCTCGAGGAGGAGCGGCCGTACATGGAGCTCAAGCGCCGCGGCGAGACCGACGAGGTCGCCTCCGTGATCGCGTTCCTCTGCTCCGACCGCGCCTCGTTCGTGAACGGGTCGAACTACCGCGTCGACTCCGGATCCGTCGCCACGATCTGAGCCGTCCTGCGCGCCCGGAGTCAACCCCCCTTCGCTCCCGGCCCCCGTCCGGGCACCGTCCAGCCACAGCAGTCACACTCGATGGAGGGGATCACCCCGACACCGTCAAGAGAAAGGAATGGTCCATGACCACCACCCTCGAACGCCACGTCGAAGCCCCCGCCGGCTCCGGAGCCAAGACCAGCCGTCGTCAGAACGCCGAGAAGGGCTTCAAGGCCTCGAAGGAGCTGCTCGACAGCCTCCAGATCGTCCTCGTCGACCTGATCGAGCTCCACGTGCAGGGCAAGCAGGCGCACTGGAACGTCGTCGGCAAGAACTTCCGCGACCTGCACCTGCAGCTCGACGAGATCATCGAGGCCGCGCGCGAGTTCAGCGACGACATCGCCGAGCGCATGCGCGCGCTGCACGGGATCCCGGACGGCCGCAGCGACACCGTCGCGGCGACCACCACGCTGCCCGAGTACCCGCACGGCGAGATCGACACCGCCGAGACGGTCGACCTCGTCACCATCCGCCTCGAGAACACCGCCGCCACCATGCGCGAGGTGCACGACCAGGTGGACGAGGAGGACCCGACCAGCGCGGACCTCCTGCACGCGATCATCCAGAGCCTGGAGCAGTTCGCCTGGATGGTGTCGGCCGAGAACCGCCGCACCTCCACCGCGAAGTAGCACTCCGCAGCACTGACGACAGAGGGACCCCGCGCATCGCGGGGTCCCTCTTCACGTGCGGCCGGGCTGGCGGGTCTCGATACGCCGCCTGCGGCGGCTACTCGACCAGCAAGGGTGCTGATCGAGGAGCGCGCGTCTCAGGATCCGCGTCCTCCGGGCCCCGGGCGTCCGCCCCGCCCGCGACAGTAGGGTCGAGGGCATGAGCACGCAGGTTTCCGAGCTGTTCGACGCGAGCCGGTGGGAGCCGGTGCGCGGCTTCGACGCTCTCGAGGACGTCACCTACCACCACGACCGCACCGGGCGCATCGCCCGCGTCGCCTTCGACCGCCCGGAGGTGCGCAACGCGTTCCGGCCGCGCACGGTCGACGAGCTCTACAACGCCCTCGAGGATGCGCGGATCAATCCGCGCATCGGCGTCGTGATCCTCACCGGCAACGGCCCGAGCCCGAAGGACGGCGGCTGGGCGTTCTGCTCCGGCGGCGACCAGCGCATCCGGGGGCGCGACGGCTACCGCTACTCCGACGGCGAGACGGCCGAGGGGATCGACGCGGCGCGCTCGGGCCGCCTGCACATCCTCGAGGTGCAGCGCCTCATCCGTTTCATGCCCAAAGTCGTCCTCGCGGCGGTCCCCGGCTGGGCGGCGGGCGGCGGCCACTCCTTGCACGTGGTCTGCGACCTCACGATCGCGTCGGCTGAGCACGGCCGCTTCAAGCAGACGGACGCCGACGTCGGGTCGTTCGACGCCGGCTACGGCTCGGCGTACTTCGCCCGCCAGATCGGGCAGAAGGCCGCTCGAGAGGTGTTCTTCCTCGCCCGCGAGTACTCGGCGCAGCGCGCCTACGAGATGGGCGCGGTGAACGCGGTCGTGCCGCACGCCGAGCTCGAGACGACGGCGCTGGAGTGGGCCGAGACGATCCTGACCAAGTCGCCCACCGCCATCCGCATGCTCAAGTACGCCTTCAACGCGGTCGACGACGGACTCGTCGGCCAGCAGCTGTTCGCCGGCGAGACCACGCGTCTCGCCTACGGCACCGATGAGGCCGTCGAGGGCCGCGACTCCTTCCTCGAGAAGCGCGATCCCGACTGGTCGCCGTTCCCGTGGCAGTTCTGAGCGCATGACCCGGGAGCTGATCGCGGTCGACTCCGCTCCGGAGCGGGTGCTGATCGCCCTGCGCGCCGCCCTCGACGGCAGCGGCCCGGCGATCCGCGTCGCCGCGCCCGGAGCGTCCGGAGCTGTCGCCGCGGTGGTCCCGCAGCGCGTGGCCGTCGTGGTCGAGACCTCCGGCTCCTCCGGTCCGCCCAAGCGCGTCGCCCTCGCGACCGGGGCGCTGCTGACCAGCGCCGCCGCCACCCTCGCCGAGTTCGGCGGCCCGGGCCGCTGGCTGCTGTGCCTGCCCACGCACTACATCGCCGGCGTGCAGGTGCTCGTGCGCTCGATCACCGCCGACGCCGATCCCGTCGTGCTGCCGGACGGGCACTTCGATCCGCTCGCGTTCCTGGCGCTCGCCCGGACGATGCCGGCGGGTGAGCGCCGGTACTCCTCCCTCGTGCCCGTGCAGCTCGCGCGGCTGCTCGACGCAGCGGAGGCGGATCCGGCCGAGGCCGCGACCCTCCGCTCCTTCGACGCGCTGCTGATCGGCGGACAGGCGGCGCCGCGACCTCTGCGCGAGCGTGCCGCCGCGCTGGGCGTGCAGGTCCGCCTGACCTACGGATCGAGCGAGACCGCGGGCGGCTGCGTCTACGACGGAGCACCGCTGCGCGACGTGCGCGTCCGGATCGACGACGGCCAGGTGCTGCTCGGCGGCCCGACCCTCGCCGAGGGCTACCTCGACGCCGACGGCGGGTTCGACGTCGACCGCACCACCTCCGCCTTCAGCAGCGTCGCGGGGGAGCGCTGGTACCGGACGGGCGACGCGGGCGAGCTGGTCGACGGTCGACTCCACGTCACCGGCCGTCTCGACCGCGTGATCGTCTCGGGCGGCGAGAAGGTCTCGCTCGACGCGGTCGAGAAGGTGCTGCGCGACGGCCCCGTCCCCGACGCGGTCGTCGTGCGTCGGGCCGACGCCGAGTGGGGCGAGGTGCCGGTCGTCGTGACCGCCGCGGCTCCCGTCCCCGTGCTCGCCGAGGTCAGGGCGGTCGTGCAGGAGGCTCTCGGCCGGGTCGCTCGGCCCGTCGCGATCGTGCGCGTGGAGGCCGTGCCGCTGCTCGCCTCCGGCAAGCCGGACCGCCGTGCGCTGGAGGGCCTCGCCGCGACCGCGGACTGAGGCGTCTCGGTAGGATTCCCTCCGTGTCGAGTACGAGTCGCAAGAAGAAGCCGCAGGCGAAGCCCCGGAGCGGCCGTCCGGGCGGCAACCCGCAGAAGGTGCAGGTGGCGCCGGCCGGCGCGCGCGAGTGGATCTCCGGAGCGCGCCTGCGCACCCTGCCGCTCGCGATCGCTCCCGTGCTCATCGGCACCGGAGCCACGCAGGTCACCGACGAGGGCTGGCACTGGGTGCGCGCCCTGCTCTGCCTCGCCGTCTCGCTCGCCCTGCAGATCGGCGTGAACTACGCGAACGACTACTCCGACGGCGTGCGCGGCACCGATGCGAACCGCGTCGGCCCCTCGCGCCTCACCGGGTCCGGAGCCGCGAAGCCGAAGCACGTGCTGACGGTCGCACTCGTCTTCTTCGGCCTCGCCGCCCTCGCGGGCCTCGTGCTGACCGTGCTCTCGGGCCACTGGTGGTTCCTGCTCGTCGGCGCCGCCGCGATCGCCGCCGGCTGGTTCTACACCGGCGGACGCCGCCCCTACGGCTACCTCGGACTCGGCGACGTCTTCGTCTTCGTCTTCTTCGGCCTGGTGGCCACCGTCGGCACCACCTTCGTGCAGATCGGCCGCACCAACCAGGAGTCGTGGCTCGGAGCGGTCGCCGCCGGCCTCTTCGCCTGCGCGGTCCTGATGGTCAACAACATCCGCGACATCCCCACCGACCGCGCCTCGGGCAAGCGCACGCTCGCCGTGATCGTCGGACCGACCGTGGCCCGCGCGCTCTACAGCGCGTTCGTGCTGGTGCCGTTCGGCATCTCGGTGATCCTGGCGCTGTTCTACCCGCTCGCGTGGCTCACGCTGTTCGTGCTGCTCGCGATCCTGCCGGCGATCCTCATCACCCTGACGGCGCGCACGGCGAAGGAGCTGATCCTGGCGCTGCAGCTGACGAGCCTGGGCGGGCTCGCGTACGCGGCGATCCTGGCGGCGGCGCTCGCGTTCTGAGGCGCTGCGCCGGCGTTCGTCGCTTCTAGCGCTCCTCGCGCGAGCGGTCGACGGCGGCGTCCTCGATGTCGTCGTCGGTCGGCGCGCGCGGCACGTCCTTGCGACGCTCGTAGATCGCCTGCGCGATGGTCTCGCGGGGCTTGCGCAGCACGATGTACGACAGCGACATGCTCGCGACGGCGGCGATCACTCCCGCCGTCACCGCGGCGGTGAGATCGGAGTCGAGGAACGTGCGCGCCGGCAGGTACACCAGCACGAAGACACCGGCGAACATCGCCAGACGCAGGAGCGAGTAGACGACGACGGCGCGGCTGAGTTTCACCGGGACAGTGTACGTCGGGCCCCTGCGCGAGGACCGCTGCACACCCGTCCGTGAGCACCCCGGGAGGCTCCTGTCCAGCCTCCGAGCGCCCGGTCGGCGAACAGCGTGCGGACGTAGACTGAATTCCGTGATCCGCCTCTTCATCGGCCTGCTCGTGGCCCTCGCCGTCTTCACGGTCTACACCGTGATCGACGTCGCGATGAGCAACCGGCACGCGGTGCGCGCGATCCCGAAGTGGTCCTGGGTCCTGGTCGTCCTCCTGCTGCCGCTGATCGGCGCGGGCCTGTGGTTCTGGATCGGCCGACCGCGCAAGGACCGCTCGGCGGGCCGGCGCTTCACGGCTCCCGACGATGACCCCGACTTCCTCGGCACGATCCGCCAGGAGCGCGATCCCGAGAAGGAGCGCGAGCAGGCCGAGCGCATCGCCCAGCTCGAGCGAGACCTGGCCGATCTCGACGACCCCGACAAGTCCGACGGCCCCGGCCGACGGGATGCCTGAGCACTCTCCGGTCGCGCCCTCCACCCGTTCCGCGGTCGACCTCCTCACCCGCTTCGTCGCGCTCGGCGTCCGCGACGTCGTCGTCGCTCCCGGATCGCGGTCGCAGGCCCTGGCACTCGTCGCGGCCGAGCTCGAGACCCGCGGAGCGATCCGCCTGCACGTGCGCATCGACGAGCGCTCGGCCGGATTCCTCGCCCTCGGGCTCGCGCTCGAGACGGGGCTGCCCGCCGTGGTGATCACCACCTCCGGGACCGCGACCGCGAACCTTCACCCCGCCGTGCTCGAGGCCGACGCCTCGGACGTGCCGCTGATCGTGCTCACCGCCGACCGGCCGGACGAACTGCGCGGCATCCGCTCGAATCAGACGACGGAGCAGCGCGAGCTGTACGGCCGCGCCGTGCGGCTGTTCGAGGACGTCGCCGCGCCCGGGCCCGACTCGGCTCCGGAGGAGACCGCGGCGCTCGCCGACCGCGCCTTCTCGGCGGCGCTGCATCCGGGCGGGCCCGTGCACCTCAACCTCGCGTTCCGCGATCCGCTGTCCTCGAGCCTTCCGGAGTTCGAGATCCTGCAGGCCGCCGAGCCGCTCGCCGCCGGACCCTCGGAGGAGGTCGAGCGGGTCGCCGCAGGACCCGGCGAGCCGCTGACCGTCGTCATCGCCGGGGACAAGGCGGGCGACGTCGCGGAGGCCGTCGCGCGCGCGGGCGACTGGCCGCTGCTCGCCGAGGTCTCCTCCGGCGCCCGTTTCGGACCGCAGCTCGTCGTCGCCTGGCGCCGGCTGCTGGGCGAGGCCGACTTCGGCGGACGCGTGCGCCGCGCAATCGTGTTCGGCCACCCGACGCTCTCGCGCGAGATGCCGGAGCTCCTGCGCCGGGACGACGTCGAGGTGATCGTCGTCGACCGCCGCCGCCCGCAGTTCTACAACCCGGGTCGCCGTGCGCGCCGGGTCGCCGGGATCGAGGTGGTGCGCCCCTCCGACTCGCCGCGCCCCGATCGCGCCGAGCGGGCCTGGGCCGGGTCGTGGGTGTTCCGCAGCCGCGCGCTCGTCGTCGACCCCGACGCCCTGCCCGAGGTCGCCGACGGTGGCACGATGTCGCTGGAGGACCGCCGCGGCTTCGCCCGCAACGCCCTCGCCGCCGTGCGCGCGCCGCTGACCCGCGAATTCGTGGTGTCAGCGGTCTGGCGCGTGACCTGGCCGCACGACCGCCTGCTCTTCGGGGCTTCGCGCCTCATCCGCGTGGCCGACGGGTCGCTGCCGGGGAAGAAGATCACCGTGCACTCCAACCGCGGCCTCGCGGGGATCGACGGGACCGTCTCGACCGCACTCGGCATCGCCGTCGCCTCGCAGGCGGGCGAGCGGGGAGCCGCCGGAGTGACGCGAGTCGTCCTCGGCGATCTCACGCTGCTGCACGAGGCGGGCGGGCTGATGCTCGCCCCCGGCGAGCGGCGGCCGCGCGTGCAGCTCGTCGTGGTGAACGACGGGGGAGGCACGATCTTCGACGGCCTGGAGGTCGCGTCGAGCTCGGCGCCCGACGCGTTCGACCGGGTGCAGTTCACTCCGCAGTCCGTCGATCTCGAAGCGCTGGCGCGGGCGTACGGATGGGCGTACTCGCGGGTCTCGACCCGCGGTGAGCTGGAGCAGGCGCTGACGGCGCCGGGCGACGGGCCGGGGATCGTGGAGATCCCGCTGGGGCGCTGAGAGCGCGGTCGATCGGGACGATGGCGTCGCTCCTCCCCAAGGGGACGGTACGGCGTGCTTCCACTGATCCGTGACCGGGCGGAACGGGTCGCGGCGGACCCGGCTTGACTCGGCGCATGGCAGGAACAGGAGCAGCGGAGGCGGCGCTGCGGGAGGTTCGGGCGCACGGCGACCGTGCGGCCGAGCTGGCGCTCAGTGCCGCGCCGGTCCTGCTCGCGGCCGCCGAAGCGCTGCACGCCGGCTACGTGGCGGCTCTCGCCTGCCCGGAATGGTTCGCACGCGGGCGGAGCGAGTCGCACGGCCTGGTGGAGCGATCCATCCGAGCCGAGTTCGCCGTGGTGCTGCAGGTGTCCGAGAGGGTCGCCGCTCGAGAGATCGAGCACGCGCGGCTGCTGGTCGAAGAGCTTCCGCGGACCCGTGCTGCTCTGGCCGAGGCGCGGATGCGATGGGAAGCGGGCGGGATCGTCTGCTCCGTCGCGGCGACCCTCCCGGTTTCCTCGCGGGCCGAGTTCGACGTCCGGGCGGCCGAGCTCGCCGTCGCGATGACCCCGACGCAGCTGAGGCGCGCGCTCGCGCTGCTGCGGGAGGAGCTGCACGAACAGCCTCTCGCCGAGCGGCACGCACGCGCTCGAGCGGACAGGTCGGTGTGGATCACGACCGACGATGACGGGATGGCGACGGTCTGCGCCCGCCTGCCGGCGCCGATCGCGGTCGGCGCCCTGACACGCCTCGACAGGATCGCCCGCGAGCTCCGCTGCGACGAGGACCTGCGCACTCTCGCGCAGCTGCGAGCCGATGCTCTCGGCGACCTGCTGTGCCACGGCGAGGTGGCCGGTACGGTTCCGTCCGACGAGCTCTCCACGACCTTCGCGCCCGGCATCCGCGCCGAGGTGAGGCTGATGATGTCGGACGCCACCGCTTCCGGAACCGACGACGCCGCGGTCGATCTGGACGGCTACGGGCTCGTCCCCGCCGACGCCGCGCGCGATCTCGTCGGAGCGGACGCGACATTCACGCCGGTTCGGACCGACCCGAGGACGGGCGTGATCGTCTCGGTCGGGCGAGCGCACCGCACGCCGCCTCCGCCGATGCGCCTGCTCGTCCGACTGCGGGACCGGACCTGCCGATTCCCGGGCTGCACCCGGTCGGCGACCGCCGCGGAAGCCGATCACACCATTGAGTGGCGGAACGGCGGCGAGACGACACCCTCGAACCTCGCCTCGCTCTGCGTCGCGCACCACCACGTCCGACACGGGGACCGCTGGACGTACGTCCTGCATCCCGACGGGGTCGCGGACTGGACGACGCCGACAGGCCGTCGCATCACGACGCGGCCGTCGGCGACAGCTGCGGCACTCGTTCCACGACTCGGATCGGACCATCCGCCGTCACCACTCCGCGAGTAGTGACCGCTGCGCGTGCCGGGACGAGGAGACCCGGTGACGCTCAGCTCAGAGCGTCCTGCACCGGACGGAACTTGATCCGCGTCTCCGCGAGTTCGGCGTCGGGGTCGCTGTCGGCGACGATGCCGGCGCCGGCCCACGCTGTGACCTCGCCGTCCGTGGTGATCTGGGCGCTGCGGAGACCCACGGCCCACTCCCCGTCGCCGCGACCGTCGATCCAGCCCACGGGGCCGGCGTAGCGGCCACGGTCGAACGGCTCGAGCGCGTCGATCAGCTCGAGCGCGGTGCCGGTGGGGGTGCCGGCGACGGCGGCCGTCGGGTGCAGGGCGTCGACCAGGTCGAGCGCGGTGGAGGCGTCGCCGAGCGTGCCGCGCACGTCGGTGGCCAGGTGCCACAGGTTCGGCAGTTCTAGCGTGAACGGCTCGCCACTCGTGCTGAGCGACGTCGTGTGCGGCCGCAGCTCCCTGAGCAAGCTCGCGATCGCGAAGGCGTGCTCGGAGCGGTCCTTCGTGCTCTCCAGGAGCGCCTGCGCGATCGCCGCGTCAGTTGCCGCATCCGTTCCGCGCGCACTCGTCCCGGCGAGGACCCGCGCAGTGATCGCTCCGTGATCGACCCCGACGAGGGTCTCCGGGCTCGCGCCGACGAAGCCGTCGACGGCGAAGGTCCAGCAGTCGGGGTAGGTGCTCGCGAAGTCCACCAGGATCCGTCGCAGGTCGGCCCCGCGGGGCAGGCGCCCGTGGAGGTCCCGGGCGAGCACGACCTTCTCGAGCGCCCCCGCGCGGATGCTGCCGACCGCCGATGCCACCGCCGAGCGGTAGCCGTCGGGTGTCATCGCGCCCGGCACGAGCGAGACGCGGTACTCGTCCCCGAACGGCCGCGCGGCAGTCGGCTCTGAGCCGATAGCGCCCTCCGAGGAGATCGTCGTGACCCAGGAGCGTCCCCCGCGCGACCCGACGACCGTCCGCGGCACGATCAGCACGCTGGTGGCCGACGACCGCCCCGAGAACGCGAACGCCCCGAAGGCGACGAGCCCCGTCCCCGGCAGCCCGATCGGGTCGTCCACCTCGGCGGAGGCGGACAGCACCCTCCACGCGTCGGCCGCCTCGCGCAGACGGTCCGGCCCGGAGAACTCGAGGCGCAGCGCTTCACCGAGTCCCACCAGCCCGGCACCGTTGCGCTGCCAGAGGAGGGGACGCCGCGGGTCCGCGAGAGAGGGGAGCGCTGCGGGGGAGTCCAGCGGGGTCGTCTCCACATGGAGAGGGGGAGCCCCGGCGCCGATGAGCGTCACGCCCCCAGGGTACGCCCGCGGCAGGACGGGGCCGCTCGGAGCGGGAGGGTGTGCAGGCAGCGCGAGGAGCGCCAGAGGAGCGGACGTCCCACGCCTCGCCCTCGCCCGCCGGATCCGCGCCGGTACTGTGATCCGCGCCGGAGCCGCCCGCTAGGCGGAGCTGGGCGGTTCCGGTGTCCCGCACGTCCTCCCGGAACGCTCCGGCGGGGGCGGATGCACAGCCGCCGCCCCGCCGCCCGCTCTAGACTCGATGATCGTGACTAAGGCAGACCTCACCAAGCGCCCCGACGAGGTCGCCGCCATGTTCGACACGGTGGCACCCGCCTACGACCTGACCAACACGGTCCTCTCGGCGGGCAACGACCACCTGTGGCGCATCGCCACGACCCGCGCCGTGAATCCGGCGCCGGGCGAGCGGATCCTCGATGTCGCGGCGGGTACCGGCACCTCCTCCGCCTCGCTCGCCCGCTCGGGCGCGCACGTCGTCGCCGCCGACTTCTCGCCGGGGATGATCGCGGTCGGCCGCACCCGTCAGGCGGGCGACGACCGGATCGAGTTCGTGCAGGCCGACGCCATGGACCTGCCCTTCGAGGACGAGTCGTTCGACGCCGTCACGATCTCCTTCGGCCTCCGCAACGTCGCCGAGCCGCGCACCGCGCTCGCCGAGTTCTTCCGTGTCGTGAAGCCGGGCGGCCGCGTCGTGATCTGCGAGTTCTCGACTCCTCCGCTGAAGCCTCTCGCCGCGGCGTACGACCTCTACCTCGCGAAGGTCATGCCCGCGATCGTCGGACTCGCGTCCTCGAACGACCCGGCCTACGACTACCTCGGCGACTCCATCCGTGCGTGGCCCGAGCAGAAGGTCGTGGCGTCCTGGCTCCGCGCCGCCGGCTTCGAGCGGGTCGCCTACAAGGACCTCACCTTCGGCATCGTCGCGCTGCACCGCGGGATCAAGCCGATCGTCGCCACCTCATGACACCCGGGGGCCTCGAAGGCCGAGACGTTAGGGTTTCAGTGTGAACGCCACTGCGCCCGTCGCCCGCCGCAGCCCGTCCCTGACGGCGCAGCTCGGCCTCTCCGAGCGCATCTTCTCGACCGCATCCGACCGCTCGCTCGCGCGTGCGATCGACGAGGGGCTCGAGCAGGTCGAGACGGGGCTGGTCCACCAGCTGTCCTTCGCCGACCAGGTCGCCGACGTGTCGACGCGCTACCTCCTCGAGGCCGGGGGCAAGCGCGTGCGCCCCATGCTCACGCTCCTCGCCGCGCAACTGGGCCGCGGCAACACCCCGCAGGTGCTGCTGGGCGCCCAGGCCATCGAGATCACGCATCTCGCGTCGCTGTACCACGACGACGTCATGGACGAGGCGGAGAAGCGCCGCGGCGTCCCCTCCGCTCAGACCGTCTGGGGCAACAACGTCGCGATCCTCACCGGCGATCTGCTCTTCGCCCGCGCCAACCAGCTCATGATCGAGCTCGGCGACCGCGCGATCCGCCTCCAGGCCGACACGTTCGAGCGCCTCGTCCTCGGTCAGCTGCACGAGACCGTCGGGCCGACCGAGGGGGAGGACCCGGTCGAGCACTACCTCTCGGTGCTCGCCGACAAGACCGGCTCGCTGATCGCCGCGGCCGGGCGCACCGGAGTCGTCTTCGCCGAGGGTCCCGCCGAGTACGAGGAGGCGATGCGCGTCTTCGGCGAGAAGATCGGAGTCGCGTTCCAGATCGTCGACGACGTGATCGACCTCTCCCCGCAGCCCGAGGAGACCGGCAAGAACCCGGGCACCGACATCCGCGCCGGCGTCTCGACCCTGCCGATCCTCCGCCTGCGCGAGCGCGCCGCCTCCGACCGCGGTGCCGCCGAGCTCCTCGCCCGGATCGAGAGCTACGTCAGCCGCTCGAACGACGAGATCGCGCACACCGACGAGCAGCACGCCGACATCTCCGACGCCATCGCGCAGCTGCGCGACCACGATGTGACGGCGCAGACCCTCGCCGAGGCCCACCGCTGGGCCGACGAGGCCGTCGCCGCTCTCGCCCCGCTGCCCGACGGCTCGGTCCGCAAGGCGCTCACGCGCTTCGCGGACACGGTCGTCGACCGCAACGGCTGACCCCGATCGTCGCGGCGCGCCCTGCGCCGCAGGAAATGAGACCGGACGTGCGCCACGGCGCCCCGGCAGGAGGAACGCAATGACCAAGCTCAGGCTGGCCATCGTCGGCGCGGGGCCCGCGGGCATCTACGCCGCCGACCTCATGATCAAGGCCGAGAAGAAGTACGACGTCTCGATCGACCTGTTCGAGCAGCTGCCGGCTCCCTACGGTCTCGTCCGCTACGGAGTCGCGCCCGATCACCCGCGCATCAAGGGCATCATCACGGCCCTGCGCGAGGTCCTCGACCGCGGCGACATCCGGATCTTCGGCAACGTGCACTTCGGCACCGACCTCACCCTCGAGGACCTCAAGCGTCACTACCACGCCGTGATCTTCTCGACGGGAGCGATCCGCGACGCCCCGCTCGACGTCCCCGGCGTCGACCTCGAGGGCTCGTACGGAGCGGCCGACTTCGTCAGCTGGTTCGACGGACACCCCGACGTGCCGCGTACCTGGCCGCTCGAGGCCTCCTCCGTCGCGGTGATCGGCAACGGCAACGTGGCGCTCGACGTCTCGAGGATGCTCGCGAAGCACGCCGACGACCTGCTGCCCACCGAGGTCCCGCCGAACGTCTACGAGGGTCTGAAGGCCTCTCCCGTCACCGACGTGCACGTCTTTGGCCGCCGCGGACCCGCGCAGGTCAAGTTCACTCCGCTCGAGCTGCGCGAGCTCGGCGAGCTGCGCGACGTCGACATGATCGTCCACGACGAGGACTTCGTGCTCGACCCCGCCTCGCAGGCCGCGATCGAGACCAACAAGCAGGTCATGGTCATCAACCGTGTCCTGAACCAGTGGCGCACCCGCGAGACCGGCAGCGCCTCCCGTCGCCTCCACCTGCACTTCTGGGCGAAGCCGCTCGAGTTCGTCGACGACGGGCAGGGCCGCGTCGCCGCGATCCGCTACGAGCGCACGGAGCCCGACGGCGAGGGCGGCGTGCGCGGCACCGGCGAGATCCGCGAGGTCGCGGTGCAGGCCGTCTACCGCGCGGTCGGCTACTTCGGCTCCCCGCTCGACGGCCTGCCGTTCGACGAGATGCGCGGAGTGATCCCGAACCGCGAGGGCCAGGTCCTGGACGACGAGGACCAGCAGGTCCACGGCGTCTACGCGACCGGCTGGATCAAGCGCGGCCCGGTCGGCCTGATCGGCCACACCAAGTCCGACGCGATGGAGACCGTGGGCCACGTGCTGCGCGACCAGGCGTCGTGGTGGACCCCCGCGCACCCCGAGGAGTCGGCCATCGTCGGGCTGCTCGACGAGCGCGGCATCGCGTACACGGACCTCGAGGGCTGGCACCGCCTCGACGAGCACGAGCAGGCGCTCGGGGCTCCGGAGGGACGCGCCCGCGTCAAGGTCGTCCCCCGCGAGGACATGATCGCGATCTCGCGCGCAGAGCTCGTCTCGGACTGAGCCCGTCGCGGGGCCGATCCGCCGGCTCCGACGAGGACCCTCCGGTGCATGCCGGGGGGTCCTCGTGCATGTCGGAGGGCTCCCGTACACTGCGGGCAGCCACGAGGGCGGGACGGACGGGGACACGATGACGAGCACGACGCAGCCGGGGCCTCACGACGTGATCCTGGTGCGGGGCGCCCGGCAGAACAACCTGCGCGGCGTCGACGTCGACATCCCCAAACGCCGCATCACGGTCTTCACGGGCGTCTCCGGCTCGGGCAAGTCCTCGCTCGTCTTCGGCACGATCGCCGCGGAGTCGCAGCGGCTGATCAACGAGACGTACTCCGCCTTCCTGCAGCAGTTCATGGGCTCGCCCGCCCGGCCCGACGTCGAGTCGCTCGACGGGCTCTCGGCCACGATCGTGGTCGACCAGGAGCGGATGGGGGCCAACGGCCGCTCCACGGTCGGCACCGCGACCGACGCCTACACGATGCTGCGGATCCTCTTCAGCCGGATCGGCGACCCGCACGTCGGCACGAGCGGCGCGTTCTCCTTCAACCTGCCCGAGGGCATGTGCCCGCGCTGCGAGGGCACGGGCCGCGCCTCCGACATCGACCTCGACGCCCTCTTCGACCGCTCGAAGTCCCTCGAGGGCGGCGCGCTCGATGCGATCCCCAATTTCGTCGTCGGCGGCTGGTACTGGAAGGGGCTCGCCGAGTCGGGCCTGTACCCCGCCGACGTCCCGATCGCCGAGTTCACTCCGGAGCAGCTCGACGCGTTCCTCTACCGCCCCGCCACCAAGATGGCGATCGCGGGCATGAACATGACCTACGAGGGCCTCGTGGTCAAGGTCACCCGGCTCTACCTCGCGAAGGAGTCGCCGCAGGCGCACATCCGCGCGTTCGCCGAGCGGGTGGCCACCTTCGCCGCCTGCCCCGAGTGCGGGGGAGCGCGGCTCACCGGAGCCGCCCTCTCCTCCCGCATCGGCGGCCGGAACATCGCCGAGTGCTCGTCGATGCAGGCGACCGACCTGGCCGAGTGGCTGCGCGGGGTCGACGACCCCTCGGTCGCTCCGATCGTCGAGACCCTGCTCGGCACGCTCGACTCGCTCGTCCAGGTCGGGCTCGGGTACCTCTCGCTCGACCGCGAGTCGGGCACCCTCTCGGGCGGCGAGGCGCAGCGCGTCAAGATGGTCCGGCACCTGGGCTCGAGCCTCACCGACATCACCTACGTCTTCGACGAGCCGACCGCGGGCCTGCACCCGCACGACGTCTCGCGCATGATCGAGCTGCTCCGGCGCCTCCGCGACAAGGGCAACACCGTTCTGGTCGTCGAGCACAAGCCCGAGATCATCCTGATCGCTGACCACGTGGTCGATCTCGGGCCGCGGGCCGGCGCGCACGGCGGCGAGATCCGCTACGAGGGCTCCGTGGAAGGTCTGCGCGCCTCCGACACCCTCACCGGCGAGCACCTCGACCACCGCGTCCCGCTCAAGGAGTCGGTGCGCCGCCCGACGGCGTTCGCCGAGATCCGCGGTGCCGCGACCCACAACCTCCGCGGGGTCGATGTCGACGTGCCGCTCGGGGTGCTCACCGTCGTGACCGGAGTCGCGGGCTCGGGCAAATCGTCCCTCCTGCACGGCAGTCTGGCGAAGCGCCCCGGAGTGGTCGTGGCCGACCAGTCGCCGATCCGCGGCTCCCGCAGGAGCAACCCGGCCACCTACACCGGCGTGCTCGACGCCATCCGCACCGCGTTCGCGAAGGAGAACGGCGTGAAGCCCGCGCTGTTCAGCGCCAACTCCGCCGGAGCCTGTCCCGTCTGCAAGGGGGCCGGCCTGATCTTCACCGAGCTGGGCCCGGCCGCCACGGTCTCGTCGGTCTGCGAGGAGTGCGAGGGCAAGCGGTTCACCGCGGAGGTGCTCGAGTACCGGCTCCGGGGCCTGAACATCCACGAGGTGCTGTCGCTGCCGATCGTCGAGGCGGCGGAGTTCTTCGGCTCCGGTCCGGCCCACACGATCCTCGCCCGACTGGTCGACGTGGGCCTGGGCTACCTCACGCTCGGCCAGCCGCTCAACACCCTGTCGGGCGGGGAGCGGCAGCGGCTGAAGCTCGCGATCAACATGGCCTCGAAGGGCGCGGTCTACCTCCTCGACGAGCCGACCACCGGGCTCCACCTCGCCGACGTCGACAACCTGCTGGGCCTGCTCGACCGGCTGGTCGACTCCGGGAGCTCGGTGATCGTGATCGAGCACCACCAGGCGGTGATGGCCCACGCCGACTGGATCATCGACGTCGGCCCGGGAGCCGGCCACGAGGGCGGATCGATCGTCTTCGAGGGCCCACCGAGCGCCCTCGTCGCCGACGGGTCGACCCTGACCGCCCGCGCCCTGAAGGCGTACGCGTCCTGAGCGGCGAGTGGCGGCCGGACGTCCTCGGCGCCGGCTTCGAGCAGCGGACGCTCCCGCTGGGCGAGGACGACGAGGGAGAGGTCGTCGCCACGCTCGTGCGCCATCGTCCGGTCGCGCCGCGCTGGCGGGGGCCGGCGTCCGGCATCGACGTGCTCTACGTCCACGGCTGGAGCGACTACTTCTTCCAGACGGGGCTGGCCGAGTTCTGGCACGGGCTCGGGGCCCGCTTCTTCGCGCTCGATCTGCGCAAGTACGGCCGCAGCCTGCGCCCGCACCAGACCCCCGGGTTCGCCTCCGATCTCGCGGTCTACGACGAGGACATCGCGGCAGCGCGGTCGGTGATGGGGGAGCACGGTCACCGCGGCCGGCGACTCGTGCTGATGGGCCACTCGACCGGCGGCCTCACCCTCAGCCTCTGGGCCGCGCGGCACCCCGAGGAGCTCACCGCACTCGTGCTCAACAGCCCCTGGCTCGAGTTCCAGGCGCGGGCGGTCGGGAGGCAGATGCTCGCGCCGTGGATGATGCTGCGCGCCCGCGTCGCTCCGCACGGCACGCTGCCGGTGATCGACCAGGGCTTCTACTCGCGCACGGTGTCGGCGACGCTCGAGGGCGAGTGGGAGTACGACCCGGCCTGGCGTCCGGAGCGCGGCTTCCCCGTCAGCCCGGCCTGGTTGACGGCCGTGCTCGCGGGGCACCGCCGCGTCGAGCGGGGCCTGAACCTGCGGATGCCGGTGCTCACCCTGCTCTCCTCCCGCAGCGTGCTGCTGCCGTGGTGGAGCGACGAGATGCGCTCGGCCGACGTGGCGCTCGACGTGCGCTCGATCGGCGAGCGGGCCGCCACGCTCGGAACGACGATCACGATCGCCCGGATCGACGGCGCGGTGCACGACGTCGTGCTGTCGGCCCCGCGCATCCGAGCCCGGGCGTACGCCGAGATCGAGCGGTGGGCGCGAGGCTACCTCCCGGCCGACCGCCCGATCAGCGGGCGAACGGGCCGCGCAGCGCCGCCCACTGGAGCAGCATGATCGTCTTCGCGTCGACGATCTGCACGCCGATCTGCGTCAGGGCCTCGTCGAACGACAGCTCGACGACCTCGGTGTCCTCGCCCTCGTCGGCGAGGCCCGCGAAGGCGCCCTCGCGGGAGCCTGCGCGGTACCGCCCCGCGTAGAAGTGCAGCATCTCGGTGATCGAGCCGGGGCTCATGTAGGAGTCGAAGACGTGCTCGAGGCGGCCGACCTCGAGTCCGGTCTCCTCCGAGGCCTCGCGGCGCGCGCCCTCCTCGGGTCCGTCCTCGTCGAGCAGCCCGGCGGGCACCTCGAGCAGCATGCCGTCGAGGTTGCCGTTGACGTAGGTGGGGTAGCGGAACTGCCGCACGAGGACGACCGACCGCGCCTCGAGGTCGTAGAGCAGCACGGCCGCCCCGTTGCCGCGGTCGTACGTCTCGCGGTGCTCGGTGGTCACCCGGCCGTCGCGGTGGCGGTACTCGAACTCGGTCGTGCGCAGCACGTACCAGTGGCTCGAGAGCAGGGTGACCCGCTTCACCACCACGTCCGGGTTGCCGGTGAGGTCGTAGCCCTCCTGGTCGAGGCCGGTGCGGCCCCGGCGGTCGGGCTCGTCGATGCCGACACTCATGCGCGTGCTCCTGTGCTCAGCACGCCTCAGCGGAAGTTGACGAACTGGAGATCGAGATCGAGGTCGGCACCCCGCAGCAGCGACATCGTCGCCTGGAGGTCGTCGCGGCTCTTGGACGAGACGCGCAGCTCGTCGCCCTGGATCTGCGACTTCACCGACTTGGGGGCCTCGTCGCGGATCAGCTTGTTGATCTTCTTCGCGTGCTCCTGGTCGATGCCGTCCTTCAGGGTGGCCTCGATCCGGTACTCCTTGCCCGAGGCGAAGGGCTCGCCGGCGTCGAGGCTCTTGAGGCTGATGCCGCGCTTGATCAGCTTCGACTGGAAGACGTCGAGGATCGCGTTCGCGCGCTCCTCCGTGTTGGCCTTGATCAGGATCTTCTCGCCGCTCCACGCGATCGAGGCGCCGACGTTCTTGAAGTCGTAGCGCTGCTCGACCTCCTTGTGGGCCTGGTTCAGGGCGTTGTCCGCCTCCATCTTGTCGACCTTGCTGACGACGTCGAACGTTGAATCTGCCATGGCTCCGAGTTTAGCTTCCGGGCGTCGCGGACTCCCGGGCGGTGCGGGGCGTCCGCGGAGGCTGTCCTGGTACCACTGGAGGATGCGCCGTCTCCCCGCCCTGCTCCTGCTGCCGCTCGTCGGCGCGCTGCTCGCGGGATGCAGCGCCGCCACCACGTCGACGATCGAGTACGAGGGGGGAGTGGTGACGGTCCCGCCCACCGCGCCGACTCCCGCGGCACTCGATCCCGCTCTGCTCGAGGACTCGGACGCGACGGCCGCGACTCCCGTGCGCTTCCTGACCAGCCCGGAGTGGCTGTCCGGCACCGCCGAGGGGAGCGGGATCCCGGAGCGGGCGCTGACCGCGTATGCGGGAGCCGCGCTCCTCACCTCCTCCGTCGATCCGGACTGCCGCCTCGACTGGGCGACGCTCGCCGGCATCGGCTACGTCGAGAGCCGGCACGGCACCATCTTCGGCAGCGCGCTCGGCGAGGACGGCCGTGCCGCGGAGCCGATCTACGGCCCGCGCCTCGACGGCACCGAGTTCGACCGGGTCGAGGACAACGACGGAGGGGCGCTGGACGGCGATCCGGAGGTGGACCGCGCGATGGGTCCGCTCCAGATCATCCCGGCGACGTGGATGCGGTGGGCCTCCAGCGGCTGGGATCCGCAGAACGTCGACCAGCAGGCCGTGACCGCGGCCCGCTACCTCTGCGAGGCCGGCGGGGACCTGTCGACGGAGTCGGGCTGGCGCGCGGCGATCGCGGCCTACAACCCGGCGACGAGCTACGCGGGCAAGGTGGCCGAGGCGGCGTCCCGCTACGCCGCGGCGGCGGAGTGAGGCGCCGATTTCCGATCGTCGGGCCCCGCGGGTATATTTGTCCAGCGCCTTCGGTCGAGAGCACGATTCCCGGTCGGGTGCGCCACGGCGAGTTACCCTAGCGGCCAAAGGGATCTGACTGTAAATCAGACGGCGTAGCCTTCGGGGGTTCGAATCCCTCACTCGCCACGCACTCCGCAGAACGCCCCGGTCACCAGCAGGTGACCGGGGCGTTCCCGCGTCGCGGGCCCCTTCTCCGGAGCCCGCTCGTTCAGCGCCGCAGGCGCAGCGTCACCAGCTGGAACGGGCGGAGCGACAGGGTCGCGCCGGATTCGGTGACGGAGGAGATCGTCGCGTCGTCCTCGAGCGGGCGCTCGAGCAGGTCGGTCGCCACCACCGCCGACACAGCGAAGTCGGCGGTCAGCTCGGTCGTCGACCGCAGGCCCAGCGCCTCGTAGAGCCGCACGATCACGTCACCGCTGCCGTCCTCGGCGAGTTTGACCGCCTCGACGACCGCAGCAGGGGACGAGAGCGCGACGAGCGGCGCCAGTTCCGACTCCGCCGCGCCTTCGACGCGGCGCTCGGGCAGGTTGATCCGGTAGCCGGCGGTCACCGCGTCCTGGGTCGTGGCCCCGACGACGACGCCGACGCGGAGGCGGTGCTGCCCGCGGTCCTGCTGCGGGTCCGGGAACACCGCCGAGCGCAGCAGCGAGAGCCGCGCGACGGTGGTGCTGCCGCCACCGTGGCGGGGCTGCCGGGTGACGTCGTAGCCGTACGTCGAGTCGTTCGTGATCGCGACGCCGTACGCGCCCTCGCCCACGCGGATCCAGCGGTGCGCGCTGGTCTCGTAGCGGGCCGCGTCCCACGAGGTGTTGGCGTGCGTCGGCCGCTCGATGTGCCCGAACTGGATCTCGGAGGCGAACCGGTCCGCGTGCACGTCGACCGGGAACGCGAGCTTGAGGAGCTTCTGGCTCTCCTGCCAGTCGATGTCGACCGTGAGCCCGAGCTCGGCCGAGCCGGCCTCGAGGGTGATCGTCTCGACAAGGCGGGAGGACGAGAAGGAGCGCTCGACGATCACCGAGACCCCGTCGTCGCCCAGGCGCACGCTGTCGGCGGCGATCAGGTCGGTGACGTGGTGGCGGTAGTGGTGGTCGATGTCCCAGGCGTCCCACTTGTTCGGGGTGTCGCGGTGCAGCTGGAAGACGCCGGCGCGCTCGCCCGGGGGCACCGCGTCACGGCCCGACGCGAGGTCGACCAGCTCGGCCAGCAGGCCGTCGGAGTCGACGCGGACGCGGATCCGCTCGTTCTCGAGCACGAACCCTCCGTCCAGCTCCTGCACCCGGAGGAACGAGGGCGCCATGGCGGAGGACGACGCACCGAGCGCCTCGACGCCGGCACGCGCATGCGGAGCGGCGTTGACGCGGAGCAGGTGCTCACCCGTCCCCGCCAGTGCCCGGAGCGCCTCGGCGATCACGCCCTCCAGCCGCATCGCGATCGCCGCGTAGTTGCGTTCGGCGTCCTGGTGCACCCACGCGATGGACGAGCCCGGGAGGATGTCGTGGAACTGCTGCAGCAGCACGAGCTGCCAGAGCTCGCGCAGCTCGGCGGCGGGGTACTCGGCTCCCGTGCGCACAGTCGCGGTGCTCGCCCACAGCTCGGCCTCGCGGAGGAGGTGCTCGCTGCGGCGGTTGCCCTGCTTGGTGCGCAGCTGACTCGTGTAGACGCCGCGGTGCGACTCCAGGTAGAGCTCGCCGCTCCAGACCTCGGGCTGCGGGTACTCGGCCTCGGCGGCCTCGAAGAAGGCCCGGGGCGAGGAGTGCTCGACGCGCGGCGAGCCCTCGAGAGAGGTCGTGCGCGCGACCGTCGCGACCATCTCGCGGGTCGGCCCGCCCCCGCCGTCGCCGTAGCCGTAGGGGAGGAGGGAGGCGGTGCTGCGGCCGTGGTCGGCGAAGTTCCGCTCGGCGTGGGCGAGGTCGGACGCCACGAGGTCGGAGTTGTACTTGTCGACCGGCGGGAAGTGGGTGAAGATCCGCGTGCCGTCGATGCCCTCCCAGTCGAAGGTGTGGTGCGGCATCGTGTTGGTCTCGTTCCACGAGATCTTCTGCGTGAGGAACCAGCGGGCTCCTGCGGCGCGCGCGATCTGGGGGAGGGCGCCGGAGTAGCCGAACGAGTCCGGCAGCCAGACCTCCTCGCACTCCACGCCGAACTCCTCGAGGAAGAACTGCTTGCCCGCGACGAACTGCCGGGCCATCGCCTCGCCGCCCGGCAGGTTCGTGTCGGACTCGACCCACATCCCGCCCACCGGCACGAACTGACCGGCGGCGACCTTCTCGCGGATCCGCGCGAACAGCTCCGGGTAGTGCTGCTTCATCCAGGCGAACTGCTGCGCCGACGAGCAGGCGAAGACGAAGTCGGGGTGCTCGTCCATCAGGGCGATCACGTTCGAGAAGGTGCGCGCGCACTTGCGGATCGTCTCGCGCACGGGCCAGAGCCAGGCGGAGTCGATGTGCGCGTGGCCGACGGCGTGCAGGTGGTGGGCGCTGGGGACGGCGGGGCTCGCGAGCACGTCCTCGAGGGCGCGGCGGCCGGCTGCGGCGCTGCCGGCGACGTCCGACGGGTCGACGGCGTCGGTCATCCGCTCGAGCGCGGCGAGCACCTCGGCGCGGCGGGGCGAGCCGACCGCCAGCTCGCCCACGAGGCCGCGCAGCACGCGCACGTCCTGCAGCAGCTCCCAGACGGTCACGTCGAGCAGGGCGATGTCGACGCGGCGCAGGACGTACTGCGGAGCGTCGCCGGCCGTGGCGAGGTCGCCCACCGCAGTGGGGCGGAAGCTCCAGTCGCTGCCGACGTCCGGGTTCGCCGCGGCCTCGATCAGCACGTCGACGCGGCCGTCCGCGTCGACCGCTCCGGCCGCGGCGCTGTTGTAGGGCGAGATCGCCTTCACGATCACGCCGTCCGGGCGCCAGACGAGCGCTTCGGATTGGAAGCCCGACTGGCCGCCGTCGAAGCCGAGGTCCACGACCAGCTCGGGTCGCACGCCCTCGGGCAGTGCTCCGTCGACGAGCCACTCGGCGGGCACGGAGCCCGATACCTTGAGCCAGAGCGTCGACCAGGGTCGGCCCCAGGCGGTTCCGGCCGAGAACGGAGCGTACTCGGCCGAGGCGGCCTCGGCGAAGGGCACCGGTTCGCCGGGCACCTGCCAGGCGAGGAGGTCCAGCGGAGCGGTGGCGCGGTGGACGGCGGGCAACAGGCGCTCGCGGACGAAGCGGTCGACGCGCTCTTCGACGAGCAGGCGGCGGTCGTGCATGAGGAGGATTCCTTCCGGAGGGAGCGGTCGGGCGCGGACTCAGCCCTTGACGGCGCCGGCTAGCGCCGAGGCGCCGCCGAGACCGCGCTGGACGAGCACGTAGAGCGCCAGGACCGGCAGCGAGTAGACGAGGGAGTAGGCGGCGAGCTGGCCGTAGGCGACCGCTCCGTTCGCGCCGAAGAAGTTGAAGATGCTGACCGCGGCGGGCTGCTTGCCGGGGCTGAGCAGCAGCACGAAGGGGACGAAGAAGTTCCCCCAGGCCTGGACGAAGGTGAAGATGAAGACCACCGCGATCCCGGGGCGCATCAGCGGGATGACGATGCGGACGAGCGTCGTCATGGACGACGCCCCGTCCATCCAGGCGGCCTCCTCGAGGCTGATCGGCACCGAGTCCATGAAGTTCTTCAGCATCCAGATCGCGATCGGCAACGACGAGGCGGTGAGGAAGAACACGGTCCCCATCAGCGAGTCGATCAGGTTGAGCTGCACGAAGAGGCTGTAGACGGGCACCATCATCGCGGTGATCGGGAGGCAGGTGCCGAAGAGGATCCCGTAGAGGAACGGCTTCGTGATCCGCATCCGGTACCGCGAGAGCGGGTAGGCGGCGAGCAGGCCCAGCACGACGGTGAGCAGCGCCGCGCCGCCCGAGAGCAGCACGCTGTTGCCCAGCGGTCCGAAGGTCAGCTCGGGGGTGAGGACGCTGCGGAAGTTCTCGAGGGTGAAGACCGTGGGCAGCCGGACCGAGAGGGTCGGATTCGCGTCGACGGAGGCGAGCACCAGCCACAGCAGCGGCAGGGCGAAGCATGCGCCGATGACCAGCAGCACGCTGTTCGAGAGCGTGCGCATCACGCGGTGCGAGGGGGCGGACATCGAGATCGACATGGTCAGTCCACTTCCGAGCGCAGCGCGCGCACGTAGAACACGGAGAAGATGCCGCCGACGAGCAGCATGATGGTGGCGATCGCGGTGCCGAACCCGATCTGGCCGAACTTGAACGCCTCCTGGTAGGCGAGCAGCGGCAGGGTCGTCGCCGAGGTGCCGGGTCCGCCGCCGGTCATGACGTAGACGAGCGTGAAGACCGAGAGGGTCTGGAGCGTCGTGATCATGGCGTTGGTGGCGATGGTGCGGCGGATCATCGGGACCGTGACGAAGAACAGGCGCTTCGCTCCGCTCGCTCCGTCCATCTCGGCCGCCTCGGTGATCTCCGGCGGCACGTCGGCCAGGGCGGCGGAGTAGACGAGCATCGAGAACGCGGTGCCGCGCCAGATGTTCGCCACGATCACCGTGACCATCGGGAACACGTAGAGCCAGCTCGGGCCGCTGATCCCGAGCAGGGCGAGGATCGAGTTGGCGGTGCCCTCGTCGCGGAAGAACGCGTAGGAGGCGAACGCCGCCACGATCTCGGGCAGGACCCACGCGGTCACGACGATCGTGCCGACGATGCTGCGGACGATCGGCCCGGAGGCCCGCATCAGCAGGGCGAGACCCAGGCCGAGCACGTTCTGCCCGATCACGGCCGAGCCGAGCACGAACACGACCGTGAGGATCACGGCGTTGGGGAAGTCCGGGTCCTGGAAGAGGGCGACGTAGTTGTCGAAGCCGACGAACGAGTTCGCCGCGGCGGTGCTGCCCGAGAGGGAGGAGTCGGTGAAGGATCCCCAGAACGAGACGAGGATCGGCCCGAGCAGGAAGATCGCGAGGATCAGCGTGGCGGGACCCAGGGGCAGGGTGCGCAGGAGCGAGCGGCGGCGGTGCAGCGCCGCCGTCCTCGCTCCCTCGCCGGCCGGCGGCCGGGAGCCCGGGAGCTCCTGGCCGTCGACCGGCCGCACGGGCGCGCGGAGGGAGGGGGTCACGCTACTCGGCTTCCGTCACGCCGTCGGCTCCGACGATGCCCTCGACGGCCTCGTCGTAGGCGGCCGCGGCCTCCTCGACGCTCTGCTGCCCGGTCATCACGGACTCCATCGCCACGGTGATCGCGTTCGAGATCTGGCCGTAGTCCTCGGTGGCCGGGCGGAAGTGCGTGTTCGGCACCAGGCTCGAGAAGAACTCGAACGACGGGTTCGCGGCGGTGTACTCGGGGTCCTCGGCGACGTCGGCGCGGACCGCGATCTGCGAGTTCGAGATCGCGTACGACTGCGAGTTGTCCTTGTTCAGGGCCGTGGTGAGGAAGTCGAAGGCCAGGTCGGGCGCCTTCGTGTTCGCTCCGATGGCCAGGGTCCAGCCGCCGGACATGCTGGTGGATCCCGGGGCGTCGCCGAACTGCGTCGGCATGGGTGCGAGGGCGAGGGTCGAGTCCCACTCGGGCCAGGGGCTCGAGCCGCCGTCGATCCAGGCGCCGGACTGCCAGGAGCCGTCGAGCGCGATCGCGAGGGTGCTGGAGGGCAGCCACTCCGCCGTCACGTTGGTGAAGATGTTGGGGTCGAGCGCCTGCTGCGGGGTCGGGCCGAGGCCGTCCTGGTACACGTCGCCGATGAAGGAGAGGGAGTCGCGGAAGCCCTGGCTGCCCACGATCCACTTCTTCGCGTCGGTGTCGTAGAGGGTGTCCTCGGTGCCGTAGAGCAGCATCTCGAGGCCCTGCATCGAGGCGGCCTCGCCGGCGGCCTTGCCGGAGTAGACGTTCAGCGGGATCACGTCGGGCAGCTCGCTCTTGATGGTCTCGGCCGCGTCGAGCACGTCCTGCCAGGTAGCGGGCGCCCAGGGGGTCGCGATGCCGGCCTGCTCGAAGAGCTCGGTGTTGTACCAGAGGCCGCGGGTGTCGGTGCCGAGCGAGACGCCGTAGGTCTTGCCGTCCGGGCCCAGGCCGGCCTGCTTAGCTCCGTCGGCGAACTGCGACCAGTCCTCCCACTCGGCGAGGCGGTCGTCCAGCGGGAGGAGGTAGCCGGCGGCGGCGTCGGACTGGATCTTGAAGGTGTCCTCGTACTGCACGTCGGGGGCGGTGGCCGCCGACTTGTTCATCAGAGCGAGCTTCGTGTAGTAGTCGGGACCCTCGCCCTGGATCGGGACCAGCTCGATCGTGACGCCCTCGTGGGCGGCTTCGTACTGCTCCTTCGCGTCCTCCATCAGCGTCTGCATCTGGGCGAAGGTGGCGGTGGTCTGGTAGGCCACCTTGATCGACTTCGGCTCCTCGCCTCCGGCGGAGGGGGACGACGCCGAGCAGGCCGTGAGGCCCATCACGACGGTGAGTGCAGCGGCGGCGACCGCGACTCGACGGGACATGAAAGCTCCTTTGCTTCAGGGTCGCGACAGCGACCGGACGACCCCCGCCCCCGGGGGAGGGGCGAGGGTCGGAGCGTCCGCGCACGCGGGTCTGCTCCGGGGACCGGTCGGGGTGTCCCACCGGCCTCCGGGCTATTTATAAAACGTCTTGAATAACTCTGTCAAGAGCGACGGCCGGGTGGAGAGCCGGGCGATGATGACGATCAGGTCTCGATGAGGAGCGACGCCGTCGCGGGCGTCATCGCGCGGTCCAGCACCACGCAGGCGGCGCCGATCGCCGCGATGTCCTCGCCCAGCCGCGAGCTGCGCAGCTGGACCCGGTGCGTGAGCATCGACGCCGGGTCCTCGGCGAGGGCTGTCGCGACGACGGGCAGGACCGCGCCGGCCGCCCGCTCCCAGAAGGGTCCGCCGAAGATCACGTGGTCGAGGTCGAGCAGGCCCGCGATGTTCAGCACCCCGCGCGCGATGCGCTGCGCCGCGACACGGACGATCGCGGCGGCGTCCTCGTGGCCGGCGTTCGCCTGCTCGAGCAGGCGGCTGAATCCCGCGTCGACCGAGCTCGGGTCCAGGCCGTCGCGCGGCGGAGGCAGGATCCCCCGCTCGACCGCCTCGGCGACGAGCGCGCTCGGGGCGATGGAGTCGCCGAGGCAGCCGCGCCGCCCGCAGCGGCAGAGCGGCCCGTCCGGATCGACGATGAGGTGCCCGATGTCGCCCGCGTTGCTGCTCGCCCCGCGGACCACGGCGCCCTCGACGACCAGGCCGGCACCGACTCCGGTGCCGTAGTAGAAGAGCAGGCCGTTCGCGCCCACGTCGTGCGTCGAGATCCAGGTCTCGGCGACCATGGCCGCCGTCACGTCCTTCTCGACGTGCACGGTGAGGCCCGTCGAGGCCGACAGCGAGTCGCCCAGCGGCACGTCGTGCCACTCCTCGAGCAGCGGCGGGTCGAAGATGCGGCCCTGCTGGGCGTCGAGCGGTCCCGGGAAGGCGATGCCGACTCCGAGGACCCTCTCGCGATCGACGCCCGAGGTCTCGATGATCGCAGCGACGGAGGCGCTGAGGCGAGCGATCGTCTCCTCGGGGCGGATGCCGCGCGGCGTGCGCGTGCGGGCGTGGGCGACGGTGCGGCCCTCGAGGTCCAGCACCACGCAGGTGGTGACGGTGGGGTCGATGTGCAGCCCGATCGCGAAACGCGCGTCGGGCTCCAGCTGCAGGATCGTGCGCGGCTTGCCGGGGCCGGAGCCGGACTTGCCCGCCTCGCGCACCAGCCCGTCCTGGAGGAGTCGGCGGGCGACGTTCGAGAGCGTCTGCGCCGAGAGGCCGGTCTGCGCGGCGAGCTCGATCCGGCTGATCCCGGCGGGCGCCCGGCGGATGAGCTCGAGCACCAGCGCCTGGTTGTAGCCGCCGAGCGCCGGGAGGTTGGTGCCCCGCTTCATCGCTGCTCGCGGGCCAGGAACCCGGCCAGCGACAGCGGCGGGCGCCCGGTGAGGCGCTCCACATCGTCCGAGACGTGCTCGAGCTGCCCCGCGGCGATCGCGGTGTAGGTGCTCACCCAGGCGTCGACCTGCCAGTCGGGGGCGTTCCAGCGCCGCCGGGAGGCGTAGGCCTCCTCGAGCGTCTCGTCGACGAACACGGCCGGACGCCCGGCGGCGCTGAGCGTCGAGGCCACCTCGTCGAGGGTCAGCGCCTCGGGCCCCGTGAGCTCGTAGACCGCACCCCGGTGCTCGTCGGGGGAGCGGAGGATCGCCGCGGCCGTGCGAGCCACGTCCTCGCGGGCGACCACCGCCGCACGTCCCGTGCCGGCCGGCCCGCGGATCGCGCCGTCCGCGCCGAGCATGTCCGGCAGGAAGTCGAGGTACAGGTTGTCGCGCAGGAAGGTCCAGCCTGTGCCGGAGTCGCGGAGCGCGTCCTCCGTCGCGGCGTGATCCCGCGCGAGGGTGAACGCGGCGTCGTGCGCCGCTCCGGCGAACGAGGTGTAGACCACGTGCTCGACGCCCGCTTCCGCGGCCGCAGCGACGAGCGAGCGGTGCTCCGCCAGGCGGTGCTCGTTCTCGGACGCCGAGACCATCAGCAGCAGGCTCACGCCCTCGAGCGAGGCGCCGGGCTCGGTGAAGGTCGCGCGCACCACCTCGGCGCCCGGCAGCTCGGGGGCGCGGGAGGGATCGCGGACCAGCAGGCGGAGGGGGAGGCCGGCCGCGGCGAGCTCGCGTGCGACGCGCCCGCCCACGGCTCCGGTGGCTCCAGTGATCGCGATCGGGATGCTCATGCCTCCATGATGGCGCGGTCCCTAGGCTGGGACCATGAGTGCCCACGCCTCCCTCCTCGCCATCGCCCGCTCGATCGCCGTCGAGGCGGCGCACCTCGCCCGACAGCGGCGGGAGGACGGCGTCGAGATCGCGGCGTCCAAGTCGTCGGCCGAGGACGTGGTCACGGCAGCCGACCGCGAGGTCGAGCAGCTGATCCGGCGACGTCTCGAGGAGGCGCGTCCCGACGACGGCTTCCTGGGGGAGGAGTCGGGCGGCGGAGGCGGGACCAGCGGGCTGACCTGGGTCGTCGATCCGATCGACGGCACCGTCAACTACCTCTACGGCATCCCGTCCTACGCGGTCAGCATCGCGGTCGTCGAGGGTGAGCCGGATCCGCGGACCTGGACGGCGCTCGCCGGCGCCGTGGTGAACGGGTCGACCGGGGAGGTGTACGCGGCCTCCCTGGGCGGCGGCGCCTCGCGGGACGGAGCCGTGCTGCGCGCCGTCGCGCCGGCCTCGCTCTCGCTGGCGCTGGTCGGCACGGGCTTCGGCTACGACTCCGCGCGGAGGATGCGCCAGGGCGCGGTGGTGCAGGAGCTGCTGGGCTCGGTGCGCGACATCCGCCGGATCGGCTCGGCGGCGCTGGATCTGTGCGCCGTCGCGTCGGGTCAGCTGAACGCCTACTTCGAGCGGGGGCTGAACCCGTGGGACCAGGCGGCGGGCGTGCTGATCGCCCAGGAGGCGGGGGTGCGCGTGGAGGGCTTCGAGGGCCGTCCGGCGAGTTCCGACCTGCTGATCGCGGCGCCGGACCCGTTGTTCGGCGAGCTCGAGCCCCTGCTCCGCCGCTTGCGCGCCGACGAGGTGTGAGCGCTCTCCGAGACCGGTCGGAGCGCGGAGTCGATGCATGCGTGCGAATGGGCACGCAACGGAGCAGTGGTCGAAGCGGCGTCCGACGCCCGGATCGTGCCTCTGCATCGACCGCTCTGGTCGGATTCCGCAGTCCGTGGGTATCCTTTATGAATTCGTGACATTCGCACAGGATGCCCTCGCGAAGACCCGAGACGCCGTCCGGCCCCTGACGGAGTGCGCCTCGTCCGCCTGTCCCCGACGGAAGATCCCGATTTCGTGAGCCCCGATTCGCCCTCCCCCGCTGCGTCCGCATCGACCCCCGGCGAATCGACCCCACCGGTCTCCCGACGCGCGCTGCGCGAGCGCGAGCGGGCTCAGGCCCTCGCGGCCGAGGTGGCCGCCGAGACCGACACCGCCGCTCCGGTCGCCACCGACCTGCTCGACGCCGAGCGCCGGGTCGCCCGGGCGCGTGCCGCTGCGACCCGCGCCCCCGCTCCTGTGCCGGCTCCCCGGGTGACCCCCCTCCGACCCGCGCCGCGCACCCGCGTCGGCGGGCTCGTCGCCCTGTCCTTCGTCGCCGCCATCGTCGCCGCGACCTCGCTGCCGGCGACCTCCCTCCTCACCGCCGAGGACGTCCAGGCGCAGAACCTGACCGGTGTGCTCGCTCCGGGGGTCGACCTGCGCGAGGGCTCGCAGTCCTTCGTCGCCGGGGCCGTCGGCGCCGAGACCGTCGCGCGCGACGGCTTCGGGGTCCAGGAGCGCAAGACGCAGACCGACGTCGCGGCCATCGTCCGCACCTCGGACGCCGGCTTCACGAACGACCAGAACGCGTCGATCCAGTGGCCCTTCGCCGTCGGAGTGCCGGTGGGCGACCGCTTCGGCTACCGCAACTGCGCGGGCTGCTCGGTGAACCACGGCGGCACGGACTTCAACCCCGGCAACGGCTCGCCGATCCAGGCGATCGCCGACGGAGTCGTGCACACCGTGATCGATGGCGAGGGCTCCCTGGGCGTGCACGTGATCGTCGACCACGAGATCGACGGCGAGCTGGTCTCGAGCGTCTACGCCCACATGCAGCACGGCACCGCCGCGGTGAAGGAGGGCGACCCGGTGAAGGTCGGTCAGCTCCTCGGACTCGTCGGCAGCACGGGCATGTCGACCGGACCGCACCTGCACTTCGAGATCCGGATCGACGGGGTCACGAAGGTCGACTCGTACCTCTGGCTGAAGGCCAACGCCGGACGCTGACCGCCGGCGCAGTCGGGCCCGGCTGCTGGGCCGGTACCGTGACCGGACGCGTGCGCGATCTGCAGGTATTCGTTCGATCTGCAGGCCTTCGCAGCGTGAGAGCGCGCTCAGCCGCGAAGACTCCTCCGCTCGACCGCGGAAGCCCTGCACACCGCACCGATGCCTGCAGATCGCACGGACGCCTGCAGATCGCACGGACGCCTGCAGAGCGTGCAGGCGCCGGACCTGCCCGACCCGTCAGCTCGTGCGCAGCCAGACCGTCGTGTCGCCCGGCAGCGCCGGCTCGTGCAGCTCCTCGGAGGAGAGCACGACCGTGCCGACCGGCAGCTCCACCGGCTCGGAGCCGGTGTTCGCGACGACCGTGACGCCTCCGTTCCGGAACGCCACGACCTCCTCCGGGTACCCGTCGAGCCACTCGATCGACCCCTCGCCCAGCCGCGACGCGCGGCGCTCGGCGAGCAGCGCCCGGTAGAGCTCGAGGGTCGACCCCTCGACTCCGCGCTGCGCGTCGCGGGCGAAGGGCGCCCAGTCGCCGGGCTGCGGCAGCCAGGAGTCGCCCGACGCGCTGAAGCCGTAGGCGGGAGCGTGGGCCTCCCAGGGCAGGGGGACGCGGCAGCCGTCGCGGCCGTAGCGCTCGCCCTTCGTGCGGAACCAGGTCGGATCCTGCCGCGACTCGTCCGGCAGATCGATCGCCTCCGGCAGGCCGAGCTCCTCGCCCTGGTACACGTAGGCGGAGCCGGGCAGCGCGAGCATCAGCGCCGTGGCGGCGCGGGCGCGGCGCAGACCCAGCACCGGGTCGGGGAGTCCGGCGGACTTCGGGCCGATGCCGTAGCCCTGCGGGTTGTCGGCCGTGAGCGCGAGGCGGCTCGCGTGGCGCACGACGTCGTGGTTCGAGAGCACCCAGGTCGACGGGGCGCCCACCGCGGCGAACGCCGTGAGCGAGGAGTCGATGATGTCGCGCAGGGCGGGACCGGCCCACGGCGTCTCGAGGTAGGCGAAGTTGAACGCCTGGTGCATCTCGTCGGGCCGGACCCAGCGGGCGAGCTTCGGCAGCGGCTGGACCCAGGCCTCGGCGCAGAGCACGCGGTCGGCCGGGTACTCGGCGAGCAGCGCGTGCCAGTCGCGGTAGATCTCGTGCACACCGTCCTGGGCCCAGTAGGGGGCCGTCTCGGGGTCGGGGTCGTCGGCCGGTGCCACTCCGCCCATGGAGCCGCTGTCGGCGGGCGGCGTGTAGTCGGGCAGGCCGTCGGCCTTGATCATGCCGTGCGCCACATCGACCCTGAAGCCGTCGACTCCGCGGTCGAGCCAGAAGCGCAGCACCTCGCGGAAGCGCTCGCGCACCCACTCGTTCGTCCAGTCGAAGTCGGGCTGCGACGTGTCGAAGAGGTGCAGGTACCACTGGCCGGCCGCGCCGTCGGGCTCCGTGATCCGCGTCCACGCCGGACCGCCGAAGACGGACTCCCAGTTGTTCGGCGGCAGTTCGCCGGTCTCGCCCCGGCCGTCGCGGAACAGGTAGCGCGCGCGCTCGGCGCTGCCCGCGGGCGCCGCCAGCGCCTCCTGGAACCAGCGGTGCGCGCTGGACGAGTGGTTGGGCACGAGGTCGACGATGATGCGGATGCCCAGCGCGTGCGCGCGGGCGAGCATCGCGTCGAAGTCGGCGAGGGTGCCGAAGAGCGGATCGACGTCGCAGTAGTCGGCGACGTCGTAGCCCGCATCGTTCTGCGGGGAGGTCATGAAGGGCGAGAGCCAGATGGCGTCGACGCCCAGCTCGGCCAGGCTGTCGAGGCGGCCGGTGATGCCGGGGAGGTCGCCGATGCCGTCGCCGTCCGCGTCCGCGAAGGACCGCGGGTAGATCTGGTAGATGACGGCGGAGCGCCACCACTCGGAGCCCGGAGTGCTCGGCGAGTCGGCGGGGAACACGACCGGCTCGTTCGCGGGCGCGCCGGAAACAGGGGATTCGAGGGGCATGCGGCCAGGATAGAGCACCCCTCGCGGGCAGGGGGTGCACGACGTCGTAGGGTCGACGGGTGACCGACGAGACTCCCGACGAGGCCAGAGCCCGCCGCCGCCGCGCCCTGCTCTGGGTGGTGCCGCTGCTGGTGCTCCTGCTCGGCGGCCTGCTCGCCGCGACCCTCGCGATCGGCGGCTTCGCGGCACGCTCGATGACGGGCGCTGCGGGAGCACCGACCGCCGGAGCGGTGCTCCTGCGCTGAACGCCTCGGCGCCTGCTCGCGGCCCCGCTCCGGGCTCGAGCCGCCGAAGACCCGGCCTACGCCGTCGCCGCGGGCCCGTCCTCGTCCTCCGGCTGCGGCGCCCGAGAGGTCCGCGCCGCCTCCTCCGACGTGTGACCCGACTCCGGCCCCGTGGTCGTGCGCGCCTGCTCGTCGGCCCGCGACACGGCCTCGGCGAGCTCGTCGGCGACGAGGTACCCGGTCGAGACCGCCTCGGCGCGGTAGGCGGCGCGGCCGACCATGTGCGCCGAGACCGGCACGGTCAGCAGCTGGAACCCGATCACCAGGATGATCGTGCCGGCGGCGGCGAAGCCGGGGTTCCGGATCGCTACGGCCAGCATCACGCAGATCAGGCCGAGCACCTGCGGCTTGGTCCCCGCGTGCATCCGCGAGAGCAGGTCGTCGAAGCGCATCAATCCGATCGCCGCGACCAGCGAGAGCAGCCCGCCGGCGAGGAGCAGCACGGCGGTGAGGACGTCGAGCACGAGGTCCATGTCAGTCCTCCTCGCGGTTGGCCATGAACTTGGCGACGCTGATCGAGCCGAAGACGGCGAAGAGCGCGAGGCCGAGGGCGACGGGGAGGGTGGTGGCGTGCCGGTTGACCGCCATCTCGGCTCCGATCCCGCAGATGATCGTGGCGACCAGCACGTCGGCCGCGACCACGCGGTCGAGCACCGAGGGGCCGATGAGGATGCGCACCAGCGCGAGCAGGCACGCGATGCCGAACACGGGCACGAGGATCCAGACGAGCCAGTCGATCATCGGAGCACCCCCGCACCCTCGCCGAGCGGCTGGTTCACGCGTGCGACGTCCTCCTTCGAGCCGATCGCGCGGACGATGCGCGCCTCGGTCCTGAGCACCGTGCGGCGCACCTCCTCGATCCGCTCGCCCTCGTCGTGGGTGACGCCGAGGACGTGCAGGTAGAGCACGTTCTGCTGCGGGTCGACGTCGATCACGAGCGAGCCGGGGACGAGCGACACCGCCTCGGTGGTCCAGACGAGCATGCCCTCGGAGCGGCTGCGCAGATGCACCGCCACGATCGCGTTGTGCACCGGGACCGGCAGGGTGAGGATCTGCCACGACACCCGCACCGACGCGCTGGCGATGTCGAGCAGCAGGCGCAGGACGAAGAGCAGCACGAACCACGGGTTGATGCGGTTCGAGAACTCGACGGGCGGGAGGTAGAAGACCCGGGTGATCAGCAGGGCGATCAGGAAGCCCGAGACGATCGAGAGCACCGAGACGTCGTCCCACAGCAGCACCCAGATGCCGACGAGGGTGACGAACATGGCGACGCGGTTCCAGATGTCCACGCGGCGGCGGGGGCTCATCGGGGGCCCTCCTCTCCGAAGGACGAGTCGCGGTACACGGTGGCGATGTAGGTCGACGGATCGGCGATCTCGGCCGCGGCGTGCTCGCTCGCGTCGTAGAGCGGCCCGGCGCCGACGGTGAGCGCGATGCTCACGAGCACCATGCCCGCGGTCGCGAGCACCATCATGGGCGGCGAGTGCCGCGTCCTAACCGTTCCCGTGTCGTGCGGGTCCTCCTGCAGCTGGTCGATCAGCGGCGACTCGTAGCCGGGCACCTCCTCCTGGCGGCGCCAGAACGCCATGTTCCAGACGCGGGCGACGGCGTAGAGGGTGAGCAGCGAGGTGACGGCGCCGGCGGCGATGACCGCCCAGATCAGCCACGAGGGCTGCTCCGTCGCCGACTCCGTGCCGGCGACGAACAGGCCGACCTTGCCGAGGAAGCCGGTGAACGGAGGGATGCCGCCGAGGTTCATCGCGGGGATGAAGTAGAGCAGCGCCAGCAGCGGCGACGCCTTCAGCAGACCGCCCAGCCGCAGGATCGACGTCGTCCCTCCCACGCGCTCGATGAGCCCCGTCGCGAGGAACAGGGTGGTCTGCACCGTGATGTGGTGGATGACGTAGAAGATCGTCGCGGCGTAGCCCGCCTGCGACCCGATCGCGATGCCGAAGACCATGTAGCCGATGTGCGAGACCAGCGTGAACGAGAGCATGCGCTTGATGTCGGCCTGCGCGACCGCGCCGAGGATCCCGACGACGAGCGTCAGGAGGGAGACCACGAGCAGGACCGCGCTGAGGTCTCCTCCGGGGAACAGCAGCGTCTCGGTGCGGATCAGCGCGTAGACGCCGACCTTGGTGAGCAGGCCCGCGAACACCGCGGTGACCGGCGCGGGGGCGGTCGGGTACGAGTCGGGCAGCCAGAACGACAGCGGGAACACCGCCGCCTTGATGCCGAAGCCCAGCAGCAGCACCACGTGCAGAACGAGCTGCACGTCGGCGGGGAGCTCGGCGATGCGGATCGAGAGCTGCGCCATGTTGACCGTGCCGGTCGCTCCGTAGAGCAGGCCGATGGCCGAGAGGAAGAACACGCTCGAGACCAGGCTCACGACCACGTAGGTCGTGCCCGCCCGGATGCGCGGCGCGGTGCCGCCCAGCGTGATCAGCACGTAGCTCGCGGCCAGCAGGATCTCGAAGCCGACGTAGAGGTTGAAGAGGTCGCCCGCCACGAAGGCGTTGAGGATGCCCGCCGAGAGGATCAGGTAGGTCGGGTGGAAGATCGTGACCGGTGTCTCGCGGTTGCCGTCGACCAGGCCCTGGCCCACCGAGAACAGCAGGACGCCCAGCAGCGTGATCGAGGTGATCACGAGCATCAGCGCGGCGAGCGGATCGACGACCAGCACGATGCCCCACGGCGGCTCCCAGCCGCCCACGTAGACGGCGCTGCCGCCGTCGTCGTTCGTCAGCACGAGCACGAGCAGCACGGAGGAGATCACGAGGACCGCCGACAGCGTCACGATGTTGACGAGGATCTGGGCGCGGCGGTGGCGGCCGAGGACGAGCGCGACCGCGGCTCCCAGCAGGGGGAGGGTGACGACGAGGGGGATCAGCACGTTCATCGGTCCTCCTTCCTGTCGTCGCTCATCGAGCTCTCTCCGTGCCTGGCCGCCGTGCCCTCGTCGCTCGCCTCGAGCAGGTCGTCGAGGGCCTTGTCGTCGGCCGTGGTCTGCGCCGAGATGCCGGCGGCGTCGGCGCGCACCGACGCGTCGGTCTCGTCGTCCTCCACCTGGTCGGCGTTCGCGAGGCGCCACCGCCGGTAGATCATGGCGAGCAGGAACGCGGTGATGCCGAACGTGATCACGATCGCGGTCAGGATCAGCGCCTGGGGGAGCGGGTCGGCCATCCCCTCCGCGGTCTCCTCGTAGCTGCGGCCGTCGTTCACGAACGGAGCGAACCCCGACCGGCCCGCCATCAGCAGGATCAGGATGTTGGTCGCGTTGCCGATCAGGACGAAGCCGATCAGGATCCGGGTGAGGCTGCGCTCGAGCATCTGGTAGACGCCGGCGGCGTACATCACGGCCATCACGACCACGAGGACGAGGGTGGTGCTCATGCGCCGTCCCCCCGTCCCGGGCCGCCGACGACCGTGGATCCGGTGGGGAGCTTCGTCTCGAGCCCGTCGACCGTGCCGGCGCCGGGGCCGGGGGTGCTGTCGGTCGAGTGGGTGACGCCGTCGCCCGAGGGCGAGCCCTGCTCGGCCTCCTCGCCGTGGCGGTCGACCTCGCCGCCGAGGCTGCGGAGGATGTCGAGCGCCAGGCCGATCACGATGAGGTAGACCCCGATGTCGAAGAGGGTGGAGGTGCCCAGGTGCAGCTCGCCGAGGATCGGCACGTACAGGTCGAGCCAGCTCGACTCGAGCACCTCGAGTCCGAAGAAGAGGGAGGACACCGCGGTGCCGACGGCGAAGAGGAGCCCGAGTCCGAGCACCTTGCCCGCGTCGATCGGAGCGGCCTCGCCGAGCTCGAAGCGACCACCCGCGAGGTACCGCGCGACCAGGGCGAGGCCGGCGAGCAGGCCGCCCGCGAAGCCTCCGCCCGGGGTGTTGTGGCCGGTGAAGAGCAGGTAGACCGACACGATCATCGCGGGGTGGAACAGGAGGCGCACGAGCACCTCGAGCACGATCGAGCGGTTCTCGGGGCGGAGCGTCCGCCCGGCGACGAGCCAGGAGCCGCGATCGCCCTCGCCCGCGGACTGCTCGGACTGCGGCGCGGGGGCCGTGAGGTCGCTGGCGCGCTCGCGGCGGTCGTCGGCGCCCGGCTGCTCCAGGCGCGGGGCGCCTCCCGCCCGGCTCGAGAGGAAGATCAGGCTCGCGACTCCGGTGGCCACGACGACGAGGACCGAGATCTCGCCCATCGTGTCCCAGGCGCGGATGTCGACGAGCAGGACGTTGACGATGTTGCGGCCCTTCCCCTCCTCGTAGGCGAGGCGGGGCAGGTCGACCGAGATCGGAGTCGCGGTGCGGGCCCCGAGGGCGATGGTCGCGACGACCGCCATGACGGCTCCGACCGAGATGCCGATCACGGCGCGCAGGCGCTTGCGCATCGGCTGGTGCTTCGCGGCGATCCGGGTGGGCAGGCGGCGCAGCACGAGCACGAAGACGACCAGCGTCACCGTCTCGATGAGCGCCTGGGTCAGGGCGAGGTCGGGGGCGCCCTGGAGCGCGAAGAGCGCGACCATGCCGTAGCCCGTGGCTCCCGCCAGCAGCACGGCCGCGACGCGGTTGCGGGCGAGCGCGCAGAGGACCGCGGCGAGGATCATCACGGCGGCGACCGCCAGCTGGCCCGGGGTGTCCCAGAAGACCAGCTCATCGGGCCAGGTGCGGTTGAACGCCGCGGCACCGCCGGCTCCGACGACGAAGACCGCGAAGATCACGGTGAGGTAGCGGGGGAGCGATCCGCGCTGGACGAACTCGGTCACCGTGCTGGCGACGCGGTCGAGCCAGCGCACCGTGGCCCAGTAGCCCTCGGCCGAGTCGATGCGGTTGGGCACCTTCGACTGCAGGCGGGCGACCGCGACGCGCTTCGCGAAGAGCAGGAGGCCGATCGCGATCACGAGGGCGCTCAGCGCGAGCGCCGGCTCGAAGCCGTGCCAGAGCGCCAGGTGGTAGCCGCCGTGGTCCGACTCCTCGGCCGCCGCGACCAGCTCCGCGTCCCCGTCGGGAGCGCCGAACGGGAGGGTGTCGGCGTAGACCGCGATCAGCGGGTCGAGCACCGACGCGGCTATGCCGAACACGACGCTCGCGGCGGCCAGGAGCACCGGCGGAGCGGTGAAGGTCCACGGCTCGGCGTGCAGGTGAGTGTCCTCCAGCCCCTTCTTGCGCGCGAAGGCGCCCCAGAAGAAGCGCGCCGAGTACGCCACGGTGAGGATCGAGCCCAGGACGAGTCCGATCAGCGCCACCCAGGCCCAGGCCGAGCCCTGCTCGATCGCCGAGATCAGGCTCGTGAAGACGGCCTCCTTGGCGACGAATCCGAGCAGCGGGGGCACTCCCGCCATCGAGAGCACGCCCAGCAGCGCGGCCCCCGCGAGCACCGGCGCCCGGCGGCCGAGGCCGCTGAGCTTGCGCAGATCGCGGGTGCCCGCGCGGTGGTCGACGATGCCGACCACGAGGAAGAGGAGCGCCTTGAAGAGGGCGTGACCGACGAGCAGGGTGAGCCCGGCCAGCGCGGCGTCGCGTGAGCCGAAGCCGACCGCCACGGTCAGGAAGCCGAGCTGGCTGACGGTGCCGTAGGCGAGCACGAGCTTGAGGTCGTACTGGCGGAGCGATCGCCAGCCGCCGACGAGCATGGTCCAGACGCCGACGCTCACCACCACGGGCAGCCAGACGGAGTCGTCGGCGAACCCGGGCGCGAGGCGGGCGACGAGGTAGATGCCCGCCTTCACCATCGCGGCGGCGTGCAGGTAGGCGCTGACGGGGGTCGGCGCGGCCATGGCGGCCGGCAGCCAGAAGTGGAAGGGGACGAGTGCCGACTTCGAGAAGGCGCCGAGCAGCACCAGCACCAGGGCGGTCGAGACGATCGGGCCGGACGGCGCCGCGGCGACGATGCCCGCGAGGCTCGTGGTGTTCGACTCGACGATGAGGATCACGACGCCGACGAGCATCGCGAGACCGCCGAGCGTGGTCACGAGCAGGGCCTGGAGACCGGCTCCGCGGCTCTCCTTGCGACCGCTGTAGTGGCCGATCAGGAGGTAGGAGAGGACGCTCGTGGCCTCCCAGAAGACGAAGAGGATGATCACGTCGTCGGCGGTGACCAGCCCGTACATCACTCCGGCGAAGGCGGAGAGCAGGGCGGCGAAGCGGCCCAGCGACGGCTCGTCGCGCGAGAAGTAGGACGCGCAGTACGCCAGGACGAGGGCGCCGACTCCGCTGACCACGAGCGCCAGCACGACCGAGAGGGCGTCGAGGCGGAACGACAGCGCGATGTCGAGCGCGGGGATCCACGGCACGGTCTCGCGGATCTCGCCGCCGTCGAGGATCGTGGGGAGCGCGGTTGCGGTGGCGACGAAGGTGCCGGCGGGCACGAGCGCCAGGGCGTAGAAGGTCTTCGGGCCGAACCGGTCGACGATCCAGGGGGTCACGACGGCCAGGGCGAACGAGATCGCGAGGATGAGGAGCATCACATGTTCCTCCCAAGGCGTACCCAGCACAGTCGTACCTCCAGGGTATCCGAGGGGTGTGGCGCAGAACCTGAGTGCGGCGAGGCTTGACGGGTCACGGGGTCTCGGAGAAGCGCCGGGCTCCTGCCGCGGTGCGCCGCCGCACCGTAGCGTGGGGCCATGGCCCGCTCCCTCCTCCCCGATCAGCTCTGCCGGATCCGTGTGCACGACGTCGCCTCCGGCACGTCGACGACCGTCTTCGAGTCGCGCACTCTGCTCGTCGAAGCGCCCAACTGGTCGCCCGACGGCTCGTTCCTCGTCGTCAACGGCGACGGCCTGCTGTTCCGGCTGCCGCTCGAGGGTGCCGACGCGGGCACGCTCCAGCCGGTCCCGCTCGACGGCGTGCCGGAGGAGCTCAACAACGACCATGTGCTCGCCCCTGGTGGCGGACTCGCGTACGTGTCGGCGCGCGACGGCCACCTCTACGCGGTGGCGCTCGACGGCTCGGCGCCGGCGCGGCGGCTGACGGAGGAGGCGCCCGGAGCGCGCTTCAAGCACTACCTCCACGGAGTCTCGCCCGACGGCACGCTGCTCGCCCTCATCGGCGGTGGCGAGGACGCCTCCGGCCGCTGGGTCACGAACGTGTACACGATGCCCGCCGAGGGAGGCCCGCTCACCGCGCTGACCGCCGACGAGCACCCCGACGACGGGGTCGACTTCGACGAGACCGGCGACGTCCTCTACTTCAACTCCGAGCGCGGTGGCGGAGGTCGGGCCCAGCTGTTCCGGATGCGCCTCGACGGCTCCGAGCTCGAGCGCGTCGTCGAGTCCGCCACCGTCGACTGGTTCCCGCACGTCTCTCCCGACGGAGCGCTCCTGCTCTCGCTCGCGTACCCGGACGGCACTGCAGGCCACCCGGAGAACCTCCCGGTGGAGCTGCGCCTGCTGGACCTCGCGGGCCGGCCCGCCGGATCCGTCGAGCCCGGCCGCGTGGTGGAGCGGCTCTTCGGCGGGCAGGGCACGATCAACGTCGCCGGCTGGGCTCCCGACTCGTCCCGCTTCGCCTACGCCGACTACCCGCTGCCCGAGCACCTCTGAGAGCGGAGCGGGCTCGGCGCCTGAGTGCTTGCTCCACATGCGCCGGAGGGGGAGTGAGCGCCCCGCACCCAGCGGGTTGAATCGGATCATGACGATCGACAGCGCCCCCACCGCCCACGACTCCTCCACCCGCGCACCGCTCGGCGACTCCGGCATCGAGGTCTTCCCGCTCTCGCTCGGCGGCAACGTCTTCGGCTGGACCGCGGGACGCCAGACCTCCTTCGACGTCCTCGACGGCTACGTGGCCGCGGGCGGGAACTTCATCGACACCGCCGACTCCTACTCGGCGTGGGTCCCCGGCAACAAGGGCGGCGAGTCCGAGACGATCATCGGCGAGTGGCTGAGCCGCCGCTCGGACCGCGACGACGTGGTCGTCGCGACGAAGGTCAGCCGCCACCCCGAGTTCCCGGGCCTCGCCCCCGACACCGTGCGCGCCGCCGCCCGCGCCTCGCTCGAGCGCCTGCGCACCGACCGCATCGACCTCTACTACGCCCACTTCGACGACGACGCGGTCGAGATGGAGGACATCGCCCGCGTCTTCTCGGAGCTCGTCGACGAGGGCCTGGTGCGCGCGATCGGCGTCTCGAACTTCAGCGCCGAGCGCATCGCGGAGTGGCTCCGCATCGCTGCGGCGGAGGGACTGCACGCGCCTGTCGCCCTGCAGCCGCACTACAACCTCGTCGAGCGCGGCATCGAGGCCGACCTGCTGCCGCTCGCCCGCGAGCACGGCCTGGCGGCCGTCCCCTACTACGCCCTCGCCTCCGGGTTCCTGACCGGCAAGTACCGCGACGGCACGACGTCCGACTCGCCCCGTGCCTCCGGAGCCGCGCAGTACCTCGACGACCGCGGTCGCCGGGTGCTCGGCGCGCTGGACGCGGTGGCGGAGGGGCACGGAGTCGAGGTCGCGACGGTCGCGCTGGCCTGGCTCCGCTCGCAGCCCGGAGTCGTCGCGCCGATCGCCAGCGCCCGCGTGATGGAGCAGCTCCCCGCCCTGGTCGCCTCCGCGAGCCTCGTCCTCGGCGAGGCCGAGCTCGCCTCCCTCGACGCGGCGAGCCGCTCCTAGGCGGGCGGGTCTCGAGACGCGCCTGCGGCGCTCCTCGACCAGCGAGCTCGACCACCCCACCCGCGGTCACCGCCCCTCCAGCGAGGTGCTATTGTCTAACGGTGCCAAATCGCGGGCACGCCCCGAGAGGGGCAGGCCCCCCGGGGCCGGAGCCCGCAGGTGCGCCCCCTTAGCTCATTGGTAGAGCACTTCCTTGGTAAGGAAGAGGTAGTGGGTCCGATTCCCACAGGGGGCTCCGTTCCCCGCAGGTCGAGCCTGCGAAGAACGCGCGGCGGGGTAGCTCAGGTGGTTAGAGCACACGGCTCATAATCGTGGTGTCGCGGGTTCAAGTCCCGCTCCCGCTACGTTCCGGAAGAACCCCGGCTCCTCGAGAGCCGGGGTTCTTCTGCTTCCAGGCCGCGCCGTCAGACCGCGCAGCCCGCGAAGAGCACGTCGTCCGAGGCGACCAGGTCCTCCAGCCGCAGCAGCCGCTCCAGGTCGTGACCGGCCGCCAGCGCGTTCGCCTGCTCGAGGTCCGTCTGCGGCGCGAGCCGCCCCTCCATGACACCGCCCAGCGCGCGCACGGCGCACGCCGCGACGACGCCCTCCGGCGTCCCCCCGATGCCGAGAACCAGATCGACCGCGCCGTCGGGGTCGGCCGCCTCGATCGCGACAGACACGTCGCCTTCGCCGCGCAGCGACAGCGCGACTCCGACGCCGCGCAGCTCGGCGATCAGGGCGACGTGCCGCGGCTTGTCGAGCACCGCGACCACGAGCTCCTCCACCGGCCTGCCCAGTGCCTCCGCCAGCGCCCGCGCGTTGTCGCCGGGGGAGCGGTCGAGCGAGACGACTCCGGCGCCGGCCGCCGAGCAGACGAGCTTGTCCATGTAGAAGACGTCGCGCGGATCGAAGAGCGCGCCCCGCGGCGCCAGCGCGATCACGCAGACCGACCCGGGCAGCCCCTCGGCGGTCAGTCGTGTGCCGTCGAGCGGATCGACGGCCACGTCGCACGAGGGGGAGGTCGCGCGGCCGAGGCGCTCGCCGTTCGCGAGCATCGGCGCCTCGTCCTTCTCGCCCTCACCGATCACCACGACTCCGTCGAACGGAGCGTCGGCCAGCACCTCGCGCATCGCCGCGACGGCGGCGGCGTCGGCCGCCTCCTTGTCACCGCGTCCGTGCCAGGCCCTGGCCGCTTCCGCCGCCGCCCGCACACTGTCGGCGATCGCGTAGCGCAGCTCCAGGGAGTAGGCGTCCGACGCGATCAGCCGCACGTCGCTCATGCGCGAGCCGGCTGCGCCGTCGCGGTGCGCACGAGGCGCTCGAGCGTGCGCAGCCCGTCCGAGGACAGCACCGACTCCAGGTGGCCCTGCACCGACGCGACGTGCTCGCCGCGGAGCGCGTCGACCACTCCGCTGACCGGGTCGCCCGACACCTCGAGATCGAGCAGCGGGGTGCGCTCGACACCCGATCCCGCCACCGACGAGAAGGTGTTGTAGAAGCCGATCGCCGCCTCCTCGCCGAAGACGTCGACGGCGAGGCGCACGCCCTGCCGCGGAGCAGGCAGAGGCTCGACCGGCAGTCCGGCGAGCAGCGAGAGCATCTGGTGGCTGAGGCAGACGGCGAGCATCGGCCGCTCCGACTCGAGCCGCTCGGTCATCAGCTCCCGGAGTCGCGCGATGCGCGGCTCGGACCCGTCGCGCGGATCGCCGGGGCCGGGCCCGAACACCACGAGGTCGTCCGTGAGCACGTCCTCCACGCTCGACCAGCGCTCGACCCGGGCATCCATGCCGAGGTGCCGCAGCTGGTGCGCGAGCATCGTCGTGAACTGGTCCTCGTTGTCCACGATCAGTGCGGTGTGGCCGTCGAGCCCGGCGATGTGCTCGGGCGCCTGGGGCCGGAGCCAGAACGACGCGAGGCGCTCGTTGCGCGCCTCGAGCGCCTCGGCGACTCCGGGCTGCGCGTTGAGGTCGACGGCCGGCGGGACCGCCCGGCCCGGCAGGAGCCCGAGCGCCGACAGCACGCCCGACGCCTTGGCGCGCGTCTCGGCGACCTCCCCCTCCGGGGTCGAGTGGCGCACGAGGGTCGCGCCCGCGGGCACGGTGAGGCGCCCGTCGGGGCGGAGGTAGGCGGTGCGGATCAGGATCGGGGCGTCGACGGTGTAGCCGTGCTCCTCGGGCTCGAAGAGGGCGAGGACCCCGGAGTAGTAGCCGCGCGGCTCCTTCTCGTACTCGGCGATGACGGCGCAGGCGTTCTCCATCGGAGAGCCGGTGACGGTGGGCGCGAACATCGTCAGGCGCAGCACCTCGCGGACGTCGAGGTCGGTGCGCCCCTCGAGGAGGTACTCGGTGTGGCTGAGCCGCGACATCTGCTTGAGGAAGGGACCCAGGATGCGGCCGCCGTTCGGGCAGACCGCGCTCATCATCTTCATCTCCTCGTCCACGACCATGAAGAGCTCCTCGCTCTCCTTCACGTCGGCGAGGAACGCGAGCACCTCCTCGCCCGTGGGCCCGGCGGCCGGGTGGCGGAACGTGCCGCTGATGGGGTTCATCATCGCGACGCCGTCGCGCACCGAGACGTGCCGCTCGGGGGTCGCTCCGACCGCGGTCACGGTCTGGGCGCCGTCGACGCCGGGCGTGTGGATCGCGAAGGTCCAGTAGGCGCCCGACTCGTCGGTCAGCAGCCGGCGGAACCAGGCCAGCACCGCCTCGACCGGGGGAGCGTCGGTGTGGGCGACGAACGCGCGGTTGATGACGAAGTTCGCGCCCTCCCCACGGCCGATCTCGTTCTCGATCACGCGGCGCACGATGTCGGCGTACTCCTCGTCGGGCACGTCGAACCCGCGCTCCTCGACGGGGATCTCGCGCTCGGGCAGCAGGCGGAGCACGTCGTCCAGGGGCACGCTCTCGCGCTCGCGGACGATCAGGTTGCGCAGCGGCGCTCCGTCGTCCTTCGCGGCGAACCCGCGCTCGCGCACCTGTCGGTAGGGGACGAGGGTGAGGACGTCCTCGCCGTTCAGCGGGATGTCGGCGAGCCCCTCGACGTCGACGACGTCGCCGGTGAAGACGTCCACCTCGGACCGGCCCTGCCGGAGCACGACGGCGAACGGCAGCGATCCGTCGGAGGAGAGGATGCGGGAGAGGAGCGAGGTCATCGTGGTCCTTGGTTCGGGGTGTCCCTCACCCGGGCCCTGACATGCAGAACGACCGCCCGGATGAGGCGGTCGTGTGCGAGGGGTTCGCGCGTCGGTCCGCCTAGGAGGCGGGCCACCAGGGGCTTCGGGTCGACGTGCGCACGGGGGGAGTCTAGGGGACGCCCGCCCGGGCGGCCAAGCGGATCAGGGGGTCCCGGACGCGGCGACGCGCTCGGTCGTCTCGCCCCGGAGCGTGCGCAGGAGGAGCGTCGCCCCCGCGGTCGCAGCGGGGGTGGCGATGACCGCGCCGCCCGGGACGAGGAACGCGAGATAGACGGCGATCCCGAAGCCGAGCGACACGGCCCGGCGCTCGCCGAGGAGCCGTCGCCGTTCGCCGAGAGCCATGCCGCGTGCGTCGCCCGCGAAGCCCGTCAGCTCGAGGGCGAGCGCGCGACCGCCGACGAGGGCTCCCGCCACGAGGCCGATCACCTGGCCGACGATCGGGATCACGCCCAGCAGCACCAGCACGATCCCGATGCCCAGCGACGTCGCGATGAGCACGGCGGAGTCTCGGAGCGAGCGGGCCAGCCCGGCCCAGAACCCGGATTCCCGCTCGTCCGGCACGCCGCCGAGCTCGTCCTCGACACCGCGCCAGATCCGCTCGTAGAACGGATCGCCCACCAGCAGGGTGACCGCCGCGAACACGACGACCCCGAGGGCGACGAGGGCGCCGACCGCCGCGATCGAGATCGCCAGTCGGGCGTTCGACGCCCAGGTGTCGCTCCAGTCGTCGGCGAACGGGGTCAGCGCGGCGACGACGTCGCCCACGCGGGTCACGACGAGCACGAGCAGGCCGAGGAACACGAGGCCCACGATCAGCGGAGGGATCGCCCCCAGCAGCATCGCGCGGGGCGAGCGCACCCACGTGCCGAAGCCGCGGAGGAAGAGGCGGGCGCCGAGGGCGAGTTCGCGCAGGACCGTCATGCCCCGATCCTCGCAGCCCGATGCGACCGCTGTCAGACCCGCGCGAACGGAGCGAGCAGGCCCGACATCGCTTTCGGGCGCGGTGCGGCGAACTCGTCGCGCCGCGAGGTCGTGACGCCCATCGCCACGAGGCCTTCGACGAGGCGGACGGCTGCCGCGACTCCGTCGATCACCGGTACCCCCAGCTCGCTCGAGAGTTCGCGGCAGAAGTCGGCCATGCCGGCGCAGCCCAGCACGATCACGTCCGAGCCGTCGGCGGCCAGGGCGGCGGCGCACTCCTCGAGGACCACCCGGCGGGCGTCCGAGCCCGGGTCGTCGAGCTCGAGCACCGGGATGTCGCAGGCGTGCACGCCGGCGCACGCCTCCCCGAAACCCGCTCGTCGGGCGATGTCCCACGCGCGACCGCTGGTCCGCGACAGCGTGGTCACCACGCTGAAGCGGCGGCCCACCAGGGTGGCCGTGTGCATCGCGGCCTCGGCGATGCCGACGACCGGGCCGCGCGCGATCTCGCGGGCGGCGTCCACTCCGGGATCCCCGAAGCACGCCACCACGAAGCCGTCGCTGCCCGCCGCGTCAGCCCGGACGATCTCGTGCAGCAGCCCGGGCACCGCCAGCGCCTCGTCGTAGTGGCTCTCGATCGAGGCGGGCCCCATCGGAGGCGTCACCGCCGTGATCTCGGTGCCGATCGAGGCGACGGAGCGGGCGGCCCGGCCGATCGCCTCCGTCATCCGCTCGCTGGTGTTCGGGTTGACGACGGTGATGCGCATGGCGTTCCTCGGGGACGTGGCGGGTGCGGGGAGGGCGGCCGCCCGGAGCGAGCGGCCGCCCGCGCGGATCAGGCGGCGCTGCCGTCGCTGACGTTCTCGAGGTCCTCCTCGAGTCGGCCGATCCGCGGTGCGCGGCGCTCGAGCAGGGCCATGGCGACGAAGCCGAGTCCGCAGCCCAGGAACCAGCTGTAGTCGCCGAGCCAGGTGAAGGAGGGGCCGCCCGCCTCCGCGATCCAGCGGGGCACGAGCACCGAGGCGACCGACGGCACTCCGCCGATGACGGTGGCCCACACCGCGTTGGGGTTGAACCCCTTCGAGAACCAGTACCGTCCCGTCTCGCTCATCGTGTAGAGGTCGTCGACCCACACTCGCTGGCGGCTGATCAGGTAGTAGCCGGCGATGAGCACGCCGAACAGCGGACCGATGAGGGCGCCCAGGATCCCGAGCGTGTAGTGGATGGCGGTGTCGTTCGAGTACCAGTTCCACGGGGTCAGCAGCACCGAGCCGACGGCGGCGATCATGCCGCCCATCCGCCAGCTGATCTTCTTCGGGTTGACGTTCGAGAAGTCGAACGCGGGCGAGATGAAGTTGGCGACGATGTTGATGCCGATCGTCGCGATGACGAAGGTCAGCCCGCCGAGCAGCACCGCGAACCAGGTGTCGATCCGCTCGACCGTCTCGATCGGGTCGGTGATGAGCTCGCCGAAGACCGGCACCGTCGCGGACGCGGTGATGACGGTGAGGAGGGAGAAGAAGAGGAAGTTGATCGGCAGCCCGAGCAGGTTCCCCTTCTTCACCGCGCCGTAGCTGCGGGCGTAGCGCGAGAAGTCGCCGAAGTTGAGCATCGGCCCCGAGAAGTAGGAGACGACGAGCGCGACGGCCGAGATCATGACGGGCAGCGAGGCGGCGAAGTCGAGGACCTCGCCCGAGCCGAGGTTCAGCGAGATGTTCTCCCAGCCCGCCTGCGACACGAGGTAGACGGCCAGGACCAGCATCACCACGTAGACGGCGGGTCCGGCCCAGTCGATGAAGCGGCGGATCGACTCCATGCCCCGCCAGAACAGCGCGGCCTGGGCGACCCAGAGGATCGCGTACGAGAGGTAGCCCAGCGCGGACAGCCCGAGGAAGGACGCCTCCGGAGTGTTCCAGGCGGCGAGGTCGGGGAAGAACTTGAGGAACACGATGTTCAGCGACTGCGCCGCGAGGTAGGTCTGGACGCCGTACCAGGCGATCGCGATGAGGCCGCGGATGATCGCGGGGATGTTCGCCCCGCGGATGCCGAAGATCGCCCGGTTGATGACGGGGTAGGGCACGCCGGTGATCTGGCTCGGCTTGGCGACGAGGTTGCAGAAGATCTGCACGATGACGATGCCGACGACGAGTGCGACGAGGACCTGCCAGCCTGCGAGGCCGAGCGCGAAGAGGGATCCGGCGGTGACGTAGCCGCCGACGCTGTGCACGTCCGACATCCAGAACGCGAAGATGTTGTAGCTCGACCAGCGCTGCTTCACCAGCGGAGCGAGGTCCTCGTTCGCCAAGCGGTCGTCGTAGCCGGGCTTGATCAGCGCGGCGCCGGCCGGGAGCTCGGGGGCGGCGGGTGGGACGGCGGGCAGGTCGGTGCGGGGTGCTGTGGCGCGGTCGGTCATGGAGGATCCACCTCTCGGGCGGCCGGGCGCGGGCCCGGCTCGGATCGGATGTGTCAGGGTGGTCGTGGTGGCGGACCGAGGCGGTCGGCCGTCCCCGCGGAGTGCGTGAGGCGCTGTTCGTGGAGTCCGGTTCTGTGAAGCAGTGGCTTCACAGCATGTGAACCTATTGCTTGACACGCCCCGGCTCGTTTCGGGTCCGTTACGGGTGTGTGACGATCGCCGAAGGAGGGCCGCCCGATGCTCACCGAGGACTCGACTACCGATGCCGGTGCCCCCGAGAGCCCGGTCGAGATCGCCGCGGGGGCGCTCGCCGCAGGCGTCGACCGCGAGCGCCTCGGTGCGCGCCTGCGCGAGCTGCGGCTCGCCTCCGGCATGTCGCTGCGCGCCCTCGCCCGGGAGCTCGGGATCTCGGCGAGCGCGGTCTCGCAGATCGAGCGCGGCTCGATGCAGCCCTCGGTCGGCCGCCTGATCGCCGTGGTCGGCGCGCTCGGGGTGCCGCTGTCGGCGGTCTTCGACGAGCCGGCGCCCCCGTCGGTCGCCACGGCGGTCGTGCGCGCGGGCGACGTCGCTCCGGTGACTCTCGACGGCGGCGTGCTGTTCCGTCGGCTCGCGCCCCGCCCGGTCGAGGCGGTCGACTTCTTCGAGTCGACCTACCCGCCGGGGTCGACCTCGACCGCGCATCGCCAGTTCCTGCGGCACGACGGCTTCGAGGTCGGCACGGTGACGCTCGGCGAGCTCACGGTGGAGTTCGAGGACGAGACCGTCGTGCTGGCGGCCGGCGATGCGATCACGTTCCCCTGCGAGCGTCCGCACCGCATGGTGAACCGCGGGGCGTCGACGGCCGTCGCGACCTGGCTGATCGTGCACCGCTGACCCGCCCGGCGCCGTCGTGCGCGGAACCACCTGGGTATGGGAGAGTGGCGTCGCTCCTCCACAGAGGGGGAGGGGTCGGAGGCTGTCCACACCCGCGACGGGACGCGGTCGAGGGCCCTCCTCGATGTCGGTGCCGACTGGTGTGCTGTGCGCCTCGAGCGATTGGTGCGGAACATGGACGGACGACAGAACGGCGGGCGCGACCACGGGTGCCCGATGTGGTGCGCGGGCGAGCACGACGAGGTGGGAGGGCGGGCGCGGCGGCTGCACCGCTCCGAGGCGCGCAGCGTGCCGGTCGTGCGCTGGCGGCCCGAGGTCTCCGCCGACGAGCCCGAGGCGCTCGTCGTGCACGTCTCGGTCTGCCGCCCGGGGGACGACGGCGAGGAGCGGCTCCGGATCGAGTCCGACGCGCTCGGAGCGCTCGATCTCGATCTCAGCGGAGCGGCCCGCCTCGTCCGGGCGGTCGAGCGGGCGCTCCTGCTACGAGGAGTCGCGGGATGAGACGCGGGGAGGATTCGGCGGGAGCAGGTCCGCCAGCTCGACGTCCAGCGCCTCGCAGAGCGCGAAGAGGGTCTTCAGCTGCGGGTTCGCGGGGGAGCCGGGCTTCGACTCCCCCTTCTCGAACTTCTGGTAGGTGTAGCCCGCGAGTCCGGCGGCGTGGGCGATGCGCTCCTGGCTCTCGTTCTTGGCCATGCGCGCGCGGTGGAGGTTGGTGCCGAGCTCGCGGGCGTACTCGGCCCAGTCGCGCTCGGGGAGGGGTGTCGACATGCTGGCCAGCTTCCGAGAAGAACGCGCGCGGGTCACCCATACGCGCATGGGAAATTGCGGATGGTCATACGCGCGTGCCACCCGGGCGAGGGGAGACCGCCACCGCGAGAAGGGCACCGCGTACACTGTCCGGGTGCCCGTGAACCCCGAACTGACCGGCCGCGCCTTCGCGCCCACCGCCGTCTACCAGGTGGGTCGAGAGAAGGTCCGCGAATTCGCGCGCGCCGTGCTCGCCACCTCTCCGCTCCACCACGACCCCGAGGCCGCGCGCCGCGCCGGGTACGCCGACGTGATCGCGCCGCCGACCTTCGCCGTCGTGCTGCAGGAGCTCACCGTCTCGCAGGTGCTGGCCGAGCCCGACTCCGGTATCGACTTCAGCCGGGTCGTCCACGGCGACCAGCGCTTCGTGCACTCCCGCCCCATCGTCGCCGGCGACGAGCTCGTGGCCGTGCTGAGCGTCTCGAGCGTCAAGCAGCTCGGTCCGCACTCCATGGTGACGATGGAGTCCGCCGTCACCGACAGCGACGGCGCGCACGTCGTCACCGCTGTGTCCACCCTCGTCGTCAGGGGAGACGAATGAGCACCGAGTCCGCCGCCGTGCCCACCGGGGAGCCGCTCGCGCCGCTCCCCGTCCTCGCCGAGCTCCAGCAGGGCCAGGTCCTCGCCGAGCGCCGTCTGCACTTCGAACGCGACACCCTCGTGCGCTACGCGGGTGCGTCGGGCGACTTCAACCCGATCCACTACCGCGACGACGTCGCCGCCGAGGTCGGGCTCCCCGGCGTCCTCGCGCACGGGATGCTCACCATGGGCACCGCGGTCCAGGTCGTCGTCGACTGGGTCGGCGATGCCGGCCGCATCCTCGACTACCAGGTCCGCTTCACCCGCCCCGTCGTCGTCGACCCCCGCGAGGGCGCCGACGTCGACGTGGTCGCCAAGGTCGGAGCGATCGACGCCGAGGCCGGCTGGGTCCGGGTCGATCTGGTGGTCTCGGTCGCCGGTCAGGCCGTGCTGGGCAAGGCCCAGGCGCGCGTCCGGCTCGTCTGACCCGGTGCCGATGACGCCGCCGTCCCTCTCCACGCTGACCACGCTGCGCGTCGGCGGCGCTCCCGAGCGCTACTTCGAGCCCGCCACCGCGACCGAGCTGGTCTCGGTGCTGCAGGAGCTGTGGGCCGACGACGAGCCGTGGCTGCTGCTGGGAGGCGGGTCGAACCTCCTCATCGGCGACGACGGAGTCGAGGGCGCGGTCGTCCGCGTCCGCACGACGGGAGTCGAGCGGCTGCACTCGGATCGGCCCGGCTCCGTGCACCTGCGCGTGCAGGCGGGCGAGTCGTGGGACGGACTGGTCGCGACCACCGTCCGGAACGGCTGGACCGGACTGGAGGCCCTCAGCGGGATCCCCGGAACCGTCGGAGCCTCGCCCGTGCAGAACATCGGCGCCTACGGCCAGGAGCTCAGCGACACGCTCGTCGCTGTCGACTTCCTCGACGAGGGCGCGCGCGAGCCCGTGCGCCTCACTGCGGCCGAGCTCGAGCTCGGCTACCGCACGTCGGTGCTCAAGCAGGGCCGCCGCGGCGCGGTCCTCGCCGTCGAGTTCGCCCTCGAGGAGACGGAGGGGGTCGGCGCCCCGATCGCGTACGCGCAGCTCGCCTCGGCGCTCGGCGTCGAGCTCGGGGACCGGGTCCCCGTCGACCGCGTGCGCGAGACCGTGCTCCGGCTGCGCTCCTCCAAGGGCATGGTGCTCGACGCGGACGACCCCGACACCGCCAGCGCGGGGTCCTTCTTCACGAACCCGATCGTCACGAGCGCCGCCGCCGCCGGGCTGCCGCCGACCGCACCGCGCTGGCCGGTCGAGCCGGCCGCCGAGGCCGACGTCGTCACTCCGCTCGACGCCGTCGCCGCGGGCGCGCCGATCGGTCTGCCCGCGCCCTCGTCGCCCGACGCCCTCGTCAAGCTCAGCGCCGCATGGCTGATCGAGCACTCCGGAGTCTCGCGCGGGTTCGCCCTGCCCGGCTCGCGAGCGGCCGTGTCGAGCAAGCACACCCTCGCGCTGACCAACCGCGGCGGCGCGCGCGCCGAGGAGGTCGCGGAGCTCGCCCGCTACGTCCAGGGCCGCGTGCTCTCGGAGTTCGGCGTGCTGCTGCACCCCGAGCCCGTGGTCGTCGGCACCACGGTCTGAGGCGGCGCGGCCGTCCCCTGCTGGTCGAGCAGCCGCGCAATGGCGTATCGAGACCGCGAAGGCCTGCGGCCGCTACTCGATCAGCGAGGCCGATCAGGCGTCGCGGCGGATCCAGCGGAACGTCAGGCGGCTCGCGAGGAGCCCGAGGACGAGCCAGACGCCGAGCACGATCGCCACGCCGCCGAGATCCCAGGCGCCGTCGACCTCGAGCTGCTCGAAGTCGGCGGGGAGGAACACGGCGCGCATGCCCTGCGCGATCCACTTCAGCGGGAACACGCTCGCGATGTTCTGCAGCCAGTCGGGCAGCGTGGTGAACGACAGGTACGAGCCCGAGATGAACTGCAGGACCAGCAGCGGCGGCACGATCACCGCGGTCGCGCTCTTGCCGGACCGGGGGAGCGCCGAGACCGCGATGCCGAGGATCGCGGAGGTCGCGACTCCGGCGAGGTAGATCCAGGTGAAGGTCGCCCAGCGCCCGCCGTCGGTCGGGAGCTCGACCGAGAAGGCCGTGGCGGCGACGACCAGCAGGAGCGCCGTCTGCGCGACGCTCGTGACCAGCACCTGGCCGAACTTGCCGAGGAAGTAGCTCAGCACGGGCAGCGGAGCGCCGGCGAGGCGCTTCAGGGTGCCGTCGCTCCGCTCCACCGCGATGTCGACGCCGAGGTTCTGCACGCCCGAGAGCAGGATGCCCGCGGCGACCAGCCCGGGTACGTAGTACTCGGCCATGGTGATGCCCGGATCCTGCGGGTCCGCCTGCATGATCGCGTTCTCGCCGAACGCGACCGAGAAGATCGTGAGCAGCAGCACCGGGAAGAGGAAGGTGAAGAACACCTGGTCGGGCGCCCGGAAGTAGGAGCGGACCTCGTAGCGGGCGCGGGCGGCGCCGAGGCGAAGGGTGCGGCCCGGTCCGGTGCGCAGCCGGGTGCGGGGGCGGGCCTGGGTGATCGCGCTCATGCCGGCTCTCCGATCATGTCGAGGGCGATGCCGCCGTCGCTCGCCCGGTCGTCCCGGATGAGGTCGAGGTAGATGTCCTCGAGGCTGGGCCGCTGGACCTCGAGCGCCGGCGGCTCGCCGAGCCGCGCCGAGAGCTCGGCGACGAAGCGGGTCGGCTCGCTCGTGCGGACCCGGTGGAGCACGCCGGCCTCCTCCCACTGCACGATGGGCACCCGCGCCTCGTCGCCGCCGATCTCGCCGATGGGGCCGATGGCCAGGAGCCGACCGCCCGCGATGACCGCGGCCCGGTCGCCGAGACGGGCGGCCTCGTCGAGGTAGTGGGTGGTGAGGAGGATCGTGGTGCCCTCGCTCTTCAGGAGCGCGACGAGCTCCCAGAACGAGTGCCGCGCCTCCGGGTCGAAGCCCGTGGTGGGCTCGTCGAGGAACACCAGTTCGGGACGCCCGATGATGCCCAGGGCGACGTCGACCCTGCGGCGCTGACCGCCCGAGAGCTTGCCGATGCGCGAGCGCGCCTTCGAGGTGAGTCCGACGGCCTCGATGGTCTCGTCGACGTCGCGCGGACGCGGGTAGAGGCCGGCGAAGTGCGCGATCTGCTCGCGGACCGTCGCGTTGCCTGACTCTCCGCTGGACTGCAGCACGATGCCGAGCCGGGACTTCCAGGCGAGGTCGCCGTGGCGCGGGTCGACTCCGAGCACCGAGGCCTCGCCGCCGGAGCGGTCGCGGTAGCCCTCGAGGATCTCGATCGTCGTCGACTTGCCTGCGCCGTTGGGCCCCAGGAGGGCGAACGTCTCTCCGCGATGGATGTCGAACGAGATGCCGGTCAGTGCGGGCGCGCCACCGTAGTCCTTCCGCAGATCTCGGACTCGGACTGCTGCGTCAGGGCTCATCGCACCAGCGTGCCCTGTCCCGGCCCCCATTGACAGCTCTGCACCCTTTTCGCCACCCCCTCTTGCGATTTCCCCCCTCGTCCCCCACGCCCGCACCCGCCAGCGACAGGATGCTCGCCATCGACCGCGGCGCCTCGACCCACGCTCCCTCCACCGAGTGCAGTACCCGCAGTGGCGCCGGCACAGCCCCGCCGACCTTCCCCGAACGCCAGAAGAAGCGGCCACCGGCTCGCCGGCACGGCCGAGCCGAACCTCCTCCGACGTCAGGAGAAGCGGCCAACGGCTCGCCGGCACGGCCGAGCCGAACCGGCGATCCGCGTGCGAGCGGATCGCCGTAGGCGGACGCTGGACGCCCTGCAGATCGCGACCACCTCGCGAGCCGACCGCGGCCGATCGACGACGGAGGAGGAGAGAGGCAGGAAGCTCAGCCGAACAGCTTCTGCAACCGCCGCACGCCCTCGAGCAGTGCGTCGTCGCCGAGTGCGTAGGAGAGGCGCAGGTATCCGCTCGGGCCGAAGGCCTCTCCGGGGACGGTGGCGACCTCGGCCTTCTCGAGGATCAGGTCGGCCAGCTCGAGGGAGGTGGTCGGCGTGACGCCGTCCCACTCGCGGTTCAGCAGGCCCCGGACGTCGGGGTAGACGTAGAACGCGCCGCCCGGGGTGGGGCAGTCGACGCCGTCGATCGCGTTCAGCTCGGCGACGATGGTGCGGCGGCGGCGGTCGAACGCGAGACGCATCTCCTCGGCCGGCTCCTGCGGACCCGTCAGGGCGGCGATGGCGGCGCGCTGCGAGATGTTGGAGACGTTGCTCGAGAGGTGCGACTGCAGGTTCGAGGCGCCCGAGATCGCGTCGGCGGGGCCGACCATCCATCCCACGCGCCAGCCGGTCATCGCGTAGGTCTTCGCGACTCCGTTGACGAGGATCGTGCGGTCGCGCAGCTCCGGAACGGCCTCGACGATGGAGGTCGCCCGCTCGAGGGGACCGGCGTCGTCCTGGCCGTCGACGGCGTAGACGAGGTTCTGGTAGATCTCGTCCGCGATGACCCAGAGGCCGTGCTCCTGCGCCCACTCGCCGATGGCGCGGGTCTGCTCGGCCGAGTAGACCGCTCCGGTGGGGTTCGACGGCGAGACGAACAGGAGGACCTTGGTGCGCTCGGTGCGCGCCTCCTCGAGCTGCTCGACCGTGACGAGGTAGCCCTGGTCGGCTCCGGCGAAGACGTCGACCTGCACGCCGCCGGCGAGCTTGATCGCCTCGGGGTACGTGGTCCAGTAGGGGGTCGGCACGAGGACCTCGTCGCCGTCGTCGAGGAGGGTCTGGAACGCCTGGTAGACGGCCTGCTTGCCGCCGTTGGTCACGACGACCTGCGACGCCTCGACGGCCCATCCGGAGTCGCGCGCCGTCTTCTCGGCGATCGCGGCGCGGAGATCCGGCAGGCCCGCCGCCGGGGTGTAGCGGTAGTTCTTCGGGTCGAGCACGGCGGCCGACGCGGCCTCGACGATGTGCTCGGGAGTGAGGAAGTCCGGCTCTCCCGCCGCGTACGAGATGACGGGGCGCCCCTGCGCCTGGAGGGCCTTGGCCTTCGCGTCGACCTTGAGGGTCGCGGACTCGGCGATGGCGGAGATTCGGGCGGAGACGCGCGTGGGAGCAGACACGAGCGCCAGCGTATCCTCTGCGCGCGCGAGGCCGCATCCGTGCGCCGGGGCCCGGCTGGACACTCCTGGCGGGTCCACGTACACTCTTCCGAGGTAGTCGAACTCTGCCACTCTTCACCGCGCCCGACAGGGCTGCGACGGGTGTCGGAGGGTTCGGTTCCTCCTCGGATGCCCGCAACGGCATCCATAGGGCGGTGGCTCAATTGGTAGAGCAGCGGTCTCCAAAACCGCAGGTTGCAGGTTCGAGCCCTGTCCGCCCTGCACATCGATGCCCGTCGCACGCGGTCCCCGCGATGCAGCGGACATCGGTCCAGGGTCGCCCGATGGGCGGCCGGCCACACCGGAGGTTCCGGTGCGGGAAAGGTGCGTGCAGGTGGCCGGGAAAGCAGTCGACGAGCCGAGCGAGGACGTCGTCGCGATCGCGAATCAGCAGCGTGCGGCGCGGCGCAATCCGTTCGCGCGGATCGCCCTCTTCATCCGGCAGGTCATCGCCGAGCTGAAGAAGGTCGTGACGCCGACCAGGAAAGAACTCGGCAACTACGTCGTGGTGGTCCTGATCTTCGTCGTCATCATGATGGCGCTGGTGTCGTTCCTCGACTGGGTGTTCGCGCTGGCCGTCACGTACGTCTTCGGCACACCGGGCGCCTGACCCGGCGGCGTCCCGATCCGCTCAGCGGAGGACGCCGGCCACAGCGGGACGCGCCCTCGGGGCGCGACCGCATCGATCGAGAGAGAGTTGTGACGAGTGTCTGACAGAAACCGCGACGACGTCGACTGGTCGACGGCTGCCGAGCAGTCGTCGGAGGTCGAGGAGACGCAGGAGGGCGGCACCCTCACGCAGGCGGAGGACTCCGTCGAGCCCGCTGAGGAGGGCGCCCTGAGCGTCATCGACGAGAACGAGTCCGAGGAGGACCTCGCGTCCGACCTCGAGGCCGCGCTCGACGCCATCGGGTCGGTCGACGACCCCGATGCCGACCGCGCCGTCGACGAGGCCGCGCACATCGACACCGTCGAGGAGGCCGAAGCGGCCCTCGAGGCCGTCGAGGACGAGGCCGAGGTCGCCGCCGAGGACGCGGAGGCCGCCGGCGAGGACCTCGCCGACATCGACCCCTACGAGGCGTTCCGCACGGAGCTCCGCGGCAAGCCCGGCAAGTGGTACGTCATCCACTCCTACGCCGGCTTCGAGAAGCGCGTGAAGTCGAACATCGAGAACCGCAAGGTCTCGCTCGAGGCCGAGGACTACATCTTCGAGGTCCAGGTCCCGATGGAGGACGTGGTCGAGATCAAGAACGGCCAGCGCAAGATGGTCACGCGCGTGCGCATCCCCGGCTACGTGCTGGTGCGCATGGACCTCAACGAGGACTCGTGGTCGGTCGTCCGCCACACCCCGGGTGTCACCGGCTTCGTGGGCAACGCCCACAACCCGACTCCGCTGCGCTTCGAGGAGGCCTTCACGATGCTGAAGAGCCTCGTCGAGATCAAGGACGTCGCCCCCTCGAAGGCGCCCGGCGCGAAGGGCCAGAAGCAGGCGCAGCGCGTGCTGCCCGCCGAGGTCGACTTCGAGATCGGCGAGACCATCACCATCAAGGAGGGCTCGTTCGCCGGGCTCCCCGGCTCCATCAGCGAGATCAAGCCCGAGAGCGGCAAGCTCACGGTGCTCGTGTCGCTGTTCGAGCGCGAGACCCCCGTCGAGCTGTCGTTCGACCAGGTCACCAAGCTCTGACGTCCCGACGTCCCGACGTCGCGACGACGCCCTCTCCGCTGCTGCGGAGGGGGCGTTCGCCGTTCCGGGGGTGCTCCTCGGCGCGGGTGCCGGTGCGATCTGCAGGGGATCCCGGCGAAGAAGCGCTTTCCTCCGCCTCGCAGGCGCGGGCCGGCCCGATTCCCCTGCAGACGGTGCGGATGCCTGCAGATGGTGCGCGTGCCTGCAGATGGTGCGCATGCCTGCAGAAGATGCGGGGCCCGCGGATCCGCCCTGTCGGGAGTGGCGAGAGCCGTGTAAGCTCGTACGGGTTTTCGTGTCGGCGCCCGTTCGCGTGCGCGCCGGCCGACCCTCCTCCACCGCGATCCGACTCCGTCGGGTGCGCGGGAGAGCGGCCGGGAACCCCCGACCACTCGAACCCTGAGAAAAGGAATCAGAATGGCCCCCAAGAAGAAGGTCACCGGCCTGATCAAGCTCCAGATCAAGGCCGGCGCGGCGAACCCCGCGCCCCCGATCGGTCCGGCGCTCGGTCAGCACGGCGTCAACATCATGGAGTTCTGCAAGGCGTACAACGCGCAGACCGAGTCGCAGCGCGGCAACGTCATCCCCGTCGAGATCACTGTCTACGAGGACCGCTCGTTCACCTTCATCCTGAAGACCCCGCCCGCCGCGGAGCTCATCAAGAAGGCCGCCGGCGTCGCCAAGGGCTCCTCGACCCCGCACACCGTGAAGGTCGCGAAGCTCACCCAGGCGCAGGTCCGCGAGATCGCCGAGGCGAAGCAGGTCGACCTGAACGCCAACGACATCGACGCCGCCGCGAAGATCATCGCCGGCACCGCTCGCTCGATGGGCATCACGGTCGAGGGCTAGTCCTCGCCCTTCCAGAACTCAACATCCGTGGGAGAGCCCGCCAGGCTCTAGAACCACATTCTCGTTTCAAGGAGAAACAACATGGCACAGAAGTCGAAGGCCTACCGGGCCGCCGCGGCCAAGCTCGAAGAGGGCAAGTACTACACCGCCGAGGAGGCCGTCGCGCTCGCTCGCGAGACCGGCTCCGCGAAGTTCAACAGCACCGTCGAGGTCGCGCTGAAGCTGGGCGTCGACCCGCGCAAGGCCGACCAGATGGTCCGCGGCACGGTCATCCTGCCGCACGGCACGGGCAAGACCGCCCGCGTCATCGTGTTCGCGACGGGTCCGGCCGCTGAGGCCGCGATCGCCGCGGGCGCCGACGAGGTCGGCGGCGCCGAGCTCATCGAGAAGGTCGCCGGCGGTTACGTCGCGTTCGACTCCGCCGTCTCGACGCCGGAGCTCATGGGCCAGGTCGGACGTCTCGGAAAGGTGCTCGGCCCCCGCGGCCTCATGCCCAACCCGAAGACCGGCACCGTGACCCCGGACGTGGCCAAGGCCGTGAACGAGATCAAGGGCGGAAAGATCGAGTTCCGCGTCGACAAGCACGCCAACGTGCACCTCGTCGTCGGCAAGGCCGCGTTCACCGAGGAGCAGCTCCAGGAGAACTTCAAGACGGCTCTCGACGAGATCAACCGCCTCAAGCCCTCCTCCTCGAAGGGCCGCTACATCCAGAAGGCCGCCGTCTCGACGACCTTCGGCCCCGGCATCCCGCTGGACGTCAACGTCCTCGCGTAAGTCGGAGTCGCTGCACTGCAGCACCGACAGGAGGGGGTCCGCTTCGGCGGGCCCCCTCCTTCGTTCTCGGTGTCCGGGACAACCGCGCGAAGGTGAACGTCGGGTGAACGAACGGCGCGGCGGCTCCCGGACGTTTGGCGTGCCGCGGGGCGCGACGCACACTGTTCGTCGTGCCCGAACTGCTCGTCCTGATCCTGGTGATCACCACCGCACTCGCCTTCGACTTCACGAACGGGTTCCACGACACCGGCAACGCGATGGCGTCGTCGATCGCGACGGGGGCACTGAAGCCCAAGCGCGCGGTCGCCCTCTCGGCGGTCCTCAACCTGGTGGGCGCGTTCCTCTCGATCGAGGTCGCGAAGACCGTCGGCGGCGACGTGGTCGACCTCAGCGCCGCCCAGGGCGAGCAGCTGATGCTCATCGTCTTCGCGGGACTCGTGGGCGGCATCATATGGAACCTCGCGACGTGGCTGTTCGGCCTGCCCTCCAGCTCCTCGCACGCCCTCTTCGGCGGCCTCATCGGCGCCGCGCTCGTCTGGGGTCTCGTCGCAGGGCTGAACGGCGTGAAGTGGGACGGAGTGCTGGCGAAGGTCGTCGTGCCGGCGCTGCTCGCTCCGGTGATCGCCTCACTCGTCGCGGCGACGGGGACGCGCCTCATCACCCGGATCACCCGCTCACTGCCGCGCGAGTCGTCCGAGCGCCGGTTCCGCTACGGACAGATCGGCTCCGCCTCGCTCATCTCACTGGCGCACGGCACCAACGACGCGCAGAAGACGATGGGCGTCATCTTCCTCGCCCTGATCGCCTACGGAGCGGCGACTCCCGAGAGCGACGTGCCGTTCTGGGTCAAGGCGTCGTGCGCCGTCGCGATCGCGCTCGGCACCTACCTCGGCGGCTGGCGCATCATCCGGACGCTCGGCAAGGGTCTCGTCGACATCACAGCCCCGCAGGGCCTCGCCGCCGACACCTCCTCGGCCGCCATCATCCTGACGTCGAGCCACCTCGGCCTGCCGCTGTCGACCACGCACGTGGCGACCGGCTCGATCCTGGGGTCGGGCCTCGGGCTCCCCGGCGGCTCGGTCCGCTGGCGGGTGGCGGGCCGGATGGTCCTCGCCTGGTTCATCACGCTCCCGGCCGCCGCCGTCGTGGGGGCGCTCTGCTGGCTGCTCGCGAACGCGGTGGGCGGACTCGGCGGCGTGCTGGTCGTCTTCGTGCTTCTCGTCGCCGCCGCGACCGCGATGTGGCTGCACTCGCGCCGCTCTCCGATCACCGCGGACAACGTCACCGAGGACTGGGAGGCCGCCGTGCCGGTTCCCGAACCCGTCCGCCCCGTCACCGTGGAGGGCTCGCGATGAGCATCGACCTCGCCGCCATCGGCGGATCCGTCCTGCAGGTCCTCGTCGTCGGGCTGCTGTTCGGCGCCGGGCTGCCCGCCCTGTTCGCCCTGGGGGTGCGCGCGTCGGCCGTCGCCGACGGCTCCGTCGACGGGCGGCCCGCTCAGGGGCGGGCCGTCGCGGTGCTGTGCTTCGGCCTCGCCGCCGCGGCGGTCGCGGCCGGCATCGTCGTGATCGTCTTCGGCAAGCAGATCTTCGGGGGCTGAGTGGACCCGCACTCGACAGGAGGAACGGGCGGTTCCGTGGTCCGCCGGGCGGTGGCGTCCGACGCTCCCGAGCTCGCCCGCGTCGCCGCGATCACGTTCCCGCTCGCCTGCCCGCCGCACACCACGGACGAGGCGAAGGCCGAGTTCGTCCGCACGGTGCTGTCGGAGGAGCGCTTCGCGGGCTACCTCGCGGATCCGGACCGGTCGCTGTTCGTCGCGGAGGACGCCTCCGGGGCCGCGACCGGCTACACGATGCTCGTACGGGGCGAGCCGGGCGACGCCGATGCGGCCGCCGCGGTGCGCCTGCGGCCGACCGTCGAGCTCAGCAAGTGCTACGTAATGCCCGGCAGCCACGGGAGCGGAGTCGCCTCCGCGCTGATGGAGGAGTCGCTCGAGGACGGCCGGGGGAGCGGGTCCGCCGGGGTGTGGCTCGGGGTGAACCGGCTCAACGAGCGCGCGCAGCGGTTCTACGCGCGGCACGGCTTCGCAGTGGTGGGGGAGAAGCGCTTCCTCGTCGGCGACCGATATGAGGACGACTTCGTGCTGGAGCGCCCGCTGCCCTGATGCTCGCGGAGGATCCTGGCGGGTCAGCCCTCGCAGACGGTGAGGACGATCTTGCCGCGCGTGTGGCCGGTCTCGAGCTGCTCGTGGGCCTCCGACGCCTTCTCGAGCGGGAAGACGCCGTCGATGAAGACGCGCACGTCGCCCGACTCGAGCAGGCGCGAGACGACGGCCAGCGTCGCTCCGTCGGGCGCGACCTTGAACGTCGAGGCGCGCACGCCCGCGGCGGCCGCCTCCTCGAAGAACCCGGGCCAGCTGCCGGTCGGCGCGTTCACGATCAGTCCGCCGGGTCGCAGCACGCGCAGCGAGCGGGAGCCGGTGTCGTCGTGCACGTTGCCGACGAGGTCGATCACGACGTCGACGTCGGCGAGCACCTCGTCGAAGCGCTCGGCGGTGTGGTCGACGACCTGGGAGGCGCCGAGCTCGCGCAGCCACTGCAGGTTGCGCGTGGATCCGGTCGCGATGACGGAGGCGCCGAAGTAGGCGGCGAACTGCACGGCGAAGTGGCCGACTCCGCCGGATCCGGCGTGGATGAGGATCCGCTGGCCCTCGTGCGCCTTGGCGAGCTCGACGACCATGCCCCACGCGGTGAGCGCGGCGAGCGGCACCCCGGCCGCCTCGACGTGCGACAGCGTCGAGGGCTTCCGCGAGACGGAGACGCTGGGCACGCTGACGTACTGGGCGTAGGAGCCCGAGTAGCGGGGCACCATCACGAAGCCGTAGACCTCGTCACCGGGGCGCAGCGGGTGCGCCGGGTACGGGCTCGAGACGACGACGCCCGAGAAGTCGTGGCCGAGGACCGCGGGGTAGGAGGTGATCTGCGACGCGACTCCGCGGCCCGCGCGAGTCTTCACGTCGAGGGGATTCACTCCGGCCGCGATCACCTTGACCGTGAACTCGGCGTTGATGGCCGTGGGGGTCGGCACCGTCGCGAGGTGCAGCACCGAGGCGTCGCCCGGCGCGTCGATGACCGCCGCCGTCATGGTGTCGGGCAGGACCACCTCCTCCGGGATGTCGCCGATCGTGAGGCCGTGTCCGAGCGCACTGCTGTGCATCATCGCCCTTCCTGTGTCCCGGCCCCGGTGGTGGTTCCAGGGGTGGGCGACGCGCTGGCGTGCGTCCCCCGACCCCGTCTCCGAGCGCCGCGCTCAGTCAATCGAGGTAATGAGTCCGGGCTGTTACGGCGGTGTCACCCGCCCGAGAAGATTGGCTCTCGGTCCCCCGTACGGGAGGTGAGGCGGGCTCGGAGGCGCGGTCTGGCACCATGGGGGAATGCAGCGTGGACGAGTCGAGGGCCCCCTGCTGATCGCCGGTTCCGTGCTCGTCCTGGCCGGCCTGGCGCTGCTGCTGGGCGCGCGCCTGAGCCTCACCCGCTGGGTCTACGTCAGCGAGATGGGCGCCCCCGACATGCCCACCGCGGGGGTCGTGCAGGCAGCGCTGCTCCTGGTCGCCGCAGGAGGCACCGCCGTCGCGATCGGCGCCCGCGCGGTGCGCACGCGGCTGCTGCCGGCTCTCCCGCCCGCGCTGGCCCTCCTGCTGGCGTCGGCGTGCTTCGCCCTCGCCTCGCAGGTGACCTGCACGGCCGGCTGCCCGCTGCCGGTCGGGCCGAGCTTCAGCTGGCAGGACCTGATCCACACGAGCGCCGCGGTGCTCGGCTTCGCCTCGGCGTGCGTCGCGATGCTGCAGCTCGCCACGGCGCGGGAGCGGCCGGCGGTCGCCCGCCTCTCGCTGATCGCCGGGATCGCGGTCGCGGTGGTCGCGGGCGCGGGCGCGATCCTCTCGCTCCTCCGCGTGTGGATGCGCCTGGGCGGAACGCTCGAGTTCGTCGCCACCGGGATCGCCCTGCTGTGGCTGGCGATCGTGGGCGCGGTGCTCGCGCGCGAGGAGCTCAGCTCTGCGCGAGCCAGTCGCGGACGTGTCCCCGCAGCAGCTCCGTCTGCCGCTGCTGACCGTCGTCCCGCGGCGGGACCCGCACGAGCCGTGCCTCCGGAAGACCTCTCGCCCACTGCTCCGCGACGGCGACCGGGTGCACCGGATCGCGCTCGGCGGCGATCACGAGCGTCCGCGCGATGACCTGCGCCAGCTCGGTGGAGTCGCGGTAAGCCGCGTTCCGCGGGATCTCGGCGAGGCGGACGGCGCGCTCCTCCGCCTTCGGCGCGCGGAACTGCTGCGCGAGCGCCTCGGCGCCCGCGGGCGACTCCTCCTGAGCGCGGTGGAAGAGCCCGGACGCGCGCAACACCCGCTCGCCGCGTTTGGCGCCGTGGTCGTGCAGCAGCTGGGCGAGGACGGGGAACACCGCGAGGTTCTCGGGAAGGGGCTCCGAGGTGAACGCGGGACGGACGAAGACGGCGCGGTCGATCGGCAGGAACCGCCGGGCGGCGAGGCGCAGGGCGATCGCCGCGCCCATCGAGATGCCGAGCACCGTGAGCGGCTTGTGCGCGGCTCCGGCCCGGACGACCTGCTCGGTGACCTCGTCGGCGAGGGAGTCGAGCGAGAAGTCGGCGCTCGAGCCCAGGAGCTCGGAGGCGCCGTGCGCGCGGACGTCGGGCGCGATCACCTCGCTTCCGGCGGGCAGCGCCGGACGGAGCAGCCCCAGCGGCTGGGAGCGGTCGCCGCCCAGGCCGTGGAGGAGGAGGACGGTCACCGCGCGCCCGCGCGGGTTCTCTCGTGCAGCTCGGCCATCAGCATGCCCGCGAGACGGACCAGGACGTGGATCTCGTCCTCGTCGCGGTCGACCCAGCGGAACTCGGGCTCGGCGTCGATCGGGACGAAGTCGCGGTGCTGCTCCCAGACGACCAGCGTGCGCTCGGCGCCGAGCACGTACTGCTGCCAGAAGACCTGCCGGAGGTAGTGGCGCGGGATGCTGCGCCAGGGCTTGGTCGTGGTCTTGATCTCGCAGAGCTCCAGCCGGCCGTCCTCGCGCAGGCCGATGCCGTCGGGGGTGGCGAGGTGGCGTCGCTCCTGGCTCGCGTGGAAGAGGGTGCTGCTGGGCTCGATCTCGTGCTCGCGGAGCACCCACGCGGCGATCTCGGGCTCGCGGGCCCGGCCGTGGTCGGTGAACGCGTTGCCGCCGAAGCCGCTGCCGTAGAGCTTGTCGAGCGCGACGCGGTCGATCGCGGCGGCCGAGGAGAGGCGGGCCACATCCGTCGCCGTGATGCCCCGGGAGCGGGCGCGCAGCCAGGCGACGCGATCACCGGAGTGGGCGACGACGCGCTTCAGGTGCGGCGGCTCGGCCTCCCGGAAGACGGGCTGCGTCTCCCATGGGAACGTGAGCTGCAGATCGGGCACCGATCCATTCTGCGCCCGTTCCCAGGCGCTGCCGAATCGGCACGCGGGGCTCCGGCGTTCGCCGAGCGCGAGATCTCGCAGGATCCGGAGGACTGCGGGTGCAGGTCAGGAGGCCGCGAGGAAGGAGTCGACGACCGCGGGGGAGAGGAGGTGGCGGCGCACCATCAGGGCGGCTCCGCGGACGCCGCCGCCGCGGTCGCCGGAGGCCTGCACGATGTCGAGGGAGCGGGTGGCCAGGGGGAGGGAGCGGCGGTAGACGACCTCCCGGACGCCCGCGAGGACCTCGTGGCTCGCCTCCGCGATGCTGCCGCCGATGACGATGACCGAGGGGTTGAGCAGGTTCACGCAGGTGGCGAGCACCTCGCCGATGTCGCGGCCGGCGGCCCGGGTCAGCTCGACGGCCGTCGGGTCGCCCGCGTTCAGCAGCCGCACGACGTCGGAGGTGCTGCTCACGTCGCCGCCCAGCCGGCGGGCGATCGCGGAGCCGCTCGCGATCGCCTCGAGGTCGGCGTCGCCGTGATCGCCCGGCACCTGCACGTGCCCGAGATCGCCGGCCGCGCCCAGGGCGCCGCGCTGCAGCGCGCCTCCGCTGACGATGCCGGCGCCGATGCCGGTGGACACCTTCACGTAGAGGAGGTCGTCGACGCCGGCGTAGTGGTCGGCGTGCTCGCCCAGGGCCAGGAGGTTCACGTCGTTGTCGACGAGCACGGGCACGGGCAGGGTGCGCGCGACGAAGGCGGGGATGTCGAAGCGGTCCCAGCCGGGCATGATCGGCGGCTTCACCGGGCGGCCGGTGGCGTGCTCGACCGGCCCGGGGACGCCGACGCCGACGCCGGCGAGCGGGCCCGCGGCGGGGGCCCCGGCGAGCAGGGCGGCGGCGGTGTCGAGTGCGTGGCCCAGGACGGCGAGCGGGCCGTCGGCGATCGCGATCGCCTCGCGTCTCTCGGCCAGGACGACGCCGTCGAGGTCGGTGAGGGCGATGGTCGCGTGCGCGGCCCCGAGGTCGATCGCCAGCAGGCTGCGGGCGCTCGGGTCGAAGGCGATGCGGGCGGCGGGGCGGCCGCCGGAGGAGGGGGCGTCGTCGCGCCGGACGACGAGGCCGGTGGCGGCCAGCAGGTCGAGCTGGGCCGAGACCGCCGCGCGGGGGAGCCCGGTCTCGGCGACCACGTCGGCGCGGGTGCGGGCGTCTCCGTCGGAGAGGAGGAGGAGCAGCTCGCCCTGCGCGCTCGTGGCGGAGCGGCGGCGGGTCGGCATGGCGGAAGTCAACCACAGCACCGGGCCTTCTGCTGGCGACACGAACGACTTCTCCTGCGGAGTCGCGAAGTTCTGCTTGTTGCCGGTCAAAAGTCCGCGTAGGGTTCGGAGCACCCACGTTCGACGTCGATCAGGAGCACCCCCGGTGGCCACATCCACAGACCTCTCCGTCCAGCTCTACTCGGTCCGCGAGCCGCTCGCCGCCGACCTGCCCGCCACCCTCGACCGCCTCGCCGGCATCGGCTTCACGAAGGTCGAGCTCTTCTCGTTCGTCGACCTCGCGGAGGGCTACCGTTCGGCGCTGCCCGCCAGCGGCCTGACGGCGCCCAGCGCCCACGCGCGCCTCCTCGGGCCGCAGGAGGGCACCTCCGTCGACGAGATCCTCGACATCGCCGCGTCGCTCGGCGTGCAGACGGTGATCGATCCGCACGTGGACCCGACCCGCTGGACCACCGCAGACGACGTCAGGACGATCGCCGACGAGCTCAACGCGCTCGTCGACTCCGCCGCCTCGCGCGGACTCGCCCTCGGCTACCACAACCACGCGTTCGAGTTCGAGAACCGCGTCGACGGCCTCAGCGCCTTCGAGCACCTCGCGAGCCTGCTCGACGACCGGATCGTGCTCGAGCTCGACACCTACTGGGCCGCGGTCGGCGGCGACGACCCCGCCGCGGTTCTCGGCCGCCTCGGCGAGAAGGTCCGCTTCCTCCACATCAAGGACGGCCCGGTCTCGAGCGACACGCAGGAGCAGCTGCCCGCCGGGAAGGGCGCGATGGACATCCCGTCGATCCTCGCCGCCGCCCCGCAGGCGCTTCCGGTGCTCGAGTTCGACGCCTACGCGGGCGACATCTTCGAGGGCCTGACCACCGGCTTCTCCTACGTCTCGGAGCTCTCCGCATGAGCGGCGCGGGACGCGTCGGCGTCGGCGTCATCGGCGCCGGGAACATCAGCACGCAGTACCTCACCAACCTCACGGTCTTCCCCGACCTCGAGGTGCTCTTCGTGGCCGACATCGACCTCGAGCGCGCGAAGGCCCAGGCCGAGGCCTTCGGCGTCCCGGGATCGGGCACCGTCGAAGAGCTGCTCGCGCACCCCGGCATCGAGATCGTCGTCAACCTGACGATCCCGGCCGCGCACGTCGAGGTCGCCCGCCGGGCCCTCGAGGCCGGCAAGCACGTCTGGACCGAGAAGCCCTTCTCGCTCGACCGCGACAGCGGCGTCGAACTGCTGGCACTGGCGAAGGAGAAGGGGCTGCGCGTCGCGACGGCACCGGACACCTTCCTCGGCGCGGGCCTGCAGACCGCGCAGCGGGTCATCGAGAGCGGAGCCATCGGCACGCCCCTCTCGGCCATCACGTTGTTCCAGGGCCCCGGCCCCGAGGGCTGGCACCCGAACCCCGAGTTCTTCTTCGCGCCCGGCGGCGGCCCGCTGCTGGACATGGGGCCGTACTACATCACGACCCTCGTGCAGAACCTCGGCCCGGTCGAGAGCGTCACCGCGGTGTCCTCACAGGCGCGCACCACCCGCGTCGTCGGCTCCGGCCCGCGCGAGGGGACCGAGTTCCCGGTCACGATCCCCACGCACATCGGCGGACTGCTCCGCTTCGAGTCCGGCGCCTCGGCGCAGGGCGTCTGGAGCTTCGAGTCGAGCATGCAGCGGATGGGCTTCGTCGAGATCAACGGCTCCGAGGGCACGCTCGTGCTGCCGGACCCCAACATGCACGACGGCGAGGTCACCCTGTACCGCCGCGGCGAGAAGGAGCCGGAGGTCATCACGGCCACCGGCTCGACGTTCTCGCGCGGCACCGGGGTGCTCGAGCTCGCCCGGGCGATCCGGGCCGATCGGCCCGAGGCGGCGTCCGGCGACCTCGCGTACCACGTCACCGACGTGATGCTGTCGCTCCTCGAGGCGGCCGAGACGGGCGAGAAGGTGCTCGTCGAGAGCACCGTCGCGCCCCGCCCGGCGGTCCCCGAGGACTGGGACCCGAGCGAAGCGACCCTGGTCTGATGGGCGGAGCCCTGCGCGTCGGCGTGCTCGGCGGCGGGTTCATGGCCGCCGTGCACAGCCGGGCGGCCCGGAGCACCGGCGCGGTCCTGGCCGGCGTCGCCTCCTCCAGCCCCGAGAAGGGCGAGAGGGCGGCGGGCGAGCTCGGCTTCGAGCGCGCCTACGCCGACGCGCGGGCGCTGATCGAGGACGACGGCATCGACGTGATCCACGTCTGCACGCCCAACGCGTCGCACGCCGAGCTCGCCCTGGCTGCGATCGCAGCGGGGAAGCACGTGGTCTGCGAGAAGCCGCTGGCCGCGACGGTGGCCGAGGCGGAGTCGCTCGCCAGCGCCGCGTCCGCCGCGGGGATCGTCGCGACGGTGCCGTTCGCCTACCGGTTCCACCCGATGGTGCGCGAGGCGCGCGCCCGGGTCGCGGCGGGTGAGACCGGCCGGCTGGTCACGGTGCGCGGCAGCTATCTGCAGGACTGGCTGCTGGGCGCGTCCGAGGACAATTGGCGAGTGGATCCGGCCGCCGGCGGGCGCTCGCGCGCCTTCGGCGACATCGGGTCGCACCTGGTCGACCTGCTCGAGTTCGTGACGGGCGAGCGGATCGAGGCGCTCGCGGCGATCACGAGCACGATCCACGCCGAGCGCGGCGGCCGTGCGGTCGAGACCGAGGACGTGGCCGGGGCGATCGTCCGCCTGGCCGGGGGCGCCGTCGGCACCCTCCTCGTCTCGCAGGTCACCGCCGGGCACCGCAACGAGCTCGTGCTGGAGGTGTCGGGACTCGAGGAGTCGCTGCGCTTCGAGCAGGAGCTGCCCGAGACGCTCTGGGTCGGGCGCCGCGACAGCGCGGTGCTCGTGCCGCGCGACGGCGCGATCCTCGCTCCCGACGCGGCCCGCCTCTCGATCGTGCCCAGCGGGCATCCGATGGGCTATCAGGACGCGTTCACCGCGTTCGCCCGCGACACCTACGCCGCGATCGCCGGAGCCCAGGTCGAGGGTCTACCGACCTTCGACGACGGACTCCGCGCCGCCCGCATCACCCAGGCCGTGCTCGACGCGGCCGACTCCGGCGCCTGGGTCACCGTGCCCGGCGCGCTCTGACACCCCTGTCGTCTGACACCCCTGTCGAAGGAGACAGCGCCATGAGCGAGAAGACCTACGCCGCCACCCGTCCGGTGACCCTGTTCACGGGCCAGTGGGCGGATCTGCCCTTCGAGGAGGTGGCGCGCCTGGCCTCCGAGTGGGGCTACGACGGCCTCGAGATCGCGGCGTCGGGCGACCACCTCGACCTCCAGCGCGCCGACGAGGACGACTCGTACGTCGCGTCGCGGCTCGAGATCCTGGACCGCTACGGACTCGAGGTCTTCGCGATCTCGAACCACCTCACCGGACAGGCCGTCTGCGACGACCCGATCGACTTCCGCCACAAGGCGCTCGTGCGGGACTACACGTGGGGCGACGGCGACGCCGAGGGCGTGCGGCAGCGGGCCGCGGAGGACATGAAGCGCTCGGCCCGCGTCGCCCGCAAGCTCGGCGTGGACGTGGTCGTCGGCTTCACGGGGTCGAAGATCTGGCCGTACGTGGCCCAGTTCCCGCCGGTGCCGGCCTCGGTCATCGAGGAGGGGTACCAGGACTTCGCGACCCGGTGGAACCCGATCCTGGACGAGTTCGACGCGCAGGGCGTCGTGTTCGCGCACGAGGTGCACCCGTCCGAGATCGCCTACGACTACTGGTCGAGCGTGCGGACGCTCGAGGCGATCGACCACCGGACGGCGTTCGGGTTCAACTGGGACCCGTCGCACATGATGTGGCAGAACATCGACCCGGTCGGCTTCCTCTGGGACTTCAAGGACCGGATCCACCACGTCGACTGCAAGGACACGCGCATGCGTCCGCAGAACGGCCGCGCCGGCGTGCTCGGCTCGCACCTGCCGTGGGGCGACCCGCGGCGCGGCTGGGACTTCGTCTCGACCGGGCACGGGGACGTGCCGTGGGAGGACGCGTTCCGCGCGCTCGAGGCGATCGGCTACTCCGGCCCGATCTCGATCGAGTGGGAGGACGCGGGGATGGACCGACTGCACGGGGCGGCGGAGGCCGTGGGGTTCATCCGCTCGCTGCTCTGGAAGACGCCGACGGCATCGTTCGACGCGGCGTTCTCGAACCAGTAGGCGGCGGCTGCGCGAGATGCCACTCCGGTACGCCTGCGACGGCGTGTCGCGTACCGGAGTGGCATCTCGCCGGAGCGACCGGGGGTGGAGGAGCTACTCCGCGGCCTTGGCGGCGCGCTCGGACTTCAGGCGAGCCTGCTCGCGGCGCACCTCGGCGTAGCGGTTCTGCTCGACGCGAAGCCACTCGGGGACCTCGTCGAGGAGGGCCTGGATCTCGTCGGTCGTGAGCGCCTCGGTGAGTCCGCCGCGGGCGAGCCCCGAGATCGAGACGTTCAGCCGCGAGGCGATGACGGGGCGGGGGTGCGGACCGTTCTCGCGCAGCTCCACGAGCCACGCGGGCGGGTTCGCGACGAGCTCGTCGTACTGCTCGCGCGTGATCGCCGACTCCTGGAACTCCTCCGGGGTCGCGGGCAGGAAGATCTGGAGCTTCTTCGCCGCGGTCGCAGCCTTCATCGTCTGTGTCGCCTTGGCCATGCGGCAACCCTACCGTCGCGCGCACAGCGCCTACCCTGGACGGATGAGCGACGAGCCGGACACCCCGCAGCAGGACGCCGACGTCGTCGGGACGGAGCGCCTGGACGAGGCTGCGGTCGAGGGGCCGGACGGGGACGCGTCGGCGGCGGACGAGCCCGACCAGGACGAGCTCGACCGGGACGAGCCCGATGCGCACGAGCCGGCGGGCCCGGTCTTCTCGGTCGCCCTCGCACCCGGGGTCACCCCGACGAAGTGGACGCGCATCTGGGGCGACCGCCGCGCGGACCTGCCACTGCGCGTGCTGGCGCTCGCCGAGGACGAGACGACGCGCGCGCTGCTCGACGGCCGCGCGCAGGTGGCGTTCGTCCGCGGCGACGTCGACTCCTCCCTCCTCAGCGCCATCCACCTCTACGACGAGCAGCCGGTCGTGGTGCTCGGCCGCGAGCACGCCTTCGCCGACGCGGAGTCGGTCGACGTCGCCGACCTGGCCGACGAGCACCTCCTGCAGGAGCCGTCGGCGGTGCCGGAGTGGGCGGCCGTCGCGGTGGAGATCGCCGACGGCTCGCGGCGACCGCTGCCGAGGATGTCCGGACTCGACGACGCCGTCGAGCAGGTGGCCGCGGGCGTGGGCGTGCTGATCGTGCCGCAGGCGGTCGCCCGCGTGCACAGCCGCAAGGACGTGCGGGCCGTGCCGGTCTCGGGAGTCGCGCCGACCGCGGTGCGCCTGGCCTGGGTCACGGAGGAGAAGACGGACGACGTCGAGGACTTCATCGGCGTGGTCCGCGGCCGCAGCTCGAACACGACGCGCGGCACCGCCGCGACGCCCAAGGTCGAGTCGCGCGCGAAGGCGGCGAAGGCGAAGGCCCGCGAGGCGCGGGAGAAGGCCGAGAAGGCGGGCGGCGGGAAGAAGAAGCCCGCACGTCCGGGCCCGGCGAAGGCCGTCGTGCGGCGCACGCGGAAGCCCCGTGGCCGCTGACTGGAGTCTGCGGGCGGCGACCGCCGACGACGCGGAGTGGATCGCGGAGCTCCGTGCCGTCGTGATGCGGCCCGACCTCGAACGGCTCGACCGCTACGACGAGCACCGCGTGCGGCACCGGTTCCTCGACGGATTCGCGCCCGAGCGCACCCGGGTGATCGTGGTCGACGGCGTCGACGTCGGCTGCATCGCCTCGCGCGTCGAGGACGACGCGGTCTGGATCGAGCACTTCTACCTCGCGACGTCCGCACAGGGCCGGGGCACCGGCTCCGCCGTGCTGCGGCACGTGATGGCCGAGGAGGCCCGGGCGAGGCTGCCGTTCCGGATCGACGTGCTGAAGCTCAGCCCCGCCCGCCGGCTCTACGAGCGCCACGGCTTCCGCTGGGAGCGCGCGGAGGAGTGGGACGACATCCTGGCGACGCCGGCAGGGGCCTGACCCTACTCTGGGACGATGCGCCACGGCATCGTCATCCTCCCGCAGGAGACCTGGACCACCGCCCGCCGGAAGTGGCAGTCGGCGGAGGGACTCGGCTTCGACCACGCCTGGACCTACGACCACCTGTCGTGGCGCTCGCTCGCCGACCAGGTGTGGCACGCGACGATCCCCACGCTCACCGCGGCGGCGCTCGTCACCGAGACGATCCGGCTCGGCACCTTCGTCGCGTCGCCGAACTTCCGGCATCCGGTGCCGTTCGCGAAGGACGTCGCGACGGTCGACGATATCGCCGGCGGGCGCTTCGTGCTGGGCGTCGGCTCGGGAGGCACGGGCTTCGACGCGTCGGTGCTCGGGCAGCCCGCCTACACGGCCCGGCAGCGGCACGAGCGCTACGCGGAGTTCGTGTCGGCGCTGGACGTGCTGCTGCGGCACGAGGAGCCGGGATCGGGCGGGATCGACATCGACGGCGACTGGTTCACGGCCCGCGGGGCCCGGATGGTCGGTGAGCCGGCGCAGCGCCCGCGCGTGCCGTTCGTGCTCGCGGCCAACGGCCCGAAGGGTCTCGCGCTCGTCGCGGAGCGCGGGCAGGGCTGGGTGACCACCGGGCCCGAGGGCACGACGAGCGAGGAGTGGTGGTCGGCGGTGGCCGCGCTGAGCGGGCGGCTCGACGACGCGCTGGAGGCGGCGGGGCGCGATCCGCGCTCGATCGAGCGGCACCTGTCGCTCGACTCCGGGCCGCACTACTCGCTGTCGAGCGTCGACCTCTTCGAAGACATGGCCGGGCGGGCGGGGGAGCTCGGATTCACGGACGTGATCTCGCACTGGCCCCGGGTCGACGGGTTGTACGCGGGCGACGACGAGGTGCTGTACGAGGTGGCGGCGCGGTTCTGAGGGGGCGCGCGCTGTCGGGGCTGCTGGTGACGGTGGTCTCGATACGCCCCTGCGGGGCTACTCGACCAGCAGCAGGTGAGGCGGGTGCGCTGTGCTTGCTGATCGAGTAGCGCGCGGAGCGCGCGTATCGAGATCCGCGATGTCTGGAGTTGGCGGGTCTCGGTACGCCCCTGCGGGGCTACTCGACCAGCAAGGGGTGAGGGGGCGTCAGAGGAGGGAGCGCACGAGGCGGCCGACGACCGGCAGCTCGGTGAAGCCCTCGGACGCGAGGAAGTGGCGGCCGCCGGGGACGACGTCGACCGGGGCGCCGAGTGCCGACGCCAGGGCGTCCGTCGCGGTGGGCGGGACGAACGGGTCGTCGTCGGAGCGGACGACGTGCACGGCGCCGAGATGCGGGCCCGCCTGGGCGACCACGGATCCCGGGTCCTCGCCGAGGAACGCATTCAGCGCCGGCAGGGCGGGCAGAGGCTCGACGAAGCCCGACACCAGCACGGCGGCGTCGACGCGAGTCCCGGTGGCGGCGATGGCGCGCAGGGCGGTCACGCAGCCGAGGCTGTGCGCGACCACGACGAGGCGGCCCGAGCCCCGGGCGGCGCCCAGGGCCTCCGCGACGCTCGAGCGCCAGGCGGCCGCATCCGGAGCCATCGCGTCGGGCAGGACGACGCGCGTCACCGTCGCGCCGAGCGACTCGGCCTCGCGCTCGAGCCACGGGAACCAGTGGGCCCGGACCGAGGCGCGGTAGCCGTGGACGATGAGCAGGTGCGAGGACATGCGGGGGACAACCGCGCGGCGCGCAGCGGGATTCCCGGTGACGCGGCGGTCACTCCTCCGAGGTGAAGAACGCCTCGACGGCGCGGGCGAGCGCGACGAGGTCGTCGACGTGCGCGAGCTCGCGGGCGGAGTGCATCGAGAGCAGCGGCACGCCCACGTCGAGGGTCGAGATGCCGAGGCGGGTCGCGGTGAGGGGGCCGATGGTCGAGCCGCAGGGGACGGAGTTGTTCGAGACGAACTCCTGGTACTCGACGCCGGCCTCCGCGCAGAGGCGGGACCAGAGCGCGGTGCCGCGCGCATCCGTCGCGTAGCGCTGCGAGGCGTTGATCTTGAGCAGCGGACCGGAGCCCGCGACGGGGCGGTTCACGGGGTCGTGCTTGTCGGCGCGGTTCGGGTGCACGGAGTGGCCCGCGTCGGCCGACAGGCACCAGGACGCCGCGATCGCCCGGGCGCGCTCGTCGACGCCGGCGCCGAGGGCGGCTCCGATGCGGGTCAGCACGTCCTCGAGGAACGGGCCGCTGGCTCCGGAGCGGCTCGCGGACCCGAGCTCCTCGTGGTCGAAGGCGGCGAGCACGCTGATGTGCCGCGGCTCCACGGGGGCGGCGCTCGCCGCGAGCAGGGCGACGAGACCGGCGTGGACCGAGCTCAGGTCGTCCATCCGGCCGGCGGCGAAGAGCGCGTCGTCGAGGCCGAAGCGGCGGGGCGGCTGGGTGTCGCAGGTCACGAGGTCGTAGCCGGCGATGTCGGACGCGTCGGCGAGCCCCGCCTCCGCGGCGAGCAGGTCGAGCAGGTCGACCTCGGAGGCGTCGCCGAGGCCGAACACCGGCACGGTGTGCTTCTGCCGGTCGAGGGTGAGGCCGTCGTTCTGCTCGCGGTCGAGGTGGATCGCGAGCTGCGGGATCCGGAGGAACGGCCCCGTGCGGACCAGCAGCTCCCTCCCGTCGCGGGTCACGACGCGACCGGCCAGCTCGAGCTCGCGGTCGAGCCAGGAGTTGAGGAGCGGTCCGCCGTAGACCTCGACGCCGGCCTGCAGCCAGCCCTCGGAGCCGATCGTGGGGTTCGGCTTGAGCGTGAAGCCGGGGGAGTCGGTGTGCGCGCCGAGGATGCGGAAGGGGGTCACCGCGTCGGCGGTGGCAGGGACGTGCCACGCGATGATCGCGCCGTCGCGGACCACGTGGTACCGGCCGGGCGCGGTGGGCCACGCCTCGGTCTCGTCGAGAGCGACGGACCCGGCATCGGCAAGGCGGCGCGCGGTCTCGGCCGCGGCGTGGAAGGAGGAGGGGGAGGCCGTCAGGAAGTCGGCGAAATCGGCGATGCGGGCGTCACGATCGGTCATCCCTCCAGTGAACCACCCGCGCGGCGGCGGTCGGTCTCACCGCACGACGACGCGGACGAAGGCGACGGAGTGCTCCGCTCCGGCGTTCACGTAGGAGTAGGGCCGGGCCGTCGAGAAGGCGACGTGCTGCCCGGCGGTCAGCGTCAGGTCCTCCTCCCCGTCGCGGGCCAGGAGGAGGGTTCCGTCGGTGACGAGCAGCATCTCGTGCCAGCCGTCGGGGTCGGGCTGCGCGTCGTAGCGCTCGCCCGGTCCGAGCGTCCAGGTCCAGAGCTGCGACTCCTCGCGGGAGGGGACCGAGGCGAGCAGGACCGCGACGCTCGCCGGATCCGCGCCGCGCCAGGCCACCTCGCCGATCGACGTCGGGGAGCCGCCGGGTGCCGAGACGAGCGCGGTGAAGCTGGTGCCGAGCGCCTCGGCGAGGCGGTCGACACCGGTCAAGCCGATGTTCGCCTCCCCGGCCTCGACGTTGACGATCGTGCGCCGGCTGATGCCCGAGCGCTCCGCGAGCGCGGCCTGGCTGAGCCCCGCGAGCAGCCGGGCCCTCCGGAGGTTGCCGCCGACGTGGGCGAGGACCGAGGACGGTTGCATGCGCACTATTCTGCACCCTAAAGTGTGCAGAATGCTGCACTTCCCGCTCCTCCGCTCCCTCCGGTTCTCGAAGCCCGAGTGGGCGCTCATCGGCATCACCGCGGTCTGGGGCGGGACCTTCCTCGCCGTGCACGTGGCGATGGAGCACAGCGGTCCGCTGTTCTTCGTCGGGCTCCGCTTCGTCGTCGCGGGCCTGATCAGCGCCCTCGTCTTCCGTCGGACGCTGCGCGGGATGCGGCGGATCGACCTCGGCGCGGGCGCGGCGATCGGGGTGATGATCGCGCTCGGCTACGGGCTCCAGACCTACGGCCTCCAGACGATCCCGAGCAGCACCTCCGCGTTCCTCACCGCCCTGTACGTGCCCCTGGTGCCGCTGCTGCAGTGGGTCGTGTTCCGCCGGCGACCGCGGGTCCTGACCCTGGTCGGGGTCGCGCTGGCCTTCGTCGGGCTCCTCTTCGTCGCCGGGCCGCAGCCGGGAGTCGCGCTGGGGGCGGGCGAGATCGCGACGCTCGTCAGCACCGTCCCGATCGCCGCCGAGATCATCCTGATCAGCGTCTTCGCCGGCCGCGTCGACCTCGGGCGCGTGACCGTGGTGCAGCTGCTCGTCGCGGGCGGGCTCGCGTTCGCGGCCATGCCCGTCGCGGGGGAGGCGATCCCCGCGTTCTCCTGGGTGTGGCTCGTCGCCGCCCTCGCCCTGGGAGCGAGCAGCTGCCTCATCCAGCTCACGATGAACTGGGCCCAGCGCTCCGTCTCGCCCAGCCGCGCGACGATCATCTACGCCGCGGAGCCGGTCTGGGGAGGGGTCGTCGGCCGCCTCGCCGGCGAGCGGCTGCCCGGTCTCGCGCTGGTCGGCGCCGCGCTGATCGTGGCGGGGACGATCGTGAGCGAGCTGCGGCCGCGCGCCTCGCGCGATCCGGGAGCGGAGCGCGCGGGCGGCGACTCCGTCGAGAACGCGGCGACGGACCAGGCGCCCGCCTGACGGCGCCGCCTCTGCGGAGGGCGACGGGGCGACAGGGCCGGGGTCAGCTCGACTTCAGCGCCTCGCGGAGCTTCACCCGCGAGCCCATCCGGAGCAGCGAGTTCGTGTAGATGGTGCTCGCCACGGCCATCACCGCGGTCGTCGCGACGATGAGGAGGGCGAGCGAGACCAGCGGCTCCCACCAGTCGGCCTCGCCGAAGAACAGGCGTACGGGCATCGCCACGGGAGCGCTGAACGGGACGTACGACAGGATCGTCATGACGAGCGCGTTGTCGCCGAAGAGCACGACGCCGAAGTACGGGACCATCACGAGCATCATCGCGGGGGTCATCACCGAGTCCGTATCCTCCTGGCGCGAGACCAGGGCGGCTCCGGCGGCGAAGACGCTCGCGACCAGGACGAATCCGAAGACGAAGAAGACGACGAACCAGATCAGCGGAGCCGAGAGCAGATCGAGCAGCTCGGTCTGGCCGGTGATCGCCAGCCCGAGTGCGGACGCGGCGGCGATGGCGGCCGCCGTGCCGACTCCGATCACCGAGTTGCCGAGGATCTTGCCGGCGAGCAGCGCTCGGGCGGGGACGGCGGCGAGCAGGATCTCGACGATGCGCGACTGCTTCTCCTGGACCGTGTTCTGCATGATCGTCGCTCCCGAGCCGAGGACGGCGAGCATGAAGACCAGGCCGAAGGCGAGCCCGATGAGCGTACGGAGACCGGACGGGGTCTCGGAGGGCTCGAGGAGGGCGACCTCGGGGCTGACGGACAGGGCCGAGACCAGGCCCTCGGGGGCCTCGTCGAGGGCGACGATCGAGAAGCCGAGCGCGGAGTCGTCGGGGACGAGGGCCGCGTCGACGGTCCCGTCGCGCACCAGGTCCTCCGCGTCGGCCCGCGCCTGGACCTCGGTGATCTCGAGGGTGCTGGAGTCGGTGACGGCGGAGGGCACGGATCCGACGACCGCGACCGGGGTCGCCTCGGCGGTGCGGTTCCCCAGCACGCTCGAGAGGACGATGCCGCCGATCACCAGGACGAGGGTGATCACGGTCGAGACGAGGAACGCCTTCGAGCGCACCTGCGAGAGGATCTCGCGCTCGGCGACGAGGAGCGTCGCGCCCCAGGTGCCGAGCCGTGCGTCGCGGGGGGCGTCCGGGCGAGGGGCGCTGCCGGTCGCGGGGGTGGTGGTGCTCGTGCTGGTGCTCATCAGGCTGCTGCTCTCTCGTCGGCACCCGAGGGTGTGCTGACCACGATGTCCCGGAAGATCTCTCCGAGGGTCGGCCTCACGGGCCGGAAGGACGACACGGTGCCCCGCTCGACCGCGGCGCGCAGGACCGCGTCGGCGGCCGCCGCGCCCGCGTGGAAGAGCGCCGACGTCCCGGCGAGCTCGGCCACCTCGACGCCGGGCAGGCCGCGGATCCAGCCGACGTCGCCGCTCATCTCGAGCGACCAGCGGTCACCGGAGTGCTGGTCGCGCAGGGCCTCGCGCTCGCCGGCCGCCTGCACCCTGCCGCCCGCGATGATGACCAGGTCGTCGCAGAGGCGCTCGACCACGTCGAGCTGGTGGGACGAGAACAGCACCGGCACTCCGCGCGCCGCGTGCTCGGCGATCACGGCGACGACCTCGTCGACGGCCAGCGGATCGAGCCCCGAGAACGGCTCGTCCATGATGAGCACGTCCGGGTCGTGCACGAGCGCCGCGGCGACCTGGACGCGCTGCTGGTTGCCGAGCGACAGCGCCTCGAGCTTGTCCCGCCGGCGCTCGATGAGTCCGAGCCGCTCGAGCAGGTCGTCGCCGCGCTGCACCGCGGTCGCCTTGTCGATGCCGTGCAGCCGCGCGAGGTAGGCCAGCTGCTCGCCGATCTCCATCTTGGGATAGAGGCCGCGCTCCTCCGGCATGTAGCCGAAGCCGTGCAGGGCGGCCTGGCCCACGGGCGAGCCGTCGAGCGTCACGGTGCCGGAGTCGGGGCGGAGGACCCCGAGGATCATCCGCATGGTGGTGGTCTTGCCGGCGCCGTTGCCGCCGACGAAGCCGGTGAGGCGCCCTCGGGCGACGTCGAAGCTGACGTCGTCGACGACGCGGCGCTCGCCGAAACTGCGACTGATGTTCTGCACGCTGAGCATGCGACCTCCCCGGAATCCGTTGACACCTCCACGCTAGGAGCGGGCCGCGTCGAGCGCTTCCGGCCCGGGGGTGAACCGGCGTCTCCGCCTCGAGACGGAGGAAGGACTCAGCCGACGAGGCCGGACCGGTAGGCGTAGACGACGGCCTGCACCCGGTCGCGCAGCGCGAGCTTCATCAGCACGTTCGACACGTGGGTCTTCACGGTCGCGCGGCCGACTCCGAGCAGGTCGGCGATCTCGTCGTTCGAGAGCCCCTGCGCCATCAGCCGCAGCACCTCGACCTCGCGCGGGGTCAGCTGGTCGGGCTCTGTGCCGCTCGGCGCAGGGGTCCGCACCCGGTCGGCGGCCACCGCGCGCTCGATGACCGCGCGGGTCAGCTCGGGCGCGAGCAGCGCCTCTCCGGCCGCGATCGCCCGCACCCCGTAGACCAGATGCTCCGGAGGGGAGTTCTTCAGCAGGAACCCGCTCGCTCCGGCGTCGAGGGCCTCGAGCAGGTAGTCCTCGCGGTCGAAGGTGGTCAGCATGAGCACGCGGACCGGCGACTCCGGATCGGCGAGCAGCCGCCTGGTCGCCTCGATCCCGCCGATGCCCGGCATCTCGACGTCCATGCACACCACGTCGGGGCGGGTCCTCGCGACGAGCTCCAGGGCCTCCTCGCCGCTGGAGGCCTCGCCGACGACGTCGATACCGGGCTGCACCGAGAGGATCGTGCTGATGCCCTGACGCATCAGGGCGTGGTCGTCGACGAGGACGACGCGGACGTCGCTCATGCCGCGACCCCCAGGGGGACGGCGACGCGGACGACCCAGCCGGAGCCGGCGCGCGGTCCCGCCTCGAGGGTGCCGTCCAGCGTGGCCGCGCGCTCGCGCATGCCGACGAGGCCCAGGCCTCCGTTGCGCTGCCGGGGGCCGGGGCGGCCGAGCCCGTCGTCGGCGACCTCGAGCTCGACGGCGTCGTCGTCGTACCGGACGTGCACCCGCGCCCGCGTGCCCGGCCCGGCGTGCTTGAGCACGTTCGTGAGCGACTCCTGGGCGATGCGGTAGAGGTTCAGCCCGACCAGCGGCGGCACGGCGAACGGCTCGCCGACCTGCTCGAGCGTCACACGCAGCCCGGCCGCCTCGGCGTCGGCGACCAGTGCGGGGAGGGAGTCGAGGCCGAGCGATGCGGTGACCGGGTCGAGCACGGACTCCTCGTCGCGGAGCGTGCCGAGGAGCTGGTACAGCTCGCCGACCGCCGCGCGCGACGTGCCCTCGAGGGCCTCGAGCTGGCCGCGGGCCCGACCGGGATCGGAGTCGAGCAGGGTCCGCGCCGCCGCCGCCTGGACGCCCATCAGCGAGACGTGGTGGGCCACCGCGTCGTGCAGCTCCCGGGCGATGCGGAGCCGCTCGATCGTGATCGCCTGCCGCGCGACCTTCGCCTGCTCGTCCTCGAGCTGGCGGGTGCGGAGGTCGGTCAGGGCCCGCTGGCGCGCCGAGGCCCAGGCGTGGTTCCCGAACCACCAGGCCCCGGCGAAGTAGAGGATGTTGATCAGGATCTGCTGGAGCAGGTACGCGGCGACCGGGGTGAGCGCGCCGATGCCCGCGCCCTCGAACTCGAGGTCCTGCGTGCTCGCGCGGAAGAACGTCACGAGCAGCCACACGGCCATGACGATCACCAGCACGCCGCGGGTCCAGTCGGCCCGCGCCCGCCTCGGCTCCCAGGCCCCGACGCTGTACATCGCCATGAAGAGGGCGATGTTGCTGATGGTGAGCTCGGGCACGCGCAGCTCGCCGACCAGCAGGAACGCCACCGAGGTGACGGCGAGGACGGGCACCGGGGCACTGCGGCGGAAGGCGAGCGGCAGGATCACGAGGGCGAGGAGGCCGATGCTCAGCGCCGGCTCGGCTCCGTCCGGGTACATCCCGATCGCGCGCCCGAGGACCAGCGAGAGGATCGAGGCGCCGAACAGGGCGGCTGCGGTCGCGGCGTCGGCCCGGCGCTGATCGGCCGTCACCGACGGCCTCCGCCACTGGCGCGAATCGGGATCGGCTGTCATCTCGCGGCCAATCTACCGGGGCACCGCCGTGGCCGCCGGGACGGGAGGGAGGGCGACGATCAGCACGACTCCGGCCCTGTGCCGAGAGGCGCTCCGGCGGAGGAGAACTCTCTGGGAGGAGGCTCGGAGAACGGGAATCCGTACCCCCCGACAAGGGCGAGCGTGTACCTTCCGCGTACCCGTGACGCGGCTGCACTCCTACTGTGAGGCGACCGCGGGCATCGGCTCCCGGCAGCAGCCGCCAGGAGTAGCAGCGCATGCGTCGTCAGTCCTTCCTCTCGTCCCTCGTCGCCGGGGCGGTCCTCGTCGCCGGCATCGGGCTGAGCGTCGTGGTCGCGCCGACCGCGTCGGCCGCTCCGGTCTTCACCACAGCGTGCTTCACCTCGCCGAAGGTCGAGAAGGCTCTCGACTACACGGTGCCCGCCGGGGTGACCACGGTGCGCGCGATCCTCAGCGGTCAGAACGGCAGCGGCTCCGCTCCGTACTCGGTCAGCGGCATCGGTTTCGTGGGGGACGGGTCGAAGGGCGGGAGCGGCTCGACGCTCGTCGTGGACGTGGCCGTCACGCCGGGACAGGTCCTGCAGATCGGGCGCCTGAAGGGAGCCCCTGCGGGGGCGGCCGGATGGTCGGCCACCGACTGGCAGGGCCGCGGCGGCGTCGGCGGCGACGCGCAGTACCTCTCGACCATCGGGTCCGACGGCTGCCAGCACGGTCTCGCCGTCGCGGGCGCCGGCGGCGGTGGCGGCGGATCGACCGCGCGGGGCGGCGACGCCGACGCCGGCAGCGGTGCCAAGCCCGGCGCGAACGGCGGCACCAATCGCGAGGTCGACGGCGGTGGCGGTGGCGGCGGCGGCGCGAGCTCGGGCGGCAATCCCGGCGCTGCCGGCTACGCCACGATCAACACCTGCAGCAAGGGCAACGCCGGTCAGTGGGGCGTCTTCCTGAACGACGGCAAGGGCGGCGACGTCGGCAAGGTCATCACCACCGGCGCGTACAACTGCGGCGCCTCCAATCTCAGCGGCGGCGGCGGAGGTGCCGGCTGGTGGTACGGCGGCGGCGGAGGCTCGACCTACACGGGGGGCGACGGGCTGAGGCCGGCGAACCATCCGGGAGCCGGCGGCGGCGGGTCGAGCTACGTGCACCCGAGTGTCACCAAGGTCTCGCAGCGAGTCGGCCCGACGTACCCCGACCCGGTGATCGCTCCGGTGTACGACACCGCGACGACCGTGACGACGACGCCGACGTGGTCGACCGCGGGTCAGGAGGTCACGATCACCGCGCGGGTGACGGTGCCGAGTCTGGGCCGACCGGTGCCGGCCGGCGGGATCGTCGAGTTCCGGACGGGTGCCGGCGCCACGCAGGTGCCGGTCGACGCGAACGGCGAGGCCGTGCTGCGTACCCGCGACCTGCCGCAGGGCTGGAACGACGTCCGGGCGGTCTATCCCGACGCCTTCAGCTGGGAGATGGCGACGCGCGGGAGCACCTCGGGAGAGCCCGTCCTGCGGCACGAGGTCCGCGCGTGCGCCCCGGCACCGGTCTTCCGGCAGCAGCCCATCGACGACGTGATCGTGACCGGCCGGCAGCACACCCTCGACGCCTGGTGGGTCACGTCGTCGGTCTACGGCAGCATCCCCGTGATGTCGTGGGAGTCCTCCCGCGACGGCGGAGCGACCTGGCAGGTCGCCGAGGGTGAGGCGACTGTCGGGAGCGCCTCTACCCAGCTGGTCGTCCCGCCGCACACCCGGCCCGAGACGGTCCTGTACCGCGTGAAGGCCACCACCTGCGGCGGTCAGACGATCAGCAACCAGGTGACGGTGACGGTGATGGGAGCCCGCTTCGATCTGTCGACGCTGCCGCCGAAGACGTACGGCGACACGTTCGACATCAGCGGCTACGCGCAGGCGGTCACCCAGCCCGCACGGTCGATCGTCTTCAGCAGCAAGACGGCGGACACCTGCGCGGTGAGCGGCTCGACCGTCACCGTGATCAAGGTGGGGCTCTGCACGATCGGGGCGAAGGTCGATCCGATGACGCCCAACGGGTACCCCACCGAAGCGCTGCAGAGCTTCACCGCGAAGCCCAAGGCCCTCACCGTGACCGCGAAGTCCTTCGACCATCCGCGCAATTCGCCGGCACCGGCCTTCGGCTGCACGGCGCCCTTCGTCGGGTCCGACACCTGGGTCACTCCGCCCACGCACGGCGTCTTCCGCCAGATCGTCACTCCGACGGACATCATCTACCGCCCGACGTCGAATTGGGCGAGCCTGACGGGCACCTACTCGTACTTCACCACCCGGTGCTACGGAGGGACCGTCGACGCCAACTACACGATCGCCGGGTACAAGGACGGCGCGTTGCGCATCGTCGCCCCGCTGCCCGTCCCGGTGAAGGTCACCGCGGCGTCGCCGACCGTCTCGTACGGCTCCGCTGCTCCCGAGATCACGGCCGCCGTCGGCGCCGGCCTCGTCGGCACTCTCTCGTGCAGCCCGTACGCGACGACCGACACGGCCTTCGCCTCGCCCCTCGCCCTCTCGAGCACGACTCCGGCCGGGCGCTACACGACGCACTGCTCCGGTCTCACGAACCCGACCGGCCCCATCGCCTACGTCGACGGCACCCTCACCGTGACTCCGGCGGTGCTGACGGTGACCGCGTCGAGCCCCGAGACCGGCGCGCACGGCGTCGCGACGGCTCCGACGATCACCTGCACCACCACCGGCTTCCTCGGCTCCGACCGCTTCCTCACCGAGCCGAGAGGCCGCTTCTCGAACGAGGACGGCGTGGTCGTGATCGACGCCACGACGCCCGTCGGCAGCTACGCCATCACGTGCGCCGGAGGCGATGCGGGCTCGAACTACAGCATCACGTCGGTGCCCGGCACCTTCCTCCTCGAGGACCGGAGCGGCCCGGTGGTCGCCGTGCCGGCGACTGTCGTCGCCGAGCCGACGAGCGTGTCCGGCGCCGTCGTCACCTACGCCGCCCCGGCGCGCGACGCGGTCGACGGCCCCGTCGACGGCACCTGTGCTCCCGCCTCCGGAACCGTGTTCCCCATCGGCGACACCACGGTGACCTGCTCCGCCGTCGATGCCGTCGGCAACACCGGAAGGGCCGCCTTCACCGTCTCGGTGAAGAAGATCGAGCAGACCGTCGCGTTCACCTCGCCGCGCCCCGCGAGGCCGGTCGCGCTCGGCAGCTTCACGCCGTCCACGACGGGCGGCGCCTCCGGTCTCCCCGTCGTGATCGGAGCGACCGGCGCCTGCTCGGTGGCGGACGGTGTCGTGACCTTCACCCGGTCCGGCATGTGCACGGTGACGGCGGAGCAGGCGGGGGACGCGCACTACGCCTCCGACGCTGAATCGTTCGACCTCACCGTCGCCAAGGCGACGCAGACCATCACCCCCGTCCTCCCCGCCCGGGGAGTGCTCGGCAGCACGGACGTCGTGTCCGCAACGGCGAGCTCGGGACTGCCGGTGGTGATCAGCACCTTCTTCGGCTGCACGGTCGCACCCGATGGGCAGGGCCGGCAGATCCTGACCTACACCGAGGGCAACACCTGCGCGGTGCAGTTCGATGTCGCGGGCGACGACGTCCACGAGGCCCCGGACTCTCTGGTGCGCTTCATCCTGCTCGACCGGATCCCGCAGGCGATCACGTTCACCTCGACCCCTCCGGCACGCGTCTTCACCGACGACACCTACACCGTGCAGGCGACCGGCGGAGGATCGGGCAACCCGCTGGAGATCTCGATCATCGAGAACGGCAACTGCACGATCGAGTACTCGACAGTGACGTTCTTCGGCGACGGGTACTGCACGGTGAAGGTGGATCAGCGCGGCGACGAGCAGCACAGCGCTGCTCCGCAGGCGCGTCAGGTCATCACCGTCGGGACGCCGGAGGGCAACCTCCGGTTCGGCGGCGAGCCGCCGCGCATCGCGAAGGTGCTCGAGACCTACACCCCGGTGATCGTTCCCGGTCCGTCGTCGGGAGTGCCCGTGCTGTCCGCGAGCGGTGCGTGCTCGCTGATGGCCGACGGGACGACCGTCCGCAACGACAAGGCGGGGCTCTGCCGGATGGCACTCGACCAGCCCGGTGACGGGTACTGGCCCGCGCGCCGTGCCGAGGCGGACATCTCCGTCGTGAAGCTCGAGCAGACCGTGCGGATCACCACGACGCCGCCGGTGAACGCGGCGGTCGGAGGCACCTACACGCCCGCCATCGCTGCGGGCGCCTCCGGCACGACCCCGTGGATCATCACCAGCGTCGAGTGCTCGGTGAAGGACGGCGTCGTCACGTTCTCGAAGAAGGGGATCTGCCTGGTCGCCGCCTACCAGAACGGCACCGAGCAGTACGAGAACGCCCGACCCGACACCCAGTCGATCGAGGTCGGCTACGCGCCGGGCTCGGTCGGGATCTCGAGTCCCGTCCCCACAGGGGCGGCGGTCGGAGGATCCGTCACGCCGGTGCTCGTCCGGGGCCCGTCCACCGGGCCGGCGCTGCTCGCGGCATCGGGCGCCTGCTCGCTGGGCGAGAACGGCGTCGTGTCGTACGACTCCGCGGGCACCTGCACCGTCGTCGCCACCCACTACCGCGACGACACCTACGGAACCGCGCGGGCCGTGCAGACCTTCGAGATCGCGAAGCTCCCGCAGATCGTCGTCTTCACGTCGACCGCTCCGGCCACGGCGCTCGTCGACGCGACCTACCGGCCGACCGCTGACGGCCGCGCCTCCGGCAGTGCCGTCGTGATCGGAGCGACCGGGTCGTGCGCGATCGCGGACGGGCTCGTGACCTTCACCGGCGCGGGGACCTGCACGATCACGGCGGACCAGGCGGGGGACGACCGGTACTCGGCGGCTCCGCAGGTGTCGCAGCGCGTCGCGGTCGGTCTCGTGGCGGGGACCGTCGCGTTCGGCGGCGACGCTCCGGCGGACACCCGGGTCGGCGGATCGTCGACCGTCGCGGTCGTCGCCGGTCCGTCCAGTGCCCCTCCGGTGCTGACGGCGTCCGGTGCGTGCTCGGTCGGACCCTTCCGACTCGTGTCCTACGACGCGGCGGGCACCTGCACGCTCACGCTGAACCAGGCGGGTGACGCGCGCCACGGCGCGGCTCCGGAGGTCGTCCGGTCGTTCGAGATCACGACGACCGCCCAGGTCGTGGCGTTCACCTCGGAGGCGCCGACTTCGGCGCTCGCGGGCACCACCTACCGCCCCACGGCGACGGGTGGCGCCTCCGGGCGGCCGGTGCAGCTCGGTGCGACCGGGTCCTGCTCGATCGCGAGCGGAGTCGTGACCTTCACCGGGTCCGGCACCTGCACCGTGACGGCGGACCAGGCGGGTGGAGTCGGATACTCGGCGGCGCCTCAGGTGTCGCAGACGATCGCGGTGGGACTCACGGCGGGCACGGTCGCGTTCGGCGGCACCGCTCCCGTGGGCGCCAAGGTCGGCGGCTCCAGCACTCCGAGGATCGTGGCCGGGCCGTCGAGTGCCCGTCCGGTACTCACGGCGTCGGGCGCGTGCTCGGTGTCGGCGGGAGTCGTCTCCTACGACACCGCGGGCACCTGTGCGCTGACGCTGAACCAGGCGGGCGACGCCCTGCACGGTGCCGCCCCTGAAGCGACCCGCACGTTCGAGATCGCCGCGCTCGCGCAGACGCTGACGTTCACGTCCGACGCTCCGGAGTCGCCCCTCGTGGGCGGCACGTATCGGCCGACCGTCGCGGGTGGCGCGTCGAGCGCGCCCGTGGTGCTCGGAGTGACCGGGTCGTGCGCGATCGCCGACGGAGTCGTCACCTTCACCGGGTCGGGCAGCTGCACGATCACCGCGGACCAGGCGGGCGACGCGCGCTACGCGGCCGCTGCGCAGGTCTCGCAGACCGTCGAGATCGGCGTCTCGGAGGGGACGGTCGCCTTCGGCGGCGTCGCTCCGGCGGATGCCCGCTTCGGCGGGTCGTTCACTCCGGTGATCGTGCGCGGACCCTCCAGCGCTGCGCCGGTCCTCGCCGCGTCGGGAGCCTGCTCGGTCGAGTCGGGCGTCGTGTCCTACGACGCCGTGGGCACCTGCACGCTGACCCTCGATCAGCCGGGTGACGCGGAGCACGGTCCGGCGGATCAGGTCGTGCGGGCGTTCGAGGTCGGGAAGGCCGTTCAGACGGTGGCCTTCACGTCCGAGGCTCCGGCCGCGGCGGTCGCGGGCGGCACGTACACGCCGACGGCGACCGGTGGACCCTCGAGCGAGCCCGTGGTGTTCGGCACCGAGGGCTCCTGCTCGATCGAGGACGGTGTCGTGACGTTCTCCGGGTCCGGCACCTGCACGGTGACCGCCGATCAGGCCGGTGACGACACCCGCGAGGCCGCTCCTCGGGTGTCGCAGACCATCGCGGTCGGTCTGACGGCGGGCACCGTGTCCTTCGGAGGCACGGCTCCCACGGACGCGCGGGTGGGCGGCTCGTCCACTCCCGTGATCGTGCGGGGACCCTCGAGCGCGGATCCCGTGCTCACCGCGTCGGGCGCGTGCTCGACGGCGTCCGGAGTCGTGTCCTACGACTCCGCGGGCACCTGCACGCTGACGGTGGACCAGGCGGGCGATGCCCGTCACGGTGCCGCGCAGGCGGTGCGCACGTTCGAGATCGCGGGGAAGCTTGCGCAGACCGTGGCGTTCACCTCGGCCGCCCCGGCGGCGACGGCCGGAGGCGCCGTGTACGTGCCGACGGTGTCCGCGGGCGGGTCCTCCGCCCCGGTGGTGCTGGGGACGACGACGTCGACGGTCTGCTCCGTGACGGGCGGGACGGTGAAGTTCCTCAAGGCCGGTACCTGCAAGATCACGGCGTCTCAGGCCGGGGACGCGTCCTACGAGGCCGCGCCGCGAGTGACGCAGTCGGTCGCGGTGGCCGCGCCGGTGAAGGTCGTGAAGAAGGCGCAGACGATCGCGTTCACGACGACGATGCCGACCTCACCCGATCGGGGCATCGCGTACCTGGTGGCGGCGACCGCCTCCTCCGGTCTGCCGGTGGCGCTCACGGCCTCGGGCAGCTGCACGCTGGCGCCGACCGGGCCGGGCACCGCGACGGTGACGCTGACGGGGACCTCCTCCTGCACGGTCACGGCCGCGCAGGCCGGCGACTCCGTCTGGTCGGCAGCGCCTGCGGTGAAGCAGACGCTGCAGATGAAGCTGTTCACGCGAGCGGATCTGACGGTGGCGGTCGCTCCGGCAACGGGGCTGTCGGCGACGGCTCCGCTGTCGGTGAAGGTCACGGTGAAGAACGTCGGCACGCGTGACGCTGCGGCGACCACCACCCGCGTCGTCGTCACCGGGACCGTGGCGTCCGCTCCGGGCGCCGTCAAGACAGCCGGATCGGTGGCGGGCACCACGGTGCTCACCTGGAGGACGCCGAGCGTGACGACCGGGAAGAGCCTCGTCTACACGGTCGCGCTCGCGAACCGCCCGGCGTCGACCACCGTCGAGGCCAGGGCGTGGTCCGTGGTGTCGGACCCGACTCCGGGGAACAACATCGTGAAGCGCACCATGAAGTAGGGCGCGAGAGGGGGTGCTGCTGCCGGGCGACCGGCACCGGCACCCCCTCCGTCGTCGGCCGGTGAGGGAACCCCGGACCGTCGAGACGTCCCGCTGCAACGGGCTGTCTCGACGGTTCGGGGTTCCCTCGTGCCCCGTCGGGTTCCGTGGAAGGGTGGGCGCATGACCGCCGAGGGTGTCCGCCGCGTCGACTTCCTCCCGTGGGAGTACGACCCCGACTCCGCCGACGGGGCCGCGCAGGCCGAACGGATGGGCGAGCTGGCCGCGGGGGGAGCCGCGATCGGCGACCGGGTGTTCGTCGCCGCGAGTGCCGCCGTCTTCTGCGACCGGCTGTCGATCGGCGACCGCAGCTACATCGCAGCGCACGCGTACGTCACCGGCGACGTGACGATCGGAGCCGACTGCTCCGTCAATCCGTTCGCCGTGGTCCGCGGTGACGTGCGGATGGGCGCCGGCGTCCGGATCGGTGCGCACACCTCGATCCTGGGCTTCAACCACCTCATGGAGCCGGACACCCCGGTCTTCACCCAGGGCCTCTCGAGCAGGGGGATCGTGCTCGGCGACGACGTCTGGATCGGCTCGCAGGCGACGATCCTCGACGGGGTGGTCGTCGGCGACCACGTCGTGATCGGCGCCGGCTCGGTGGTGACGAAGAGCGTCCCGGATCACGCGGTGGTGGCGGGGAATCCGGCCCGCGTCCTCCGCGACCGGCGGGCTCCGGCTCGCGACGCCGAGCTGCGGGAGGCGCTCCGACGCTTCGGGGACACGGCTCGGGCCGAGATCCCGGCGGTGCTCGCGCGCTGCTTCGAGGACGGCCGCTTCGTCGACCGACCCGGCACGGCCGCTGCGCCGACCGTCCGCCCCTGGGCCGACGCCGTCGAGCTCGCCGATCTGCTGCTCGACGCGCCGCCGCCCGGGTTCGACGCCGCGGACCTGATCCGACGGCTGACGGCGAGGCAGGATCCGGCGACGGGGCTGGTCGCCGACGGCGACCTCTCGGACGCCGGTCTCGAGCGGGCGCGGACCTCGTCGGAGCCGCTGTCGGAGGAGCCGCTCTCAGCGTTCGACGGGCCGGCGAGCTACCACGTCCTCAGCGTCGGCTACGCGGTGCGGCTGCTCGGCGGGCGGACGCCCCACCCGATCCGCGCCTTCCACGAACTCGCGGGGGCCGACCTGACGGCGGCCCTCGACGCCCGTGACTGGGCCGCCGGCGCCTGGGGATCCGGTGCCGCGGTCGACGCGCTCGCGACGGCGTGCGCCGTGAACGTGCTGGACCACTCCGACGCCTTCGACGACGGGGGAGCCGGGCCCGTCGCCACGCTGCTCGGCTGGGCGGTCGCCCGCGCGGACCCCGCGACGGGTCTGTGGGGGACGGTGCTGCCCGACTCCGAGTCGCCGCGGCTGCAGGCGGTGAACGGCTTCTACCGGCTGACCCGCGGACTGTTCGCGCAGTTCGGAGTGCCGCTGCCGTATCCGGTCGCGACGATCGACACCGTGCTGCTGCACGTCGCGGACCCGTACCTCTCGACCCCCGCGGGCTGGACGGCGTGCAACGTGCTCGACATCGCGCATCCGCTCCGGCTCACCGCGCAGCAGACTCCGCACCGCCGCGCCGAGATCGCGGAGTGGGCGCGCGGGGCGCTCGAGCAGGCGCTCGGCCAGTGGGTCCCCGGCGAGGGGATCGCGTTCGCGCCGCGGTCCGACGGCGCGGACGGCGTGCCCGGGCTGCAGGGGACCGAGATGTGGCTCGGGATCGTCTGGCTGCTGGCCGACCTGCTGCAGGCGTCGGACGCGCTCGGCTACCGCATGCGCGGGGTGCACCGGCCCGATCCGCTGGTGGTCCTCCCTCCGGTGGCGCGATCGGGATCGGAGGCGAGCGCGTGAGCGAGACGACGGAGATCCTGCACCGCGACGGCAGCCTCCGCGGCCGCGGCGGCATGCTCGACGGGGAGATGCACGGGTACTGGGAGTGGTTCCGGCTCGACGGCACGCTCCTGCGCAGCGGCACGCTCGACCGGGGGAGGCAGGTCGGAGTGTGGACGACGTACGACCGCTCGGGGGCGCCGTACAAGGAGACGCGGTTCGGGGAGTGAGCTGGGGATGCAGCACGTCGACCCCCGCGGCCGTCCGCTAGGGTCCGAGGACCGCGAGCGCCCCAGCGCCTCGCACGAGAGGAGCCCCGACGTGCCCGACCTCGAGATCCGACCCGCGCAGACATCCGACGCCGCCACGATCCTCCGGTTCGTCCGCGAGCTCGCCGTGTTCGAGGAGTCCGAGCGCGAGGTCGTCGCGACCGAGCAGTCGATCGAGGCGACCCTCTTCGGCGACTCGTCGACCGCGCACGCCCTCATCTGCCTCGCCGACGACGTCCCGATCGGCTTCGCCGTCTACTTCTTCAACTACTCCACCTGGCAGGGCCGCAACGGCCTCTACCTGGAGGACCTCTACGTCTCTCCCGAGCACCGGGGCGCCGGCGCCGGAACGGCGATCCTCCGGCGCCTCGCCAACCTCGCCCTCGAGAACGACTGCGGCCGGTTCGAGTGGAGCGTGCTGCGGTGGAACACCCCCGCGATCCGCGTCTACGACGGCATCGGCGCGACGCCCAAGACGGAGTGGCTCGGGTACCGGCTCGCCGGCGACGCGCTCGAGGCGTTCGCGCGGGGAGGCGAGCGCTGACGCGTCCCTCGCTACGGCACCGCGCGGGTGACGAAGGCGAGGTCGAGGAACGGCAGATCGTCGCGCGCCAGCACGGCGGTGAGGTGCCGGTCGCCGAGTCCGAGGACGTGTGCGTCGGTATCGAGGCGGACGCCGTCCACGACGCCGCCGTCGATGCGCACCGGGATGCCCCGCTCGACGGCCGCCTCGGTCGCCGCGCCGAGCAGCTCGCCCGGCATCTCCCCGCGCACGCGGGTGTCGCGGAAGCGGTTCATCAGGATGTGGTTCACGTGCTCGACGAGCGTCGTGCCGATCGTCCGCTCCTCGTCGCCGAGGCCGAGGAGGGTGGTCTGCACCGCCTCCCACAGCATCGGGTACCGCATCCGCTCCCGGATCGCCATCAGCCCGTCGGGGAGGGGGAACCGCGGAGGCTCGTCGAGCTGCGCCCGGAGCTCGTCGCTGATCTCTGCCAGGTTGACGGGATCGTCGCGGTCGTCCGGTCGCCTCCACAACCCGTAGGAGATCGCAGCCGAGAGGAAGACCGGGTGCCGCCCCGCTCCGGCGGTGACCGTGCTGACGGCGATCTCCTCGGCGCCGGGCTGCGGCTCGAGCGTGAAGAGCGCGCCGGGGAACCGGGAGGTGACGTCGTCGAGCGACGGCGGAACGGGCAGGTCGTCAGGAGTCGCAGTCGTGTCGACGAACATGCGTCCAGCCTGTTCGCGCGCCGGACGCGGCGCAACGGCTCCCGCCGACGGCGCGCCCCCGCCGCGGAGGACCGGTCAGCGGAGGGGAGAGCCGGCCGACCCGTGTCTCGTCCTTCGGCAGTGGGCGCCGACCGGGGTCTGCGGAGCCGTGAAGGGCCGCTTCGTGTCGTCTCGGTGCTGGCATGCGCGGCGAGTGGTCTCGAATCGGGCTTCGAGGAGCTGCGTGACCCCGCTTCGTGTCGTCTCGGCGCTGCGGTCCGCGGCGATTGGGCGCGAAACGGGCTCGGAGCAGAGCGCGCGACCCGGAACGAGTCCGATCACCGAGGGAGCCGGCCGGACCGCGCACATATACCGATCATCGATGTATGCTCCGAGCATGGCAGGCACCCAGATGCAGGAGCCCACGTTCCTGATCCTCTCCGCCCTCGCAGGCGGACCGCGGCACGGCTATGCGCTCATCGAGGAGGTGGGCGTCCTCTCGCGCGGCTCGGTGCGGCTGCGGGCAGGGACGCTCTACGCGGCACTCGAGCGGCTCGTCGACTCCGGAGCGATCGCTCCCGCCGGTGAGACGGTCGTCGACGGCCGCACGCGGCGGCACTACGCACTGACCGACGACGGAGCGGCGATCCTGGCCGCCGAGGCCGACCGGCTCGAGCGGAACGCGGCGATCGCCCGGACGCGGCTGGCGCGGCGACTCGCGCCCACGACGGTCGGAGGCGTGGCGTGACCGGCGATCTCGAGGCGCGCTACCGCCGCCTCGCCGGGTGGTACCCGAGGTCGTGGCGCGCAGCGAACGAGGACGTCCTGATCGGCACGATGCTCGACATCGCCGAGGCCGAAGGTCGGACCGAGCCGACTCCCGCCGAACGGTGGGACCTCGCTCGCGCCGGAGTCGCCGCCCGCCTCGATGCCGTCGTCCCGGCGCGGGTCCGCGACGCGATCGCCGCCTCCTCCCTCGGGACCGGCGGGGCCTTCGCGCTCGTCTACTTCGTCTTCATCGTCTGGGCACCGTTCCTCCCGGATAGGGCCTTGCATCTCGCCGAAGCCGGCTCCGGGCCCTTCCTGAGCACCGGCGCTGTCGCCGCGGTCGCGTTCGCCGTGCTCGTCGTCCTCGCCTGCGCCGGGCATCGACGGTCGGCGAGGGTCGCCGCGGTGCTGACGGTGCTCGCGGCGGTCGGCACGCTCGCGATCGGTCGCGTGACTCCGGACCCGGCGTCGGCTGCCGCGACGAACATGCTCGTCCTCGGTCTCCTCGCGGGCCTGAGCCTCCTCGGGGCACCGCGGAGGATCCGGACCGTGCCGCTCGTCGGCGCCGCGTGGCTCGTCGTCCTGGTCGGGGGACTGGCGGTGAACGACCGGCTGCTCGGCATCGGGGAGCGCGAGCTGTGGACCGCGGTCGCGAACCCCTATTCCGTACCGCCCGCCGCAGCACTCGCGCTGCTCGTCGCCGTCGCACTGCTCGCGGCCGGCCGTCCGGTACCCGCGGTGGTCGCGGCGTCCGGCACGCTGCCGTGGCTCGGCGCGACCGCGCTGCAGGCCGTCGATGCGCCCGCTCCCGATCCGCTCGTGCTCCTGCTCCACGCCGTGTGCCTCGCGGCCGCCGCCGTGATCGGCGTTCTCGCCCTCCGCCGCACGGCGACGGTCGCCGGCGAGCCCGGCGCAGCGGCGGTCGACTGCCCGCGGTCCCGCTCGTAGGATCGGGGAGGACGCGCGCGCCGCACGTCCCTCCGGCCGCACGTGGTCCCTCGACCAGCGGCCCCCGGACGAGAGGTGCACCGTGGAGGAGACACCCGTCGCCCCGTCGCGCGCGCGGCTCGCCCGGGTCGCCGACGAGGCGGGAGTGTCGATCTCGACGGTCTCGAAGGTGCTGAACGGCCGGTCCGATGTCGCGCCCGGCACCCGCAGCAGGGTCGAGGCGCTGCTGGACGCGCACGACTACCGCCGCCGCGGCGAGGGCTCGCGGTCGATGTACCTCGAGCTCGTCTTCCACGAGATCGAGAGCGCGTGGTCGACGCAGATCATCCAAGGGGTCGAGGCGGTCGCCCGCGAGCACGGCATGAGCGTGGTGCTGACGCTGAGCGGCGACCACCGCTCGCCGGGTCCGGAGTGGGTGACCGGCGTCCTCGCGCGGCGGCCGGCGGGCGTGGTACTCGTCCTGTCGGGGCTGCCGGAGGAGCAGAAGCGGCGTCTGCGCGCCGCCGGCGTCCCCTTCGCGATCATCGATCCCTCCGGCGACCCCGCCCCCGACGTGCCGTCGGTCGGGTCGGCGAACTGGATGGGCGGGGTGCTCGCGACGCGGCACCTGCTCGACCTCGGGCACACGCGGATCGGAGTGATCACCGGTCCGCCGGACATGATGTGCTCCCGCGCGCGGCTCGACGGGTTCCGGTCCGCGATGGGCTCCGCGGGGGTCGAGGTCGACGAGTCGCTCCTCCGCTTCGGCGATTTCCACGTGCCCGGGGGGCGCGACCACGCGCTCGAGCTCCTGTCGGGCCCGACCCCGCCCACGGCCCTGTTCGCCGGCTCCGATCTGCAGGCCCTGGGTGTTCTCGAGGCGGCCCGGATGCGGGGGCTCCGCGTGCCGGAGGACCTCTCCCTCGTCGGGTACGACGACCTGCCGATCGCGGAGTGGACGTCGCCGCCGCTCACGACGGTGCACCAGCCGCTGCGCCTGATGGGCGAGGAGGCGACCCGACTCGTCGTGCGCCTGCGCGACGGAGATGCGGCGCAGCTGCGGATGGACCTGGCGACGACGCTCGTCGTGCGCGGCTCCACCGCGCGGATCTGATCCGCGACTCCTCGGCGACCACTGCCGTTCGTTGTGACGAGCAACAAACTGTTTCGAAAACAATTGACCCCTCCGAAGGGGGTCGGTTACCGTCCAGTCACCAACAGATTTCGACACTGAGGTCGAAACTTTCGAGAGGTGCTGTTCGATGAAGAACGATCCCATCCGGGACGACGACCGGATCACTCCGGCCACCCCCTGCCGCCTCACGGCGGCCCCCTCCACCCGGCACCGCCGCGGCCTGCTCGCCGGCGCCACCGCGTTCGGCCTGCTCACCGGCGCCCTCGTCCTGCCGTCGGCCCAGGCGGCCGAGACCGCGCCCGCGGTCCTCCTGCAGGAGGACTTCGAGGACGGCGCCTACGACCCGCTCGTGCAGAACGGCGGACCGACGCTGTCGGTGGTCGCCGAGGGCGGCGACCGCGCGCTGCTCGTGCAGGGCCGCGCGAACGACTACGACGGAGTGAAGACGCCGGCGAACCTGCTGCAGCCCGGCGGCTCCTACACGATGTCGGCCCAGGTGCGGCTCTACTCCTGGGTGGGGAACACGACCGTGACCGCCGACGCGTGGACCACCGTGAGCGGCACCTTCTCGGCTCCCGCCGGCGCCGACCCCGCGACGCTCCGCGCCTACCTCGGCACGAGCGCGCTCGCAGGCCCCTACGACTACCTCCTGGACGACATCGTGATCACCGGCACCGCGGCTCCCGCGCCCGTCACCTGGCAGCCCACCCCCGACGCCTCGTTCGTGCCCGGAGGAGCGACCGCCGCCACCACGACGCCGGTCACCGCCGCCCGCGGCACCGGGAACCGGGTGGCGCTCACCTTCGACGACGGCCCCAACCCGGGCGAGACCACCGCGATCCTCGACCTGCTGAAGGCGCAGGGCATCCGCGCCACCTTCTGCATCATCGGGCAGAACGTCCAGCAGGCGGGCGGAGCGGAGCTGCTGCGGCGGATCGCCGCCGAGGGCCACACCCTCTGCAACCACGGCACCTCCTACGCCGACATGGGCTCGTGGACGCAGGCGCAGGTCGAGACCGACCTCAAGGCCAACCTCCGCATCATCCGCGAGGCCGTGGGCGACCCGGCGCTCGCCGTGCCGTACTTCCGCGCCCCCAACGGCAGCTGGGGCGCCACCGGCGCGGTGGCCGCGGCGCTCGGGATGCAGCCGCTCGGGCTGGGCTCGACCATCTCGGACTGGGACGGCAACGACCTCAGCGAGGCGACGCTGACCGCGAACCTCCGCGCCGCCTTCACTCCGGGTGCGATCGTCCTCGCCCACGACGGCGGAGGCGACCGCAGCAGCACGGTGAAGGCGGTCACGACCGTGGTCACCGAGAAGGCCGCCGAGGGCTGGGAGTTCGTGCTGCCCCAGGGCGGTGCGACGGCCGCCGTGCAGGCGGGCGTCTCCTCCGACTTCGAGGGCGGCCTCGACGGCTGGGCGGCCCGCGGCGACGGCGTGCAGGTCGCGGCGAGCACCGACGCGCGGACCGGATCCGGTGCGCTGCTCGTCACGAACCGCACGCAGCCGTGGCACGGCGCGACGCTCGACGTCACCGAGGGACTGCCCGTGGGCACGGCCGTCGGCGTCTCGGTCTGGGCGAAGCTTGCTCCGGGCGAGTCGCCCGCGGGGCTGAAGATCTCGGTGCAGCGCGACAACGGCGGCGGCAGCGCCTACGAGGGCGTCGCCGGAGCCGGCGCGCAGATCACGGCCGACGGCTGGGTCCGCATGAGCGGCACCTACACCCTCGCGGCGGCGGCCGACCGGGTGCAGATCTACGTCGAGGGCCCGGTGGGCGTCGACTTCCTGCTCGACGACTTCGTCCTCGAGCCGATCGTCGAGAAGCCCATCCAGACCGACGTGCCCGCGCTGAAGGACGTGCTGGGCGCCGCCGGGATCGAGCACGTGGGAGTCGCCATCGACGCCCGCGAGACGGTCGGCACCGCCGCGGACCTCCTCCGCAAGCACTACAACGCGTTCACGCCCGAGAACGCCGGCAAGCCCGAGAGCGTGCAGCCCGTGGAAGGGCAGTTCGCCTTCACGCAGCTCGACCAGCTGCTCGACTTCGCCGACGCCGAGGGCATCGAGGTGTACGGGCACGTGCTGGCCTGGCACTCGCAGACCCCGGCGTGGTTCTTCCTCGACGGAGACCGGCCGCTGACGAGCAGCCCCGCCGACCAGGCGCTGCTGAAGTCCCGGATGCGGGCGCACATCGCCGGCATCGCCGCGCACATCGACGCCCGCTACCCCGACGGCGACAGCCCGATCTGGGCGTGGGACGTCGTGAACGAGGTCATCGCGGACGGCGACACCGCGAATCCGCACGACATGCGCGACAGCCGCTGGTTCCAGGTGCTGGGCGAGGGCTTCGTCGACGAGGCGTTCCGTCTCGCCGACCAGTACTTCCCGGACGCCGAGCTGTTCATCAACGACTACAACACCGAGATGCCCGAGAAGCGCGCGGACTACGTGGAGCTCATCGCGGCCCTGCAGGCCCGCGGGGTGCCGATCGACGGAGTGGGCCACCAGGCCCACGTGGACGTCGCCCGGCCGGTGCAGTGGCTCGAGGACTCGATCGAGGCGGTCGAGAAGCTCGATCCCACGCTGCTCCAGGCGATCACCGAGCTCGACGTGAACGCGTCGACCGAGAACCAGGGCGCCGACGTCAGCGGCGCCCCGGTCGACCCGTACAGCCCGGCGTTCGAGAACGACGAGGACGCGGCGGCCGAGGTGGGCTACTACTACCGCGACCTGTTCGCGATGCTCCGCGAGCACGACTCCTCGATCGAGTCGGTCACCTTCTGGGGCATCAGCAACGCCCGCACCTGGCTGCGGACGTGGCCGATGGCCCGCCCGTGGGAGCAGCCGCTGCCGTTCGACGACGACCTGCAGGTCGCGCCGGCCTACTGGGGGATCGTCGACCCGACGAAGCTGCCCGCCCGCCCGGCCGACGTGCTCGCTCCGCGCATCGCCGACGTGCCGGACGTGCACGCCGTGTCGAACGGGGCGTCCGGAGTGAAGCTGTCGTACACGCCGCCCTCGGCGATCGACACCCGCGACGGAGCGGTCCGCCTGGTCTGCAGCCCGCCCAGCGGCAGCCGCTTCTCGATCGGCACCACGACCGTGACCTGCACGGCGAAGGACGCGGCCGGCAACACCCGGACGAGCAGCTTCGACGTGATCGTCACGAGGAAGGTGCCGGGCAAGCACTGATCCGCCTCGCCGGCGCCGCCCCCGTTCCCCGCTCGCCGCGGGGGCCGGGGGCGGTGCCGTGCCCGTGCCATGCTGGCCGGAGGCGTCGGCCCGCAGGGCCGAGACGGGGGAGTGATCCGGATGAAGCGCATCAGAGAGATCCTGAGCAGGCTGCTGAGTCGCAGGCGCCCTCCGCTGCCACCGGACCCGTTCGGCGAGCCCGGCGGACCCGTCGGGACGAAGCGGACTCCGGACTCGGTCGCCCTCAGCCAGCTTCCGATCAACCAGGTCCGCGCGAACCTCTGAGGATCATCGGGTTCCGCGGCCGCGTCACGTCGGAGGACCGTCGCCGTCGAGTCCCGTCGACTCCACGCGCGCAGCGCCGGCCGCTCAGAGCAGCGGATGAACGTCGAAGTGCCTCAGGGTCAGCGGGCGGACGAGCAGCTCGTCCTCGCCCGGGAACGTGACCGGACTCGTCCGCCAGTCGGCGCCGGCATAGTCCACCAGCGCGTCCTCATCAGCCCAGGTGCTCGTGTACTGCACGCGCCGCTCGTCCCGCTGATCGACGAGGATCTCGTGGCGGACGAGGCCCTCGAAACGGGCGGGGAAATCGGCGACCAAGGCGCTGAGCAGCGCCATGAACTCCACCTCGCGGCCCTCGCGGACCTCTGCTTCGGACACTCTCACGATCATGAGCCGACGCTAACGCGGGTGGCTCCACCGAGAGACGCCCTCGCGGTCACCCGCCACGCACATTCAGCCAGGTTCGGAGGATGCGGACGAGGTCGTCTCCGGGTGCCGGGCACTCGCGCCGGAGCTCCTCCGCGCGAGGATCGCCCCGTGGGGACGGGGCCCCGGCGTCTGCCCCGTGCGGGTGTGCGTCTCGAGGATGTTGAAGCCGGCTGCGCGCAGCTCGTCCGCGAGTGCCTCCGGCGGCCATCGGTAGGCCGTGGTGATCGCGTGGTCGAACGCCTCCACCTCGGAGCCGGTGAAGAACCCCACGAGGAGCGTCCCGCCCGGCCGGAGGACGCGCGCGAATTCGGCCAGCGCGCGCGGCAGGGCGCTCGGCTGGTGGTGGATCAGCGAGTACCAGGCGAGCACTCCGCCCAGGCTGCCGTCCTCCTCCTCCAGGGCGTCGATGTCGCCGACGGCGAAAGGCACCTCCGGGTGCGCCCGTCGAGCGAGCTCGACGAAGGCCGGCACGCGGTCAACCCCGCTGACGTCCAGGCCCAGCCCGGCGAGGTGCGCCGTCCACTGCCCGGGGCCGCATCCCGCGTCGAGCAGGCGTCCCTCGACGCTCTGCGCCCACGACGAGACGAGGCGCTCGTCCGAGGGGTGCACCGAGGACATCGCCCCGAAGAGCTCGGCGTACTCGTCGGCTCGAGCGGAGTAGGACGCGACGACGTCGGCGCTCGACGACGCGCACGCCTCGCTGAGCAGGCGCATCGCCTTCGGTCCGACTCCGTGCAGCGTCGCCAGTTGCGCCAGATCGCGCCCGCGGAGGTCCTCGAGCGTGCGGACTCCGACGGCCGCGAGTGCGCGGGTCGCGGGGGTGCCGATCGGGGGAAGCGCGGTCATGTCGAGGTTCCGTTCTCGTCGCCGCCCCACCGTGCGAGTGCGGCGATCGGCTCACGGAGGGCGAGCCCGCGGTCGGTCAGCGCGTAGGCGCGGGTGTTGTGGCGGAGGGGCAGCCGGGTCAGCAGGCCCGCCGCCTCGAGCTCGCGCAGGCGGGTCGCCAGGATGTTCGTCGGCGCGCCGAGGTCGCGCTGCAGGTCGCCGTAGCGCTGCGGGCCGTCGAGCAGACGCTCCACGATCAGCAGCGCCCACCGGGCGCCGACGACCTCGAGAGCCGCGGAGAGATCGCTCACTCCGCCGGATCGACGTCCGGCTTCATCCAGAACGGCGAGTAGTGGTAGCCGTCGACGTCGTCGAACTGGCGCTGGTACATGAAGGGGTAGTCGTCGGTGTCGCCGACCCGCCCGCCCGCGGCGGCGGCCCGCTCGACCAGCTCATCGACGGCCTCGCGACTGGGGAGGTCGAACGACACCGTGACCTTCGAGGGCGTGCCGGGGCCGCCGATGAGGTCCTCGGTGCCGCCGACGCCCGCGTACATCTCGCGGCTGCCGAGCATCACGTACTGCTCGGGCGCGATCGCGAAGCAGGACACGTTGTGGTCGGACATGTCGGTGTCGAGGGTCCAGCCGAGGGCCGTGTAGAAGGCGGTCGCGCGTTCGACGCTCTCGACCGGGCAGGTGATGAAGAGGCTCATGCGAGCCATGCTTGCAAAATGCAAGCACGAGGGCAAGAGAAGCCGTGGATTCTCCGACAGCCGCCCTCACACCCTCCGCCAGCGGTCCTCGCCCATCGGCCGCACCCACTGCTGGCGCGGGCCGTCCGCCTCGCGCGCGCTGTCGGTGAGGCGGAGTGTGCTGTCGGGTGCCCATCCGGCGATGACCGAGCCGTGATCGTCGCCGACGGGGATCAGCCGCGTCGCCGCGGAGAGGTAGCCGAGGGTCGTGAGGTGCACGGCGTCCCAGTCGGCCGCGACGCGCTGCCAGTCGGGGATCAGCCAGCGTCCCTCCCACCCGGTGACGCGGTACCAGTCGTGCCGGCGGGAGGCGGTGACCTCCGCGGGGTGGGCGCGGCAGAGCTCGGCCCAGTCGGCCGCCGAGCCGATCTCGAGGGTGCGTCCACCGCCGACCACCGGGATCACGGTCGCCGCGTCGAGCCCTGCGGAGTCCTCGACCAGCTCGAGCAGATCCTCGATCCGCGACTGCGTCTGCAGCAGACGGAGGGGGAGGGACCACCAGGTGCCCGAGAAGCGGGCCTGCGGGTCGGTCGGCCGCTCCAGTTCCTCGTCGGCGCGTAGGTCCGTCGCCCACTCCTCCAGGAGTGCCGCGGCGCCGACGGGCAGGGGCCGCCCGGAGTCGGGGCGCCAGTCGACCGCCCACTGCTCCGACCCGCGGGGCCGCGTCCACTCCGCGGCGACCGGTGATGCGAGCACGTCCTCGGCGACCCGAACGAGTGCCGAGCGGACCGCCGGCAGCGACGCGAGCACGTCCTGCCCGTCCGCCTCCTGCCAGTACCACGCGGAGTCGACACTCGCGCAGAGCCCCTCGCGGAGGACGTCGTCGGGGACGGCGCCACCCGGAAGCGCCTCGATCGCGGCGGCGACCTCCTCCGGCTCGGGATCGGGGGCCTCGGACTCACCCAGGTCGCCGTCGGACGAGGTGAACCGGGCGCTGGTCCCCTGGTCGATGGCGAGAGAGGCGAGGAACGCGGCCGTCCTCACCGCCGGGTCCGCTCTCATCGCGACCTCGAGGCAGAGGCGTCGGCCCCGCGGGCCGCTCAGGAGGGTGTCCACCGCGTCGTCCATGAAGCAACTATGACCGTCTCGGCAGCGCGCCGCGCCGGTCGGAGCAGCATGAGCACCTCCCCGGGATCCGACCCTCGGCCGACGCGCTCGGCGACCCGTCGCGGCGGGAGGTGATCAGTCGGGGCTGTCCGCGTTGATGTTCGACAGGGTGCTGAGGACCGCGTCCTGGTTAGCTGTCGAGAGGCCGGTGCCACGGAAGTCGACGACGAGGGGGTCGATCTGATGGACGGACCCGCTCGCTCCGTCGATGTACTCGCGGGCCGAGGACGCGGAGTCGAACTTCAGGACCACCAGATCCTCGGATGCGACCGCCTGGAGGCATCCATCCAGGTCTGAGCAGACGTCCTCGCTCACGACCTCGAGTCCGCTCAGGGGCTCCCACTCCGTCCAGCGGTCGTCGGCGAACTCCTCGACGTCGATCTGCTGGCGGGAGTACTCGTTGCCGAGGAGCGCGCAGCCGCCGAGCGCTGTAGCGAGGAGGACCAGTGGCGCTGCGCCTCCGGAGCGGCGGAGTCCGGTCGCTGATGCGGTGTGTGCGGTGCTCGTCGGCATGCAGCGATCGTGACAGGTGGGTCGGGATCCGGCATCGCCCGCGGGGAGGAGATCCCGTGGTCGACCGTGAACGGCCCGGCCGCGTCAGGTCCGCCGCTCCAGCAGGTGCACGACGACCTCGTCGCCGAGGTCCTTGCCGAGCGCCTTCCGCAGCTTCGCGCTGATCGAGAGCATGTGCCCGCCGGCGCCGGTGGGCATCAGGCTTGCCGTCACCGGCTCGCCGTCGACGGTCGCGCGGACCTTCACCGCCTTGCCGGTGCCGAACAGCTCCACCGAGCCGGGCACCTCCACGCAGGACCAGAGCTCGCCCTTCACGGTGACGCCGATCGGCGCGGTGAAGGCGATGTCCAGGGGACCGGGGCTGGTGCTCATCGGGGGCTCCTCGTCGCGCGGCGGTGCGGTGCTCGAGTCCGAGCGTAGCCAGCGGAGGGGGCGCGGTCGGCTGGAGTGCGGGGCGGCTGGAGTGCGGGGCGGGGAGGAGAGGAGAGGAGAGGAGGCAGATCTTCGGGGGGACGTGGGTCTCGATACGCCCCTTCGGGGCTACTCGACCAGCAAGCAGTTCGGGGCTGTTCGACCAGCGAGCGGTTCGGGGCCGTTCGACCAGCGAGTGGTTCGGGGCTGCTCGACCAGCGAGGAGGGGGCGATCAGTCCGCAGCGGGGAGAGGGCGGCGACGCTCGACGATGTCGGCGGACAGGACGGCGAGGTCGATCCGGAGCCGCCGCGCCTCGCGCTCGAGGATCGCGAGCGCGTCGTCGGGGGAGACCCGCAGGCCGGCGCCCACGAAGCCGGCGGCCTGGTGCACGACGGCCGCGTGCCGCGACAGCGCGGACGAGACGATCGACGGCTCGTCCGGCGGGATCGGGCCGTCGCTGTCTCCGGGACAGGAGCCGGATGTCGGCATCAGAACGCGTCGCGCTGCGAGTCGGGGCGGCGAACGCTGCGCATCCGGAAGCGGGTGCCTGCGTCGGTGGTCGGGATGCCCGTCGAGGCGTCGGTCGGCTGCTGCACTCCCTCAGTGTCAGTACGGACGACGGGTCCGTGCACGGGGCTTGCGAGGCTAGGCGGACAGAAGGTATGCCGTTCCTGTCTCTGGGCAACGCGTCGGCACGCATCACAGGCGCGGAAGGACCACTACTCGGCGCAGGGGCAGCCGGACCGACGGGACTCGGGCATCCGGACGTCCTCCGCCTTCAGGGGGAGTAGCGTCGGCCACCTCCCTACTTCGGTTCTCATGACCGGTCCGCTCCTGTCGCGGATTCGATCCCGCGGATCTCCGCGCCGGCTGCACCGCGCTTCCGCGGGCCGCTCGACCGAGGAAAGAGGACGTGACCATGGGTGCACTGATCTTCGGCGCGTGGCGCCGCCGGATCGAGTTCGACGACCGGACGCTCTCGCACGTGCGGACGGCCGTCGGCATGCGGATGTCTCGAGGAGTTCCGTTCCGGCTGACCTGGCGGACGCTTCACGAGGCGGAGTACCGCTCGCACGCGATCCTCGTCCAGCCCGCCGCGCTGCTCGAGTACCGTTTCGACGATTCTCGACTGGTCGTCCTCAACCGGCTGTGGCTGCGTGAGCTCCTGAGGCCGGGGCTCGGCCGGGACATGGTCGTCACAGACGAGCCGAGGGGGATCCGGCGGTCGGACGGCACCGATCCTCCCGCCTCGTCGCAGGCGCCGTGACGGATCCGCCCGCCGCGGTGACCGCGGACGGGTCCCGTCTCGGCACCGCCGCCCGTGGCGGCCATCCGTCGCCCTGGAGAACTGACGCCGAGTACCTCATCGAGCAGGGGTGGTGATCATTCGGGGTCGTAGCCGCCCTCGCCGTCCCACTGGTCCAGGCCCTCGCGGACCGGAGTGATCGCCCTGCGGTCGGGGCGCCGCCAGGTCGAGGTCGCCGCGTCGGCCCAGGCGGTGGAGGAGCGGGGGTCGGCGTCGTAGGACGCCCAGAAGCGCGCATGTCGAGCGGCCTCCTCGAGGAGACCGTCGGCGTCGACGCCGAGTCGGTGCGACCCGGCGTCGACGGCGGCCAGCGATGCGGAGGGGCGTGGGGGCGGGGTGGAGACACCCGTCGCGGTGCTGAGGAGTGCGGTCATGCTCGGACCCTACGCCTCGGCCGGGGATGCGGACGAGACCGCCCGATACTGCTCGCCCGGAACGACTCGAAGTCCCGCGAGCGGTGGGGTGCCGGGTCCGGTCTTCGCGTCGACGGCGCAGATGCGCGTCGATTGTCGGAGAAAGCACACGCGCGCCGGGTCGTTGGGCGTAGCCTCCACCCCGACCCCATCCGGACCCCCTTCGCGTGGCAACGGCATCCACCCCGGATGCACCCGACGGCAGGATCCTCATGGGACGACTCGTCTACGACTCGCGGCTCGACGTGCACTTCGACGACCGTGTCCTCGCTCATCTGCAAGCCGTGATCGGGATCCGGCTGCGCCGAGGTGAATCGTTCTACCTCTCCTGGAAGGACCTGCCGAACGTGGGCAACGGCCGCGCCTCGATCTGGCTGGATCCCAGGATCGCGCTCTGCTTCCGCTACGGCAGCGGGCCGGCGGTCGTGATCGACGGGGACAGGGTCAGGCGATGGGTCGCCGACTCCTACTCCCCGGGCGGGCTCCGCGTGACGGAGGATCCCGTCTGATTCGCCGAGCGCGGGAGCGGGTCGGCGTCCGATCCGCGGGCGGTGGTCCGGGGACCCGTCTCAACGCCCGAGCGGCCTGGCACTCACTCCCGTGCGTGGGTCGGCGGGTCGAAGTCGAGGTCGAGATCGACGTCGTCGCGGTGCTGCGCGGCGATGTCGGCGGCCGACTCGACCACGGGCCGCGCGACTCCGAGGGCGCCGGCGAGTTCGGTGAGGTGCTGCACGAGGGCGTCGTCGGTGAGCTCGGTCGCCGAGTCCTCCTCGGGGGTCTCGGAGAAGAGCTGGCTGGAGGGGCCGATCAGGATCGAGGCCACGCCGCGCTCGCCGGTCGACAGCAGCACCGGGATGTCCACCGTCGCCGACGACTGCTTCCCTGCGAGTGCCTGGGCATAGGCGAGGACGGCCTGGGCGATGTCGGTCCCGGTGAGGACGGAGTCGCCGGCGTAGAAGATGCGCTGCATCCTCTCGTTGTACTCGCGTCGGACCGCCGGCGCAGGGGATTGCGGCGGCACGGTCGCCCGTGGAGGCGACACGACCGCGTCACCAGGGGCGGGCGGATCCGTCGGCGCCGAGCCGGTAGAGAGCGGTGCTGACCGGAGCGGCGTCGCCGGACTCGTAGAGGCCGCGGGCGAGCTCGCGCAGGCCCTCGACAGCCTCGGCGTCGTCCGTCCCGCAGAGGTGCATCGCGACGCGCTGCCCGATCGCGACCACCGGGTCGCCGGCCACGAACTCGTCCACGAGCGCGTGCACGACGTCCGCGCGCAGGATCAGGGACGCCGCGAGGTCCTCGCTGCCCTCCGGCATCTCGAGGCGGAACCGCCCGTCGCCGCCCGACGCGACGGGGGCGATGCGCGCGAGCCAGGCGAGCGACTCCTCCGCGACCGCCGCCTCGGTGAGGCTGAGCCGCGCGGCCGTCGCGGCGGTGACGTACTCCCACGCCGCCTCGCGCTCGAGGACGTACGCCACGGTCAGCCCCGAGTCGTGCACTCTGAGCAGCGGGCCGTCGGACCGAGAGCGCAGGGATGCGGCGGCGCGATCGTCCATCACCAGCGGGTACAGCGGCACGGCGTCGGCGCCGATGCGCGCGGTCCCCGCCACCGGATCGACGACCACGGGCACGGGATCCGGGTCGGCCGGACGTCGGGAGAACAGTCCCATGTCGGTTCCTCTCTCGAGCGGCCGCGGTGCTGCGGAGGCAGGACCCATCCTGTCGCGGTCCGGCACGCGGCGCCCGGACGGGGTGCGCCGCTCTGCGTTCCCGCCGCCGGGGCGACCGCGCGAGGAGTCTTTCCGGCCTGCCGTGACCCGCTGATGGGGGGCCGCAGAGGGGATCCGCAGCACCGGGCAGCCATCGGGCAGGCGGTTACCGTGAACCGTGCCCCGCTTCCGACACCTCTCCGCCCTCGCACTCGCGGCGGCCGTGTCGGCGCTCGCCGGATGCTCGGGCTCGTCCGCCGAGGCGATCGCGTCATGCGTCGTCCGCCCCGCCGCCGAGATCGTGCCCGCGGAGGGCACCCTGTTCGGGGTCAACCTCGACTGGGGAGCCGAGACGCTGAAGGAGTACAGCACGGCCCTGGGTGAGCGGCCCTCGGTCGCGGTGGCCTTCGCCGATCTCCCGCTGACCGCGGGGGAGCGCGAGGAGGTGCACGAGGCCGCGGAGCAGCTGCGGGTGAACGGCGGGACGCTCCTGCTCACCCTGGAGTCGATCGGCGGTCTCGCCGCGGTGACCGACGACGTCGCTGCCGACATCGCCGACCTGGCCGCCGCGGTGAACGAGCGGGGGGTGCCCGTCATCGTGCGGTTCGCGCACGAGATGAACGGCTCCTGGTACGCGTGGGGGCAGCAGCCGACGGCGTACGTCGAGACGTTCCGGCGGGTGGCGGCGGCCGTGCACGCGGACGCTCCCGGGACGGCGATGATGTGGGCGCCCAACAGTGCCGAGGGGTACCCCTTCTCAGGAGGTGCCTCCGCCGCGCAGCCGGGGACCGCGGACTTCGCCGTGCTCGACACGACCGGCGACGGGGTCCTCACCCTCGACGACGACCCCTACGCGCCGTACTACCCGGGCGACGACGCCGTCGACTGGGTGGGCATGTCGCTCTACCACTGGGGCTCCGCGCATCCGTGGGGCGAGAACGAGCTGCCCGAGCCCGGTAAGTTCGCCGCGCAGCTGACCGGCACCTACAGCGGGGCGGCGGGCGACGAGACGGCGGCCCCCGACTTCTACCGGACGTACGGAGTCGAGCACGGGAAGCCCGTCGCGATCCCCGAGACGGCGGCGCTCGTCGTGCCGCGGGGCGACCCGGAGGGGGAGCTCGCGATCAAGCAGGCGTGGTGGCGGCAGGTCCTCTCGGAGGACGTCGCGACGCGGTTCCCGAACATCAGGATGGTCAACTGGTTCGAGTGGGACAAGTTCGAGCCCGAGGTGCAGGGCGAGGTGCACTGGTCCGTCCTCGACGACGACGAGACGCGGAGGGCGTTCCGCGCCGACCTGCCGGACGGGCTCGTCTACTCCGACCTGTCGGAGCGCTGCACGACGCCTCCCGCGCCCGTCGACTGATCCGGGGCCGGCGCGTCTCAGCTGTGCGTCGTGTTCTCCCGCATCTCCTCGAGGGTCAGCTCCGGTGCGCCGCCGGCCGCCGCAGCCGGGTCCATCCAGACGAAGTCCCAGTGGTGGCCGTCCGGGTCGTCGAAGCTCTTCGAGTACATGAACCCGTGGTCCTGCTCGCCGGCGGGCGTCGCGCCCGCGGCGAGGGCCTTCGCGTGGATCGCGTCGACCTCCTCCTTGCTCTCGGCGCTGAGGGCGAGCTGCACCTCGGTCGAGGTGGTGGCGTCGATGATCGACTTGCTGGTGAACTCGGCGAAGAACTCCCGCGTGAGCAGCATGGCGACGATCGTGTCGCTGATCATGACGCTGACGGCGTTCTCGTCGCTGAAGCCCTCGTTGATCGAGTAGCCGAGCGATTCGAAGAACGAGCGGGAGCGGGCGAGATCGTCCACAGCCAGGTTGACGAAGATCATGGTGGGCATCGGTGCGCCGTTCCTCTCGGGGTGCCGGCGGCTCGCCGCCGCCGATCGTCCCTGAATGATGATGAGCCGCTCCAGACGGTGTCAAGGGACGGAGACCGGACGGCGGACGAGGCGACGCCGCGGCGGGATCGTTCCCGCGGGGCAGCGCGCAGAACCTCGGTCGGGAGCGGTGCACAGCCGTCATCGTGGCTGAGCACCACTCCCGGCCGAGGTCCCGTTCGACGGACGAGATCCGCGGAGGCGCCGCGATCAGGCGGGATCGGGGTACGTGAGGAAGTCCAGATCCGGCAGGTCCGTCATCTCCTCGTTCCAGGAGGGCCGCGACGGCTGCATCCGCCGGGTCTCCTGCTCGATGTGGGCGATGGCCTCCGCGTCGACCGGCTCCTCGCCGTGGCTGTTCTCGACCGGCGTCGACCAGAGCTGGCTCGCGGGTCCGATGAGCAGGTGCGCGGTGGCGCTGCTCCCGCCCTCGGTGATGACGGGGACGGAGATCACGTCGGACTTGCCGACATCGGCCAGGGCGCGGGCGTAGCGGAGGACCGCCTTGCAGGTGACGTCGGCGACGAGCATGGTCCCGCTGGAGTAGTGCAGCTTCCTCATGACGACCACGGTGCCGGAGCCGCGCGCTGGTCGGGAGGGGATTGCGGACCGCTGCCCCCCTCCTCTACCGCGTCCTCAGAACTGGCGCGCGGCGACGTCCGCCCGGTGCGAGGCGGCGATGACCTCGCGGAGTCGATCCGCGGACACGGGGGCCCCCGGGTCGGCGAGGTAGTCCTTCGCGAGGCCCTCGAGGTCGGCGGCGTAGACCGGCGTGTACGCGCCCGACTCGGGCTCCGTGCGCCACGACTCGGCGAGCGTGCCCGCGTCGACCGGCTCGAAGCCGAGGTCGTCGACCAGCGCAGAGACGGCGGCCTTGGCCTGCTCGTCGTCGCCGGAGACCGCGAGCGCGGTGCGCGGGGTCGAGTGGGCGAGGTTCGGGATGTGGTGCCAGAGGATGTTGTTGAACGCCTTCACGATGACCGCGCCGGGGAGGAGCTCCTGCTCGAGCTCGGCGGTGGTCAGCTCGAGAGCGTCGAGTCGGGCGATCCGTCCGTCGCGGTGGGGGTAGTAGTTGCCGGTCGAGAGCACGGTGCGGCCGTCGAGGGCGCCCTCGGGCAGGCCCGGATAGGCGCCCAGCGGCACGGCGAGGACCGTGATGTCCCCGGACTCCGCGGCCTCGCGCGCGTCGCCGGCCCGCGCCTGCGGGCCGAGCTCCTCGATCAGGTCGCGGAGCGACTCCGGACCGCGCGAGTTCGCGAGGAGCACCTCGTGGCCTGCGGCGATCGCCAGGCGGGCGATGCCGCTCCCGATGTCTCCGCTGCCGATGATCCCGATGCTCGTCATGCCTGTCTCCTTCGTGAGGGGGTGGTCGTAGGGGTGGTCGTGGTGGGGGTCAGCCCCGGCCGGGGACGGGTTCGCGGGACGTCTCCCAGCCGCTGCGGGTGAGCGCGGCGAGAGCCGCGCCGGATGCGGGGTCCGCCAGTGCGGCGCCGCGCACCCAGCTCTGGGCCAGCGCGGCGAGGAAGAGGTCGCGGGCCCGGACGTCGCTGCGCGCTCGGCCGTCGCGCTGCGCGGCGTCGAGGAACTCGGCCGTCGTGGTCACGAACCCCTCGCAGGTGGTGGCGAGGGGGGACGAGTCGGCGTTGGTCGCGGCGCGGAGCGGATCGGGGAGGCCCTCGTAGGCTCCCGCCCAGTCGACGACCGCCCGGAGCCAGCCGTCGAGCGCCTCCGCCGGGTCGACCGAGCCGTCGCGGAGCGACTCGCGCTGAGCGACGAGTGCGTCGTCGCGGTCGGCGAGCAGCGCCGCGAGGAGCGCCTCGCGGGTCGGGAAGTGCCGGTAGAGGGTTCCGGCACCGATGCCGGCCCTCTTCGCGATCGCGTCGAGCGAGCCGCGGACGCCGTGCTCGGCGAAGTGCTGCTCGGCGGTGTCGAGGATCAGGTCCCGATTGCGCTGGGCGTCCGCCCTGGGCGCCCGGCTGCGCGTCGTCTCGGTGGGAGGCACGGCCGCTCCGTTCTTATCGGAGACTGTCTCCGTATCACCACGAGCATACGCCCGCCGACCCGATCCGGGGACGGTCCATCCCCGGACGACCGGTCTCTGCCTCGCCTCGCCGAACGGGCCTAGGGTCGCTCGGGCCGCCCGACCAGGGGCGGTACGACGAAGGAGCTCGACCACATGAACCTCACCGGGAACACCATCCTCATCACCGGCGGCACCTCGGGCATCGGCCTCGCGCTCGCCCTCCGCCTGCACGACGCCGGTAACACCGTGATCGTCGCGGGTCGGCGCCGGGCGCTCCTGGACGCCATCACGACCGAGCACCACGGACTCCACGCGATCGAGCTCGACATCGCCGATCCGGAGTCGATCGCCCGGGCCCGCGCGAGCCTGGAACTCACTCACCCCGACCTGAACGTCCTCGTCAACAACGCCGGGATCATGCTGAGGGAGGACCTGCTCGATCCGTCCGACGTCGGCATCGCCGAGCAGCACGTGCAGACCAACCTGCTCGGCACGATCCGGATGGTCTACGCGTTCGCCCCGGTCCTGGCAGGCAGGGACGGTGCCGCGATCCTCACCGTCTCCTCTGCGCTCGCCTTCGTGCCGTGGGCGGCGACCCCGACCTACAGCGCCACGAAGGCCGCGCTCCACTCGTTCACCGAGAGCGCCCGCATCTCGCTCGCAGGAGCGGGTGTGCAGGTCGTCGAGATCGTGCCGCCCGCGGTCCGGACGGCCCTGCTCGGTCAGGAGGACAGCCAGCAGGCCATGCCGCTCGACGAGTACGTGTCCGAAGTGCTCGCGCTGCTGCGCGAGAACCCGGACGCCCGCGAGCTGGTCGTCGAGAACGCCCGCTGGGCGCGCGACGCCGCGGCGAACGGCACCTACGCCGGCCTCGTGAGCTCGCTCAGCAGCCTCTGACCGGGCCTGAGCCGGGGAGCGGGGGATCACCGGTCCCTGGCTCCGCTCCGGCTCCGGGCCCATCATGAGCGGATGGACAGACGACTGCTCGCCGAATTCCTCCGCTCGCGCCGCGAACTGCTGCGCCCGCGCGACGTCGGGCTGTCGGAGGGGCCGCGGCGGCGCGCCCCGGGACTGCGCCGCGAGGAGGTCGCGCAGCTGGCCGGCATGTCCACCGACTACTACGCCCGTCTCGAGCAGCAGCGCGCTCCCGTCCCGTCGACGCAGATCGCCGCGGCGCTCGCCCGGGCGCTCCGACTGACCCTCGACGAGCGCGACCACCTGTTCGCCCTCATCGGGCACAACGCGCCGGGCAGGTCGGTCCACTCCGACCACGTGAGCCCGGCACTGATGAGCGTGCTCGACGGGCTGACCGACGTGCCCTGCCTCGTGCAGAACGACCTCCACGACACCCTCGCGATGAATCCGCTCGCCATCGCGCTGATCGGCGACGAGACGAGGTTCACCGGCGCCGACCGCAGCGGCTTCCACCGCTGGTTCACGGACCCCGACGAGCGCCGCCTCTACCCCGTCGACGCGCAGGAGGAGCACGGCAGGTTCCTCGTCGCCCGCCTGCGGATGGCCACGACGTCGGGCAGCGACACCGCCCGGGCCGTGACGCTCGCGGCCGAGCTCTCGAAGCGCAGTGCCGAGTTCGCCCGCCTCTGGCAGCTGCACGAGGTCGCGCGCAGCTACGACGACTGCAGGATCCTCCTGCACCCCGAGCTGGGGCCGATCGAGATCGACGCGCAGATGCTCTTCACCGAGGACCGCTCGCAGACGCTCCTCCTGCTCAACCCGGGCGGCAGCGGTGAGAGCCGCAGCAAGCTCGACCTGCTGAAGGTCATCGGCCGCCAGAGCCTCGGTCCCCGCGTCGCGGCGGACTGACACCCCCACCCCACGAGAAGGACGAGACCATGCACATCCCCGCCAGCAGCGCCAGAGAGATCACGACCCCCGAGGGGACCATCCGGAAGTACCGGGTCCTCCCCGAGGCGGGCCTCGCGCACCAGACCATCACGACGAGCAGCCCGGCCTCCGGGAGCCACCTCAACAAGGAGGTCCACGAGATCTACTTCGTCATCGCGGGGACCGCTGTCTTCACGGTGGGCGAGGACCGGTTCGAGGTGGGCGAGAAGGACATCGTCGTCGTGGAGCCGATGGTTCCCCACTCCATCGAGACCGAGGGGCTCACCTACATCACCGTCACCCGTCCGGACTGGTTCTTCGAGCAGTACGAGCACGTCCAGGGCTGAGCCCCGAGCCGCTCGCGGCCGGACTCCTCATCCGGCCGCGAGGTCGTGCAGATCGACCGCCAGGGCCGGAGTGATCCCGAGATCCGCTGCGACGCTGCCGGGACCCGTGGGGAGTGTCCGCGGATCGATCCCTAGCAGGCAACGCGGGGGCGCTGAAGGGGTGACGGCACGCGGGGAGTCACCCCCGGCGCGGGCGGGCGCCGTCGCTCAGAAGAGGGCGCGGCCGAGCCGGACGAGGTACTCGCCGTCGACGGCGTCCCCGGAGGCGCGACGCTCGTCGAGGACGGCGATCATCAGGTCCCGCCGGCGCGGCGCCGAGTCGGCATCGGCGGCGGCGAGGGCGCGCGACAGCTCGGCGGGATCCAGATCGGTGCAGTAGGCGGGGGAGCCCGGCTGCTGGCGCCACGACTCCCGCAGCGGGCCGGCGTCGAGCCCCGTGAACCCGGTCTCCTCGACGAGGCGCCGCCCGATCGCGCCCTCCGTCGCGTCGTCCGCGGCGACGGGGATCGCGAGGCGCCGCGGATCGCCTGCTCCGGTGGCCCGGTCGCGGAACGACTGCGAGGTGATGGCGTTCCACGCCTTCACGACGCGGCGATCCAGGATCTCGGACACGCGGACGCTCTCCGGCACCTCGCCGTCCAGTCCGGCGATGACTCCGTCGCGGTGCGGGAAGTAGTTCGACGTGTCGATGAGCACGGCGGAGTCCGGCGCGGTCCGCACGACCGGGACCACGTCGGGGAGCCGGCCGAAGGGCACCGAGACGATCAGCACCTCCGCACCCTCCGGAGCGGCTGCGACGTCGACGGCACGCGCTCCGGTGCTCAGGGCCTCGAGGCCGACGGTCTGCGGGCCGCGGGAGTTGGCGATGGCCACCTCGTGTCCGGCGGCCGCCAGTCGTCGTCCGAGCGTCGCGCCGATCGTGCCGGCGCCGATGATCCCGATCCTCATCGAGGGTCCTCTCCCGTCGGTGGTGCGTGAGCGGCTCCGTCCGCGCCTCGTGCGCGCCGAGCCCCGATCGTGTCGTGCCCTAGTGGACCGCGTACCCTCCGTCGATCACGAGCTCCTCGCCCGTGACGAAGCGCGACTCCTCGGAGGCCAGGTAGAGGATGCCGTACGCGATGTCGGAGGCCTCCCCGATGTGCGGCGGCAGGATCGAGTTGACCGAGTCGGCCGCCTGCTCGCGGGTGATGCCGTAGTTCTTCACGAGGTTGGTGTAGATCGGCCCGGGGTGGACCGAGTTCACGCGGATGCCGTCGGCGGCGAAGTAGTTGGCGGCGTGCTTGGTGAGGGACCGCACGGCGCCCTTCGAGGCGGAGTAGGCGGCACCGCCGCCGTCCGCCGGGCCCGAGATGATGGCCGCGAGGGACGAGACGTTCACGATCGAGCCTCCGCCGGCCGACTGCAGGACGGGGATCACCGTCTTCATCCCGAGCCAGGTGCCCGTCGCGTTGATCGCGAGGACCCTGTTCCACTCGTCGAGCCTGGTCTCGAGGATGCCCCGGGCGAACGCGATCCCCGCGTTGTTCACCAGGACGTCGATCGTGCCGAAGGCGGCGACGGCGTCGTCGACCACCCGCGTCCAGTCCTCGGGCGAGCTCACGTCGAGCGGGTGGGCGATCGCCTCGACCCCGTCGCCGGCGATCGACTCGAGGGCCTCGGCGAGTGCGGGTTCCGAGACGTCGGTGAGGACGACCCGCGCTCCTTCCGCCGCGAAGAGCTGCGCGGTGCTGAGTCCGATGCCGCTGGCGGCTCCGGTGATGAGGGCGACTTTGCCTGTGAGACGTGCCATGTCGTGCGTCCTTCCTGAACGAGGGGCGATGGCCGCGGGTCCGGCGGGCCCTCGGTCCGGTGCGTCGAGTCGCTTGACAGAGCGGAGATGCTCTCCGTATCGTCCTTGTAAGAGGAGACTATCTCCACTTAGCGCCGAGGTCCACCGCCCGGACCGCGGCGGAGAGAGGACATCGGCATGGACAGACGGATGCTCATCGGACTGCATCTCGGCAACGGCTACGGCAACCTCCCGGGCGCCTGGCGCGACCCCGCCACCGACCCTCGGAGCTACACGAGCTTCGACGCGAAGGTGCGGCACGCTCAGGCGGCGGAGCGCGGCAAGCTGCAGTTCCTCTTCCTGCCCGACGGGCCGACCCACGTCGGCGACATCGCGAACGAGCCGCCGAACTTCACTCTCGACGTCTCGGTGACCCTGGCGGCGGTGGCGCGGGAGACGAGCAGGATCGGCCTGGTCGCGACCGGCTCGACCACGTTCACCGAGCCCTTCAACCTCGCCCGGCAGTTCAAGGCGCTCGACATCCTGAGCCACGGGCGGATCGGCTGGAACGCCGTCACGTCCAGCGGCGAGGACGTCGCGGCGAACTACGGCGCCCGGATCCCCTCCGGTCCGGAGCGCTACGGACGGGCTCACGAGAGTGTGCAGCTGATCCAGGCGCTGTGGGGGAGCTGGGGTGCGGACGCCTGGGTCCACGACCCGGAGACGGGCCTCTACGCCCACCCCGAGCAGATCGCTCCCATCAACCTCGGCGGCCAGTACGTCGCGTCCCGTGGACCGCTGTACATCCCGCCGTCGGAGCAGGGGCAGCCCGTCGTGTTCCACGCCGGTGGCAGCGCGAACGCGCACGAGTTCGCCGGGCGCTGGGCGAGCGCCGTCATCGGGGTCGCCTTCACGACCGAGGACGCGCGGGCGCAGCGCACGGCGTTCCGCGAGGCGGCGGAGCGCGCGGGGAGGGATCCGGACGAGATCCGGTTCTTCGCCGGCCTGATGACGTCCCTCGCGAGCAACGAGCGCGAAGGGCTGGACCGCCGGATCGCCCTGAGCGGCCGGACCTTCCCGCAGCGCGCGTCCTACCTCGGCCGCATGCTCGGCCTTCACCTCGACGCGTCGCAGCTGGACCGGCCGCTCACGCGCGACCAGCTCCTGCAGGCGCGGCCCTCGCCCGGCGATCCGCGCTCGACCCGTGCGCTCGAGGTCGCCCGCGAGGGCTGGACGCTGCGCGACATCCTCGCCCACGGTGTCATCGACTACCACCCGGTCGTCGTCGGACCGCCCGTCGCCGCCGCCGACCACATGCAGGAGTGGTTCGAGGCCGAGGCGGTCGACGGCTTCTGGGTCTCGCCGGACGTCTACGAAGGCGGAGTCGACGCGTTCGTCGACGGGGTCGTGCCGATCCTCCAGGAGCGCGGGCTCTTCCACCGCGACTACGAGGGGGCCACGCTGCGCGAGCACTTGGGCGCCCGACCGCAGTACGGGGTCGACCCGCGGGTCACCCGGTAGACGGGGTGGCGGACGAGAGCCGTCTCCCGGTGCACCACCTCTCGGGCGGTCGTCCGCTCCGCGGCGGTGCGGACGCTCAGAGGCCGCTGAACATCGTCAGGAACTGCGAGTAGGCGCCGGTGGCGACCGCGTCGCGGATCGGCTTCGCGTTCTCGACGACGAGCTCCTGCGCGACGGGGTTCTCGCGCAGCAGGGTGACCAGCTCGTCGAGGAAGGCGTCCACGGGCATGGCCATCGGGTTGTCCTGGTTGCCCAGGAGTGTGGTGGCGACGGCCGGCGGGACGATCTCGACGACCTGCACTCCGGAGTCGGCGAGCTGCACGCGCAGGCCCTCGAGGAACGAGTGCACGGCGGCCTTGGTCGCGCTGTACGTCGGCGTCGCCGGGAACGGCACGAAGGCGAGCGCCGAGCTCGTGCTGAGGATCGCGGCGTCCTGCTGCGTCACCAGCTGGGGGAGGAACGCGTAGATCGTCCGGATCGTGCCGAGCAGGTTCGTGGCCACCTGCTCCTCGGCGATGCGGACGTCCTCGGGGTGGAGGACGTTCTCGAGCAGCTGGATGCCGGCGTTGGCGACCAGGACGTTGAGGTCCGGGTGGCTGACCGCCAGGCTCGCCGCAGCCCGGGCGATCGAGTCGGGGTCGGCGACGTCGAGCTCGACCGAGGCGAGGTCGGGGTGCTCGGCCGTGATCGAGTCCAGGAGCACCCTGCGGCGTCCGGCGATGATGACGGTGTTGCCGGCTTCCTGGAGGCGGAGGGCCAGGCCCAGGCCGATACCCGAGGTGCTGCCGGTGAGGAGGATCGTGTTGCCGGAGATCTTCATGGGGTCGTGCTCCTTCGTCGATCGCGGTCCCGGTGCGGGCCGCTGCTGCGACGGTAGGCGCCTGCCGGAGCGCCAGGCAGAGTCCTCCTGTCCCTGGATCGGTGGTCCCGGGATCACGGGGACCGGGTCGTGGACGAGGCCCGCGGGGCGCGAGGACCGTCGGCGCCGACGGGGCGGGACGGGGGCGGCGCGTCGCCGCTCCCCGTCCCTCCGCCCGTCAGCTGCCGGGACCGGCCAGCTCGGGATCCATCCCCTCCGACTCGAGGATCTCCCCGATGGTGCCGTCGGCGGTGAGGGTCTCGAGGTCGGCGTTGATCGCCTCGACGAGACCGGTGTCGTCCTGGGCGACGCCGATCACGACGTTCGAGAGCTCCTGTGACGTCGGGATCTCGGGGGAGGAAGCGAACGCCTCCGCCGTGAGGCCGTCGTCACTCGACACGCGGAAGGCGGCTTCGGCCGAGGTCAGGACGACCGCGTCGATCCGTCCGGCGTCCAGGTCGCTCATCATGCTCGACGAGTCCTGGTACTGGGTCACGGAGTCGGTTCCGAGGGCGCTCGCGAGCGCGTCGTTCCAGAGGTACCCCTGGATCACTCCGACGCCCTTGCCCGAGAGGTCCTCGAGCGAGGAGTACCCGTCGTTCGACACGATCGACATGCCGTCGCGGTACATCGGGTCGCTCAGGCCGATGGCCTCCGCTCGCTCCGCCGTGTAGTAGAGGCCCGAGATGAGCGCGTCGGCCCGATTCGATTGGACGCTGGAGACCGCGGCCGCCGAGGCCACGTTCGTCGGAGCGATGGTGAGGCACTCCATGTCGGCGATCGCTTGGATGATCTTGCCGTCGACTCCGCCGAGCTCGCCGTCCGCGGACAGCGTCGTGTAGGGCTCGGTCGTGTAGACGGACAGCGAGAGCGTTCCGGGGGTCAGGGTGGTGATGCCGTCGTGGACGGGGTCGCAGTCGGAGGAGGCCGAGACGGCGGCGGGCGTCGCCGCGCATCCGGAGAGCGCGAGGAGTGCCGCGCTGAGCGTGGTGGCGAGGAGAAGGCGGTTCCGGTTCATGCGAGTATCCGTTTCCTGGGGTTCGGGTCAGCTCACGAGGCGCAAGTTGGTCTGGTAGGAGGGGTCGACGAGTGCGGGGCGGGAGGCGCGGAAGAAGTCGATGTCGTGCGCGGAGGTCCCGGTCATCGAGACGTCGGCCATGATCTCCCCGATGAGACCGGCGAACTTCGCCGCGTGGCCGGCACCGATCCCGAGGGAGACCCGGGGGTGGGAGGGCACGCGGTCGAGGATGAAGTTGCGGTCGGGGGTCATGTCGTACACGCAGGTCTTGCTGAGGATCTCCGGCCCGACCGAGCCGGGCAGGTGCTGCTCGAGGAACGCACGGATCAGTGCCGTCTCCTCGGCCAGCGGCTCGTGGCTGCGGGTCGCCTGGGTGATGTAGCGCTCGCTGTTGTCGCGCGCCGCCTTCGTCCCGACCTCGCCGTAGACCGGGAAACCGTAGAACAGCGGGTAGTCGTGCCAGATCCAGATCGGGAACGCGTCGACCGAGAAGTCCTTGAGGTTCGGAGTGCCGAAGTAGGTGACCTGCTCCTGCGTCAGCGTCCACGGGAAGTCGAGCCCGAGCGTGGGGAGGAGCTCCTCGGTCCAGGACGCCGTGCAGATCACGATCTTGTCCGCGGTGATCTCACCGTTCGAGGTGCGGACGACCACGCCGTCCGCGTTCGGCAGGATCTCCAGGACCCGGGTGTTCTCCTCGAAGTGGACGCCGCGTCCACGGGCCAGCGCGACGTGGGTGGCGTTGGCGTGCCGGATGTCGAGGATGCCGCCGTCCTCCTGGTACACGGCGACGACGGAGTCGTCGATGTTCCACTGCGGGTAGTGCGCCCGGATCTCGGCGGCGTTCCAGTACTCGTACTCGTGCCCGGTCGCCTCGAGGGTCGAGCGGAAGTTCCTGATCTCCTCCATGCCGGCCGTGCCTTCGACGCCGAGGTCGAGCCCGCCGGTCTTGACGACGAGACGCTGCCCGCTCGCCTCCTCGAGTCGAGCCCAGTTGTCGTAGGCCGGCTGGGTGAGGTCGCCGTAGGCGGTGTTGTGGTACGAGTGCCGGATGATGCGCGAGTGGTCCTCGGAGGCGCCGAACGTGTGTCCCAGCGTGAACTGCTCGAGCACGAGGACGTCGGTCTCGCCCTTCTCCGCGAGCCAGTACGCCGTGGCGGTGCCGATGGCGCCCGCTCCGATGACGATCGTCTGATGCTGATTCCTACCCATGACACTCCTCCGTCTGCGTTGCGGCTCAGTCAAGGGCACGCGCGGGAGCGCCTCCACCGTCAGCGCACGCAATATCGCGGTGCGGATTGCTACGATCTTCGAAATCAGGGCGCTGCCCGAGTGTCCTGTCTTCGACAGAGAAGGTCGATCAGATGGACTCCATCCAGGAGATCGTGGACGACCTGGCGCGGACGATCTCGCGGTCGGTCGCCGTGGACGACCAGGACCTGAACCTGCTCGCGGCCAGCAGTCACTACGACGACGCGGACCCGGCGCGGATCGAAGCGCTCATCGGGCGCGTGGTCAGCCCTGAGCGAGCGAGGTGGGCACGGGAGCAGGGCGTCTTCCGGGCGATCGAGCCGATGCGCCTGCTCGGCAGCCTCGAGCTCGGCATCAAGCCCAGGCTCGTCGTCCCGGTCCGGGTCGACCGCGAGCTCGTCGCGCTCCTGTGGATCATCGACGACGGTCGGATCGCGGCGGACGAGCTCGCGGCGGTGACGGTCGCGGCCGGCCGGATCCGCCTCGTCCTCGACCGACGCGCCCGAGCGCGGGAGGAGGAGTGGGCGGAGGTCCGCGCTCTCGCGCTGGAGCTGCTCTCGGACCGCCCGCTCGAGGGCGACGAGATCGCGGCGGAGCTCGCCGCAGCCGGGTACTTCGCGGGCTCGGCCCACTTCCGCGTGCTGCTCGTCTCGCCGACGGCGCGGGAGAGACTCGACACGGGAGAGCACGCCGCGGTCGAGCGCGCCCTCCGGAGTGCGCTGCACTTCCTGAGCCGGCACTCCTGGCTGACGACGCAGGTCGACGGACTGGTCGTCGGCATCGTCGGCTCGCTCGCGCCGCTGACGGCGGATCGGCAGACGGCGATCGCCGAGACGGTCGCGCGGGAGTCGTCGGCGACCCTGGAGGTGGCCTTCGGCGGGTCCGTCGCCGACCTCGGTCTCGTGCACCGCTCGTACGAGCAGTCACTGATCGTGCGGACCGTGCGGCGGCGTCGCGCCGGACGCTCTCCTCTCTGGGACGACGGATCCTCCGAGGATCTCCTGGTGGGGATCGCGGCGGCCCCGATCCCTCGGCACCTGTTCCCGGGAGCGCTCGATGACGTGCTGTCGAAGGAGTCGCCGAAGTCCCTCGACGTCCTCCGGTCGTTCCTCGACCACGGCGGCAACGTCTCGCAGGTCCATCTCGAGCTGGGAGTGCACCGCACGACGATCTACTACCGGCTCGACCGGTTCCGGGACCGGACGGGGCTGGACCTCGACGACGGGAGGACGCGGCTGCTCGTCCAGCTCTGGCTGCTGGCCGCCGACCTGGGGCTGATCGGATCGGCGGAGTCCTAGCCGCAGGCCCGCTCCCGCGTGCCTGCGGCCGTGGGACCGTCCGCTCTACTCCCGGGTCACATCCAGGACGCGATCGAGAAGCTGCCGCCCGCGGGCCGATCGGCCGTGCGGGTCAGCTCCCTCACGCGGTCCGCGGACGTCGGGACGCCGGGGGCCTGGTAGATCCAGTCCATCGCCTTGTCCGCACTCACGTCCGCGGGCACCTCTCCGAAGTACGGCTTGCAGTAGACGGGGGTGCCGGGTTCGCTCCGCCAGCTGTCGGCGAGCGTGCCGATGTCGACCGCGTCGTAGCCGAGGAGGTCGAGCAGCTCCACGACCTCCGCCTTGGCGGCGGCGTCGTCGCCGGCGATCGGCATGGCGCTGCGGTCGGCCGCGCCCGAGGGGCGCACGAGGGCGGCGAGCTGGGTCGCGACGATGTTGCTGGCAGCCTTGACCACGCGCGCACCGGTCAGGTGTCGCTGCAGCAGCTCGCTGGAGGTCAGCTCGCTCGCGTCGAGCACGGCGATGTGGCCGTCGCGCGCCGGGTAGTAGTTCAGGGTGTCGATCACGATCTTGCCCACCAGCGGCGCGACCGGGAGCGTCTCGTAGGCGTTCATCGGGATGGACACGACCACCAGGTCGCCGGCCTCGGCCGCTTCGACCGGCGTGGCGGCCCGGGCGCGCGGCCCGAGTTCGGCGACGAGGTCGGCCAGCGACTCGGGTCCGCGGGAGTTGCTCAGGACGACGTCCAGGCCGGCGGCGACCGCCTGGCGGGCCAGGATGCTGCCGATGGCGCCGCTGCCGATGATGCCGAGTGTCTTGTTCATGGGGCTCTGTTCTCCAAAGGGATGAGGGGAGGCACGGCCGGGACGGAGGCGCCTGCTAGGCGGACCGACCGGTCATGTTAGCTACCCTACACCGAAAGTGACCATACGGTCATGTTAAGCCCGCACCCGTCCCGGGTTCGAGAGGAGATGCTCCTCGCCCGCGCGGCCCATGCCGGCGCGACGGAACGGAGCGGTGCGGTGCGACGCGGCTCAGGCGCGGACCCGCCTCCCGACGAGGAGGGTGGGGGAGAGCCGGCGGACCGGGCGGTCGCGGTGCGCCGATCCGATCCGGAGCAGCACGAGCACCGTGAGGGAGATGCTCGCGTACATCACGCCGGCGAGGACCAGCGACGAGGCGAACTGGTAGCTGAGCGAGGCGGCGGTGTAGGCGCGGCTGAGGAGCTCGGGGACGCTGACGGCGTAGGCCAGCGACGTGCCCTGGTAGAGCAGGATCGCGTAGCCGATCAGCGGAGGGACCACGCGGCGGACCGCCTGCGGCAGGACGATGAGCCGCATCCGCTGAGCGTGGGTGAGGGAGAGCGCCTCGCCCGCCTCCACCTGGCCACGGTCGACCGACCTGATCCCGGCCCGCAGGATCTCGCTCATGTACGCGGCGCTCGTGTAGCCGAACGCGACGACGCACGCCGCGAAGGCCGGCAGGGTCACGTTCACCTGGGGCAGGCCGAAGTAGACGATGTAGAGCGTGATCAGACCGGGGACTCCGCGGCCGATCTCGATCACCGCGATCGCGGTCCACCGCACGATCCGGCGCGGCGACGAGGCCCAGACGGCGAAGACCACGGCGAGGGCCAAGCCGACGAGGAGGGAGAGGACGGTGAGCTCGATCGTGACGAGCAGACCCGGGAGGAACTGGGGGAAGTAGTCCGGCCACGGAGCGAAGAAGTCGGTCATGCGAGGAGTCTCCGTTCGAGCCAGGACCCGCCGGCCCGCGCGGCGACCGCGATCGGGAGGCTGAGGACGAGGTAGAGGGCGGCCGCGAGCAGGAAGATGAGGAGTCCGTCGTTCGAGACCCGGGACTGCTGGTAGGCGAAGAAGGTGATGTCGGTGGCGCCGATGATCGAGGCCAGGGCGCTGTCCTTCAGCAGTCCGATGGCGTAGGTGGCGGCAGGGGGCACGGTCAGCGTGAGTGCTTGAGGCGCCAGCACTCTGACGAGGGTCGTCGTGCGGCGCAGTCCGAGGGCGTCGGCCCCCTCCGTCTGGCCCGGCGGTACCGCTGCCAGGGCCGCTCGGTAGATCTCGGCGAGGTAGGCGGCGGAGACGACGCCGAGCCCGACGATCGCGGCCGAGAGGGTGTCGAACCGGATCATCCCGATGCTGATGCCGTAGTAGGTGAGGAACAGCCAGACCACGGGGGGCACCGAGCGCACGACCTCGATGACGGCCGCGCCGATCAGGCGGAGCGGCCGGTGCTCGGAGCGGCGGAGGAGGGCGAGCGGGACCCCGAGCACGGCGCCGAGGGCGAACGCTCCGACGGTGATCTGGAGGGTCGTCAGCACGCCGCCCAGCAGGGCGGTCAGGATGCCGGTCATCGGCCGATGACCGCGTGCAGGAACTGCCGGGTCCGGGGAGCGCGCGGGTCGCGGATGACCTGCTGCGCGGGGCCCTCCTCGACGATGCGCCCGTCGGCCATGAAGACGACGCGATCGGCGACGGTCTCGGCGAAGTGCATCTCGTGCGTCACCACGAGCATGGTCATCCCCTCCTCGGCGAGCCGCCGCATCGTCGCGAGCACCTCCATGCCGCGCTCCGGATCCAGGGCCGAGGTGGGCTCGTCGAACAGCATCACCTTCGGGTCCATGGCCAGCGCCCGCGCGATCGCCACCCGCTGCTGCTGGCCTCCGCTGAGCTTGGCCGGCTTGCGGTCCGCGAACTCGGCGAGTCCCACGTGGGCGAGCTCCTCGAGAGCGCGGGCACGCGCCTGGGCGATCGGGCGCTTGAGCGCGTGGGTCTGAGCGAGGACGACGTTCTCGGCGGCGCTGAGGTGGGGGAACAGGTTGAAGTTCTGGAAGACCATGCCCACGTCGCGGCGGAGCTCCACGAGCGCCTCCGCCGAGACGGCGATCGCCGCGTCGACCTCGTGGTCGGCGACGCGGATGGTGCCGGCCGACGGGCGCTCGAGGTAGTTGACGGCCCGGATGAGACTGCTCTTGCCCGCTCCCGAGGGCCCGATGAGAGCGACGACCTGCCCCTCCTGGACGCTCAGGTCGATGTCGTGCACGACCCGATGGGCGTTGTAGTCGATGCAGACTCCGTGGAGTTCGATCAGGGCGGGAGCATCACTCATGCCTGTCATCCAAGCTGTCCCTCTCTCTCGAGGGATAGAGGAATCGAGCGAGGAGCGCGCGCCCGCTTTTCGACGATCGTCGGAAGAGACGGGATCCCGTTACGGTCACGTTTCGCGTCCGTTGCTGGTCCCGGAGGTCGGAGTTCCCGCATCTCGGCAGAGCATCGACGGGCCGTTCGCCGACTCGGAGCGCTTCCGCCTCGACCGCGTCTGCCCGCGTCCACTCGTCCGACCCGGGGACGCGCGGGTCGAGCAGTACGTGGAGCGACGGCGTCAGTGGCAGGACGCTCCTGGCGGGGTCGATGCAGTCGTTCACGAGGGCGGGAGCGGGCGCCCCGTCGAGGCGCGACGGCGCTCGTCGCCGCGGCACGTCGGCGCCGCGCTGCAGGTCGCGCGCGAGCGAAGGGTCGGCGGCGACGGTCCTGAGCCCGACGAACCGGGAGGGCGGGCGCGTGCGACCCGCTACGCCACCGCTCGCACGAGGGCGCCCCGCGCGGCGTCCTCCGCAGCGACTTCGGCGAGGGCCGCGGAGAGAGCGTCGACCGCGACCCCCGGGACCCCGGCGAGGTTGATCCGCCCCGAGGGGAGACCGTAGACGCCGAACTCGCGCTGGAGCCGGTGCATGGCCGTCGGCGACAGCGGGAGCGAGAGGAACAGGCCCCTCTGATCGCGGAGGGCGGCGAACGCCTCCGGAGCTCCTGCCGAGAGCGCCCCTGTGACGAGGCCGTTTCGGAGCGACGCGACCCGAGTCCGCATCCGATCGAGCTCGCCCCGCCACGAGTGCTCGAGCTCCTCGTCCTGGAGGATCGTCGCGACGATCGCCGCTCCGTGGTGCGGGGGCTGCGAGTAGGCGGTCCGTGCGATGCCCTCGAGAGTGTGCATCGCGCCGGCGGCGCCGGAGGGGTCGAGGAGGAGGAGGGCGCAGCCCACCCGCTCGCTGTACAGGCTGAACGCCTTGGAGCAGCTGACCGAGATCACGGCCTCGGGCACCCGCGCGAGCAGGCGGCGCATGCCGGCGAGATCCTCCTCGAGGCCGTCGCCGAGCCCGTAGTACGCCTGGTCGAGGAACGGGACGACGCCGGCGCGGACGATCTCGTCCGTCAGCCCGTCCCACATCGCGCTCGTCAGCGAGGCTCCGGTCGGGTTGTGGCAGTTGCCCTGCAGGAGCACCGCGTCGCCCGGGCGGGCGGAGCGCAGCGCGTCGATCGTCGGCTCCAGCCACGGCAGTCCGGACTCGTCCACGAAGGGCACCGAGTGGATCTCCAGACCCGCGGCGCGGAGCACGGGGGCGTGGTTGACGTAGGAGGGCGCGCCCAGGATCACCCGGCGCCCCGGCTCGAAGTGCGCCAGGAACTCGGCCAGCAGCCGCAGCGCGCCGGTCCCGGCGACGGTCTGCACGCCGATGGCCCGCTCGGCCAGCTCCTCGCCGAGCAGGAGGGTGCTCATCCGCGCGGTGAAGTCGGGGTGGCCGCTCGGGCCCCGGTACTGCTTCGACTCGCGCCGGGCGAGCAGGATCCGCTCGGCCGCGTGGACGGCGTCCATGACCGGGGCGCGGAGACTGTCGTCGCGATACACGCCGAGGGTGAGGTCCAGGCGCGACGGGCGGGGGTCGGCGGCGTAGCGCCGGGTCAGCTCCCAGACGGGGTCGGGAGCGAGGCTGTTCGCGGTGACGATCATCGGTGACTCCTGGTCGGTGACGGGCGGAGGGGGCGGGCGGAGAGGAGATCGGGGACGGGGCGGAGCGGGCGGCCGCGTGGCGGAGCGTTCGCGACGACGACGCCGAGGACGACGAGAGCGAGCCCGACGATGTCGCCCGGCGGCAGCGACTCTCCGAACAGCGGGAGCGCGACCAGGGCCGTGACGACGGGGCTCAGCGAGCCGAAGGCCGCCGCGCGACCCGACCCGAGGTGCTGGACCGCGACCGTGTAGGCGAGCGCGGCGACGACTCCGACGCCGACCCCCTGGACGAGGGCGAAGGACGCGACCGCGCTCGGCTCCGCGGACCCCGTGAGCAGCGTGGTGGGCAGCGCCCCGGTCAGCGCCGCGAGGAGGCTGAGGAGGAACGACGGGGCGCAGACCGTGACGACCACCGAGACGGGGGTCAGGCGAGTGCGCCGCAGTCCGAGCGTGTAGACGGCCCAGAGGAGGCCGGCCGCGAGCAGGATCGCGATCCCCAGAGCGATGGAGGTCGCTGCCGTCAGCGCGACGATCACGGCGACGCCGACCACGATCGAGCCGAGGCCCACCAGGCGCGCGGCGCCCGGGCGCTCCCGCATCAGCCCCAGGGCGAGCAGCGCGACGAAGACTGGGACGGAGCCGGGGATCACCAGGCCGACGAGGGCGGCACTGGTCAGCCTCCCGCCCAGGGCCGCCGTGAGGAAGTAGGGCAGCCCCGCCCCGAGAGCCAGGCAGGCGAGGGTGAGGGGCGACTCGCGGCGGATCGACCGCAGAGCGCGCGGGATCGCCGGTGCCAGCACCAGCAGCGGGAGGCCGAAGCGCAGGAGCGCCACGTCGTTCGAGGTCAGTCCGGACCCGCCGATGCCGCGGATGCTCAGGGCGAACCCGGCCCAGGTGGCGACGGTCGCGATCATCGCGATCGGTCCGGTGAGCGCGGATCTGGTCATCGTGGTCCTCTCGGCGCCGGTCGAGGCGGCTCCTCCGAGGCTAGGGCGGAGGCCGAGGCGCACGATTGCCGATTCCTGCGCGGTAGTCGCCTTTTCTGGCAGGATCTGCCACAGTCGGCCGTATGGACGACATCGATGCGCGCATTCTCGACGAGCTGCAGCGGGACGGCCGGCTCAGCAACCAGGACCTCGCCGACCGGGTGGGGCTCTCTCCCTCACCCTGCCTCCGACGGGTGCGCCGACTCGAGGAGGTCGGCGTCCTCACCGGGTACCGCGCCGTCGTCGACCCCCGCGCCGTGGGTCTCGCGATCACCGCTTTCGTGCGCCTCCGGCTCGAGAGCCACAGCCCCGAGATCGTGGCGCGGGTCGAGGCGGCCATCCGCGAGATCCCGCATGTGACCGAGGCGTACCTCATGGCCGGCGACAGCGACTTCCTCCTCAAGGTCGCCGTCGAGGACCTCGAGAGCTACGAGACGCTGGTCCGCACCCGGATCCGGATGATCCCCGCGCTCGCCTCGATCGAGACGTCCTTCGCCTACGGAGTGACCAAGCCGCAGTCGCCCCTCCCCGCGCGCAGGTGACCGCGGCGCCGTCCCCCGATCAGGTCCAGGCGTCGATCGAGAGGCTCCCGCCGGCTCGGCCGCGGACCGCTGCGGCGGTCGACTCCCTCACCCGATCGGCGGACACCGGGAAGCCGGGAGTCGAGAAGATCCATCCCATCGTCTCGTCGTCGCTCAGGCCCGCGGGCACCTCTCCGTAGTAGGCCTTGCCGTAGACGGGGGTGCCCGGTTCGCTGCGCCAACTGTCGGCGAGCCCGCCGATGTCCACGGCGTCGTAGCCGAGGTCGTCGAGCAGTGCGACGACCTCGGCCTTGGCGGAGGCGTCGTCGCCCGCGATCGGCATGCCGCTGCGGTCCGGCGCTCCCGACGGGCGGGCCAGGGCGGCGAGCTGGCTCGAGACGATGTTGCCGGCCGCCTTCACGACCCTCGAGCCGGCGAGGTGGCGCTGCAGCAGTTCGCTGGAGGTCACCTCGTTGCCGTCGAGCTCCGCGATGCGGCCGTCGCGTTCGGGGTAGTAGTTCAGCGTGTCGATCACGGTCTTGCCGGCCAGCTGCGCCGCCGGGAGGGTCTCGTACGCACCGAACGGGATGCTCACCACCACGAGGTCCCCGGACTCGGCGGCTTCGACGGGAGTCGCTGCTCGGGCGCGAGGCCCGAGCTCCGCGACGAGGTCGGCGAGCGATCCGGGGCCGCGGGAATTGCTCAGGACGACGTCGATGCCTGCTGCGACGGCGTGGCGGGCCAGGATCCCGCCGATGGTGCCGCTGCCGATGAAGCCGAGTGTCGTGGTCATGGGGTCTCCTCGTGTCTGCTGGGGAAGCGGACCGATCGCGACGAGAAGTCGTAAACGGACCGCACGGTCATTTTGCATACCGTAGCAGCAAGGTGACCGCTCGGTCATTTTGCGTAGACTGATCCCATGAGCAGTGGACCCTCCGCGACCGCGTCACCCCGTCCGATGCGAGCCGATGCCGTGCGGACCCGCGCGGCTCTGCTGAAGGCCGCCGCGGACGTGTTCGCCGATCGCGGCGCGGACGGCTCCATCGCCGAGATCGCGGCGCGGGCGGGCATCGGGAAGGGCACCGTCTTCCGCCACTTCCCGACGAAGGAGGACCTGCTCGCCGCGATCATCGGCGAGGAGATGGAGGAGCTGGCGGAGGTCGGTCGCGGGCAGGCGGAGCACGCCGATCCCGATGCCGCCCTGCTGCAGTTCATGAGCGCCGGCGTGGACCTCTACGCGACCAGGTCCCGAGCCTTCGTGCAGGCTCTCGGGACCATGCCCGATCGTCAGCACCCGGAGACCCGAGTCCGGTGGGAACAGCTGATCGGAGCGGCGGAGGTGCTCACGCGTCGAGCGCAGCGCGAGGGGTCGCTCCGACCCGACCTGAACGGCGAGGACGTCATGCTGCTGATCTGCGGCGTGTACTACACGGCGGCGCCCCTGCTGGACTCCGATCCGTCGGCCTGGCGGCGGTACCTGCAGCTCACCTTCGACGGGATGCGCGCCCGGGAGGCCGGGCCGCTGCGCCCCGTGGGCAGCGAGGGAGAGGACCCTTCAGGACCACCCTCCCCACCCTGGCCGTGACGGGCGTCACCGGCGTCCTCGGCGGCTCCGTCGCCCGCGCGCTCGCCGCCGACGGCGTCGCCCAGCGGCTGCTCGCCCGCACCCCCGAGAAGGCCCCGCAGCTGGCGGACTCCACCGTCCATCCCTCAGCTGCACCGACCGGCCCGCCTCGATCGAGGCGTTCACCGGCGTGGAGGCCCTGCTCATGGTGTCGGCGTCCGAGAGCGCCGACCGCCTCGACCAGCACCGCACCTTCGTCGACGCCGCGGCCGCCGCCGGCGACCGGCACGTCGCCTCCACGTCCTTCATCACTGCCGCCCCCGACGCGGTCTTCACCTTCGCGCGCGATCACGGGGCGACGGAGGAGCACATCCGGGCGTCCGGCGTGGCGTGGACGTTCCTGAGGGACAGCTTCTCCATCGACTTCATGGAGGCGCTGGTGGGCGAGGACGGAGTGATCCGCGGCCCCGGAGGCGACGGCCGCGTCGCGATCGTGTCGCGCGCCGATGTGGCCCGCACCGCGGTGGCCGTGCTGCGCGACCCCTCCGCGCACGCCGGACGCACCTACGACCTCACCGGCCCCGAGGCGCTGAGTTTCGCGGACATCGCCGCCACGATCGCCCGAGTCCGCGGCCGCGAGGTCTCGTTCCGCGACGAGAGCCTCGAGGAGGCGTACGCCTCGCGGGCCGTCTACGGTGCCCCCGACTGGCAGATCGACGCCTGGGTGAGCGCCTGCACCGCCGTCGCGAGCGTTGGCATGGCCTCGGTCAGCGACGCCGTCGAGTCCGTGAGCGGAGCCGCTCCTCAGTCCCTCGAGGCCTACCTGGCGTCGACGCCGCGCTGATCCGGGCCGACGGCGTCCGTGCCGGATCCGTGCGGGAGCCTGTGGTGCCGCGGCGAGGAGTCGACCGAGTGCTCGGCCTGGAAGATCGCGTCCGAGACGAGGCGGCGGGCGTGCTCGTCGACGAGGCGGTAGAAGACGCGGGTGCCGTCGTGCCGGGTGGTGACCATGCGCGCCAGGCGCAGCTTCGCGAGGTGCTGCGACACGGCGGTGGGCGCCTTGTCGACGAGGCCGGCGAGCCCGGTGACCGAGCGCTCGCCGTCGCGCAGCGCGAGGATGATGCGGACGCGGGTGGCGTCGGCGAGCATCGCGAACACCTCGACGGCGAGTTCGACGTACTGGATGTCGTGGTCGGCCGGGGCGCGGTCTTCGTCCATGCGCCGATCCTGCCATGCGCCCGAGCGGCGGTCCTTCCGTGGGAGGAGGGGACCCTCCCGCACTCACCCGACTCCTGCACATCATCGAACCTGCGTGAGTATGCAGGTATAGAGTGGCGACTCCCGACGTCAGGAGTCGTCCCGTGCTGTCCGTCCTGCGCTCCCGCGCCTACCGCTCGCTGTTCGCCGCGCAGGTGATCGCGCTGATCGGCACCGGCCTGCTCACCGTCGCGCTGGGCCTGCTCGCCTACGACGTCGCGGGCGCGCGGGCGGGCGCCGTCCTCGGCACCGCGCTGACGATCAAGATGCTCGCGTACGTCGGCGTCGCTCCGGTGATCGCGGCGCTCGTGCACCGCCTGCCGAAGAAGGCCGTCCTCGTCGGCGCCGACCTGGTGCGGGCGGGAGTCGCTCTGTCGCTGCCGTTCCTGACGGAGATCTGGCAGATCTACGTCCTCGTGTTCCTCCTGCAGGCCGCGTCGGCGACATTCACGCCCGCCTTCCAGTCGCTCATCCCGGTGGTGCTGCCGGACGAGCGCGAGTACACGAAGGCGCTGTCGCTGTCGCGTCTCGCCTACGACCTCGAGGCGTTGGTCAGCCCGATCCTGGCCGCGATCCTCCTGACGGTGATCAGCTACCACTCCCTCTTCCTCGGAACCGTGATCGGGTTCCTCTGCTCCGCGATCCTCGTCGTGACGACCCCGCTGGGGGGCCGGCGCGAGGTCGCTGCCCCCGGCACCCTGTGGCAGCGCACCACCGCGGGGGTGCGCGTGTTCCTCCGCACCCCGTCGCTGCGGTTCCTGATGGGCCTGAACCTCACGGTCGGCGCCGCTACCGCACTCGTGCTCGTCAACACCGTCGTCTACGCCCGCGACGTGTTCGCGCTCGAGGACTCCAGCCTCGCCCTCGCGCTCGCCTGCTACGGCGGCGGCTCCCTCCTCGTCGCTCTCACGATTCCGCGGCTGATCGAGCGATGGGACGACCGGCGGGTCATGCTCGCCGGCAGCGTCCTCGCGATCTCCGGCCTCGCGCTCGCCGTCGCCGTGACGATCGCGTCCGCGAGCCGGCCGGGCGCCTGGTGGCTGCTGCTCGGGACCTGGGCGATCCTCGGCGCCGGGAACTCGCTGATGGGCACCCCGTCGTCGCGGCTGCTGATGCGGGCGGCGACGGAGGAGAACCGCAGCGCGATCTACACCGCGCAGTTCTCCCTCTCCCACGCCTGCTTCCTGCTCACCTATCCGCTCGCCGGCTGGATCGGCGCGGAGAGCCTCACCGCCGCGGCGATCGCGCTGCTCGCCCTCGCGCTCCTCGGCGCCGTCGTGGCTCGCCGAGCCTGGCCCGCGCAGCAGTCGGCCGAGCGGGCCGCCGCGCCGCAGCCCGCCGCGGCAGGAGGCCGGTCGTGACCGCCGAGCGGACGGCGAGGCGCGGAGGGCGAGCGGTGCGCGCTCCACTGGCCCTGCCGACGCTCCTGCCGGGCGTCATTCTCGCTGACGACCCTCCCCCCGGAGCCTGCTCACGAGGAGGCGCAGCTCCGAGTCGTGTATCCGCTTCCACTCCGAGACCTCCGGAGCCGCGAGCGGGTCGCCGTCCGCGCCGGCCGAGACGTACTGCAGCAGGGCGACGTCGACGAGGGTCGCGAACACGTCGTCATCAGCCTCGGTGGAGCGGCCGGCGACTCCGATCGTCGCGGAGCAGTCGATGCCCGGACCCGAGAGGGTGAGGGACCGCAGCTGGATCGGCCCCGAGGTCGTGCGCCTCGCGTGATCGGTCTTCGTGTGAGTGACGGTGATGACGACCCCGCCGACCGTTCGCTGCATGTGCCGCTCCTTCGCCTTCAGGCTCACGGGGAGTGAGGTGTCGACGCCCTCGGTGCCGGAACGGCCCGTTCTCGAGAGCCGAGGGGTGGGGAGTCCGTAGCGAACCTAGGGTGGACGCCATGGACACGACCCCGCCACCCCCGGACGAGTCGCGCGCTCAGGCGGAGCGCGCGCTGCGCGCCATCCGGAACGTGGACGACGGAGCCGACCCGGGTGCCGAGGCCTTCGCCCTCTCGAACGACTTCACCGATCGGCAGCTCGAGCGGCTCCGCGGGCTGTGGCGGCGCCGGGGGCGTCGCGGGAAGCCCGACCGCTCGAGTTGAACGGAGCACGCGGGTCGAGTGCCGGCCCCGCGTCACTCCTCCGGATCGACCACGAGCGCGGTGCCGCCGCCGCGACGCTCGGGTTCGGCGACCGCGGTCATCCGCCCCGAGGAGTCGACCTCGATCGCGGCGACGGCTCCGATCTCGGCGGCCGAGGTGAACGAGTCGCCCGAGGGGGTCAGCTGCTGGCCGAAGGGCGCCAGGTCGTCGGCGTACGCCTCGATGAAGCCGGGCTCGGCGGTGGTCGCCGCCGTGTTGCGCTGCGAGGCCCGGGGAGCGGCCACCGCCTCCGGGAGGGTCATACCGAGGTCGATGCGGTTGACCAGCGTCTGGAGCACCGTCGTGATGATCGTCGATCCGCCCGGCGAGCCGACGACGAACTTCACCTCGCCGTCGTCGAGCACGATGGTCGGCGACATCGACGAGCGCGGGCGCTTGCCCGGCTCGATCCGGTTCGGATCGCCGTCGACGAAGACGGGGGAGAAGTCGGTGAGCTCGTTGTTGAGGAGGAAGCCGCGTCCGGGGACCGTCATGGCCGAGCCGCCGGTCTGCTCGATCGTCAGCGTGTAGGAGGCGGCGTTGCCCCACTTGTCGACGACGGAGAGGTGGGTGGTGGAGATGTTCTCGGTGTCGGCCTGCTCCTCGGAGAGGGCGGTCGCGCATCCGGAGCCGTCGATCGCGCCGGGAGCGACCGGGCGGACGGAGGCGGTCGTCGGGTCGATCGTGCAGTCCCGGGCGTCCGCGAACTCCTGGCTGAGCAGCGTGTCGGTGGGCACGTCGGTGAAGGCGGGGTCGCCGACGTAGGCGCCGCGATCAGCGAACGCGCGGGCCGACGCTTCGAGGTAGAGGTGCAGGGCACCGCCCGTGCTCTCGGCTCCGAGGTCGTGGTTCTCGAGGATGTTCAGCGCCTCGCCGACCGCGATGCCGCCGGAGGAGGAGGGCGCCATGCCGTAGACGTCGAGTCCGCGGTAGGAGACGCGGGTGGGCGCCTGCTCGAGGACGGAGTAGTCGGCGAGGTCGGCGGCGGTGAGCGAGCCGGCCGGAGCGGGCAGTGCGGAGTCGGGGGCGACGCGGGGGTTCTGGACCGTGTCGGCGATCTCGGCGGCCAGCGGTCCCTCGTAGAACGCGCTCGGACCCTGCGCCGCGATGCGGGTCAGCGTCTTCGCGAGGTCGAGGTTGCGGAAGGTGCTGCCGACCTTCGGGGCGTCGCCGCCGGGGAGGAACAGCTCCGCGGTGTCGGGGAACGCCTGGAACCGCTCGAGGTTGTCGAGCGTCTGGTTGCGGAAGGTCTCGTCGACCGGGAAGCCCTTGGCGGCCAGCGCGATGGACGGCGCGAGCACGACCGGGAGCGGCAGGGTGCCGAACCGTTCAACCGCGGTGTCCCAGGTCGCGACGGTGCCCGGGACTCCGACCGCGACACCCGACGAGACGAGGTCGGGAGTGAAGGTGTACGGCGCGCCCGTCGCCGGGTCGAGGAAGGCGTCGGGCGTGATGCCCGCCGGCGTGGTCTCGCGTCCGTCGATCGTGCTCACCTCGCCCGAGGCGGCGTCGAAGTAGACGAAGTAGCCGCCGCCGCCGATTCCGGCGCTGTAGGGCTCGGTCACGCCGAGGGCGGAGGCGGTCGCGACCGCGGCGTCGGCGGCGTTGCCGCCGCGCTTGAGCACCTCGAGTCCCGCGCGGCTCGCGCGGGCGTCGACCGACGAGACGGCACCGCCGTAGCCGACCGAGGTCGAGGGCGAGACGACCGGCCCGCCGAGGGCATCGCGGACGTCCCCGAGCGACGGCAGCCCGTCCCGCGGGAAGACCGGCCTGTCGAGAGCGGACGCCGGTGCGGCACCCGCCGCTCCGAGTGAGACGACCGCGACCAGCGCGAGCGCGATCCGGCGGAGACGGGGTGTCGTGTCCATGGCGTTCCTCCGGTGGAACTCGGTGGTGCGTGGCGGGTTCCCCCAACCTAGGGGGGTACGGGCGCACGGGCTAGGGGGCGGTCGGGTCTCGACGTGGCTGTCCTCCCGCAGGGGCGGTGTCTCGGCCGGTCCTGTCCGCAGCTTCGGCTGCAGGAGTAAGGCCGGACGCGGTGGATCGCCGGACCTCGCCGGGATCGACGCGTTCAGCCTTACTTCTGCGGGCCGGACCGTTCGCACCCGAGGTTGAGACGGGCCGCGCGGGCCTCCTCCGGATCAGCGCCGCCTCCTGACCTCGGTTGCAGACGACACCCCTCTGCGGAACGCACCGCCGATCCCGACCCGACACCGTCGGCAACGCCCTCCGTCACCCTGGATCCGTGCAGCCGAGCGATCCGGTCCAGCCGTTCCGCCCCTCGACCCCTGACTCCGGGATCGACGATCTCCGAGGTCGCCTGCGAGACCGGACGACGTCGTCGACCTGGCGCTGCGACAGCGGGCCATTCGCGGGCGGCCGCAGCATCGGTGGCCGATCCCGCCCCGCGTCCGCCTGCGCGGATCGACGAGCGGCGACAGAGCACGTGAACGACTCCATCCGCTCCGGCCCGCGGTCCGAGTCGCCACCGTGCCTGAGGCGACTCGGACCCGGGGAAGGGGCCTCGGCATTCCGTTCTCCGGGACGCGCGAGGTCCGCTCGTGCCGCGGCGGTCCGCCGTTCCGAGGTGGCCGATCCCGCCGCGCCGTCCTCAGAAGGAGACGCCCTTCACGCGATCCCAGTTGAAGGTGGACGGGGCACCCTCGACAGGGGTGAGCCTCTGCGTCACGCGGAAAGGCAGCACCTCAACGGGGATCGTGCCCCCGAGTTCCCCCTGCCCGAGCGTGCGACTGACGACGTAGGCATCCAATTTCACGACGCTGATCACGTTCCCGGATGCCGTGTCCGTCGTCGTCATCTCGAACGTGAGCGCACCGTCCTCGAGGATCTGCGGAATCCGCGCACTGGGCGCATCGATCGTCAGCGGAACGTTTCTCATGTCGAGACGCCCGGAACTGAGGCTCAACGCGAAACAGTCGCCCCCGGCTGTCAGCGGATACGGTCGCGGCGACCCCAGGGCACCGGGCCTGGTGACCGTGATGGTTCGCGCCTGACCGGTGCTGGGGGAGCACACACCGTCCGTGTCTCTCGTGGTGACGGGTGCCGATGTGTCGGGGCCGCCCGGATCGACCTTGACCAGTTCGGTCGTGGATCCCTGTGCCGTCAGGGTCATGCGCGTCCAGGCGAGCTCGATGTACGTGCTGCCGTCACCGGCGGTGCTGATGTTCATCGCCACCGTAGTCAGGTCGCCGAACGTGTAGATCGCCGTTCCGGCCGGCCGGTCGCAGGGGGCTGTCGAGGCACGGCACGCGGGTGATCCGGCCGACTGCGCCCCGAGCTGAACGCGGACACTCTCCATCGCTCGATTCTCGAGCATGTCCTGCTGCAATCGGGTGGCGATCGGGCCCGCCTCGAGGGCCATGAACAGGGAGGACCAACTCGTCGGACCGGACTGGACGCCGGAGGTGGAGACCGCAGTCTCACGGGTCGACTGCAGGCAGAACGCCTGCCCGTCCAGGTAGACCGGTGCTGCGCCCGGATCGAAGGTGACGGCGACGAGGGGGGCGGTCTCGACCGTGCATCCCTCCGGGAAGTTCCTCGTGGCGTCCGCCGTCGTCTCGGCACCACCGGAAGGGCCTGCGGGACCAGCCGGGCCGGTGTCTCCCTGCTCGCCCTTGTCGCCCTTCTCGCCCTTCTCGCCCTGCGGTCCGGTCTCGCCCTGGACACCCTGCAGGCCCTGCAGCCCCTGGGGGCCGACGAGACCCTCGATGCCCTGCTCGCCAGGAGCGGCGATCTGCACCCAGGCGTCCTGTCCGGATCCCGGAGCGACACCGGTGCTGTCCGCGATCGCGACGAAGGCTCCACCCGCATAGGCGACGACGCTGGACGGGGGTCCCACCTCGTACAGCCTGGATCCGCTCCACGGCGTGATGGTCGACCACGCAGCGGCGCCGTCCGTTCCCGCCGCACCCTGTGCACCGGTGGGGCCGGTCGCACCGTCTGCTCCGGTCGCACCCCGGGGTCCTGCCTCGCCCCGGGGTCCGGTGGCCCCCTGGGGTCCCGTCTCGCCCTGCACGCCCGTGGCTCCCTGAGGCCCGGTGTCACCCTGGGGTCCCGCTTCGCCCTGCGCGCCGGTGGCTCCCTGCGGCCCGGTCGCACCCGTGGCTCCGGTGGCTCCCTTCGCCCCCGCGGCGCCCGTGGCTCCGGTGGCTCCCTTCGCCCCCGCGGCGCCCGTGGCTCCGGTGGCTCCCTTCGCCCCCGCGGCTCCCTTCGCCCCGGTGGCTCCCTTCGCTCCGGTGGCCCCCTTGAACCCTCGCGGCCCCGTGTACCCTCGCGGACCGGTGGCTCCGCGGGGGCCGGGCACGCCGGTGGCCGCGGTCGCAGCGGCACCCGTCGTGCTGCTGCTCGAGAGTGCGGACACGGCGTTCACCGAAGAGCCGTGGTCGGCTCCGACGGTCCAGCCGAGCGCGATCTCGGAGGTCTGCTCGCAGCTCGAGGGTGCCTCGACGGCGCGCAGTCCGCCGGTCGCGGAGCTGTAGCAGCCGACCTGACTCGCCTCGGCCGGCTCCTGCACCGCCAGAACGCTGCCAGCTGCCAGCGCGATCACCGCAGCGCCCGTGAGGACCCGAGCGAGCCGGGGGTACCGCCAGGAGGAAAAGGGCAGCTGCAAGGGAGTTCTCACCTTCGAGGGATCTGTCGCGTCACCGTGATGTGGACGCACCAGGGCCAGGAAGGTCGGAGCGAATTCCCGCTCCCATCGTAGAAGTCGACGCGAGCAACAGAATGGCCCCCGAACAGGGCGAGTTCGAGGGCTGAGGTCAGCAGCTCCTGATCGACGGCACCGAGCGTGGCGTCGCCGTGGTCGAGGACCGTGCCGGCGAACTGCTGGATGGTTCGGGCCATGCCGGTGAGGAGTGCTCCTACTTCGATGGCGGCGCAGAGGGAAAGGAGAGCGCATCCACCGTGCGCCCTCCTTTCCCTCTGTCACGGGAGACCGGTGCAATCAGATATTGGAGTGATTCCGCCGGCCTCGATCGAGAAGCCCGACTATCTCGTGCAGTCGGAATTGCTGATCGGATTCTTCCCGGAATTGGAGCAGGTCGCGATATTGCCCCAGGTCGACCAGTCCGACGGATTGTGCAGATAGACGGGATAAACGGGGGAATTCGCGACGTGATTCGCCGTGACGAGGTTCTTGTTGCCCGATCCGTCCGCGCGCGTGATCACCTGCACTCCGTACATCCGAGGATTCGACAAGGTGTTCCCGGCGGTCGTCCATCCGTTACCGGAGACCATCGTCAGCGACAGCACGTCGGTCGAGATGCGCGAGCCGCGGGCGACGACGTTGCCGATGATCATCCCGTCCCACGTCCCCTCCTTCGCCTCGATGGGCTCGGCGCCCGTGTCGCGGATGACGTTGTCGATCACCAGGTTGCGGTTCGACTTGTCCGGGGCGCAGCCGTTGTACTCGCACCAGTTGCGGTCGGAGGTGCCGACGTAGACGCCCTCGCCGTACTTCGCGGTGACCAGTCCGGTGCGGCTGATCGTCGAGCCGACGATGAGCGAGTCGACGGTCTGGTTGCGCAGGTGCACACCCTCGTAGCCGATCTCGGAGACCGTCAGGTCCGCGATCCGGACCTGCGAGCTCGCGAGGACGTGCACGCCCTGGAACGCGTTCCTCACCGAGAAGCCGACGAGGTGCACGTTGTGCACGTCCCTGAGGGTCAGGGCGATGCCGGAGCGCGTGCTGCCGGTGGAGAGCACGGCGTTCGGGGAGCCGCACAGCCAGACACCCGCGGCGCTGTCCGGGATCGAGCGCAGATCGAAGGCGCCGGTGTACAGACCGTCCGCCATGCGGATGACCTGCCCGGGGCGGGCGCCGACGAGGGCGCTGTTCAACTCCGAGGCGGTGCGCACGGTCTTCGTCGGAGTCGGGCAGTCCGAGGCGGCCTGCAGCGCGGCCCGCGTGCTCATCTGCTCGCCGGTGACGGTGGTCGGCGCGGTCACGGTGGACCTGCGGCCGTCGCTGTCTCGCGCGGTGATCCAGTAGGAGTAGGCCACTCCGAGCGCCGCGTCCTCGTCGCGGTACTGGCGGACCGGATCGGCGACCGTCGCGATCGTCTCGTCGCCGGAGCCCGAGCCGGAGGAGCGGTGCACGTCGTAGGAGACGACGTCGGAGGAGAACGGCGCGTTCCAGCCGAGGACGTAGCCGTCCACGAGGGGGAACGCCTGCACTCCTCCGACGGCCAGGCCGTCGCCCGCCAGCTCGAACGCGTCGATGATCAGGTTCTTGTCGCTGGACGCCCAGTTCTTCCGCCCGGTGTAGGCGATCTTGACCGTGTGGACCGTGTCGGCCAGGTCCGAGCGCTCGAACACCGGCACCTGGTACTTCGTGGTGGAGCTGTAGCGGTCGACGGAGGCGACGACCTTGCCGTCGATGGACACATCCGCGATCCCGGAGGTGGGGGTGGTGCGACTGAGCCAGCGGAAGGAGGTGCCGGCGAAGGTGAACTGCACGCTGCCGGCGCCGTTCAGGTACTCGATGGTCCCTCCGCTATCACCGCCGGTCATGGTGCGCCAGTCGCCGGAGTAGTCGAGCTTCCAGTGGCTGCCCTCGACGCGGAGCGGGTCGGTGCCGCTGGGGGTGAAGTCGGCCGTGGGAGTCGGAGTGGGCGGCGCCGTCGGAGTCGAGGTCGGGCGCGGGGTGGCGGTCGGAGTCGCCGTCGGTGTCGCGGTCGGAGTGGCCGTCGCGGTCGGCGTGGGGGAGGGGCTCGGCTCCGTCGGCGAGGCCTCCCTGCCGAGCTCGAACGCGTCGATGATCAGATTCGCATCGGTCGCCGCGGGGTTCTTCTCGCCCGTGTAGGCGATCTTCACGGTGTGCACCTGGTCCGGGAGCCCGATCCTGGTGAGGACCGGCACCTGGTACTGGGTCGACGACGAGTACCGGTCGACCTCGGTCAGGAGCTTGCCGTCGAGGTAGACGTTCGCGATCCCCGAGGTCACGCCCGTGCGGCTGATCCATCGGAAGGCGGTTCCGGTGAACTTGAACTGCACCCATCCCTCGCTGTTGAGGTACTTGATACCGCCGCCGCTGTCACCGCCCGACATGTCGCGCCAGGAACCCGAATAGGTGAGGTCGGCACTGCTTTCCTGCACCCTTATCGGGGTGGTCGGCGTGGGTTGGAGAATCGCCGCGGAAGCCGGCTGCGCTACTCCGCCGACGGTCAGAAGAGAGACCAGTGCGACGGTGAGAGCGCCGAATCGGAATCGGCGAGAAGACGCGGCAGTGGGGGCTGCGCGCGCAGAGGACGAGAAAGGCAAGAGAACTCCGCAGGGTCTCGAGGAAAGGGGATTGCCTCGAATCTACGTAGCCTTTATCGTCCTCTCTCCGATCGGAGCATTAATCGGGTTAGCCCTCCCCCAGATGGGCCGCACCCTCACCGGAAGCGAACCGAACGGCCTCACGCCCGTCCGGTCCCGTCCGCCCTCCGCCCTCACGGACGGAGAGGGGGCGAACCGGCGCGCCGAGCAGCACCCTCGGTCGCTGACGGCTCACAGATCCAGCAGCAGGAGCACCACCAGGTGCCCCACCACGATCACCGTGACCACCACCGCGACCGTCGCGATCACCCGCACGCCCCGTCGATCCTCCGCGCTCATCCGCTCAGTCAACCGCACACCGCTCAGGAAGCACGCGTCCCCCTCCCGGGGCGCACGGCTATCGTGCGGGGATGCCCACGAGCGATGAGACCTGGACCCTGGCCGACCACGACGTCCCGCTGTACCGCAGCGGAGAGGGCGAGCGCGCCCTCATCCTGATCCACGAGGTGTGGGGAGTGGACGGGCACATCCGCTCGGTCGCCGACCGGTACGCGGCCGAGGGGTTCCGCGTCGTCGCCCCCGAGCTGCTCGCCGACAGCGGCCTGCTCGAGCAGCTCGACACCGAGCAGCGGGCCGACTACGACCACCCCGTGCGGCGGCTGCCGCGGCAGGTCGAGCTGCGCACCTTCTTCGCGCCCGTGTTCACTCCCGAGCACGCGGCACGGAGCGTCGCGATCCTCCGCGCGCTCGTCACGCGCCTGCTGAGCGAGGACGGCGTGACGAGCGTCTCGGTCACCGGCTTCTGCTACGGCGGCACGTTCAGCTGGGCGCTGGCGCTCGCCGAGCGGCGACTCGCGGCGGCCGTCCCCTTCTACGGGCACGTCACGGCGTCCGACGAGGAGCTCGCGGCCCTCGAGGTCGGCGTGCTGGCCTTCGTCGGCGATCAGGACGCGCCGCTCGTCGAGCAGGTGCCCCGGATCCGCGAGGCGACGGCCGGGGAGGACGTCGAGGTGGTCGTCTACCCGGGCGCGGGCCACGCCTTCTTCAACGACTCGAACGAGGGCACCTACGTCCCGGAGGCGGCGGCCGACTCGTGGACGCGGGCGCTCGCGTTCCTCCGGGCCCGCGCGATCTAGGGCCTGGTGAACACGATCTCGCGTGCTCCGCTCGTCCTGATCGCACGATCTGCGGCGTCGGGAAACTCGACCACTGCCCGCAGTGGCCTTCGCTTCCCTCCATGCAGCTCGCACGATCAGGCCGTGCTCGCGACGGCGATCTCGTGTTCAACAGCCCCTAGGGGCCGGTGGGCACACCGGTCCTCAGCGGCGCGACCGCGTCGGCAGCAGACCCCGCTGCGCCGCGAGGACTCCCGCCTGGAACCGGCTCTCGGCGCCGAGCAGCTCGAACAGCACGGCGATGTGGCGGCGGCAGGTCCGCACGCTCATCCCGAGCCGCGCAGCGAGCGCGTCGTCCGTCAGACCCGAGGCGAGGCCGGCCAGCACCGAGCGCTGCACGGCGCTGAGAGGCACGTCCGGATCGACGGGGCTCGCGCTGAACGGGACGGCGAACTCCCACGCGGCGTCGAAGACGCGGGCGAGGGCCGATGCCAGATCCGGCGAGCGGACGACGAGGGCGGCGCGGTCGTCGTCGTCGCGGCCCCGCGAGACGACGGCGAGCGAGCGGTCGAAGACGACGAGGCGGAACGGCACGAGTGGCAGGGTGCGGAACTCGGCTCCCAGCGGCTCGAGCTGCTCGACGGAGCGCCTGGTGGCCGCGTGGTCGCGCCGGCGCTCGTGGTACAGGGTGCGGCGGAAGACTCCGCGGGCGAGGATCTCGCGGTCGGTCCCGTCGCTCGCGTCGTGCCGCTCGACGCTGCTCGTGCCCGGCGCGGCGATGAGGATCTCGCGGGTGGCGGTGCGCCCGAGATCCAGCAGGAGTCGCAGGACCGTCGCGGGGTCCTCGACCACCTCGATGTGCTCGGTGCCCGCGACGTCGCGCTGCGCACTGCGGTAGGCGGGCACGAGGGCCATCAGCTCGTTGCGGCGGCGCGAGATCGCGGCCTGGAGCTCGAGCACGCGGCGCTCGTCGTCGTCGACCAGCTCGGCCAGCGCGGTGTCGGGCGACGCGGTCCCGAAGGCCGATCCGCCCTCGTGCAGCGGGCGGAGCAGGCGGCTGCCGAGCAGCTCCTCGCGCGCCGACTCCAGGTCGCGGATCGCGAGCCCGAGCTCGTCGGACGCGCCCTCGAGGGTCCAGTCGCTGCGGACGCAGGCGTGCAGGTAGAGGGCGATCGCGTTCTCGCTCAGCACCGGTCGGCCCCCGTTCTCCCGCCTCGACGAGTCTAGGAGGGCGCTCGGCCGCGTCACCGCCGGGCGACCGCCGCGAGGACGGCCAGCTCGAGGGCGACCGCGGCTGCGACGACCGCGATCGCGACGGGGCCGACGACCGCGATCAACGGAGTGAGGGCCGCCAGCGCGAGGAACGGAGACAGCAGCCCGATCAGCACGCCAGCCCGTCGGGCCGCCGGGCGGGAGCGGACGAAGGGCACGACCGCGAGGCACAGGGCGGCGGCGGCGGCGATCACCACGGCGAGCAGAGCCACGGGAGACGTGCCCGGGACGACGAGCAGCACGGCGAGGGCGGCCCACGCGACGGAGCCGACTACGGCGGTCGGGCGCACGTGCGCGGCGGGGGAGCGGGTTCCGGTGACGGTCACGGTCATGGTGCGGTCCTCTCGGCGGGTGGTCCACCGGACCTCGCGGCCGGCGGTACTCCGAGACTCCGGCACCCGCACCGGTGCCGCCAGATCAGGCACTGGGCGCGGCAGCATGCTGACACGACCGGTATCCCCTACGCCCCGCAGAGCGGGAGTTCCGAGGGTGCCGAGGGTCGCGGCAGGATCCGGACACGGCAGCGTCCTGCCGCGCGTTCCGCTCACGCCGCCTCGGTCACCCGGCCCCCCTTCAGGTGCAGTCGCCGCTGAGCGCGGCGGGCCACGGCGGAGTCGTGCGTCACGATCACGAGCGTCAGCCCGCGCTCGGTCCAGAGCGTCTCGAGCAGGGTCATGATGTCGTCGCGGGTGTCCTCGTCGAGGGCGCCGGTCGGCTCGTCGGCGAGCAGCACCCGGGGCCTCTTGACCAGGGCGCGGGCGATCGCGACCCGCTGCTGCTGCCCGCCCGACAGCTGGGCCGGGAGGTGCTCGCCGCGGTCGGCGAGTCCGACGGAGGCGAGGGCCTCGCGGGAGCGCTGCGTCCGCTCGGCGGCGGGCATCCGCTGCGGCGCGAGAGCCGTCTCGACGTTCTCGAGGGCGGTCAGCGTCGGGATCAGGTTGAAGCTCTGGAACACGATCCCCACCTCCGTCGCCCGCACCGCGGCGAGCCGGCGATCGCCGACGGACGAGATCTCGTGCTCGCCGAGGACGACCGTGCCCGAGGTGGGCCGGTCGAGCGCGCCGAGCATCTGCAGCAGCGTCGACTTGCCGCCGCCCGTCGGCCCCTGGATCGCGACCATCTGGCTGTCGGGGATGGTGAGGGTGACGTCCTTGAGCGCGGTGACCGCGGTCTGCGCGCCGGAGTAGCTCTTGGTGACGTTCGTGAGGGTGTACATGTCGTCCTTCGAGTAGGAGAGGGGTGTGGAGGTGGTCGGGTCAGCCGACCGAGCGGAGCGCCGCGGCGGGGCGCAGGCGCGCGGCCCGCCAGCCGCCGATCGTGCCGGCGAGCAGTCCGCCGAGGACCGCGAGGCCGACGGCGAGGAGGATCACCGGGATCGTGACCGGGAGCGAGAGCGCGACCTCCGTCGCCGTGGCCGCCACCGGCGCACCCGGCCCGAACCCTCCTCCGGGGCCGCCCGCGGACGTCGAGGCGGAGGCGCCCGACAGGGTGGGCGCGACGGCGTTCACGATCGCGATGCCGAGGAGGCCGATCGCGATGCCGGCGGCGCCTCCGATCAGGCCCTGCACGACCGACTCGCCCGCGACCTGCCGCACGACGCGGCCGTTCGACCAGCCGATCGCCTTCAGGGTGCCGAACTCGCGGGTGCGGCGGGTGACGCCCGAGATCGTGAAGAGCGTGGCGATCAGGAACGCGGCGGCCAGGACCAGCAGCGAGAGCCAGGTGCCGAGGTCCGCGACGAGGTCGCCGGCCGTCGAGAGCGACCCCGAGACGGAGGAGGCGAGGTCGGCCTGTGTCGCGACCGTGCTGTCGGGCAGGGCGGTCTCGAGGTCCGCCTGGATCCCCGCGATGTCCTCGGAGGACGCGGCCTGGACGTAGACGGAGGAGATCATCCCGGTCTCGCCCGAGAGCGTCTGCGCGACGTCGAGCGGGATGTAGGTGTCGGAGGCGGTGCTCGCGTCGGGGGAGTCGGTCGTGACGACGCCGATCACGGTGAACGCGGTGCCGCCGATCTCGACGGTCGAGCCGACGGACAGGGCGGCCGTGGTGGCGTAGGAGGAGTCGAGCACGACGACGTCCTGCCCGGCGTCCGCCGCGGTGAAGGTGCGCCCGTCGGTGAGGACGACGTCGGCGAGCGGGCCGATCGCGCTGCCCGCCGGGTCGAGGCCGAGCACCGAGAACGAGTCGACGCCGAAGGAGGAGCCGCCGGCCGGGGCCCCTGGGCTCGGAGCCGCTCCGGGCGCCGCGGCCTGCGACCGGTCCGGCATCTCGCCGCTGAAGGTGGTGCTGGTCAGCGAGAGCACGCCGATCGCCGTCTGCACGCCGTCGACCCCGAGGGCCGTGTCGACCGCCGAGGCGTCGAACGCGGTGGTCCCGCGATCGACCTCCAAGCGCGACTGGCTGACCGAGGTGGTGCCGCCGTCGGTGGTGCCGTCGTCCCCGCCGAAGTCGAACCGCTGGCCGCCCGCCCCGCCCTCGGTCGGCGCGGCCGCGGCCTGCGTCACGGTGATGTCGGTGCCGACCCCGTAGACGGAGCCGAGGACGGACGCCTGCGCGTTCCGGACCCCCGCGGCGAACGAGGTGACGAGGATCACGAGGGCGATCGCGAGCGCGAGACCCGCGGCGACGACGACCGTCTGCCGTCGCCGGTTGATGAGCTCCCTGCGGAGGTAGGTGGTGAACATCGTGTCCTTCCGGTCGAGGTGGGGAGGCCCCGGCACGGGGCGCTCGGCGGAGTCGTCCGCGCGATGCCCGACCGTAGGGACGGCACTTCTGCGTGGCGCATCGAGGAGCTGTGGGCAGTCCATGAGGCGCGGCCCCGTCGTGTCCCGCTCCGCACGCCTCCGACAGAGGGGCGCGCTTCTGCGCCAGGTCGGTCGGCCCGGTCAGGGGCCACCCGGTCGAGGGTGACGGTGCAGTCGACAACGCGGTGGGTGTCGATGACGGGCGCGGCGGCCCGGAACTGCGCGGATTCCTCCGCTCACGACGGGCAGGAGGGTCCCAGGCAACTCTCAGCCGAAGTGGAGTCGAGGATTCGTCGCACGGGACGGAGGCGTGGATCGCGCCGCGGTCCCGTCCCTACCTTTCCCGTACAGGCGTGAGGTGGATCACCGCACAGCCGCCCTCCGACCTCACTCCCACCTCCTCGAAAGGGAACACGTGCCCGAGAACTCACTCTCCCGCCGCAGTCTCACCACGTCCGCCGTCTGGAGCGTCCCCGTCGTCGCGGCGGCCGTCGCCGCCCCGATGGCCGCCGCCTCCGTCGCCAACGCGACGCTCGCGTGGAGCGGCAACGCCTCGAACCTGGCGACGCTGAACCTTCTCGATACCGGCGGCACGGTGACCGCCACGGCGCTGATCACCCGTCCGACTCAGTTCACCCTCACGAACGGCGACGGTGCCATCTCGGGCGAGACCGGAACGGTGACGATCATCGTTCAACGACCGGCCGGCATCAACATCCCCGTTGGAAGGGCTCGCGGCTTCGGAGTCAGCCAGTACAACGGCGTCGCGACCACATCGGGGGCGCGCACCGCCGTTTATCAGAGGGCGGCCATCACCAACCTCGCGTACGGATTCCCGCTCACCTCGTTCACGACGACGCAGCCGATCACCATCGCGTCGAACGGCACTCTGACTGTGCCCGTCGTGTTCGGTCTGGCCGGCTTCAGCGACCTGCTCGCCATCAGCGCTGTCGCGACCTTCCCGGTGACCCTCTCCGTCGTCGTCGCGGGCAGGACCCTGTCGGCGACGAGCACCATCACCGTGCCCGTCGGCGCTGGCGTCCTCTGACCCCACGACCGCGGAAGCGCCAGGACCTCCTCGGGGTCCTGGCGCTTCGTCGTTCCCGGAGTGGTCCGTCCACCGCCGAGGACTTCCCGTCACCGCTCGCCCGGTCCTAGGCTCGCGCTCAACCGGAACGAGCCGACGGAGGCGCCGATCATGACTGCGACACGCGAGAGCACGACCGCACCGCCGGAGCTGAAGCGGGTCCTCGGACCCAAGCTCCTCCTCCTGTTCGTCGTCGGGGACATCCTCGGCACCGGCATCTACGCCCTCACCGGGCAGGTCGCCGCCGAGGTGGGCGGAGCGGCCTGGCTGCCGTTCCTGATCGCCTTCGTCGTCGCCACCCTCACCGCCTGCTCGTACCTCGAGCTCGTGACCAAGTTCCCGCAGGCGGCCGGAGCGGCGCTCTACGCCCACAAGGCGTTCGGGATCCATTTCGTCACGTTCCTGGTCTGCTTCACGGTGATGGCGAGCGGCATCACCTCGGCGTCCGCCGCCTCCGGAGCGTTCGCGAGCAACTTCGCCATCGGCTTCGGCCTGGGCGAGGGGGCCGGCGTCAAGATCACGATCGCGCTCGTCTTCATGGTGCTGATCGCCCTGGTGAACCTGCGCGGGGTCGCCGAGAGCGTGGGCCTGAACGTGGTCCTGACCCTGATCGAGCTCTCGGGCCTGCTGCTCGTGATCTTCGTCTGCTTCTTCGCCGTGTTCGGCGGGCAGGCCGACTTCTCGCGGGTCGTCGCGTTCGAGACGTCGGGCGACAAGTCGCTGCTGCTGGCGGTCAGCGCGGCGACGTCGCTCGCGTTCTTCGCGATGGTCGGCTTCGAGGACTCGGTGAACATGGCGGAGGAGACCAAGGAGCCCAGCCGCATCTTCCCGAAGGTGATGCTCACGGGGCTCGGCATCACCGCGGTGGTCTACATCCTCGTCTCGACCCTCGCGGTCGCGATCGTGCCGGTCGGCGAGCTGGCCGGCAACGACACTCCGCTCGTCACGGTCGTCGAGACCGCCGCGCCCGACTTCCCGATCTCGACGCTGCTGCCGTTCATCTCGCTGTTCGCGGTCGCCAACAGCGCGCTGATCAACATGATGATGGCGAGCCGCCTGCTCTACGGCATGAGCAAGCAGGGCGTGCTGCCGCCGTTCCTGAAGAACGTGCTGCCGGGGCGTCGGACGCCGTGGGCGGCGATCCTCTTCACCACCGTCATCGCGCTGCTGCTCACCGCGTACGTGTCGCGCGACCCGCAGAACCCCATCGCGGTCCTGCTCGGCGGCACCACGTCGCTCCTGCTCCTCGCGGTCTTCGCCGTGGTGAACGTCTCGGTCCTCGTGCTGCGGCGGCAGCCGGTGGACCACCAGCACTTCCGGACGCCCACGGTGCTGCCGGTGCTGGGCGCGATCGCGTGCGTCTACCTGGTGCTGCCGATCACCTCCGGGCGCGACATCGCGCAGTACGAGATCGCGGCGGTGCTCCTCGTGATCGGCGTGCTGCTCTGGTTCGCGACCTTCGTCGACCGGCGGGTCCGCGGCTATGCGCGCTCGGCGGCGGTGGAGGAGCCCGAGCAGCCGGCGGATGCGCACAGCGACCGCATCGACCGCCCATAGCGTCCTCATAGGCTTCTCCCGATACTGGGAGTCATGCCCGCTCCCTCGAAGCACCTCGCCCCCGCGCAGCGCACCCGCCTCACGCGCGCCGACGGATCCCCGATCCGCGTCCTCGTCGTCGACGACGAGAGCACCCTCACCGACCTGCTGCAGATGGCGCTGCGCTACGAGGGCTGGGAGGTGCGCACCGCGGCCGAGGGCCGCTCGGCGATCACGATCGCCCGCGAGTTCCGCCCCGACGTGATCGTGCTCGACGTGATGCTGCCCGACATCGACGGACTGCAGGTCCTGCAGCGGGTGCGCGCCGACGGCAGCCAGACCCCCGTGCTCTTCCTCACCGCGAAGGACGCGCTCGACGACCGCATCGCGGGACTCACCGCGGGCGGCGACGACTACGTCACCAAGCCCTTCTCGCTCGAGGAGCTCGTGGCCCGGATGCGCGGCCTCATCCGCCGCAGCACCCTGCTCGCGAACGACGTCGACGACCCGCGCGTGATCGTCGGCGACCTGGTGCTCGACGAGGACAGCCACGAGGTGCGCCGCGGAGACACCGAGATCGAGCTCACCGCGACCGAGTTCGAGCTGCTGCGCTTCCTGATGCGGAACCCCCGCCGGGTGCTGAGCAAGGCGCAGATCCTCGACCGGGTCTGGTCCTACGACTTCGGCGGCAAGTCGAGCGTGGTCGAGATCTACATCTCCTACCTGCGCAAGAAGATCGACGCCGGACGCGCGCCGATGATCCACACGGTGCGCGGCGCCGGCTACCTGTTGAAGCCCGCCGACTAGTGGCGCGGCCCGGCTTCGGCGACTTCGCGACCCGCTCGGCGCTGCGCGGCTCCCGCTCCCGATCTCGCCGCTCCGGCGGGCGCGCGCCGTGGACTCTCCGGCGCCGGATGGTCCTCGCCGTCGTCCTGATGGTCGCGATCACCGCGGGGGTCGTCGGCGCCGTCAGCGTGCTGTCGCTGCGCGGGATCCTCTACGAGAGCACCGACGCGCAGCTCGGCCAGTCGCTGGATCGGCTGGAGGAGTTCGACGGCCCCGGGCAGTTCGCCGGGCCCTCGGCGATCGAACGCGCCACGACCTGCCCGACCGGCTCGTTCGGCGGCCCGAACCAGAACCTCAGCACGATCACGGCCGTGCAGAACGCCGACGGCTCGTTCGTCGGCGCCTACATCGATGCGGACGGAGACTGCCGCGAGTTCGCGGAGCAGCCGGACTCGGTGCTCGCGCAGTCGATCGCCGCAGGCGGGGCCGAGACGACGGTCGATCTGGGCGGCGTCCTCGGGGAGTACCGCACGCGGGCGGCCGTCGTGGACGGCTCCGTGGTCGTCGTCGGCGTGCCGCTGGGCGAGACGACGCAGGTGCTGAGCTCGCTGACCGGAGTGGTGATCGCGATCACGCTGCTCGCGATGCTGCTCGTCGCGCTGATCGCGACCGCGATCATCCGGGTCGCCCTGCGGCCGCTGGACCGGGTGGAGGCGACGGCCACGCGCGTCGCCGAGCTGCCGCTCGAGCGCGGCCAGGTCGAGCTGGTCGAGCGGGTCCCGGAGGAGGACGCCGACACCCGCACCGAGGTCGGCCGGGTGGGCGCCGCCTTCAACCGGATGCTCGACCACGTCACCGGGGCGCTGCAGGCCCGCGAGGCGAGCGAGAACAAGGTGCGGCAGTTCGTCGCCGACGCCTCGCACGAGCTGCGCACGCCCCTCGCCGCGATCCGCGGCTACGCCGAGCTGCCCCGCCGCTCCGGATCGGAGCTGCCCGAGACGGCCGCCCACTCCCTCGACCGCATCGAGTCGGCCGCCACCCGCATGACCTCGCTCGTCGAGGACCTCCTGCTCCTCGCCCGGCTCGACGAGGGCCGCGACCTCGAGAAGGAACCGGTGGACCTGACGATGCTGCTGATCGAGGCGGTCTCGGACGCGCACGTCGCCGGCCCCGACCACGACTGGGACCTCGACCTGCCGGAGGAGCCGGTCGAGATCCGCGGCGACGGCTTCCGACTGCACCAGGTCGTCGCGAACCTGCTGCGGAACGCGTCGGTGCACACGCCCGCCGGCACCCGGGTGGTGGCGGCGCTCGCCGAGGAGCGCGACCCCGCCGGCCGGCCGATCGCGGTCGTGACGGTCACCGACTCCGGCCCGGGCATCGCGCCGGAGCTCGTGCCCGTGCTGTTCGAGCGCTTCGCCCGCGGCGACTCCTCGCGCGCCCGCACGACCGGCTCGACCGGCCTCGGCCTCGCGATCGTGGCCGCGGTCGTCGACGCCCACGGCGGACGCGTGCTGGTCGACTCGGAGCCCGGCCGCACCGCGTTCCGCGTCGAGCTGCCGGCCGGCTGACGCCCGTCTAGACCGACACCCCGATGCGGCGCCGGGCGTCGTCGAGCGTCCGCACGACCTGCACGACCTCGTCGAGCGGATGCAGCGGCGACTCCGTACGCCCCTCGGCCAGGTAGGTCGCCAGGTGCACGGCCTCCCAGGCCAGACCCTCGCCGTCGCGCAGCGGTGACTCGTCGAGCCAGGTGCCGGAGTCGTCCCCGCGCGTGAGCGTCACTCCGCCCGGTCGCCAGAAGGCCGGGTGCACGTCGATCCGGCCCTCGCTGCCCGCGACGCTCGCGGCCTGCAGGGTGTCGGCGAGCACGGTCGAGGTGGCGAGCGACTGCACGCCGCCCGCGTGGCGGCCGACGATCGTGGCGGTCGCGTCGACTCCGGTCTCGGTCAGCCCGCCCGACACGACGGTGCTCTGCGGGGTGCCGGCGACCATCGACACGAACGAGGACGCGTAGACGCCGACGTCGAGCAGCCCGCCGCCCGCCAGCGCGGGGTCGAAGATGCGGCTGGTCGGGTCGAACGGGAACGCCGCCCCGAAGTCGGCCGAGACCAGGGCGGGCGCGCCGACCGCGCCGTCCTCCATCAGGCGGCGCACGACGTCCATGTGCGGGAGGTAGCGCATCCACATCGCCTCCATGGCGAAGACGCCGGCGTCGCGCGCGGCGTGCACGATCATCTCGGCCTCGCCCGGAGTCGGCGCGAACGGCTTCTCGACCAGGATGTGCTTGCCCGCGGCGATGGCGAGCAGCGCCTGCCGGGCGTGCTCGGAGTGCGGGGACGCGATGTAGACGACGTCGACCTCGGGGTCGTTCACGACCGCCTCGTAGCCCGCGGAGGCCCTGGCGATGCCGAAGCGGTTCGCGAACTCCTGCGCGCGCTCGAGCGAGCGCGAGCCGACGGCCACGACCTCCTGGCGCGTGTGCTTTCGCAGCGCCGTGACGAAGCTCGTGGCGATGCCGCCCGGGGCCAGGATCCCCCACTTCAGAACGGGGGAGTCGAGGAGGGAGGGGAGACGGGGTTCCGGGAGCGTCAGTGCCATCCCTCCACGCTAGGGCCCGGGTGCGGGCGCGCGCGAGGGGTCGACGACGGAGGGGTCAGCGCCCGCGACGCAGCACCCGCTGCAGCAGCGGCACCGGCTCCCGCTCCGTCGGCTCCTCCACCTCGAGTCCGTAGAAGCGGCCGATGTCGCCGACGAACGCCGCACGCCGGGCCTTGTCGTAGGCGCGCAGCTCGCGGCGGAACGCGATCACCGTCGCGACGCACATCAGGATCATCACCACGCTGAACGGCAACGCCGACAGGATCGCCGCCGTCTGCAGGGCGTCGAGACCGCCCGCGATCAGCAGCGCGATCGCGAGCAGCGCCGTCGCGAGGGCGAAGAACACGCGGATCGGGTTCTTCGGCTCGACGGAGCCCCCGGTCGCGATCATGGCCATCACCAGGGCGCCGGAGTCGGCCGAGGTGACGAAGAAGACGCCGATCAGGAGGATCGCGCCGAACGTCACGACGACGCCTCCCGGCAGGTCCGCCAGCATCTGGAAGAGCGCGAGGTTCGAGTCGACGGAGCCGTCCGCTCCGACCAGTCCGCCCGAGCCGTACAGCTCGCGGTACAGGGCCGTGCCGCCGAGCACGCTGAACCAGAGGAACGTCATGATCGTCGGCACCAGGAGCACCCCGGCGACGAACTCCCGCACCGTGCGGCCCTTCGAGACGCGGGCGATGAAGATGCCCACGAACGGCGCCCACGACATCCACCAGCCCCAGTAGAACGTGGTCCAGCTCCCCTGCCACGCCTCGCCGTCCGCCCCCGCGAAGGCGCTGACGGTGAACGAGAGGCCGAGGAAGTTCTGCAGGTAGTTGCCGATCGACTGCACGAACTCGCGCAGGAGGAACTGGGTCGGGCCGGCGAACAGCACGAACAGCAGCAGGGCGCCCGCGAGGATCAGATTCCCGGTCGAGAGCCACTTCATGCCCCGGCCGACGCCGGAGACGAGCGAGAGGATCGTGAGGCCGATGACCACGGCGATCACGACGAGCTGGACGGTGAGCGAGGACTCGACGATCCCCACCGCCTCGAGCCCGGCCGAGATCTGCGTGACGCCGAGGCCGAGCGAGGTCGCGACTCCGAAGACCGTGCCGATCAGCGCGACCACGTCGATCGCGTTGCCCCAGCCTCCGCGCACGCGACGGCCCAGCAGCGGCTCGAGCGCCCAGCGGATCGAGACGGGGCGCCCTCGGCGGTGGATCGCGTAGGCGAGGGCGAGGCCGACCACGACGTAGATCGACCAGGCGTGCACGCCCCAGTGCAGGTAGGTCTGCGACAGGGCGCTCTGCGCGAGCTGCTGCTCGGTCCCCGTCACTCCGGGCCGCGGGTTCGAGAAGTGGTTCAGCGGCTCGGCGACGCCGTAGAAGACGAGGCCGATTCCCATGCCGGCGGCGAAGAGGAGGGAGATCCAGGCGAGCATCGAGAACTCGGGCTCGTCGTCGTCCTTGCCGAGCTTGATGTCGCCGAAGCGGCTGACGCCCATCCAGATCGCGAAGGCCACGAACGCGGCGGCGAGGAGCACGTAGTACCAGCTGAAGGTGTCGACCACCGTCGTCTGGAGGGAGGAGAACACCGCCGTCGCGGTGCCGGGTGCGAGCAGAGCGAAGGCGACGATCGCGAGGATCAGTGCGACGGCGGGCCAGAAGACCCAGGGCGCCAGGCGCTCCGTGGGCCGGGCGGAGCCGGTCGTGACCGGTGACTCGGACATGGTGGAACCCTCTCGTCGAAACGGACAAGGGTACACGGCGCCCTCCGGGGCCCCTCTAGGCTCGGCCCGTGACCTCCACCGCTCCTGCACCCCGCCGCCGCAACGTCCCCGGCGTGATCGCCTTCGTCCTCGCCGTGCTGCTGACCGTCACGCAGATCGTCCAGGTGTGCCTGACGACGATCGTGCCGGTGCTCGCCTACCGCAACGGGCTCGGCGCCACCGACATCGGAGCGGTGTTCGTGGTGATCGGGATCGGGCAGCTGATCCTCGCGGCGCTCACCGCGATCCTGGGCGTCGTCGGCGTCTCGCGCCGCGGACTCCCGAAGGTGCTGGCCGCGATCGCTCTCGGCGCCGGGGCCAACGGAGTGATCGTGCAGCTGTCGGCGCTGATCCTGCCTCCGCTGATCGGCGTCGGCCTCTCCTGACGACTCGCGCCCGGGCTCAGCGCCCGGCGTCGTAGTGGTTCTGGATCTGGGCCTGCGTGAGGACCGTCGAGTAGACGGCGGCGTAGCGGAGACTGCCGGTGAAGTAGGCGGCACCGACGTTCGTCCAGGAGCCGCCGAGGGTGTCGCCGCCGATCTTCCAGTAGCCGGTGGTGTTCTCCGGGTTCCGGAACGCGGTGTTGGACGCCACGCGCTGCCCGTCGAGCCAGAGGCTCAGCCCGGTCGTGGGGGACAGGGTCGAGACCACGTGGTGCCAGGCACCGTCGTTGACGACGCCGGGACTCGTGATCGCTTCGACGCCGTTGTTGTAGATGCCGAACATCAGCTTGCCGTTGGCGCCGATGTAGGTGTGCCGGTCGTACTGGCTGCCGCCGGCCGTCTGCGAGGCGCCGAAGGAGAACAGCTTCCCGCCGGCGACGGTGGTCTTGAACCAGATCTCGGTGCTGAACGTGGTGGGGTTCGTGATCTGCAGCGGCGTGGTCATGTGCTGGCTGCTCGAGGCGGCGAGCTGCCACGAGCCGCCGGGGTCGCGCGGGCACGCCTTGGGCGTCGTGGGTGAGCTGACCATGCCGTTGCGGTAGGTGCCGGCGCGGTTGGCGGTGCCGGTGACGACATCGGGGGCGGTCGCCGAGTTGGAGGCCTGCCCGAGGGTGTAGGCGAAGAGGGCGCTGCTCCTGTCGGCCGCGAAGGCCGAGTCGCAGGTGAAGAACGCGGCGGAGCTGCCGACCGTGTTGGTCGAGTTGAGGATCGACGCCGTGTAGGCGCCGGAGGTGGCGGGGGTGAGCAGCAGTGCCCCGGCGAGGGCGGCGACGGCGACGGCCGCGGTGGCCTTCCGCGGCTGGGCCAGCGCGGCACGGAGGCGGGCGAGCAGCGGGATCCGGGCGACGCGGTGGCGGCTCATCGGGCCGCGTCCTTCCCCGCGGCACGGCGACCGTGCTCTCCGGTGCGCTCGGTCGCCGCGGGCAGACCGATCACGAACGTGTAGATCAGGGGCAGCGCGCACAGCAGCGCGAACACGACCCAGCCCCAGAACGGCAGGTGCAGAGCGGAGGAGACGCTGTACCAGTCCTGCTCGTTCGCCGGGACGCGGAGGCGGCCGACCTCGCCCGAGACGAGATCGAGCGGAGCGGCTCCCTCGGCGCTGACGCGGATCGGGAGGAGGCCGGTCGAGACCAGGGTGGCGTCGGTGTACCCGTTCTCGACGGTGGCCTCGAGGACCACCAGGCCGACGAACGGGCGGAGGAGGAACACGGTGATCGAGGCGACGAGCGACAGTCCGAGCATCCGCATCGCCGCGCGGTGCGTGGGCGAGGGCAGCAGGCGGGTGAGCAGCTGCACCAGGACGGCGCCGGCGAGCAGGAGCGGGAGCCCCTTGGCGAGCCAGCCGAGGCCCGGGAGCGACGTGGTGACGACTCCGATCAGCTGGTCGGGGCCGGTGGCCCACGGGTCGACCGCGCCGTTGATGTCGCCCTGGGTGACCAGCGTGCCGTCGGCGGCCAGGTCGACCACGCGGTGGGTGTAGGTCTCGTCCGGGGTCGTGGAGGGGTGGAAGCTGACGACGTCGCCGACCCGGACGTCCTCGATCGCGGTGGGAGCGGTGAGGACGAGGGTGCCGACCGGGGCGAAGGTGCCCATCGAGGGGGTCTGCACGATGAACCAGCGTCCGCCGGCGGAGTGGAACAGGAGGGCGACGGCGACCATGCCGACGAGGACGGCGGAGGCGGTCCAGATCGCGGCGGTGCGCAGGGCACTCGGGCGGCGCGACGGGGCGGGGGTGTCGGAGGCAGCGGGGGTGTCGGAGGGGGCGGAGGCGACGGGGGTGTCCGTGAGCGTCATGTCCTCCGCCTCCTCGACGGTGTTCGGAGCGGGGCCGCCTCAGGGTGGCGGCCCCGCTCCTCGGGTGGGTGCTTCTCGGGGGTGGTGCGGGTGGTGCGGGTGCCGTGGGGGCGGCGGGGTGGTGCTGGGGGGAGGGGAAGCCGAGGGCCGTGGATCAGCTGGCGAAGGACCAGGTCAGGGGGAGCGAGGCGGAGAGGCCCTGGTAGGTGTTGTTCGCGGCGGAGTCGAGGGTGACCGCGATGCTGAACGGGGTGCTGACACCGGCGGCGACGGCGCCGAGGGACTTGGCGGCGGAACCGGCGAGGGTGGCGGCGGTGCCGTTGAAGATCTCGGTGGTGCCGGAGGTGATGACGACCTTGACCTTGGCGCAGAAGTCGGTCGCCGTGCCGCTGAGGGTGCCGTTGGTGGTCTGGGCGCAGGTGGCGCCGGGGGTGAGGGTGAACGTGTTCGCGGCGACGGTGCCCGCGTTCTTGATGGTGATCGCGGTGGTGACCGTCTGACCCGGGGTCATGTTGGTCGAGCCGCCGAACTTGTTGATGGTGGAGCAGGTCGCGGTGTTGGTGCTGACGGTGCCGCCGTCGGTGCTGAGGCAGGTGACGGGCGTGGTGCCGGTCGACTTCTCCTCCATGACGAGCGTGCCGGAGGCCGCGGTGTTGTTGGAGTTGGTGATGCTGGCGACGAAGCCCGACAGGGTTCCGGACATCGAGACCGACAGCAGGGCGGCGGCCGCGATGCTGGTCGCGATGACCAGCGGAGCGAATCGGACGCGCTTGGTCTTGACGGTAGCGGTGTGGTTCGACATGACAGGACTCCTGATCGGGTAGAAGGTGAACTGCCGGGCAGTTCGTCTCGCTGGTGCGATTGCTTGATGATTAAGCTACTCCGCGATCAAGATACTTTGCAATTCTCAGAAACACCCCTGTCAGAGGGGCACCGCGCCGAGGTGCTCCCCCTTGCAGAAAGGACCCCATGACTCCCACTCCACCGCCCGAGGGCGCGGCGGCCGACGCACCCGTCGCCGCGCTGCGCCACGCGCTCCGCCTGCTCGAGAGCGCTCAGCGCCAGCTGCGCAGCAGCATCGCCGCCGAGCTCGGCGTCGGCCTCTCGGAGCTGACCGCCCTCGAGACGATCGACGACCTCCCGGGCCTCACGCCCAAGATGCTCGCCCTCGAGCTGAACCTGACGACCGGAGCCGTGACCGCTCTGCTCGACCGCCTCGCCTCTTCCGGTCTCGTCGACCGCCTGCCCAACCCCAAGGACCGCCGCAGCGTGCTGCTCCGCCTGACCGAGGCCGGCGCGGCGCTGCCGGCGCGCGTCGAGGAGCGCTACGGCGCCGTCAGCGCCGAGGTGCTGCGCGCCTCGCCGCGCCTGGGCGAGGCGGACGTGGTGGAGGAGCTCGCCCTCGCCGCCGCGGTGATCACCGCCCACACCATCCGCTGACACGGCGCGGTAGCGTCGGAGCGCCCTGTCGGTGAGGGGCTGCAGGAGGAGGAGCCGTGAGCGAGCCCCGCGAGGTCCCGCCGGAGTCGCCGTTCGCCCTCCTGGGCGACGAGGAGGCGGCCGTCTGGTACTCCTACATGAAGGTGCACCTGCGGCTCCGCTACGAGCTGAACCACCAGCTCCGCACGGCGACCGGGCTGTCGCTGGCCGACTACGACGTGCTCGTCGCGCTGACGAGCGAACCCGACGGGCGGATGAGCGTCGCGGACCTCGCCGCGCGGATCGGCTGGGAGCGCAGCCGCGTCTCGCACCGGCTCCGGGGTCTGCGCGAGCGCGAGCTGATCGAGACGCGGCCCGCACCCCGCGATCTGCGGAGCACCGAGGTCGTGCTCACCGACATCGGGCGCACGGCGCTGCGGGACGCCGGGCCCGGCCACATCGACTTCGTGCGCCGCGCGTTCCTCGACGCGCTCGACCCGGAGCGGATGGCGGCGATGCGCGAGTCGCTCGACGCCGTCTACGACCGGCTGATCGAGCACGGAACTCTGCCGCGGCCTGCGGACCACCCGTAGGCGCCTCTTCCCTTCTGCGTGAAACTTCACCTATTCTGAGCGCACCGACCCGAGGAGCGCTGTGGACGAGACTCTCGAGACCCTGATCGACCGCGTCGCGATCCGCGAGCTCGTCGACACCTACGCGCGCGGTGCCGACCGCCGGGATGCGGTGCTGGAGGCGTCGGTGTTCGCCGACGACGGCGAGGTGCTCCTCTTCGTCGGCGACCGCGAGACGACCGGGCCTGTCGACACGATCCGCGGACGCGACGCGCTCGTGCGGACCTTCGAGGGCCTGATCGCGCAGTACGACGCGACGACCTACCTGAACGGGCAGTCGTCGGTCCGCTTCGTCACCGCCGACGCGGCCGAGGGCGAGACGTACTGCACGGCGCTGCACCTGCTGCGCGAGGCCGGGCAGCGGTACCTCCTGACGATGTCGATCCGCTACCTCGACCGCTTCGAGCGGATCGACGGCCGATGGAGGATCGCGCAGCGCCGCCTCGTCATCGACTGGACCGACCGCTCGGCCTCGGCGCCCTGACGCGCCCCCCCACCACCGCCACCACCGAAGGAGAACCATGCCCCTGGACGCCCTGCTGCACGCGAACCTCGTCGAGGTCTTCGGCGAGCGCGACCCCGAGAAGCGCCGCGCCGCAATCACCCGCCTCTACACGCCCGACGTCGAGTTCCTCGACCCCGAGGAGGTGGTCGTCGGGCACGACGCCCTGCACGCGAAGGCGCAGCGCCTGCTCGACGACGCCCCCGGCTTCGTCTTCTCGGCCGCCGGCCCCGCCTACGAGAACCACGACCTCGGCCACCTCGCCTGGAACTTCGGGCCCGAGGGAGCGCCTCCGGTCGTGTCGGGGCTCGACATCTGCCTCGTCGTGGACGGGCGCATCGCGAAGGTCTACACGACCCTGACCTGAGCCCGCGGAGCTCAGACCGTCATGTCGCCCACCGGCGGCTCGGATCCGAGGATCCGGTAGCGCAGCTGCACGACTCCGCGGGGCGAGGTGGCCGCCGGCTCGAGCAGCTCGAGCATCGCGGGGGCCGCACCGCCCTCGAAGACCCGCTTGCCCGCGCCGAGCACGATCGGATGGATCCAGAGCGTCAGCTCGTCGGCGAGGCGCTCGGCGAGCAGGGTCTGCACGAGGTCGAGGCTGCCGATCACGTGGATCCGCTCGTGGCGCGTCCGCAGCTCGCGCACCGCCGCCGCGAGGTCCGGCCCGAGCAGGGTCGACCGCTCCCACGGCAGGGGGACGTCCCGACGGGACGCCACGTATTTCGGGATCGAGTTCAGCAGCCGACCGATGCCGGAGTCGTCGTGCCGCGGCCAGTAGTCGGCGAAGATCTCGGAGGTCCTCCGGCCGAGCAGCAGCGCGTCCATCCCCTCCATGCCGGACTGCACCCAGCCACCGGCGACGTCGTCCAGCAGCGGGGCCTGCCAGCCGCCGAAGGCGAAACCGCCTTGCGGATCCTCGTCGGGCCCGCCCGGCGACTGGGCGACACCGTCGAGGGACGTGAAGAGATCGATGCGCACGGTGCCCACGGGCTGCTCCTCCGCTCAGGGCCGCCGCGTCCCGGCGGACGAGGAGACCGTCCCACGGGTGGGGCGTGCAGGCAAGGGGCGGGAGCGCACTGCCCGCCGTAGGGTGTCCCCGTGGAGTGGACGGCGGTGTTCGAGGCGGAGCGCGGTCGGCTGACCGGGCTCGCGACCCGGCTGCTCGACGACCGGCACGAGGCGGAGGACACCGTCCAGCTGGCCTGGCTGCGACTGCACGGCAGCGACGCCGTGCTCGAGAACCCCGCCGCCTGGCTGACCACGGTGACCACGCGGCTCTGCCTCGACCGGCTGCGCGCCCGCATCCCCGAGCCCGTCGAAGCCGTCGAGGATGCACCCGCCTCCGGTGCCGACCCCGCCGAGTCCGCGGAACGGCGCGACGAGGTGGGCCGGGCGCTGCACGTCGTGGTCGACCGGCTCAGCCCGAACGAGCGGGTCGCGCTCGTGCTGCACGAGTCGTTCGGCTACTCCTTCGACGCGATCGGCGGGACCCTCGACCGCTCGCCGGCGGCCGCGCGCAAGCTCGCCTCTCGGGCGCGCGAGAAGGTCGCGAGCGCCGAGCAGGACGGGCCGGCGTCCGACCGGAGCGTCCTGGACGCGTTCATGGCGGCGGCCCGCGGAGGGGACCTGGCCGGCCTCCTCGCGCTGCTCGCTCCGGGGGCGACCGTCCGCGCCGACGCCGACGCCATCACGGCGGGCACTCCCGAGCGGATCGACGGACGCGCGGCCGTCGCCGCGTTCTTCGACGGCAGCGCGCACGCCGCGCTCCCGGTGCTCACCGCCGGGCGACCGGCGTTCGCCTGGTTCCACCTCGGCGAGGCCAGGGTGCTGTTCGACTTCGCCGTCCGGGACGGCCGGGTCGAGTCGATCGTGTTCCGCGCCGCTCCCGAGGCCCTGGCCGGCGTCGTGCGACGGCCCCGCGACACGCCGGCGGTCACATCCGAGGGCCCTGGCCCGTCGTAGGAGCAGGAGCCGTCGTGCAGCGCGACGGCAGGAGGAGGACACCGTGAAGACCATGACGTGCCGCGACCTCGGCGGGCAGTGCGCCCTCGAGCACCGCGGGGCCACCGCCGACGAGATCATCAACGCCCAGGACCGCCACCTGAAGGACGCGGTGAAGGCGGGCGACGAGTCGCACCGCGAGGCGCGCGAGGCGATGAAGGGCCGCTGGATGCGGCCGAAGAAGGCGCTCGACTGGTACAACGGCGTCAAGCGCGCCTACGCCGAGCTCCCTGAGAGCTGAGCGGATCCGACCGTCCGTCCTCCGCCTCGGCGGGCGGCGCGGGCGCCGTTCGCGATGATCACGACCTCCGCGAGCTCGTGCACGAGCACGACCCCGGCGAGGCCCAGGACGCCGAGGAGCGCGAGGGGCAGGAGGACGACGATCACGCCGAGCGCGAGGATCACGTTCGCGGTCATGATCCGCCGGCCCCGGCGCGCGTGCCGGAGCGCGGCGGGGATCAGGCGCAGGTCGCTGCCGGTGAAGGCCACGTCGGCGGACTCGATCGCGGCCGCCGAGCCGGTCGCGCCCATCGCGATGCCGACGTCGGCTGCGGCGAGAGCCGGGGCGTCGTTGATGCCGTCGCCGATCATCGCCACGCGTCGGTGCCGGGCGATCCGCTCGATCGAGGCCGCTTTGCCGGCGGGCGTCTGCTCCGCGTGCACCTCCGCGATCCCCGCCCGGTCGGCGAGGGCGTGCGCGGTGCGGGCGTTGTCGCCGGTGATCATGACGGAGTCGATGCGGAGGCGGGCGAGCTCCGCGATCGTCGCGGCCGCCTCGGGCGCGAGCTCGTCGCGGACGCCGATCACGCCGAGGACCGCGCCGCCGCGCTCCACGACCACGGCCGTCATGCCGCCGCCCTCCATCGCCTCGCGCTCTGCCGTCAGCGCTCCGGCCGGGACCCAGCGGGGGCTGCCGACGCGGACCGGGACCCCGGAGAGGCTGCCGGTGATGCCGTCGCCGGGATGCTCCGTGACGTCCTCGACCGCGGCCGGCGTCGAGCCGGCGGCGAGGATCGCGGCGGCGAGCGGATGGGTGCTGCGCGCCTCGAGCGCCGCGGCGACCGCCAGCACGTCCTCGCGGGTCGCGCCGGGGGCGGTGGCGACGTCGGCGACGCTCGGGCGGCCCGCGGTGAGGGTGCCGGTCTTGTCGAACGCGACGACCTGCACCGTGCCGAGGCGCTCGAACGCCTCGCCGGAGGTGATGACGAGCCCGAAGCGGCTGCCGGCGCCGATCGCCGAGATCACCGTCACCGGTACGGCGATCGCCAGCGCGCACGGCGAGGCGGCGACGAGCACGACCAGCGCGCGCTCGGTCCAGGTGGTGGTGTCCCCGATCAGCACCCCGACCAGGGCGATCCCTGCGGCGAGCAGGAGCACGGCCGGGACGAGGGGCTTCGCGATGCGGTCCGCGAGCCGGGCCCGCCCGCCCTTGCGGGCGTGGGCCTGCTCGACCAGCCGCACGATCGTCGTCAGCGAATTGTCGGTGCCCGCCGCGGTCGCCTCGACCTGCAGCGCGCCGCCGCCGTTGATCGATCCGGCGCTCACCGCATCGCCCGGGCCGACCTCGACGGGGATCGACTCGCCCGTGATCGCGGAGGTGTCGAGGCTGCTGCGGCCCGAGACGACGACGCCGTCGGTGGCGATCCGGTCGCCGGGGCGCACCACGAGCACGTCGAGCTCGCGCAGCTGCCGCGCCGGGATCGTGACGTCGCCGTGCAGTCGCGAGACGATCGCGGTGTCGGGGAGCAGATCCAGCAGGGCGCGCAGGCTCCCGCGGGCCCGGTCCATCGCCCGGTCCTCGAGCGCCTCCGCGATCGAGAACAGGAACGCCAGCGCGGCCGCTTCTGCGACGTGCCCGAGCAGGACGGCGCCGACGGCCGCGATCGTCATCAGCAGGCCGACGCCGAGCCCGCCGCGCAGCAGCCGCCGCACGGCGCCCGGCGCGAACGTCGACGCGCCCGCGACCAGGCTCGCGCCGAGCACGATCGTGCCGGCGGGCCCCCGGCCGGTCCACTCCAGGACGGAGCCGAGGAGCAGCAGCGCACCGGCCGCGATCGGGACGAGGACGGTCCTGTCCCGCCACCACGGCACCGCGTCCTCCGGCTCTGCGCCGTGGTCGTGCTCGTCGTGCTCGTGCTCGGACGCCGCGTGCTCGTGCGGCCCGGCCTGCCCGGTCGGCCGCGCGCCGAGCGTCAGGGCGGCCGGCTCGTCCCCGCCGCAGCACTCCGCACTCACTCCGGCACCTCGCAGCACAGCGGCACGTCGCAGTCCTCGTCCGTGCAGTCCGCGCCGTCGTCGATCGCGAGCACGACGTCGACCATCGCGAGCAGCGCCTTCGAGAGGTGCGGATCCGCGATCTCGTACCGGGTGCTGCGTCCCTCCGGGATCGCGGCGACGATGCCGCACCCCCGCAGGCAGGTCAGGTGGTTCGAGACGTTCGAGCGCGTGAGGCCCAGCTCCTGCGCCAGCTCGCCCGGATGCCCGGGCCTCCCGATCAGCGACAGCAGGATCCGCGACCGGGTGGGATCGGCCATCGCCCGACCCAGCCGATTCATGACGTCCAGACGCGAGGCGATGGTCAGCATGCACTGACCATACAGCGTCGGCTGACATGACGCCGGGCGGGAACGACGGGGACGACTGCGGTGGGGGACGGGGACGGGCGGGACCAGGACCGCCCGCCCCTCGACGGACCGCCGGGTACCGGTCCGCCGTCACCGCGGCGCACGAGGCGGCCGACGGCAACTCGCCGCGGGGGAGGGGCTCTCGATCGGATCGGAGCGGCCGCCCGCGCGGGAAGAGCGCGAGCAGCGCGGCTCGGGTCCGGGAGCGCACTGCGTCCCGGGCACCCTACGCGACCCTTCCGAGTCCGCTCCCAGGGGTCGCGCAGACGACGGCGCCCCTCCCTCCACGCGGGAGGAAGGGGCGCCGTCGTGCCGAGGGTGTGTCAGCAGGTGGCCGCCGCGTACCGCACCGAGGCCGAGAAGGCCGGCTGGTCGACCGCGGTCCCCGAGACGGACACCGCTCCCTCCGGCATCGCGCGCAGGCGGGTGGTGAAGGCGGCAGAGGCCGCAGCGCCCGGAGCGACCGAGGCGAACGACTTCGTGCCGTACGCGGAGTCGATCGTGACGGCGGCCGGAACCGTGTCGCCGTTGCGGACCGTCACCGTGAGCACGACCTTGCCGGCGACGCAGCGCGTCGTCACCGTGGGAGCGAGCTCGAGGGTGTCGAGGCTCACCGCAGCGGAGGTCGAGGCGAGCACGAGGGCGTCGGAGTAGCCGTCGTACGAGGCGGTGACGCCCGTCACTCCGGCCGGGACCGTCGCCGTGGCAGCGCCGCCGGTCAGCCGCACGGTCTGGCTCCAGCTGCCGCCGCGGAACGTGACGGTGCCCGCCACGTCGCCGGAGTCGGCGGCCGTCACCGTCGTGGTCGCGGTCCGGCCGTCGACGGCGAGCGTCGTGGTCGAGCCGACGGCCTTGACCGGCGCCCACTCCTTCATGGCGGTGAGCACCGTCTGCGGGACGCTGACGAACGCGCCGTGGCGCGGGCTGGCCGGCAGGCCGCCCTTCGTCGAGACGTTCCAGTCGGCCGACTTCGACAGGCGCGAGGCCTGCGAGCTGCCGGCGATGGCCGCGCCCGAGGTCACGAAGGCCTTGTAGCCGCCGCTGCCGTAGTTGTCGACGAGGAACGCGTAGCCGTCACCGGTGCCCGTGGTGTCGTTCGGGTCGCCGGCGTTGAGCTTCACGATCTCGGGGCCCTCGCCCTCCTGGCCGGTCTCGAGACGCGTCATGTTGGTGTCGGTGAGCTGCCACGTCGTCGTCGGGTCGGCGCTCCAGTTCGACGAGGTCGTCGGGGCGGTGAGCACCGTCGACTTCTCGAGGAAGATGTCCTTGCCCGCCTCGAGGATGCCGGCGGCGCCGCCCTCCTCGTTCTTGGTGAAGCGGTAGTAGTAGTCGCCGATCTTGGTGATCGTCGAGTCGATCCGCGCGTAGCCGGTGTCCTGCCAGGTGGCCGGCGGCTGCGTGAAGGTGCGGAAGTCGCGGGTGATCACCGAGAAGACCCGCGAGTAGAGCTTGTCGCCGTTCGACTTCGTGGCGTCGGAGTAGAGGCGCGACGAGAAGAAGACGACGTACGACTGCAGAGCGTCGTCCCAGTACGCCTCCGGCGCCCAGGTCATGCCCGCGGCCGGCTGGTTGACCGTGATGCCGGTATCAGCGCCGTTGGTGCGGGTCCACGTCACGAGGTCGGTCGACTCCCAGACCTCGATCTTGAGGCTGCCCTTGGACTGCGCGTCGCCCCAGCTCGTGCCGCACGAGATGCAGAGGTCGGTGGCGACCATGTAGTACTTGTCGCCGTTGTGCGAGCGGAGGATGAACGGGTCGCGGAGTCCGCGGGTGTCGGTCGTCGAGGTGATGACCGCCTTGCCGTCGTTGACCGGCGAGAAGGTGAAGAAGTCGTTGCCGGACGTCGCCGCCTGGTAGATCTTCTCGTCGCCGTCCGACTTGAAGTACGCCGAGGCGTAGCCCGCGTCGGGAGCGGTGCGGCCGAGCTCGGCCACCGTCAGGGTGAAGCTGCGCGACTCCGACACTCCGTTGAGCGTCGCGTTCGCGGTCAGGGTCACGGTCGCGTCACCGCTGCCGTACGCGGGTCGCGCGACGACTCCGCCGCCCTGGTACGGGTCGGCGGCGCCCACGGCCGGGGCGACGTAGCCGGCGGTCGTCGGAGTGACGAGCGCCGGATTCGAGGAGGTCCACGTGATCGCGGTGCCGTTCTTCACGCCCTTGACGACGAGGGGCAGGTTCTCGGTGGTGCGCGGCGCGAGCACGATCGCGTCGAGGTCGTCGTTGATCCTCGGAGCGAGGACGACGAGCTCGAAGGTGATCGGGCCGCCGGAGCTCGGGGTGGCCGTCAGGGTGACCGGGGTGTCGGTCGTGATCGAGCGCGACACGGCTCCGGTGGTCGAGACGACCGCGGGGTTCGACGACGCCCAGGTGAGCGCGATGCCGTTGCTGGTCGTGGGGAGGTTCAGGTTCCCTGAGACGGCGGTGAGCGACGGGTTGCCGTTGAGCACGACCGGGAGGAGGTCGGAGCGCAGCAGCGCCGCCGTCGAGGCCCGCTTGGCGTCGGCGGTGGGCATGCTCGCTCCGACCTGCTCGGCGGTCAGCGAGGTGTCCCAGAACTTCACGTCGGTGACGTCGCCGGTGAAGAGGGCGTCGCCCTGGTAGAGCGAGCGGCCGAGGTAGCCGAGCGTGCTGCCGGAGGGGATGATGCTCGCCATCGACTTGGCCGCGGTGACCGTCGAGATCTGCGCGCCGTCGCGGTAGAGGGTGAGCGTGGTGCTCGAGCCGGTGCCCGATCCGACCATGGTGAGGGTCGTGAAGCCGGGGTTGAGGCCGCCGCCGGCCGGGAGCCGCTGCTCGCCGTTCCCGCTGTCCTTGACCCGGATGCCGGACAGGACCTGGTTGCTGTACCCGCCCTCCGAGCTGCGCGGGTTCACGAACACGTGGTTGCCCAGCGTCGTCGTGTTCCAGGGGCCGACGCCGTCGCCGATCACCCAGCCGAACTGGTTCGCCGAGGTCTGCGTCTTCACCGTGTACTCGACCGCGAAGGAGTTGTCGGTGCCCGTGACGAGGTTCTTCGGCAGGGCCGCGTAGCCGTTGGCGCGGAAGCGGGCGACCTGGTCGCCGCCCGCGTCCGCGAAGGACGCGTCGGTCAGCCCGGTGAGCGTCGCGTTCCGGCCGTTGCCCGAGATGTCGAGGAGGGCCGAGCCCGCGTGCGACATGTCGTAATGGGCGGTCGGAGCGGGGACGTCGACCGCGGAGGCGGACATCGGCACGAGGACGCCGGTCAGGGCGACGCTCGTGCACGCGAGCGTGGAGAGGAGGAGGGTGCGGGTCCGGCGCCGGGGCGCGGGGTGCTCCGAAGAGCGTCGTCTCATCATCGAGACCTTTCCGATCGTGGGGTGGGGCTCCCGGGGTCGGCGCGGACGCTCGGCCCGGTCCGCACTCCCCTCCATCGGGGAGAGCGGGGGTGTGTTCACGTTAACACGCCCGGCATCGCGGGGAACAGGGCCGATGAGTCCTTTCAGTCGAGATGCTCGAGGACGTCGCGCGCGAGTGTCCATCTCGCCCTAGGGTGTGTTCGCACGCGCCGCCGCGGGCAAGAGGAGGCTCGTCATGCCCGAGTGGTACACCCTCGGAGTCGTCGCGCTGGTGATCGTCGTGGTCGTCGTCGTGATCGTCCGGTTCCGCATCAACCCGGTCATCGCGCTCGCGCTGGGCGCCGCCGCGATCGGCCTCCTGACCGGACTCGGACCCGTCGACACCGTCTCGACCATGTCGACCGGCTTCGGCGAGGTGATGGCCGAGGCGGGCATCCTGATCGGCTGGGGCGTGCTGATCGGTGCCATGCTCAACGAGATGGGCGCGATCGTCCGCCTCGTCGAGGGTCTGATGCGCGTCTTCGGGCGCCGCGGGATCCCTTACGCGCTCGGCCTTTCGCTCGCCACGTACCTGCAGACGATCTTCGTCGACGTGCTGATCGTGATCGCCGCGCCGCTGGCCCGGAGGATCGCCCCGCGCCTGGGCCCGGCCGGCACCGGCATCATCGGCGTCACCTTCGCGGTCGGCCTCGAGATGGGCATCGTGATGATGGTGCCCGGCTTCGCGGCGGTCGCCCTGGCCGGCCTGCTCGGCGTGCCCCTCGGGGTCATGATGCTCGGCGGCTTCGCCGTCGTCGCGCCCACCGTCGTGCTCACGATCCTGCTGATGTCGCTGGCCTTCCGGCTCGGCTTCTGGGATCCGGCGCGCGACCAGCAGGTCGTCGTGCGCGACGACGACGAGGAGGCCGTGCTCGCCGACGCGTCGGCGTCCTCCGGTTCGTCCGGCGCCTCGGCTTCCGCCGCCGCCCCGGCCACCGGCACCGTCCGCACCGCCGTCGGAGGAGTGCCCCGCGGACCGGCCGCCCTCCGGCCCGGTGCCGTCGAGGAGCGCCGGCGCCCCCTCCTGCTGCTCTTCGCGCCGATGCTCGTGGCGCTCCTGCTCATCGCGTCGCAGGCCGTGCTGAGCGTGGCCGGCGCGGAGGTGCCCGTGATGCAGTTCCTCGGCAACCCGATCATCGCCCTGCTGCTCGCCGTCATCGCGACCGGACTGATCGGCCGCCTCGCCGTCGGCACCAAGCGCATCGAGAAGGCCGTCGTGAAGGGCTTCCAGGACGGCGGTCAGATCTTCCTCCTCACCGGCATCGGCGGCTCGCTCGCCGCCGTGATCGCGCAGGGCGACCTCGGCGACGTGCTGAAGGGCTACTTCTCGGCGTCCTCGTTCGCCCCGCTGCTGCTCGTCTGGCTCATGGCCGCCGTGCTGCACATCGCCGTCGGGTCGGTCACCCTCTCGGCGATCACGGCCGCCGGAGTCATCGCGCCCGTCGCCGCGTCGCTGGGACTGGACCCGCTGCTGATCGCGCTCGCCGCGGGCTCCGGCGCGCTGTTCTGCATCCACGTCACGTCGAACACGTTCTGGCTGCTGCAGTCCTTCCTCGACCAGTCGGTGCGCGGGGCGCTCAAGACGGTGACGGTGGGGGTGTCGCTGGCGTCGGTGCTGGCGCTCGGGATGACGCTGGTGCTGTCGCTGTTCCTGTAGGGGGTGTGGTCCTGTCTGAGGGAGTTCCTGTGCGGCGAGGGGGCGGCCCGGGCGTGCGGTCGGAGTCGCGGACGGAGTGACCGGGGCGGCTTCCGGTCGCAGGGCTTCGTCGGCGATCGCGGTCGCTCGAGAGGTCGGCGGCCGGTGCGGCAGCGGTGTGGCGCGTCCCTGGCGTGAACCGCTCGCGACACCGCGAGAACATGAGCGGATGTCAGTAGTCACTGGTTTCGTACTCGTATGACGGGATCAGACATGGCGGAGGTGCTCGAGGTCGTGCGGGAGCGCGGGGATCGGGCGGGTGAGTTGGCGCGGTCGGCATCGCCGGTGCTGCTGGCGGCGGCGGTCGAGCTGCATGCGGCGTACCGAGCGGCGGTGTCGTGTCCGGAGGCGTTCGCGCGGGGTCTGCCGCGGGGCGGGTCGGCGGATCTGGTGGAGCGCTCGGTCCGGGCGGAGCTCGCGGTNCACCCGGATGGCGAAGGACCTGTTCGGTGGCGGCGGCGGTGGAGCTGCATGCGGCCTACCGAGCGGCGGTGTCGTGTCCGGAGGCGTTCGCGCGGGGTCTGCCGCGGGGCGGGTCGGCGGATCTGGTGGAGCGCTCGGTCCGGGCGGAGCTCGCGGTGGGGTGCGGGGTGTCGGAGCGGGTGGTGTCCCGCGATCTGGAGGACGCGCGGCTGCTGATCGAGGATCTCCCGCGCACGCGGGAGGCGCTCGCTGGCGCGAGGCTGCGGTGGGAGGCGGGCCGGATCATCTGCGCGACCGCCGGCAGCCTGCCGCCGGAGTCGCGGGCGGTGTTCGACGAGCGGGCGTGCGAGCTGGCGCTCGTGCTGACGCCCACGCAGCTGCGGCGCCGGGTGGCGCGGTTGCGCGATGAGCTGCACGTCGAGCCGCTCGCTGCGCGGCATGCGCGGGCGCGTGAGGATCGCGCGGTCTGGGTGGTCCCGGACGCGGACGGCATGGCGCTGCTGTGCGCACTGCTGCCCGCCCCGGTCGCCATCGGAGCCTACGCGCGGCTGGACCGCATCGCCCGCTGCCTCCGCGACGGGACCGACAGCGGAGGAGGGGACGTCGACCGGCCGGACGACGCCCGCACCCTCGCGCAGCTGCGCGCCGACGCGCTCGCCGACCTGCTCTGCCACGGCGACGTCACGGGCACCGCTCCCGACGTCGCCGGCGCTGCACCCGGCGATGCGGCGACTCCGACGTTCGTCTCCGGAGTGCGCGCCGAGGTCCGGTTGACCCTCGCCGCGAGCACCGCCACCGGCCGCGACGACGCCCCCGCCGACCTCGACGGCTACGGACTCATCCCCGCCCACGTCGCCCGCGAACTCGCCGGAGCCGCCACGACGATCACCCGCGTCCTCACCGACCCCGACACCGGCACGGTCCTCTCGGTGGGCCGCACCCACCGCGTCCCGCCACCCCGGATGCGGCTCGCCCTCCACCTGCGCGACCGGACCTGCCGCTTCCCCGGCTGCACCCGCCCCGCAGCTCGCACCGAGGCCGACCACACCCTCGAATGGCGTCACGGCGGGCAGACGAGCCTCGACAATCTCGCCTCCCTCTGCACCGCCCACCACCACGTCCGCCACGGCGACCGCTGGACCTACGTCCTCCACCCCGACGGCACCGCCCACTGGACCACTCCCACCGGGCGCCGCATCACCACGCGACCGGAGACCCTCCTCGCTGACCCCGCGCGCCTCCAGCCCGAACCGCGGTTCACGGAGCCGCCTCCGTTCTGAACCCGGGGCGCCGTCGACCAGCTACCCGACCGGACCCTCCGCTTCGCCGTTCGAAGCAGCGCAGTGCTGCGTTCTGCCGTACCTGCTTGCCTGCCGCGCCGTGCCCCGCCGTGCGCCAGGATGGTCCGCATGCTGCGAGCGACCGACATGCCCTGGGACCTCATCCGGGACCGCCGCCCGGCGCTCGCGCTGCTGCCGTTCGGCGCGCTCGAGGCGCACGGGCTGCACCTGCCGCTCTCGACCGACACGCTCGTCGCCGAAGCGGTCACCGAGCGGATGGCGCACCGTCTCGACGCGCTGCTCCTGCCGGCGATCCCCTACGGGGCGACGGCCGGCACCGCCGGCTACCCGGGCACCGTCTCGCTGTCGGCACCGACCGTGACGGTGGTCGCCGTCGACATCGCGCGGGCGCTCGCGGCCTCGGGCGTGGGCCTCCTCGTGATCGTCAACGGCGACTACGGCAACCGCGCCCCGCTGCGCGCGGCGGTCGACGCGCTCACCGCCGACGGGATCGAGGTGCTGCTGCTCGACTACCCCGGCTTCGAGGAGGCGGCCGCGAGGGTCCGCGAATCCCGCCCCGCCGCACCCGGACTCGCGCATGCGGAGGAGCTCGAGACCTCGCTGGTCCTGGCCCTCGCTCCCGAGCTGGTGCTGCGCGAGCGCTACGTCGTCTGCTACCCGGACTTCCCGCCGGAGTTCGGCACCGTCGAGATGCCACTGGACCCCTTCTCGGAGTCGGCCGTCTTCGGCGATCCGACCTCGGCGTCCGCCGAGAAGGGCGAGGCGATCCTGGAGGCGGTGGTCGAGGCGTCGGTCGAGGCGGTGCGCACGGCTCTCCGGTGAGCGGAGCCGCGCCTCCTCAGTGACGACGGGTCACCGGGACCCCGCCACCGCGGCCGTCGAGGTCCGCTCCACGAGCTCGACCGGCAGCTTCTCCCGCACCCGGGCCTCCGCCGGATCCGCCAGGGCGTCCAGCAGCAGTCGAGCCGCCCGGGATCCCATCGCCACGGCGGGCTGGCGGATCGTGGTCAGCCCGACGAGCGCCGCCGACTCGATGTCGTCGAAGCCGATCACCGAGACGTCCTGCGGAACCCGGAGGCCCGCGGTCCGCAGCCGGTCGACGGCTCCGATCGCGATCTCGTCGTTGCCGGCGGCGATCGCCGTGAACGGCGTCCCGCTGCGCAGCGCTTCGTCCACCAGAGCGGCCCCCGACGGCGCGGAGTAGTCGCCGGTGAGCATCAGCGCGTCGGGGAACGACTCCCGGACGCCCGCGGTGCGGTCCCGCGTCGAGACCAGGCCGCGCGGCCCGGCGATGATCAGCACCCGTTCGTGCCCGAGCGCGGCCAGATGCTCTCCGGCCAGGTGCCCTCCTCGCCGGTTGTCCGAGGTGACGACGGTCACGTTCTCGAGCGACGGGATCTCCTCGTCGGCGAGCACGAGCGGGTACTCGGCGGCGAACGGCCGCAGCTCCTCCGCATCGACGGGGGAGTCGCTCGCGACGTAGACGAGGCCGTCGACCGTGCGGTTCCGCAGCAGATCGAGGTAACGCTGAGTGCGCTGACCGCCGAAGGACGTGCTGCAGATCAGCACGCCGTAGTCGAGCGGACCCGCGACCAGCTCGACGCCCTTCGCGATGCGGCTGAAGTAGGAGGTGGTGATGTCCGGCACCGCGACGGCGAGCAGTCGGCTCCGCCCGGACTGCAGGGTGCGGGCCGCCGAATCGGGGACGTAGCCCGCCTGCCGGATGATCGCGAGGATCCGCTCGGCCGTGCGCGGATTCACCGGGCGCTTGCCCGAGAGCACGTGCGAGACCGTCGTCACGCTGACCCCGGCCGACTGCGCGATCTGCTGCATGGTCGGTCTGCCCGCTCGCATCGTTGCCTCGACTCCCTCGCCCTGCAAAACGCTTTGCACCGCATTCCATCACATCACAGAAGCGCCTCCCTGCGCTCGACCGCGCATGGCGCTCACCGTCGCCCCCCGGATCGGGGGAGATGTCACCCCGCATTTCCGACCCGTTTCCGCGGGAAGAAGACCCCATTACGAAGCGTCACTCGGGGACTGCCGGGCACCGCGCCGACCCTAGGCTCGGGAGATCCTCCTCAGGCGCGATGCCCCGAATGCAAAACCTTTTGCACACCCGACCGGAAGACCAGGTGACCGTGAAAGACCTCGATCTCGCTCGCGCCGCCCAGCGCGTCTCCGTCCCCGTCGTCGCCGTTCTGCTGGCGCTGGTCATCGGAGCGATCCTGATCACGGTGTCCGGGCGCTCGCCCGTCGACGCGATGGCGGCGATCGGCCGCGCCGCCTTCACCTGCGATCCCGGGTACTGCAACTTCGGCACCGTGCTCACGACGGCCACGCCGCTGATCATGACCACGCTCGGCGCCGTCATGGTCCTGCGGGCGGGCCTGTTCAGCATCGGCCAGGAGGGGCAGTACGGGCTCGGAGCCGTCGCGGCGGTCGTCGTGGGCTACCAGGTCCAGCTCCCCGGAGGGCTGCACCCGATCGTCGCGCTGCTGGCCGCGGGCGTCGCGGGAGCGCTGGTCGGACTCGTCCCCGCGGTCTTCCGCGTCTTCCTCGGAGCGAACGAGCTGATCGTCAGCATCATCCTCAACTCGATGGTCGCCCTGCTGCTGAGCTTCCTCATCAACTACCCGCTGCGGGACACGGGCGGGACGGCCTCCTACACGCCGCAGATCGACGAAACGGCGCGGCTCCCGATCTTCGACACCGCGACCAAGCTCGGCGCGAACCTCGTCGTGGCCCTCGCCTTCGTGGCGATCGTCGCGGTGTACATGTCCCGGACGACCTGGGGCTACGAGCAGCGGATGGCGGGCGAGGCGCCCGTCTTCGCCCGCTACTCCGGGATGCGCACCCGCACGGCCGTGCTCCGAGCGGCCGCCCTCGGCGGAGCCCTCGCCGGCATCGGCGGCGGCATCCAGGTCCTCGGCATGAACTACCGCGTGATCGACGGGTTCCTCGACGGCACCGGCTTCAACGGGCTGACGGCGGCGATCCTCGGAGGCACCACCGTGATCGGCGGGTCCCTCGCCGCGATCCTGTTCTCGGCGATCACCGTCGGCGCGATCAACGGGCTGCAGATCCTGATGGGCGTGCCGCGCGAGATCGGCGCCGTGATCCTCGCGCTGATGATCCTCCTCGTCGCGATCCAGACGCCGCTCGCCGGACGCCTGGAGCTCTGGCTCAGCAAGCGCCGGGGCGCCCGCGAGATCGCCGCGCGGGCGGCCGCCGCTCCGCCGCCCCCGGAACCGGTCGACACGCCGCCGGACCCCGACGAGGTCCGCGCCCACGCGGCCGCCCGGAACGAGGAGTGAGCATGGACTTCCTCCTCGCCCTCCTGACCCCCGAGCTCATCCACAACGGGATCCAGCTGACCACCCCGATCCTCTTCGGCGCCCTCGCCGCCGCGCTCAGCTCGCGGGCCGGAGTCCTGAACCTCGCGATCGAGGCGAAGATGCTGGTCGGAGCCTTCGTCGGACTCGTCGCTCTCGACGGCACCGGGTCGCAGCTGCTCGCCGTCGTGATCGCCGCGCTGGCCGGAGCGCTCACCGGCGGGCTGATGGCCCTCGCGCACCGCGTCGGGGTCGACCTGATCGTCTTCGCGATCGGGCTCAACATGCTGCTGCTGGAGCTGTCGATCTACCTCATGCGTCAGTTCTTCGGGGGCGTGGGCGTCTGGACCCCCGACGTCGCGACGCTGCCGTCGATCCCGCTGCCGTTCCTCGAGGGCGTGCCCGTGCTCGGCCCGCTGCTCAGCGGCTACAACGCGCTGGTCTACCTCGCGTTCGCGCTCGCGGCTGCGTTCGGCCTGCTCTTCCGCTACCGGCCCGGCCGCCACCTCCTGGCGGTGGGCGAGGCTCCGGGAGCCGCGGCCGCCGCGGGCATCTCGGTCGAGCGGGTGCAGACGCTCTCGCTGGTCGGCTCCGGCGCCCTCGCCGCTCTCGGAGGCGCGTTCCTGACGGTCGGCGAGCTCGGGCTCTTCGCCCGCAACATGACCGACGGCGCCGGCTGGATCGCGATCACCGCGGCGCTGCTCGCGGTGAACCGCCCCGTGTTCCTCGTGCCGGCGTCCCTCCTCTTCGGCTTCTCCGACGCCTTCGCGATCCGCCTGCAGAGCACCACCGACCTGCCCCAGGTCCTCGTGCAGCTCATCCCGATGGCCGCGACGCTCCTCGTGCTCGGCTTCGTCGGCTATCGGGGACTCCGCGCCAAGGAGACCCTCGGCCTGCCCCGCCGCGCCCGCCGTCAGCTGGCCGGCGCTCTGCGCTGACGCTCGCGCCGCCCTCTCGCCCCTCCCTCCCACCCCGCACCCGACGAGAACGAAGGACACAGCCATGACCCTCCCCGCACCCTCCCGCCGCCGCGTCCGGCAGGCGTCCGCCCTCTCCGCCCTGGCCGTCACGGCCCTCGCCCTCTCGGCCTGCAGCGGCGGAGGCTCCGCCTCGACCGCGGCCCCCGACTCCGACGCCTACACCGTCGCGCTGGTCGGCGGCGTCGCGGGCGACCTCTCCTACACCGACTCCGCCCTGGCAGGCCTCACCGAGGCGAAGGACGCCCTCGGGGTCGCGACCTCGCACATCGAGGCGCCCGACGTGGCGCAGGGCGAGACCCTCCTCCGCTCGGCCATCCAGACCTCGCCGGACCTCGTGCTGAGCATCACCCTGCCGCTGGACACCGTCATCGCGATCGCCGAGCAGTACCCGGACCAGAAGATCGGCATGCCGGACCAGAGCCTCGAGGACTCCGAGGTGCCCGACAACCTCGAGCTCTACACGATCAACACCCACGAGGGCAGCTTCCTGGCGGGCCTGGTCGCGGGCACGATGACCACCACCAAGAAGGTCGGCGCGGTCGTCGGCGGCGACGCTCCGGGGCTCAACCAGTTCGCCTGGGCGTACGAGCAGGGCGTCAAGGAGGCGTGCGGCGACTGCACCGTGCAGCGCACCTACCTCAACTTCACCTTCAACGACCCGGCGCTGGGCAAGTCGACCGCCCTCGACATGCACAGCGACGGGGTCGACGTGATCTTCCAGGTCGCGGGCGGCTCGGGCACCGGCGTCATCGAGGCCGCGGAGGAGGAGGGCTTCTACGCCATCGGCGTCGACAGCGACCAGGACTCCGTCGCGCCCGGCACGGTCATCACCTCGATGATGAAGCACGTCGACGCCAACGTCCTCACGATGATCTCCTCGGCGCAGGAGGGGGAGTTCACCTCGGGCGCCACCAACGTCGGACTCGCCGAGGGCGCGACCGGGCTCTCGTGGGACGAGGGCTCCACGGTCTTCGAGGACGCCCACCCCGAGCTCGCCGAGCCCGTGGCCGCCGCCAAGAGCACCGTCGCCGACTACGAGACGCGGATCCTCGACGGCTCGTTCGAGGTCTGCGACGCCCTGAACGCCCCCGACTCGGACGCCTGCTCGCCCTTCGCCGGCTGATCCGCCCCGACCGCAGGAGTCGCCGATCACCCCCCGGTCGGCGGCTCCTGCGCTCCCCCTCTCGCGCCCCGCCGCGGCACCCGCACCAGGAAGGCCCCTCCATGACCACTCCGTTCCTCCGGCTCGACGGCCTGCGGAAGTACTTCGCCTCCTCCGGCGTCCTGGCGGTCGCCGACGTCTCGCTCGACGTCGGCGCCGGCGAGGTGGTCGCCCTGGTGGGCGAGAACGGCACGGGCAAGACCACGCTGATGAACCTGCTGTTCGGCGCGTTCCCGCTCGACGCCGGTCGGATCGAGATCGACGGCGAAGAGGTCGCGATCCGGGGGCCGCAGGACGCGATCGACCACGGTATCGGCATGGTGCAGCAGCACTTCGCGCTCGTCCCCTCCTTCACCGTCGCGCAGAACGTGCTGCTGGGCCGCGAGCCCCGACGCCGCGACGGCCGGATCGACGACGCCGCGGCGGAGCGCGAGGTCGGCGCCCTCGCCGATCGCCTCGGATTCCCGGTGGACCCGGCGAAGCTGGTCGCGGCCCTGCCGATCGGCCTGCAGCAGCGCGTCGAGATCCTGAAGGCGCTCGCCGGCGACACGAGGCTGCTGATCCTCGACGAGCCGACCGCGGTGCTCACCCCGTCCGAGGCGGAGGACCTGCTGCGCGCTGTCCGCCGACTCGCCTCCCTCGGGACCTCGGTCGTGTTCATCAGCCACAAGCTGCCCGAGGTCATGGCCGTCGCGGACCGCATCGTCGTGATGCGCCGCGGGCACGTGGTCGGCGGGATGACCGCCGCCGAGGCGACCGCTCCGGCGATCGCCCGGATGATGGTCGGCCGCGACGTGCTGCTCAGCGCCGACATCCCGCCGGGCAGCCCCGGGGCGGACGTCCTGCGGGTGTCCGGGGTCTCGGCGCCGCAGGTGAGCGCGGGGGACTCGGGACTCGACGACGTCTCGCTCACCATCGCGTCGGGGGAGATCCTCGGAGTCGCGGGCGTGAGCGGCAACGGCCAGGGCGCGCTGGTCGACGCGATCGCCGGACTCCGCCGGGTGCGCGAGGGCACGGTCGAGATCGCCGGGACCGACACCACCGGTCGCGGCCCGCGCGCCGCCCGTGATGCCGGGCTCGCGCACATCGCCGAGGACCGCATGCACGTGGGCCTGAACCGCGGCGCGACGCTGGAGGAGAACGCCGTCTCGGTCGCCTACCGCTCGCCGCGCTTCCACCGGGCTGGTCTGCTCCGCCGCGGCGCGATCCACCGGTTCGCGGTGCAGCTCATCGACGACTACATCGTCCGCGGCGCCTCCGCCCGGCGTCTGATCGGCTCGCTCTCGGGCGGCAACCTGCAGAAGATCGTGATCGGCCGCGAGCTCGACGGCGACCCCGCGGTGATCATCGCCAACCAGCCCACTCGCGGACTGGACGTGGGCAGCATCGAGTTCGTGCACCGGGCCCTGCTCGCCGCGCGCAGCCGGGGCGCGGGCGTCCTGCTCCTCTCGGCCGAGCTCGAGGAGATCCTCACGCTCTCGGACCGGATCGTCGTGATGTACGACGGCCGCCTCGCCGGGCCGTTCGCCCGCGGCGAGCTCGACACCGCCGAGATCGGCGCGCTCATGGCCGGCTCCGACCTCGAGACGAGCGCCCCGTGACGCGCACGCTGATCGTCGCCGACCACGTGCTGCCCGATGTCGAGGCCGACGAGCTCGGCCCGGCGGTCGTCGCGGTCGAGGACGGCATCGTCCTCTCGGTCGATCCGCTGCGCGGTGCTCGCCCCCGCGGCGCGGACGTCGTCGACCTCGGCCGCTCCGTCGTGCTGCCCGGACTGGTGAACGCGCACGCCCACGCGCCGATGATGCTGTTCCGCGGCGTCTCGGAGGGGCACTCCCTGCTGACCCTCGAGGGCTGGCTCGGAGCGATCCGCTCGCTCGAGGAGCACCTCTCGCCCGAGCTCCTCGCGGCGTCGGCGTCGGTCGCCTGCGCCGAGATGATCGGCAGCGGTACGACGTCGTTCGCCGACCAGTACCTGTTCGCCGAGTCGTACCTCGCCGCGATCGAGGACTCGGGTCTGCGCGCCCGGGTCGCGTACGGCATCGTCGAGCTCGGCGACGACGCCGTCCGCGCCCGCGAGCTCGCCGCCGCGGAGTCGTTCGTCGCGGCCTCACAGGAGCACCCGTTGGTGCGCGGCTGGGTCGGACCGCACGCGTTCTTCGTCGACAACCAGGTCGAGGCGATCGAGGCCGAGGTCGCCCTCGCGCACCGCTTCGGCGTCGGGCTGCACACGCACTTCGCCACGTCGGGGGAGGAGGAGGACGCCTGCCGCGAGCGCTACGGCCGCGGCGCCCTCGAGACGATGGGCGGGCTCGGCCTCTTCGACGTCCCCCTCCTGCTCGCCCACTCGAACGAGATCGTGGTCGAGGATCTGGCGCTGCTCGCCGGGTCGCGCGCGAGCCTCGTGGCCGCCGCCTCCGTCGCGATGATCAGCGGAGCAGCGGCCCCTCCGGTCCGGCAGGCTCTGGACGCTGGCGTCAACGTCGCGATCGGCACCGACAACCTCTGCGGCAACAACAACGCCGACCTGTTCGAGGAGCTGCGCACGCTCGGCAAACTGGCGGCCTTCGCCGAGCGCCGGCCGAACGCGATCACCTCCCGCGAGCTGCTCGGCCTCGCGACCTGGCGGGGGCACCGCGCCCTCGGCGGCGCCGCGGAGGACGGCTCGCTCGTCCCCGGAGCCGTCGCCGATCTGATCGCGCTCCCCGTGGAGGCCCTGCACCGCGGGCCCGTCGCGGCGCAGTCGCTCCACTCCGCGCTCGTCTACGGGGCGTCCGGCTTCGACACCTCCGACGTCATGACCGCCGGGCGCTGGCTCAAGCGCGACGGCGCCGTGACGACGGTCGACCTCGCGGCGGCGGTGGAGCAGCGGCAGCGCGACCACGACACCCTGATGGAGCGGGTGCGCGCCGCCTGAGACGCCGTCAGCGGGCCGCGTCGAAGGAGGGAGCGAGCCGCTCCTCGAGGATCCGCTCGCGCAGCTCGGGGTCCGCGAACCCGCCCGCCAGCGCGGTCCGCTGCGCACGCTCGACGTCCGCGAGGCCCCAGCCGAAGCGGTCGACGAGCAGCCGCAGCTCGCCCGTGACGCTCGTCCACGAGATCAGCCGGTTGTCCGGATGCACCGTGACGGCCGCTCCGATCGCGGCGAGCAGTCCGATCGGGTGCTGCGCCAGGGTGTCCACCACGCCGCCGGGCTGCGAGTTCGAGCTCGGGCACAGCTCCAGCGGGATGCGCTCGTCGACGATCCGCTGGGCGACCGGTCCGAGCTCGAGCGCTCGGGCCCCGCCTCCCGCCCGGCGCCAGGCGGCGACCACGTCGCCCACCGGGTGCCGTGCGCCGTCGACCGCGACGTCCTCCGCGAGCCGGGCGCCGTGCCCGATGCGCTGGGCGGAGCAGTGCTCCAGCGCACCGAGGATGCTCTCGACGCCTGCGGCCTCGCCCGCGTGCACCGTCCGCGAGAGTCCGTGCTCCGCGGCGAGGCGGAACCACTCCGCGTGCTCGGCAGGCGGATGCCCCTCCTCGTGCCCGGCGAGGTCGAGTCCCACGACCGCGTCCCTGTTGCGCAGAGCGGTCTCGACGACCTCGCGGCCGTGCTGCGCCGTGCGCATGATCGAGAGGATCTGCCGCACGAGCACCGGGCGGCCCTCCCGCGCGGCGTCGCGCATCCCGGCTTCGAGCCCGTCCTGCACGGCCGCCAGCGCCTCGTCCATCGAGAGGCCGCGGGCGAGGTGCTTCTCGGGCGCCCAGCGGGTCTCGGCGTAGACCACGCCGTCGGCGGCGAGCGCGGCGACGTACTCCCGCGCGACCCGGCGCAGCTGGGGAGCGGTCTGCATGACCGAGGTCGTCAGCCCGAACAGCAGCTCCCAGTCGGCGCCCGGTTCGAGCGCCGCGAAGTTCCCGAACCAGTGCTGCAGAGCCTCCGGGTCGCGGCGCGGCACCGGCGCCCCGCTCTCGGCCGCGAGGGCGAGGAGGGTCTCGGGCCGCACGGAGCCGTCGAGGTGGTCGTGCAGCGAGACCTTGGCGAGGCGGGCGAGCGGATCGGAGTGGTCGACCCAGGTGGTCGCGCGTTCGCGTCGCGAGGTGAGGTCCATGGGTCTCCGATCCGCCGGATCCCAGCGTACAAAACGTTTTGTATCGTCCGTATGACGATCCGTGGCACGCTGTCGCCATGACTGCTCCCCGGCACCTCGTCGTCTTCGACACCGACATCGGCACGGACGTCGACGACGCCCTCGCTCTCGCCGTCCTCCTCGGTGCGCGGGAGGAGGTCGAGCTGCTCGCCACGACGACCGTCTACGGCGACACCCTCCTGCGCGCCCGCCTCGCGCAGCGCTACGCGGGGCTCGCCGGTGTGCGCCTGGACGTCCACGCGGGGGAGCGCGACACCCTCTCGGGCCGCGAGGTGTGGTGGGCGGGCCACGAGGGCACCCTGCACGACGGGCTCGACGCCGAGGACGTGCAGGCCGAGCCGGCCGTCGACGCCCTCCTCCGCCACGTGCTCGCGCGGCCGGGCGAGGTCGACGTGATCGCCGTGGGGCCGCTGACCGACATCGCGGAGGCGATCCGGCGCGAGCCGCGCTTCGCCGGTGCGGTCCGCCACCTCTGGCTGATGGCGGGAGCGTTCGGCACGGGCGCGACCGAGCACAACGTCCGCAGCGACGCCGACGCGGCGCGGGTGGTCTTCGGCGCCGGCCTGCCGACGACCGTCGCCGGACTCGAGGTCACGCAGCGCCTCGCGATGCGCAGCGAGCAGGTCGAGGCGATCGCCGCCTCCGGTGCCCTCGGCGCCGCGCTGCACCGCGACATCCGCCAGTGGTGGGACTTCTGGAGCGAGACCTGGAACGTTCCGCACGACCCCGTCGCGGTCCTGGCGATGCTGCGGCCCGAGCTCGTGACGCTCTCGGAGCCGGGCACGGTGACCGTCGTTCCCGGCGGCGACCCCGTCGAGGACGGCCTCAGCGTCTTCACCCCCGATCCCGAGGGCACCGTCCGGCTCGTCGTCGACCTCGACGTCGACGCCGTCTCGGAGGCGATCGTCGCGGGCGTGCGGGCGGCCGGTGCAGGGCCGCTCGGCCTCAGGCGCTGATCGCCGCCCGCACCTCGGGAGGGGTCGGCGGAGTGGTGGCCATCAGGTCCCGCACGTAGGCGAAGAAGCGCTCGCCGTCGATCCGCTCGACGGCCGTCGCGTTCGCCGTCTCGGGCGTGCACGTCCAGTCGAAGACGGTCGCGCCGAGCGTCAGCCGCCCGTCGGTCTCGACCGCCACCGCGTACGCGCGCTCCTCGAGCACGAGGTCCTCGTCCAGGCTCAGCAGCACCGAGAGCGAGTCCGGGTGCGTCGAGCCGTCGATCCCGACGCGCACGTCGAAGTCGAAGGTGGCGCGGTTGGCGCGCACGAAGAAGTCCGACAGCGGAGTCGCGGCCGCGGCGATCTCGGCGATCCGGCCCTCGTCGAAGACGGCGTCGCGGAGGGTCAGCGGGTCCCAGGTCACGAAGCGCAGATCCGTGAAGCCCGCCCCGGTGACGATCGCGGCCGCCTCCGGATCGACGTACACGTTGAACTCCGCCGCGGGCGTGATGTTGCCGCGGCCGTTGAGGGACCCGGCCATCACGGTCAGCCGCTCCACGTTCCGCACGAAGGACGGGTCCTTCCGCGCCGCGAGCGCGATGTTGGTCAGCGGGCCGATCGCCACGATGCGCAGTCGGCCCGCGTGCTCCGCGGCCAGTCGGATCAGGGCGTCGACGGCGTGCTCCTCCTCGGGCCGCTGCGAGTCCTCGGGCCGGCGGATGCCGCCGACGCCGTCGCCGTGCACCTCGGTGGCGCTCACCCACGGGCGCAGGAGCGGAGTGCGCGCGCCGAGGTGGACGGGCACCTCTCCCGCGCGCCCGGCCAGCGCGATGGTGAGGAACGCGTTGTGGAGCTGCTGATCGAAGCCGACGTTCCCCGCGACCATCGTCACCGCCCGCAGATCGGCGCGCGGATCCAGGAGGCCGATCAGCAGGGCGAAGCAGTCGTCGGCGGCGGTGTCGGTGTCGATGAGGAGAGGGATCACGCGGCGAGCGTACGGTGCGCTCGTGTCGGGCGTGTTGCGGGGAGGCAGAATGGATCCCGATGACCTCCACACCGCCTCCGCTCGGCCTCCTCCTCGACGTCGACGGCCCCATCGCCAGCCCGATCAGCCGCACCATCGCGATCCCCGCCATCGCCGACGACCTCGTGCGCCTCGCCAACGCCGGCATCCCGATCGTCTTCAACACCGGACGCTCGGACGCGTTCCTGCGCGAGCGCGTGCTGCCCTCGCTCCTGGAGCGCGGGGTCTCGCCCGAGGCCCGCATCGTCTGCGTCTGCGAGAAGGGCGCCGTGTGGTTCACGGTCGACTACCGCGGCACGTCCGAGCCGATCGTCGACGAGTCGCTCGCGATCCCCGAGCCGGTCGCCCGCGATCTCGAGCGCATGATCCGCTCCGACTACGACGACCTCGTCTTCTTCGACGAGACCAAGCGCTCGATGGTCTCGGCGGAGCAGCTGGTCGACCTGCCCAGCGACGAGTACCTCTCGCGCCAGCTCGTCTTCGACGCCGACGCCCTGCAGATCATGACCGCGGCCGGCCTCGGAGTCGAGCGCCGCGGCATCCGCTACCCGAACGACTCCGGAGCGGTCGACTACCGCATCGACCCCACCGTCATCTCGACCGACATCGAGTCGAACCGCCTCGGCAAGGACCTCGGCGCCCAGCGCGCCGTCGAGCTGCTCGGCGCGACCGGGCCGATCCCGCAGCGCTGGCGCACCGTCGGCGACTCCCGCAGCGACTACGCCATGGCCGACTGGCTGTACGAGCACGCCTACGAGGTCGCCCACGTCGACGTCCGCCCGGCCGAGGGCGTCCCCGAGAAGCCGTACCCGATCCTGGTGGTCGACGACCTCGTCAACGACGCGGCCGGAGCCGCGGTGCTGCGCCGCTGGACCGAGCTCGTCGACGACGAGACGACCCCCGAGGCGGGCGACGGGATCTCGCTGTACACCCGCTCCTGATCCGCCACCCCTCGTTCGCGTGGAGCCCGGCCCGCTAGCGTTCGAGGCATGAGAATCGCAGTCACCGGTGGATCCGGCAAACTCGGCCGCAGCGTCGTCGCCCGCCTCCGCGCATCCGGCCACGACGTCTACAACCTCGACCGGGCGGGGGAGCGGGGCCCGGGCTTCGTGCGCATCGACGTCGCCGACTACGGCCAGGTCGTCGACGCCATCCAGGCCGTGGGCGACCAGTACGAGGGCATCGACGCGGTCGTGCACCTCGCCGCGATCCCCGCGCCGGGCATCGTGCCCGACATCGCCACCTTCCAGAACAACATGCTGTCCACGTTCAACGTGTTCCACGCGGCGATCCGCTCGGGCATCCGCAACGTCGTCTACGCCTCCAGCGAGACGGTGCTCGGCCTGCCCTTCGACGTGCCGCCGCCCTACATCCCGGTCGACGAGAAGTACCCCGCCCGTCCGGAGTCGGTCTACTCGCTCACCAAGCACCTCGAGGAGCAGCTCGCGATCGAGTTGTGCCGCTGGCACCCGGACCTGAAGATCATCGGCCTGCGCTTCTCGAACGTGATGGACGAGGCGGACTACGCCGAGTTCCCGTCGTTCGACTCCGACGCCCTGCAGCGCAAGTGGAACCTCTGGGGCTACATCGACGGCCGCGACGGCGCGCAGGCCGTCGAGAAGGCGCTCGTGCACGATGCGACCGGCTTCGACCGCTTCATCATCGCGGCGGCCGACACGGTCATGTCGCGCCCCAACGACGAGCTGATCGCCGAGGTGTTCCCCGGTGTCGAGGTGCGCGGCGAGGTCGGAGCGAACGAGACCCTGCTCTCGATCGACCACGCCCGCGAGGTGCTGGGCTACGCGCCCGAGCACTCCTGGCGCGACTCGCAGCAGGGCTGAACGGACGCGACCGGCCCGCGGGATCCGAGGATCCGGCGGGCCGGTCGCGTTCCTGCCGACTACTGCTGCATCAGCTGGGGATGTAGTTGAAGGTGTCGGGGTCGGGACCGGTGCGGTGGCCGCGGTCCAGTGCCGTGATGTCGGTCATCGACTCGTCGTCGAGCTCGAAGTCGAAGAGCGCGAAGTTCTCCTCGACGCGGGCGCGGGTGACCGACTTCGGGAACACGATGTCGCCGCGCTGGATGTGCCAGCGGAGCACGACCTGAGCGGGGGAGCGGTCGATGTTGCGGGCGATGCGGGTGATCGTGTCGTCCTCGAGCACCAGGCCCTGGGCGATGGGCGACCACGCCTCGGTGGCGATGCCGTGCTCGACGCCGTACGCGCGCAGCTCGTCCTGCACGAGGTAGGGGTGAACCTCGATCTGGTTCACGGCCGGCACGATCGTGGCCTCGGCGCGCAGGCGGTTGAGGTGGTTGGTCTGGAAGTTGGAGACGCCGATCGCCTTCGCCTTGCCGCTGCGGTAGATCTCCTCCATCGCCTTCCAGGTCTCGAGGTAGTCGCCCACGTTCGGCAGCGGCCAGTGGATCAGGAAGAGGTCGACGTAGTCGAACTGCAGCTCGCCGAGGGTCACGTCGATCGCGGCGAGGGCGTCCTCGCGGGCGTGGAAGCCGTTGTTCAGCTTCGAGGTGACGAAGACCTCGGAGCGGTCGAGGCCGGAGGCGCGCACGGCCTCGCCGACGCCCGCCTCGTTGCCGTACATCTCGGCCGTGTCGATGTGGCGGTAGCCGACCTCGAGGGCGGCGAGCGTCGCGTCCTTCGTCTCGGCGGGATCGATCTGGAACACGCCGAAGCCCAGCTGGGGGATCTCCACTCCGTTGTTGAGGGTGATCGTGGGGACCGTCGTGGCGTCCGTGCTCATACTGAGTCTCGTCCTTTCATCGGGGAGGCCGCGCGCTCGACGCCCGCGGCCAGGAGTCCAGTCCACGCCCGGGGGCCTGTCGGCTGCAACCCCTTGAACACTCAGGGAACGTCGAGGGGTGGGCTCGCCGGGCTCGTCATCCGTGCGCCGAGCAGCGTGCGGTCGACGTGCTGCTCCTGCCAGTCGCGGTCGAGAGCGCCGCTGCGGAGGAGCCAGCGGTGCAGGACGGGGCCGACCAGGAGCTCCGTTGCCGCGGCCGGATCCACGGCTCCGGCCTGCTCGAACCGCCGGGCGATCGCGGCCATCTGGGGCACGAGCAGTCGCTCGCGGTACTCGCCGGCGAGATCGAGGTCGGTCTGGATCGCGGCGGTGACCGCGCGCAGCAGCGGTTCGGTCGCGGGCGAGGTCAGCTCGTGGACCGTCCCCTCCAGCAGCAGGAGCAGGTCCTCCCTCAGCTCTCCGCTGTCCGGGACGGCGACGGCGCCCTCAGCGGTCTCGCTCCGGGCGAGAAGGGCGTCGAAGAGGATCGCCGCCGTCGACGGCCAGGAGCGGTAGAGCGTCTGCTTGCCGACTCCTGCGCGGACCGCGACGCCCTCCATCGTCAGCCTCGCGACTCCCCGGTCGCCCACCAGGTCGAGCACCGCCTCGTGCACGCGTGCGCGCGTCCGCTTGCTGGCCATGACGCCATCCTAGTGAAACGAGACGAAGCGTCTCGTTCTGAGTAGGGTGTCGGCATGAGCACTCGACAGATCTGGATGATCACCGGGGCCGCCCGAGGTCTCGGCCGTGCCCTCGCTCTCGCGGCGGTGTCCCAGGGGCACGTCGTCGTCGCGACCGTCCGCGGCGAGCACACCCTCCCTCCACACGAGCGGCTGCACGTCCGACGTCTCGACGTGCGCGACCGTGCGGCAGCGGGAGCCGCGGTCGAGTCGGTGGTCGCCGAGCTCGGTCGACTCGACGTGCTGGTGAACAACGCCGGCTACGGCCTGATCGGAACGGTCGAAGAAGTCGGGGAGAGCGAGGCGCGGGACATCCTCGACACGGATCTCCTCGGGCCGCTCTGGCTGTCGCAGGCGGCCGTGCCCGTGATGCGGAGCCAGGGGGGAGGGCACATCCTGCAGATCTCGACGGTCGGCGCTGTCGGCACCCTGCCGACCCTCGGCCTCTACAACGCCGCCAAGTGGGGCCTCGAGGGATGGACCGAGGCGATGGCGGCCGAAGTCGCTCCGTTCGGCATCCGCACGACGATCGTGCAGCCCGGGGCGATCGACACCGCCTGGGCCACCGGTGGCATGCGCTTCGCGACTCCCTCCTCCGAGTACGACGACCTCAGGACCCGTCTCTTCGGCACCGCCGAGGTGCCGTGGCCCTCCGGCGGAACCGGTGGTGGAACCCCACCCGAGGCGATCGCCGCCGCCGTCCTCGCGCACGTCGCCGACCGCGACGACCACCGCCTCCGCCTGCTCGTCGGAGACGACGCCCCGGAGCAGGTCCGTGCGGCTCTCGACGCGCGGATCGAGGACTACCGCCTCGACCGGCGGTGGCCGACTACGGAGTGACCTCAGGTCAGGCCGGCGTCGAGTCGCCGCGCGGAGCGGTCCGCGGCCGACCCGCCGAGCAGCGCGGCGATCGCGAGGGCGATCAGGAGCGGGACGTGCCCGGTCACCGGGACCAGCGCCGCGATGATCAGCGGGAAGAAGAAGCCCAGGTAGGTGAGCGTGTAGAACGTCGCCGTGAGCCTCGCGAGATCGTCGGGTGCCGCCATCGTCTGCACGGCCTTGAGTCCCGAGAGCAGGCAGATGCCGTAGCCGGCGCCGAGGAACGGGGCGGCGAGGAGCACGAGCCACGGCGAGCCCGTGAGGGCGGCCGGCGCGAGCACCAGCGCCCCGACCGCGAAGCAGATCGTGCCGACCGGGCCGTTGCGCCCCCGCAGAGCGTGGTCGATGCGCGCCGAGAGCAGCTGCACCGAGGTCCCGACTCCGAGGGTGATCAGCATGACGAGGGTCGCGAACGCGATCCCGAGCGTGCCGAGTCCGCCGGTCACGAGGCTCGGGCCGACGGCGAACGAGAGGCCGCAGCTGCCGAAGACGAACGGGGCGATCGGAGCGACCGTGCCGCGGAACCGGCCGCGGTAGACCGCCGGGACGCGCAGGTCGCCCAGGAGCGAGCGCCGGTGCGGGCTCGACGTGCGCGTCTCGGGCGCGCGGAGCACCGCGAGCAGCGAGAGCGCCGTGACGCCGGCGTGCACGAGGTAGGGCAGCACGGTCGGATTCGGCGCCCACTGGGCGAGCACCCCGCTGATCGCGGCCCCGCCGCCGAACCCGATCGAGAGCGAGATGCCGCTCCGACGCGCTCCGGTGCCCGCCGCCGCCGACAGCTCCTTCACCCAGCTGCTGCCGACCACGGCCGCGACGGCGACGCTGACCCCGGCGAGCAGACGGGCGACGCAGAGCCCCGCGAGGTTCGTCCCCGCTAGTGCGAACACGACGCTCGCGAGGGCGCCGAGCGCCACTCCGGCCAGCATGATCCTCCGTCGGCCGAAGCGGTCGGACCACGCCCCGGCGAGCGCGAAGCCCGGCACGATGCCGATCACGTAGACGGCGAGCAGCAGCGTGACCTCGGTCTGCTCGAAGCCGGCCACCTGCCGGTACATGACCATCAGGGGGATGAACTGGTTGCCGCCCCAGCCCAGGGCCGACATCGCGGCGGCCACGAGCAGCCACGACGACGGCGACGTACGAGGTGCGGACGGGGATCGGTCGGGGCGGGGCCGCATGGCGTCCTTCGGGTCGGGGGCACCCGGGCCGCTCGGCGCGGGAGCGGTCGCCGACCTCCGATTCTCGGGACACCGGCCGTGTCGGCGCAAGCTCCGATTGCGGACGTGTCCGCTGGAGGACGTCGGGGCGGGTGCCGGAGCGCCGTCAGCAGCTGATGCTCGGAGCCGGCGGACCGCCGGCGATGGCCGTCCCAGCGACGGCGGGAACGCCGCCCCGATGCGGCCGACCCCCGGTCGGGCGTCAGGCCGCGCTGTCCAGCCGCAGCATCGCCTCGCGGGCGAAGGCCGACGCCGCCGAGCGCCACGTGCGCTCCAGCGACAGCACGTCGTCGCCCGCCGCGCGCGAGTCAGGGAGCTGCTGGGCGGCGGCGTCGAGCACTGCGGCCCGCAGCTCGGTGTTGATGTTGATCTTGCCCAGCCCCGCGCCGACCGCGCGGCGCAGGTCGGCCTCGGGGATCCCGGACGCGCCGTGCAGGCTCAGCGGCACCCCGCTCGCCGCGTGGATCGCGTCGATCAGCGGCCAGTCGAGCTCGGGCTCCGCGGCGTAGGTCCCGTGCACGTTCCCGACCGACGTCGCCAGCACGTGCGCACCCGCCGCGGAGAGGAACGCGGCGACCATGGCCGCGTCGGTGCGGCCCGACGGCAGCGAGGCGAGCGCGCGGTCCTCGTCGCCCGCGAGAGCGCCCAGCTCGGCCTCGACGACCACTCCGGAGCGGCGCACCGCCTCAGCCGTGAACGCCGCGTTCTCCTCGAACGGCAGAGCGCTGCCGTCGGCCAGCACTGCGTCCGCACCGGCCTCGACGGAGCGGAGGATCAGGGCGAGGTCGGTCGCGTGATCGAGCTGCACCGAGACGGGCACCGCGGAACCGTCCGCCAGGGCGCGCAGCGCGGTGAGGAACCGCGGTCCGTGCCGGTCGGCCGCGGTCTTCGGCGTGACCAGCAGGATCACCCCGCGGCCCAGCTCCTCCGCCGCGTCCACGACCGCGAGAGCTGTCGAGAAGTCGTAGCAGGTGAGGGCGCCGACCGCCCCGCCCGCCGCCTGCCGCTCGCGGATCAGGTCGTCCATCCGGACCCTCACGCGAGACCGCCCGCGACGATCCAGACGACGTAGGTCAGCGCGAACCCGACCACGCCGAGGATCGTGGTGAGCACGGTCCAGGTGCGCAGTCCGTCGGCGACGCTGAGGCCGAGGTAGCGGGTGACGACCCAGAAGCCGGCGTCGGTGACGTGCGAGAGTCCGAGCGAGCCGAAGCCGACCGCGACGGTGATGATCGCGATCTGCAGCGCGGTGTAACCGCCCTCGGCGACACCCGTGGCGAGCAGTCCGCCGGTCGTCACGATGGCGACGGTGGCCGAGCCCTGGGCGGCGCGCAGCACGAGCGACACCACGAAGCCGAGCACGATCAGCGGCACGCCGAGGGTGTCGAGCGTGCTCGCGAGCGCCCCGCCGATGCCGCTGGCCTGCAGGACCGCTCCGAACACCCCGCCGCCGGCGACGACGAGCAGGATCGACGCGATCGGCGGCAGCGCGCTCTCGAAGATCTCGTTCGTCTGCGTGAGCGACCAGCCGCGCTTGACGGGCAGGGCGAAGAATGCGATCCCGACGGCGACGAGCAGCGCGAGCACCGGAGTGCCGACGAAGACGCTGAGGCCGTGCGCGAAGCTGCCCTCGGGCAGGATCAGGGCGCCGACGGTGCCGACGAGGATCTGCACGATGGGGATCGCGACGAGCAGGATGATCAGCCCGGCGCGCGGCGGGGCCAGCTCGGTGCCGTCGCGGCCGACCGTGCGGATCGCGGAGGTGACTCCGCCGACCTCGGCGAGCTGGGCTGCCACGGCCGGGGCGAGCTCGTAGTCGCGGCGGTTCATGATCGCCGAGACCGCGTAGGAGAGGACGCCGAGTACCGCGCAGATGGGCAGCGCGATGAGGGCGATGAGCCCGACGTCGGCGCCGAAGACGCCCGCTCCGGCGACGATGCCCGGGTGCGGCGGCACGGCGACGTGCACGGCGAGCATCAGGCCCACCATCGGCAGGCCGAACTTCACCGGGCTGAGCCCGGCGACCTTGCTGAACGCGTAGATGATCGGCACGAGGACGATGACGCCGACCTCGAAGAAGACGGGGATCGCGACGAGGAACGCCACGATCGTCAGTGCCACCGCGACCCGCTTGGGGCCGAGCACGCGGGTGAAGTGGTCGGCGAGGCTCTGCACGCCGCCCGATACCTCGATCAGGCGGCCGAGGATCGCGCCGAGCGCGATGATGAGGGCGACCTTGCCCATCGTGCTGCCCACGCCGTTGGCGACGAGCACGAAGATGTCCTCGAGCGGGATCCGCGCCGAGACGGCGACGAGCACGCTGACCAGCAGCAGGGCCACGAAGGCGTGGATCTTGAAACGGATGATGAGCACGAGCAGCAGGGCGATGCCCGCCGCGGCGATCCCCAGCAGGACCGGGGTGTCGAGGGTGACCGCCGGGGCGATCGGTGCGTCCGCGGCGCTGCGGATCGCGGTGGCGAGGTTCATCGGGCGTCCTTCGGGGTGAGGTGCTGCGGGGCGAGGACCTTGATGACGGCGGAGTCGTCGGCGGCGGCGAGGCCCTGCGCGGCTCCGAGCAGGTAGAGCTGCTCGGCGGCCGCGGCGATCGGAGTGGCGAGGCCGGAGCCCCGGGCGGCGGAGGTCACGATGCCCATGTCCTTCACGAAGATGTCGAGGCGGCTCAGCACCTCGGCGCCGTCCTCGTCGTAGGCCTGCAGCATCCGCGGTCCGCGGTTGCCGAGCATGAACGAGCCCGCCGCGCCGGCCGAGAGCGTCTCGAGGGTGGCGGCGACGTCGAGTCCGAGCGCCTCGGCCAGGGCGAGCGCCTCGGCTCCGGCGGCGATGTGCACGCCGCACAGCAGCTGGTTGACGGTCTTGAAGGCCTGGCCGTCGCCGGCGCGGTCGCCGATGACGCTCAGCGTCGAGGCGAGCAGCTCGAGCACGGGCTGCGCCTTCGCGCGGGCCTCGGGAGCCGCTCCGACGACGATCAGCAGGTCGCCCGCTCCGGCGCGGACGGGCCCGCCGCTGAGCGGGGCGTCGACCAGGTGCACGCCGAGCGCGTCGAGCTCGGCGGCCACGGCGACGACGTCGTCGATCCCGACCGTGCTGGTCATGATGACGACGGCGCCGGGCTCGAGGGTCGAGGCGACCCCGTTCGCGCCGAACAGCACGTCGCGCAGCTGGGCGCCGTTGCGCACGGCCAGCAGCACGGCGTCGACGCCCGCCACCGCGCCGCGCGCGGAGTCGAAGGGGGTGATGCCGGCGTCGGCGGCCAGCGCCAGCCGCGGCTCGGCGATGTCGAAGCCGTGCACGGTGAGCTCGGTGGCGAGGCGGGTGGCCATGGGCAGGCCCATGGCGCCGAGCCCGAGCACGGCGACGCGGTAGGAGGGGGTGGTCACGGTGGTCCTTCTTCCTGGGGAGTGGGGGAGGGGGTGCTCGCGGGTCACGCGACTGCGGGGGTGGGACGGGTCAGCGTGCTGACGACGGCGGCGAGCGAATCGTCGTCGCCGACGTTCCCCGCGAACACGATGTAGGGGATGCCGCGCGCGGGGCCGTCGACCGGCTCCCAGAGCGAGACGATCCCGGGCAGCATCGGGCCGCGCACGATCGCGCGCCGGATGCCGAGCCCGTGGGTGGCCACGTCGCTGGACGTGATGCCGCCCTTGGCGATGACGAAGCGGGGGTGCCGACGGGCCAGCACCCGCTGCACGACCTCCACGACCGCGGTCGAGACCCGGCGCGAGATGTCGAGGCTCTCGTCCTTGTCGTCCGTGCGGCGGAGGAGCCGGCTGGTGTGCACGGCGACGTCTCCGCGGCCGAGCGCGTCGACCGCCGCGTGCACGATCCCGTCGAGGTGCGCGGCGTCCTCGGCCAGCACGGCCTCCACGTCGATCTCGAGGGTCCGCTCGAGGGCGCCCTGAGCGGTGAGCACAGCGAGCTGGCGCGAGGTGAGCCCGACGTGCGAGCCGACCACGATCAGACCGCCGACGGCGTCGCTCCCGTCGGTGCCGAAGACGTCCGGCGCCGTGAGCGGAGGGTGCACCTCCTGCCCGATGCGGGCGCGGACGAACGGCGGGCCGACGCGGAACAGGAACCGCTTGCCCTGCTCCTCCGCCGCCGCGAGTCCGAGGGCCAGCAGGCGCATGTCGTCCTCGGTCACGGCGTCGACGACGACCGGGACGGAGCCGGTCAGGGGGAGGAGCGCGCGGACGATGCCGTCGACTCCGCCGCGCAGGACGCTCAGGTCCAGGCGCACGACCTGCTCGGCGCTCCACCGGCCCTGCGTCTTCTCGGCGACGTAGTCGGCGAGGTCGGAGGAGGCGTAGCCGAACGTCGCGTCGCGGGCGAACTCGGTCTCGGCGATCGGAGTGAGGCCGTCCGGCGAGCGCATGAAGTGGACGCCGCCGATCGTGACGCGGCCGGCATCGGGGAACGCGGGCACCAGCAGCACCGCGTCGAAGCCGTGGCCGGTCGACTCCCGCACCGTCTCCTCGATGACGTCGGTCTCGAGCGGGTAGTGCCCGCGCAGCGTCGAGTCGCCCCGGCTGACGAAGGCGATCGGAGTGCCGGCATCGGCGGCCGCGCTCGTCGCGTGGGCGACGATCTCGCGGTTGCGCCGGGCGGCCGACTCGGGGTCCAGGCTGCGCGTGTTCGTGAGGACGTAGACGGCGGGGGCGCCCTGCGCCAGCGCCCAGTCGAAGTCCGCCGTCTCCCACGACGTGAGGACGGGCAGGTCGGCGACCGACTGCGTGCCCGTGGGGTCGTCGTCCAGGACGATCAGGACCCGGGTGCCGCGTCCGACGGCCGCCGCGACGTCGGCCGCATCGACGGGGACGTGCTCGGGGTGGCCCGCGAGGGCGCTCGACTCTTCCATCATCACTCCTTTGTAGCTGATAGCAGATATCATACAAGTTGATGGAGCCGCGTCAAGAGCGGGTCTGCAGGGACCGCTCAGCGCAGCGTCGGCAGGACGTGCTCGCGGAAGTCGTCCGCGGTCTGCTTCATGTGGTCCGCCATCGCGAGGCGCGCCTCCTCGGCGACGCCGCCCCGCAGAGCCTCGAGGACCGCCGCGTGCTTCGCGATCGCGTTGCGCTGGATCCGCTCGACGGCCGACGTCTGCGCGCGCTTCTCGCGCATGACCCGGGAGAGCGGGGCGAACACCGTGCCGACGAAGACGTTGCCGGTCGAGCGCAGGATCACGTCGTGGAACGCGATGTCGGCCTCGACGAACGCGGCGACGTCCTCGTCGTCGTGCGCCGCGCGCATGAGGCCCAGCAGCCGCTCCAGATCCTCGAGGTCGGAATCGGAGCGACGGGTCGCCGCGAGCGCGGCCGCTCCGCTCTCGATCATCTCGCGCACCTCGATCAGTTCGAGCTCGGTCGTGCCGGGGTCGGTGCCGTGCGCGGTCACCCGCAGGATCGCGCCCAGATCCGTCCAGAGCGAGAGGGGAGCGACCGTGCCCCGCTTCCCGCGCCGCACGTCGAGCACGCCCAGCCCCTGGAGGCGCTTCAGCGCCTCGCGCATCGTGACGCGGCTGACGTCGTGCTGCTCGGCCAGCTCCGCCTCGCTGGGCAGCTCGGAGCCGATCGCGAGGACGCCGGCGACGATGTCGTCGAGCAGGGCGTCCGCCACGGTCGTGACGAGGGAGGCGCGGACCACGGCAGGGTCTCCCGTCGGTAGAGGGCTTCCAGTGTACGGGCGCCGTCGCGCCGCCCGCGGGAACGACGAAGGCCCCCGGCACGGATGCCGGGGGCCTTCGATCCTGCACCCGGGGGTGCGGGGCGCGTGACTACGCGCGGGACTTGCGGCCGGTGATCGCGCCGTAGACCAGCAGGACGATCAGGGCGCCGACGATGGCGAGGGCCCAGGTGCCCAGGTCGAAGAACTCCTCGAGACCGCGACCGAAGATCGCGCTGCCGATGAAGCCTCCGAGGAACGCGCCGACGACGCCGAGGACCAGGGTGATGACCCAGCCGCCGCCCTGACGGCCCGGGAGGATCGCCTTGGCGATGGCTCCGGCGATGAGTCCGAGGATGAGGAATCCGATGATGCCCATGATGTTTCTCCTTCGTGTTCGTGCTCGACCGGCCGTTCCGATGCGAGCGTGGACGCCTGTCGTGAGGGCGTCCTGTGAAGTTCTCTTCCGGTCAGCGGAGTGAGCGCTGCACCTTCGCGCGGGCCTTGTCCGCGATGGAGGCGAAGTGCTTGGCCTCGCGCTTGGAGGTCTTCTTGAGCTTCTTGCGCGTCTTCTTCGTGGCAGGGTCGTTCCACACGCCGAGCGCGAGGTGACGCAGCTCTTCGTAGCGGGCACGCCCGGCGCGAGCGCCGAAGACGTACGCTGCGAGAGCGACGAGCGTCAGCAGGACGAGGCGGGGATTCATGCGGTGACCCTTCCATCGGAGAGCACAGGGACGTGCTCGACCCCCATTTGACTCTCCTGCGCAGTGCGTGGCAATTCAGGGCCCGACCATTGACAGCGACCCCTCCGGCCTGGTTCGCGTGCGCGCAGTGGCGCATCCGGGCCGTTCCCGCTCGCAGCGCGTCGGCGCGTTCCGCTCAGGCGCAGGATCCGGCGAAGCGCTCGTGCAGGTAGCCGCCGTAGCCGCCGTCGACCCGGTTGTCCCGACGGCCCGAGGTCACGACCTCGCCGCGGTCGGTCGCTCCGACCCGCGCGCCGATCGCGTGCAGCCGCTCGACCAGGCGCACGTCCTCGTGCAGCGGCTCCACGCCGAAGCCGCCGGCGAGGAGGTAGCAGCCCGCGCGCACCCCGAGGTTCGCCCCGTGGATGCTCCCGATCGACTGCTCCCGCTCGCGGGTGCGCCGCCAGCGGGCGTACATCGCGGGCTCGAGGTCGTCCGGATCCGGCCGGACCGTGCCGACCAGGACGTCGTGCCGGTGCGCGTGCTCCACGTGGGCGAGGAGCCAGTCGACCGGCACCCGCGTGTCCGCGTCCGTGTTCGCGATCCAGATCCGCTCGACGGGAGCGGGAGCGGAGGAGAGCGCGTGCGCGATTCCCGCCGAGCGCGCCGCGCCGACTCCGCAGCGCTCGAGCTCGAGCACCTCGGCGCCGGCTGCCCTCGCCCGCTCGGCCGTGGCGTCGGTGCAGCCGTCCGCCGCGATCAGCAGCCGCACGGCGAGCCCGGGGTGCGAGCGGAGCAGCCGCGTCGCGCTGGCCTGCACCGAGGCGATCAGTCCGCCGATCCGCTCCTCCTCGTCGTGCGCGGGCACGACGACGAGCACGTGTGCGACGCCCCTCACAGCAGGCCCGTGCGGCGCGCCACGGAGCGGGGATCGCGGGTGTGCACCTCGAGCAGCACGTCCTCCTCCTCGTGCCGCACGATCCGGTGCAGCCCGAGCCGTCCGACGGCGGCCTGCACGGCGTCCCCGTCGAGCTCGAGCCCGGCGATGGGGTGCCGCCAGTGCACCGTCACGAGCTCACCGGAGGGGGAGAGCGCGTCGCGCACGCCCCGCAGCACCCGCTCGAGCGTCGTCGACCCGAGGTAGTAGCCGACCTCCGAGAGCACGATCAGGTCGAACGGTCCCTCCGGGACCCCGCCGGCGATGTCGTGGTGCTCGACGCGCACGTGGGGCAGCGGAGCGAGCCGGCGCGCCGCCCGATCCACGGCGGCCTCCGACACGTCCACCGCGAGCAGGCGGTCGCAGCGCTCGGCCAGCGCCTCGGCGAGCACGCCGATCGATGCGCCGATCTCGAGGGCGGAGTCGTAGCGCCGCTCGGGCAGGCACGCGAGCGTGAGGGCGCGCTTGCGCTCCTCGTACCAGCGGCTCGTGTAGCCCCAGGGGTCCTCGTGCCGCGCGTAGAGCTCGTCGAAGTAGGTCGTCCGGCCGTCCATCCCCTCGACCCTAGGCACGCGGAGCGCGGCGGGCGGCCACTTGTCCGCGGGGCCGCGGTGCGCTATCCGCCCACCCGGATCAGGTGGTCGTCGCCGAGGAAGTGCCGGAGGAAGAGCGGATGCAGCACCGCCGCCGCCCCGTCCGCGCCCCGCCGCGTCTGGCTGCCGTACTCGCCCAGAGCGGCTCGACGCCGCGCCCGCGCGTCCCCGTCGGCCTCGACGCGCAGGAGGGACGACCACGGCACGACCGCGTCGTCCGGCCGCGCCCAGTGCCACAGCCAGATCGGCGCGGCGAGCACCGGCTGGCCGCACGCGGCTCCCGCCTCGGCGCACACCTCGCCGACCACGCGGTGGTCGCGGTGCCCGTCGTCCTCCCACGTCGAGAGCACGAGCACCGTGCCCGCGGGTCCGCGGGCGCGACGCCGCACCTCGTCCGCGATGCGGTCGCGGTGCTCGGGGGTCGCGGAGTCGGGCACCTCGAGGAAGGCGAGTCCGATGCCGTCGCCGAGCCGGTCGAGCGCGGCCCGCGCCTCGCTCCGGCGCTCGGCCGCGATCGAGGGGGAGGGCTCGCCGTGCGACGCGGCTCCGTCGGTCACGACCACCACGTCGACCGCGAGCCGCCGCCGGCGCGCCAGGGCGATCGTGGCCGAGCAGCCCAGCGTCTCGTCGTCGGCGTGCGCGGCGACCACCAGCACCCGCTGCACGCCCGCGAGCACGTCGGCGGAGGGGAGCCGGTCGCGGCGTCCGTCCTCCTGCCACACCTCGAGCGGCGTCCCCTCGAGGTGGCCGTCGAAGCTCACCACGCTGTCGAACCGCCCGAGGCGAGCACCGCCCGCCCGAGCGCCGCGTCGTCGCGCTCGGCGTGGTGCTGCCGCACGTAGAGCGCGAGATCCGCGACCCGCTTCGCGTGCTCCTCGTCCAGCGCCAGCGGCGCGGGTCCAAGGGCGCGGCCCGCCCGGGCGAGGACCTCCTCGCAGGCCGCCGCCGTGCTCGCCCGCGTCCGCTTCGCCAGGAGCGCGCCGGCGGACCCGGTCGCCGCCCCGCCGTCGACGAGCGCGGCCGCCTCCGCCAGCGCCCGTCGGGCCGCCTCGAGGGCCGTGTCCACCGCGCCGAGATGCGCGAGCAGGTGCGGGTCGTCGCGGCGTGCGGCGGCCGCCGCGACGACGGCGCCGATGCCGCGCGCTCCGCCGTACCAGCAGGCCGCGACGGCGATGCCGCCCCAGGCGAACCCGGGACGCGAGAGGTACCAGCCCGCCTCGCCGACGGGCACGGCCACGGCACTGGAGAAGCGCACGGGGCCGCTCGGGATCTCGGCGAGACCGCGTGCGTGCCAGGCGCCCTCGAGCGGAACCGCCGACCCGTCGCGGAGCCCGACGGCGAAGAGGCGGCGCTCGCCGGAGCCCTCGCCCACGTGCGCCGTGACCAGCGCCGCGTCGAGCCGGTCGGCCAGTGAGCACCACGGCTTCACGCCGTCCAGCCGCCAACCGTCGCCGTCGGGCCGCGCGACGAGCGGCTCCTCTCCTCCCTCCGCCGCGAAGACCCCCCAGGCGGCGGTCGCGGCGACGCCGACGTCGGCCGGAGCGAGGCCCGCCTCGGCCAGGATCGCCAGGGCGTCGAGGTGGGGTTCGACCGTGCGGGCGACCCCGAGATCGTGCCGGGCGAGGCGCGTCAGCAGCGCCAGCAGCTCGGCCGTGCGGCCGGATCCGGGCAGCGGTGCGTCGGAGCCCAGCGCACGGGCGAAGGAGAGCGCGCCCTCGACGTCCGTCGGCAGGGGCGCGTGCAGGGGGAGGGAGGAGGTGAGAGGGTCCATCTCCGCCGACGCTACGCAGTACGGGCCCCTCGCCGCGCGCGTTGCCCGCAGGCGCGCTCGGTGCTAACCGCCGCGCGTCAGAGCTCGAGTGCGGTGATGCGGTGCAGCAGCCGGGCGAGCTGGTCCACCTCGCCGGCGGGCCAGCCGCGCAGCTCCTCGTGCAGCTGCGCCTGGTCCGAGCTGCGGAGCTCGCGCAGCCGCTCAGCGGTCGCGGGCGTCACCGACAGGATCGTCGAGCGCCCGTCCGCCGGATCGGGCGCCCGCGAGAGCAGCCCCAGGCGGTCGAGAGCGGTGATCTGCCGGCTGAGCGTCGACTTGTCAGTCTCGAGCAGCTCCGCCAGGGCTCCGGAGGAGATCGGCCCGCGCCGCTCGAGAGCCGACAGCGTCGTGTAGCCCGCGGCCGTGAGCTCCGGGTGCACCCGTTCGGCGTAGGAGCGGGTCATCGCCCTCACCCGGCGGAAGAGCGTGCTCAGCTCCGCCTCGACGGAGGCGATGGCCGCGTCGACGTCGCGGGCGGGGGGCGGGCTCTGACCGGTCATGCCTCCATGGTGCCCCCTCGTCGACTTGCGTCGCTGGGCCCGGCTGTCGTACGCTCTCCGGAGCCAAAGACCGCCGGTTTCCGGTGTGCGCACGAGCAGGGCCCCGGCCCCGCGAGATCGCCACTCGGACGAAGGATTCGCGAAGCGAATGGCCCGCGCAGGTGTGAACGAGATCATGACACGCGAGAGATCGCGTCTCCCGAAGCTCCGAGCGCCTGCGCCGGAGCTTTTTTCTTTGCGTGCCTTCGGGCTACCGGCACGAGAATTCACAGGAGTAGCCATGGCGAACAAGGAAGCCTCGGTTGCCGAACTCACGGAGAAGTTCCAGAGCTCGACGGCCGTTCTGCTGACCGAGTACCGCGGTCTCACCGTTGCGCAGCTGAAGACGCTGCGCAAGGACATCAGTGAGCACGCAACCTACGCCGTGGTGAAGAACACGCTGACCAAGATCGCGGCGAACAACGCCGGTATCTCGTCCTTCGACGACGAGCTCGCTGGCCCCTCGGCCATCGCGTTCGTGCACGGCGACCCCGTCGCCGTCGCGAAGTCGCTGCGTGCCTTCGCCAAGGCAAACCCTCTGCTCGTGGTGAAGGGCGGTTACTTCGACGGTAACCCCCTGACCGCAGAAGAGGTGGGCAAGCTCGCCGACCTCGAGTCCCGCGAAGTTCTGCTCGGCAAGCTCGCCGGCGCCTTCAAGGCCTCGCTGTTCGGTGCCGCATATCTGTTCAACGCCCCGCTGTCCAAGGCCGTTCGCACGGTCGAGGCGCTGCGCGAGAAGCAGGAGTCCGCGAGCTGACGTCTTCCTCCGGGAGACAGCGCACGCGGTTCGTAGACAAGAAAAACTAGGAGAAAAATCATGGCAAAGCTCACGCAGGACGAGCTCATCGAGGCCTTCAAGGAGCTCACGCTCATCGAGCTCTCGGAGTTCGTCAAGAAGTTCGAAGAGGTCTTCGAGGTCACCGCCGCCGCGCCCGTCGCGGCTGCCGGAGTCGCCGGCCCGGCCGCTCCCGCCGAAGAGGTCGAGGAGCAGACCGAGTTCGACGTCGTGCTCGAGGCCGCCGGCGAGAAGAAGATCCAGGTCATCAAGGAGGTCCGCGCGCTCACCAGCCTCGGCCTCGGCGAGGCGAAGGCCGTTGTCGATGGCGCCCCCAAGGCCGTTCTCGAGGCCGTCAACAAGGAGACCGCCGAGAAGGCCAAGGCCCAGCTCGAGGCCGCCGGCGCGACCGTCACCGTCAAGTAGTACTGCGCCGACCCCGGTCGGCATGCGCGCAGGGCGCCGTCTCCTCGGAGGCGGCGCCCTTCGCCGTTCCCGCGCCGTGCTCCTGTGGCCGTGTTCTCGCGGGCTGCGGAATCGCCCGGGCTCTAGAATCGGTGCGTGTCCGCTCCTGATCCGCTCGCAGGCCTGCCCGCTCGCGACGTGCCGCCGAGCGAGGTCTCGCTCAGCGAGCTGCTGAGCGATTTCGTCTCGGTCACCCACCGCATCACCCGTCTCGCCGCCCAGGCCACCGACAACCAGGAGTCGCAGGCCGTCTGGCGCACGCTCTCGGTGCTCCTGTCGATGGGCCCGATGCGCCTGGGGGAGCTCGCCTCGCAGAGCCGCGTCTCGCAGCCGACGATGACCAAGATCGTCAAGAACCTCGTCGACAGCGGCTGGCTCGCCCGCATCGCCGATCCCGCCGACGCCCGCGCCTGGCAGATCCAGCTCACCGACGTCGGAGCCGCCGCCCTCGCGGCCTGGCGCTCCCAGCTGGGCGACGCCCTCACGCCGATCTTCGCCGACCTCGCCCCGGAGGACCGCCGCGTCCTCGAGCGCGCCGTCGAGATCATGCACGAGCGCCTGGTCGTCGGCCCCCGCAGCTGACCGGCCCTGCCCCCCCCCCCGAGACGATGTCGCCCTTCGTCCGGGCAGGTGTCACGCGCCAAGTTGACTCGCCTCCGAGGAGCGGAGAGACTTGTCGCATTGTTCCCCGCCGTCTCAGGATTGGCGGGGACTTTTCTGTCTGGAGGCTGACGTAGTGACGGTCGGTCCTCCGCTCCGCGCGACTCTCATCGTCGACTACCAGAACGTGCATCTCACGGCGTTCGATGTCTTCGATCCGCGTGGAGATCGTCACGATCCGCTCATCCATCCGATGCTCTTCGCCCGACGGGCGATGATCGGACGCAACGAGAGGCAGCGGGAGGGCTTCGCCCTCGCGCGGCTCGAGCGCGTCATCGCCTTCCGGGGTCTGCATCACGTCGACCACCATCGGGAGCAGCACCGACGTGCCCAGGATCAGGCTGCACGCTGGCGAGAGGACGGTGTCGACGTTCAGCTCCGATCGGACGGCCGAGGGAGAAGAGTATCGACGTCTTGTGTGCCCTCGCCTGTGTCCGGGAGGCTGCGCGGCCGGACGTCGATCTCGTCGTGCTCGCGTCCAGAGACACCGACCTCGTTCCCGCCCTCGACGAGGTCCACGATCTCCGCGAGGCGGAACCTGAGCGGTATGCGCGGATCGAGACCGTGTCGTGGTTCAACCCTCGGTGGCGTGAGGAAGGCTCCGTGAGCGGCGGAGGCTTGAGAGCGACTGCGCCCCGGAGGATCTGGAACACGAACTTCGATCGTTCCTGCTACGAGGCGTCACGGGATCGCACCGTCTACCGCTGAAGCCGTCCCGCGTTCCTGCATCCGGTCCTGGGGAACTCCGGCTGGCCGCCGGGCGGCGTCGCGCGCCACACTGGGGCCGTGCGCCTGCGTCTCGAACTCGTCCCCCTGCCCGTCGCCGACGTCGATCGTGCCGTGGCCTTCTACAGCGGTGTCGTCGGCTTCGCGATCGACCATGACGTCCGCCCGGCCGACGGGATGCGCATCGTGCAGCTGACTCCGCCGGGCTCGGCGTGCTCGGTCGTCGTCGGCACCGGCATGGGGCTCGATCCCTCCGACGGGGTGGTCCGCAACCTCCACCTGGTCGTCGACGATCTGGCCGAGGCGCGGGAGGAACTGGTGGGCCGGGGCCTCGCGGTCAGCGAGGTGCAGGACATGGGCGGCGTGCTCTACGCGTACTTCGCCGATCCCGACGGCAACTCGTGGGCGCTGCAGCAGATCGGCGCCGACGCCCGCCCGCCGGCCTGACCGGGACTCAGTCCTCGGGCCACTCCACGCGGGCCTGCACCTCGGGGTGCTTGCGGAGCCACGCGGCGATGAACGGGCAGCGGGGGACGACCGTGCCGCCCGCCTCCGTCACGGCGGCGACCGCCGAGCGGGCGAGGGTGCTGCCGAGGCCGTGGCCCTCCCAGGCGTCCTCGACGACGGTGTGGGTGAAGACGACGCGGTCGCCGCGGAGGGAGTACGCGGCGTAGCCCGCCGTCTCGCCTCCGACCGAGATCTCGAAGCGCGATCGCTCGGGGACGTCGCGGACTGTGGGGGAGTCGGAGTCGCTCATGCTCCGATTCTGCCCCTCACGCTCCGATCCGGGCCCTCACGCTCCGATCCGGGCCCCCCGCGGCGCCGAGGTGCTCGTGCGGATCACGAGCGACGCCGGAATGGTGGTGTGGCGGGCCGGGGGAGGGGACTCTCCTCGGGCCAGCGCGGCCAGGGCCTCGAGGATCAGCTCGACGGCCAGCTCGCCCTGCTGCCGCGGGTCCTGGCGGATCGAGGTCAACCCGAAGAGGTCGGCGAGCGGATGGTCGTCGATGCCGATGATCGAGACGTCCTCCGGGATCGACAGCCCGAGCTCCCGCGCGGCCAGCACGATGCCGATGGCGATCTCGTCGGAGGCGGCGAAGATCGCGGTGGGGCGTGTGCGCGGGTCGCCCAGCACCTGGCGCCCGGCGCGGTGGCCGCCGGGGATGTCGAAGGTGGTGGGGGCGAAGGTGCTCTCGTCGAACTCGAGCGACGCCGCCTCGAGGGCCTGGCGGAAGCCCACGAGGCGCTTGGTGTGCACGCGGAAGTCCATCTCCTCCTCCGCCAGGCCGCCGATGTGCACGATGCGCTCGTGCCCGAGCGAGAGCAGGTGCTCGGTCGCGAGCCGCGCGGCCGCGACGTCGTCGATGCTGAAGGTGGGGATGCCGGGGAGCTCGCCGCCGATGCCGACCACGGGCTTCCCGAGCGCGAGGAGCGCCTCCGTCTCGCCGGGCGAGATCTCGAGGGTCACGGCGACGATCGCGTCGACGCGCTTGCGGACGAGGTAGTACTCGAAGACGCTGCGCCGGGCGTCGCGGTGCTTGTCGATGTTGTAGAGCAGCAGGTCGTAGCCGGCCGCCAGGAGGGCGTGCTCGATGCCGTCGATGATGCCGCCGAAGAACCACTGGTTGATCACCGGGATGATCACCGCGACGTTGTTGCTGCGCCCGGTGACCAGGCTGGAGGCGTTCGCCGAGACCACGTAGCCCAGGCTCGCGGCGGCCTTCTCGACCCGCTGCTTCGTCCCCGCCGAGACGTAGCCGCGACCGCTCAGGGCCCGCGAGACCGTCGCCTTCGAGACCCCGGCGAGCTCGGCGACCTCTTCGATGCCCGTCACGGCGTACCTCCCGTCCCGTCCGGCGTCGATGCTGGAAACGGTTCCAGGAAGTTATACCCCTTCCGCGGGGTCGTCACCATTCCGCGCCAGCGCCGTACGCCGTCGTTCCGCGGCGCGATCCGCGGTTCGACGCAGAATCGTTATCTGAGAGAGCGCTCTATCGTGGGCGTTGTGGTTTCATCGAAGTTGTGGAAAGGTTTCCCTCCGTGGGAGCCCTGCCCACGTGAAACCGGTGATCCGCACGGAGGACCTCCCTGCGGCACTCGAGTCTGACGGGCCTCGCCCTCGGCTGAACCACCACTCAATGAGGAGGAACCATGCGGTCATCCCTGCACCGCCGTATCACCCTTCCGGTCGCCGTTCTCGCGGCCGCCGGAATCGCGCTCGCCGGCTGTTCCGGCGCCAGCGACCCCAACGACCCGAACGCCGGTGGCGGCACCGGCAACTCCGTCGGCACGGCCGACGGCGTCGTCAACGTCTACGGCACCATCAACGGTGACGAGGCCACCCTCCTCGAGCAGTCCTGGGCGGACTGGGAGGAGGAGTCGGGCATCGACATCAAGTACACCGGCGACAAGGAGTTCGAGAAGCAGATCGGCATCAAGGTCCAGGGTGGCGACACCCCCGACCTCGCGATCTTCCCTCAGCCGGGTCTGCTCGCCGACACCGTCGCCTCCGGCAAGGTCCAGGAGCTGCCCGAGGGCGCCCTGACCGAGGTCCAGAACAACTGGTCCGAGGACTGGCAGAAGTACGGCCAGGTCGACGGCACCCAGTACGGCGCTCCGCTCATGGCGAGCGTCAAGGGCTACATCTGGTACTCCCCGGCCAAGTTCGCCGAATGGGGCGTCTCCGTTCCCACCACGTGGGACGAGATGGAAGCGCTCGGCAAGACGATCGCCGAGAAGACCGGCGGACCGTCCTGGTGCGCGGGCTTCAACTCCGGTGAGGCGTCGGGCTGGCCCGGCACCGACTGGATCGAGGACGCCGTCCTCCGTGAGGCCGGCCCCGATCTCGTCGATCAACTCGACCGCGTTCGGCGACGTCGCGCAGAACATCGCCAACGGCACCTGCGCGCTGACCCACCAGGCCTCCTTCTTCGAGGGCTTCCTGATCTCGGCCGGCGCCGACGTGTCCGAGGACGGCGACGTCTGGGCCTTCCTCACCCCGCCGACCTCGGCCGACGACCCGCAGGCCGTCACCGGTGGTGGCGAGATGGTCGCCGCGTTCTCGAACGACGAGGACACCGCGAAGGTCCAGGAGTACCTGGCCAGCGCCGATTGGGCCAACAGCCGCGTCTCGCTCGGCGGAGTCATCTCGGCCAACAAGGGACTCGACGCCGAGAACGCGGGCAGCGAGATCCTGAAGGACTCGATCGCCATCCTGCAGAGCGAGGACACCACGTTCCGCTTCGACGGCTCGGACCTCATGCCGAAGTCCGTGGGTGCCGACAGCTTCTGGAAGGGCATGGTCGACTGGATCGACGGCTCGAGCACCGACCAGGTCCTCGAGGAGATCCAGGCCGGATACACCTCCTAGCGGCAACGACGACGAGGGCCGCCGCTCCCTGGGCGGCGGCCCTCGTCGTCGCTAGGCTTCACCTGAGTTCAGAGTCGCACTCGAAAGGGCGTCCATGTCCGCATTCTTCCAGTGGCTGGCGAGCATCCCCCCGCTCGCGCAGATCCCGATCATCCTCCTCGCGTTCGCGGCAGTCGTCGCGATCATCCTGTTCTTCGTCGAGATCGCGCCCCGGCGCGGCACCGGCTACACGGTCCTGCGTCTCGCGGTCACCGTGCTCCTGCCGGTCGTGCTGCTCCTCGCGTTCGGCCTCTACAACTCGGTCATGTGGGTCGCGGTCGTCGCCGCGGTGCTGGGCGGGATCCTGTTCCTGCTCGACTTCCGGTCCCGCAAAGGCGCGGGCTACGGGCTCCAGCTGGTCGCGTTCATGGCTCCGGCCGCGTTCTTCATCCTGATCGGCCTGATCTACCCGACGATCACGACGGCGCTGAACGCGTTCATGAAGAACGACGGATCCGGCTTCGCCGGGCTCGACAACTTCATCTGGGTCTTCACCAGCCCCGACGGCGTGACGGCGTTCTTGAACACCGTGGTCTGGGTGCTCCTCGCCCCGATCACCGCGACGGCCATCGGCCTCGCGTACGCCGTGTTCATCGACAAGAGCCGCGGCGAGAAGTTCTTCAAGCTGCTGGTCTTCATGCCGATGGCGATCTCGTTCGTCGGCGCCTCGATCATCTTCAAGTTCTTCTACGACGTGCGCCAGGGCGAGCAGATCGGTGTTCTCAACGGCATCCTGACCGCGTTCGGCGCCACTCCGGTCGACTGGCTGGGCCTGGAGCCGTGGAACACGCTCTTCCTGGTCGTCGTGCTCATCTGGACGCAGGCCGGCTTCGCGATGACGGTGCTCTCCGCCGCCATCAAGGGCGTCCCGTCCGAGCAGCTCGAAGCGGCGTCGCTCGACGGCACCAACGCCTGGCAGTCGTTCTGGAACGTCACGGTGCCGGGCATCCGCTCCTCGATCGTCGTGGTCCTGACGACCATCTCGATCGCCTCCCTCAAGGTCTTCGACATCGTCTCGGCGATGACCGGCGGCCGCTCCGACACGACGGTCCTGGCCTTCGAGATGGTGCGCCAGTTCCAGCTCGGAGCCCGCAGCGGCTACAGCGCGGCCCTCGCGGTCATCCTGTTCCTGCTCGTGCTGCCGATCGTCGTCTACAACGCCCGCCAGCTCGCCAAGCAGAGGGAGATCCGATGAGCGTCACGCCCACTCCGATCCAGGTCCCGGTCGACCGCACCACCGAACGGCGCCTCGCCCGCGGGGAGTCGAAGATCGAGACGGCCAGCGGCAAGGTCCGCAAGGCGACCACCTCGCGCGGAGCGACCCTCGCGGCCGCGATCATCGCGGCGATCTGGACGATCCCGACCCTCGGGCTGTTCATCTCGTCGTTCCGCCCCGCGAACGACATCAAGACGACCGGCTGGTGGACGATCTTCGCCAACCCCGGCTTCACGCTCGACAACTACGCGAACGCCATCAACTCGGGCGACAGCCTGACGTTGGGCAAGGCGTTCGTGAACTCGCTCGTCATCACGCTGCCCGCGGCGCTGATCCCGATCACGATCGCGAGCCTCGCGGCCTACGCGTTCGCCTGGATCGACTTCAAGGGCCGCAACACGCTCTTCGTGCTCGTGTTCTCGCTCCAGATCGTGCCCATCCAGATGGCACTCGTGCCGCTGCTCCAGCTGTTCTCGGACGGACTGCGCATCGGCAACCTCTACATCCTCCCCGGGCTCGGGGTGAACGGGTTGGACGGCTCGTACGCGAAGGTGTGGATCGCGCACACGATCTTCGCGTTGCCGCTCGCGATCTTCATGCTGCACAACTTCATCTCCGAGATCCCCGGCGAGGTCATCGAGGCGGCGCGCGTGGACGGAGCCGGCCACGGCCAGATCTTCTTCCGCATCGTCCTGCCGCTCTCGGTGCCGGCGATCGCCTCCTTCGGCATCTTCCAGTTCCTGTGGGTGTGGAACGACCTGCTGGTCGCGACCGTCTTCACCTCCGGGCAGGGGCTGCCGATCACGAAGGCGCTGCAGGACCTCTCGGGCTCCTACGGGCAGTCGTGGGAGCTGCTCACGGCGGGCGCGTTCATCTCGATCATCGTGCCGCTCATCGTGTTCTTCGCCCTCCAGCGGTTCTTCGTCCGCGGCCTGCTCGCCGGCGCGACCAAGGGCTGAGCGACCCGCGGCACCGCGATCCGCGGCGTTGTCGTCGTCGGCAGTAGCTCCGCTACAGCTCTCCTCCTCCGCCTTGCGCCTCACGGCACCGCGCGTCGCTCCACGGCCCGGGACTCCTGCTCAGCAGGGGCCCCGGGCCGTTCGGCGTTCCGCGCAGTTCAGGCGCAGCCGCAAGCACGGATCCGCCCTGGGCGGAAGCGGGAGAAGGTGTCGGCGGCCGGGGTTATGGTCGAGCGATGAGCAGGATGGGCGACGTGGCGGCGAGCGGCGGCATGCGCCCGGGAGCGGTGCGCGGGAGGATCTCGAGCAGCGATCCCGACAGCCAGCGGCGGCAGAACGAGGAGGCCCCGCGGGTCGAGCACCTGCTGCGGCGCATCGCGGATCTGTTCCGCGCGCACCGCGCCAAGCTGACGCTCACGGTCGCGCTCGTCCTCGTCGGCGCCGCCCTCACGGTCGTGCCGCCGCTGCTCACCCAGCTCGCCTTCGACCGCGGCCTGTTCCCGCCCGACGGCACTCCGAACCTCCCGGTCCTGCTCGAGCTCGTCGGCATCATGGTGCTGGTCTGGGTGCTGTCGGCGGTCCTCGGCGTCTGGCAGACGCTGCTGACCGCCACGGTGGGCAACTCCGTGATGGGCGAGCTGCGCATCCGCCTCTTCCGCCACCTGCAGGCGATGGAGCTCGGCTTCTTCACCCGCACGCGCACCGGAGTGATCCAGTCGCGCCTCGCGAACGACGTCGGCGGGGTCGCCTCCGTGCTGACCAACACGGTGTCGAGCGTGCTCGGCAACACGGTCACCGTGATCGCGGCCGTCGTGGCGATGCTGCTGCTGTCGTGGCAGATGACGATCGTCGCGCTCGTGCTCATGCCCGTCCTCGTCGTGGCTCAGCGCCGCGTCGGTCAGGTGCGCGCGCGCATCGCGACGAAGACGCAGGAATCGCTGTCCGAGATGACCGCGATCACCCAGGAGACGCTGAGCGTCTCCGGCATCCTGCTGGCGAAGAGCTTCGGGCGGCAGGAGTCGGAGGTGTCGCGCTACGCCGACGAGAACGGCCGGCAGATCGATCTGCAGGTGCGCCAGCAGATGTCCGGCCAGTGGTTCTTCGCGACGGTGCAGATCTTCCTCTCGGTGATCCCCGTCGTCGTGTACCTCGCCGCCGCGTGGCTGATCCTCGGCGGCACCACGGTCACCGCGGGCACGGTCGTCGCGTTCACGACCGTGCAGGCCAGGCTGATGTGGCCGCTCCTGGGACTCATGCGGGTCGCCCTCGACCTCCAGACGGCCGGTGCGCTCTTCGCCCGCATCTTCGAGTACCTCGACCTGCGGCCCGCGATCACCGACCGCGCTGACGCCCGCGACGTCGACGGGGAGCTCGGCCGCGTCGAGCTCGACGACGTCGTGTTCCGCTACCCCGATCAGAGCGAGGAGGTGCGGCCGACCCTCGACCACGTCTCCGTCTCGATCGCTCCGGGCCAGTTCGTCGCGTTCGTCGGCCCCTCCGGTGCGGGCAAGACGACGATCTCGTACCTCGTGCCCCGCCTGTACGACGTGACCGGCGGCGCGGTGCGCTTCGCCGGCACCGACGTGCGCGAGCTGCGCCAGGAGTCGCTCGTCTCGCACATCGGCATCGTCAGCCAGGAGACGTACCTCTTCCACGCGACGATCGGCGACAATCTGCGCTACGCCCGCCCCGACGCGACCCAGGAGGAGCTCGAGTCGGCTGCTCGCGCCGCCAACATCCACGACACGATCGTCTCGTTCCCCGGCGGCTACGACACCCTCGTGGGCGAGCGCGGCTACCGCCTCTCGGGCGGCGAGAAGCAGCGGCTCGCCATCGCGCGCGTCCTGCTGAAGGACCCGGCCGTCCTCATCCTCGACGAGGCGACGAGCGCCCTCGACACCGTCTCGGAGCGGATCGTGCAGGCCGCCCTCGACGACGCGTCGCGCGGCCGGACGACCATCGCGATCGCCCACCGCCTCTCGACGGTCGTCTCGGCCGACGTCATCCACGTGGTCGCCGCGGGCCGCATCGTCGAGTCGGGGACGCACCGGGAGCTGCTCGCGCTCGACGGGCTCTACGCCTCCCTCTACGCCCAGCAGGCCGAGTCGTCCGTCACGGCCTGAGGGGGATCCGGCGTCAGGCGGCCGGGCGGGCCTCGAGCATCTGCTCCATCAGCGAGATCTCGGCCTCCTGCGCTTTCACGACGGAGGTGGCGAAGTCGGTTGCGACGCGGTCGCGGCTGCGCGCGAGCAGCGCCTCCGCCATGTCGATCGCTCCGCGGTGGTGCGCGATCATCAGCTCGAGGAACATGCGGTCGAGGTCGCGGCCGGACGACGCAGTGAGCGCGCGGATCTGATCGGGGGTCGCCAGGCCGGGCATGCTCGAGGGGACGACGCCCTCCTCGGTGCCCATGCCCATCGACGAGTGCTCGTCGGCGGCGCCCTCGAGGGTCGGCCGGCCCATCCAGGTCATCGACGGCTCGGGGGAGGCCTGGGGCAGGTCCCACGAGACGAGCCAGCCGAAGAGCTGGCCGGCCTGCTGCTGCTGCGTGAGCAGGATGTCGGTCGAGATCGTCAGGACCTCGCCGTCGGTGCTGCGCTCGTGCGCGATCAGCGCCAGCTCGGCGCCCTGGAGGTGGTGCACCTGCATGTCGCGGGCGAATCCGGCCTCGGCGCTCGTCGAGGACGGGGTCGCCGTCGGCGCGAACGGTGCGAGCGCTCCGACGACGTAGCCGCCGGCGACGCCCAGGAGGAGGGCGACGACGGCGACCGCGGCGACGAGGACGCGGCCTCGGGTGCTGCCCGCCGCCATCACTGCTTGCCGGGGGCGTCGATGCCCCCGGTGCAGGGCGCTCCGGGCTCGGGGGCGGTCGACGCCTGCCAGAAGCGCTCGACGAAGGCGTCGATGCGCGGGTCCTCGGGCGAGTCGATCGCGACCTGGGCGTCCCAGGCGCTGAGCACGATCGGCGACTCGAGGCCCTCGTAGGGCGAGACGACGGTGTAGGTGTCGGGGAGCGCCGCGATCAGCGAGTCGACCTCGCTCTGGGGGAGGGAGGGGTCGTAGGTCGCCCACACGGCGCCGTGCTCGAGGTCGTGCACCGCGTTCTCGTTCGGGACGGGCTGGTCGTAGACGCCGCAGTTCATCCAGACGGCGTTGTGCGGGCCTCCCGCCGGGGGCGTCTGCGGGTACTCGACGGCGCCGGTGACGTGGTCGGCGTCGTTCTCGAAGGTCTGCAGGCCGTCGATGTTGCGCGCCTCGACGATCTGCTGGTTGCCGATCACGGTGACGGCCACGATGCCGCCGATCGCGAGGATCGCGAGGGCCGAGAGCGAGACGATCCAGATGCGGCCGCTCTTCTTCTTGCGGGCCTGCTCGCGCTTGTAGGCCTCGACCTTCTCCTGGCGGGCGCGGTTCTTGGCGGACATCGTGTCTTTGGGCACGGCGGCGTTCTCTCGTTCCATCCGGGGGCGGTCGCGCCGTCGCGCGGCGCAGGCGCCCTGAGAGGCGCTCTCAGAGGATAACGAGAGAGGCTCCGGATCGGATCAACGCGAACGGCACGGGGTTCGGCCGGGAGGGTCAGCCCGCGAAGGTGAGCCACAGCAGCAGTGCGTTGAGCACGATGAGGAACACCGCCGCGAGCACCGCCCCGAGCGTCGTGAACCAGCGGTTCGCCTGGTCGCCCATCAGCCGGCGGTCGCGCGTCAGGACAACCAGCGGCACCAGCGCGAACGGGATGCCGAACGACAGCACCACCTGGCTGAGCACGAGCGCGCGGGTCGGGTCGAAGCCCACGGCGAGCACGACGAGCGCCGGGATCAGCGTCACGAGCCGCCGGGTGACGAGCGGCACCCGCACGTGCAGCAGACCGTGCATGATCTCGGCTCCGGCGTAGGCGCCGACCGACGTCGAGGCGAGCCCGGAGGCGAGGAGGCCGACCGCGAACAGGGTCGCGATCACAGGGCCCAGCGCCGCTCCGATGGCCGCGTGCGCCCCCTCGAGGCTGTCGGTGCCGGCGACGCCCGCGAGCGAGTGGGCGGCGAGGAGGAGGATCGCGAGGTTCACGGTGCCGGCGATCGCGAGCGCGACGGTGACGTCGATCCGAGTGGCCGTGAGGATCCTCCGGCGGGCGCCGACACCGTCGACCCGGCCGAAGCGATCGCGGGCGAGGGCCGAGTGGGCGTAGATGGCATGCGGCATGACGGTCGCGCCGAGGATCGACGCGGCGAGCAGCACCGACTCCGAGCCCTCGAAGCGCGGCACGAGCCCCGCGACGGCCGAGCCGGCGTCGGGCGGATCGACGACGACCCCGATCGTGAAGCCGACGGCGATGACGACCATGAGCGCCGTGATGACGCGCTCGAACGGCCGCGCGCCTCCGCGGGTCTGGATGAGCAGGAGCGCGAGCGACACCGCGCCGGTCACCAGGCCGCCGGCGAGCAGCGGCAGCCCGAACAGGAGGTTCAGCGCGATCGCGCCGCCGATCACCTCGGCCAGGTCGGTCGCCATCGCGACGACCTCGGCCTGCACCCAGTAGGCCCGGCGGCCCCAGCGGCCGCGGAGCCGGTCGCCGAGCAGCTCGGGGAGGCTGCGGCCGGTCATCAGGCCGAGCTTGGCAGAGAGGTACTGGATCAGCCACGCCATCAGGTTGCCCAGGACCACCACCCAGACGAGGAGGTAGCCGAAGCGGGCGCCGGCCGTCATGTTGCTGGCGACGTTGCCGGGATCGAGGTAGGCGACTCCGGCGACCATGGCGGGTCCGAGCAGGCGCAGGAGCCGGCCGTCGGTGCCGCGCCGCGGAACGGCGGCGATCGGAGTGGTCATGCTGGTCCGTTCCGCGCGTCTCGGGGGGCGTCTCGAGCGGGCGTCGAGACGGCCGCGGACCCCCACGATAGGGCAGCACGAGCACCCGCGTCACGGGGCTCGCGCGGGTTCCCGGCGGCGGTTCAGGGGCTCCCGTCACATGCCGAACAGCGGTTGCTACGCTTTTCCCATGACCCTCGATCGAGCCCTGCCAGCACGCCCGGAGACCGGGATGGCCTACGCCGACTCGGTGCTGGACCTCATCGGGGACACCCCCCTCGTGAAGCTCGGACCGGTCGCGTCCGGAGTGCGGGCCACCGTGCTCGTGAAGGTGGAGTACCTCAACCCCGGCGGGTCCTCGAAGGACCGCATCGCCACCCGCATCATCGACGCGGCCGAGCGCGACGGCCTGCTGAAGCCCGGCGGCACGATCGTCGAGCCCACGAGCGGCAACACGGGTGTCGGCCTGGCGCTCGTCGCCCAGCAGCGCGGCTACCGCTGCGTCTTCGTGCTGCCCGACAAGGTCGGCGAGGACAAGCGCAACGTGCTCACGGCCTACGGGGCCGAGATCGTCGTCACTCCGACGGCCGTCGAGCCGGACGACCCCGACTCCTACTACTCCGTCTCGGACCGCCTCGCCCGCGAGATCCCCGGCGCCTTCAAGCCCAACCAGTACGCGAACCTCAACGGGCCGCTCAGCCACTACGAGACCACCGGCCCCGAGATCTGGCGCGACACCGCCGGCCGCATCACCCACTTCGTCGCCGGAGTGGGCACGGGCGGCACCATCAGCGGCACCGGCCGGTATCTCAAGGAGGTGTCGGACGGCCGCGTGCAGATCATCGGCGCCGACCCCGAGGGCTCGGTCTACTCGGGCGGCGGCGGGCGTCCCTACCTCACCGAGGGCGTCGGCGAGGACTTCTGGCCCAGCGCCTACGACCCGAGCGTGGTCGACGGCATCATCGCCTCCAGCGACGCCGAGTCGTTCGCGATGACCCGCCGGCTCGCCCGCGAGGAGGGGCTGCTCGTGGGCGGCTCGAGCGGCCTGGCCGTGTCGGTCGCGCTCAAGGCGGCCGCCGACCTCGGTCCCGACGACGTGGTCGTCGTGCTGCTGCCCGACGGCGGCCGCGGCTACCTCGGCAAGATCTTCAACGACCGGTGGATGCGCTCCTACGGGTTCCTCGAGCACCGCGAGGAGAGCACCGTCCGCGACGTCCTGCGCGCCCGCGCCGCGAATCCGCAGACCGGCGAGTTGCCCGACCTCGTGCACGCGCATCCGAGCGACACCGTGCGCGACGCGATCGAGATCATGACGACGTACGGCGTCTCGCAGCTGCCGGTGCTCTCGGCCGAGCCGCCCGTCGTGATGGGCGAGGTCGTCGGAGCGGTCGACGAGCGCGAGCTGCTCGACCGCGTCTTCAGCGGCGCCGCCTCCATGACCGACCCGCTCGGCCCCTCCGCCGGCGACCCGCTGACCCTGATCGGGCTCGGCGAGAGCGTCTCGGCCGCCCGCGCCGCGCTCACCGATCGCAGCGCCCTCCTCGTCACCGACGAGGGCAAGCCCGTCGCGGTCATCACGCGGCAGGACCTCCTGTCGTTCGCCAGCGCGTGACCGGCGCACCCCCCTCCCCGACTCCTCTCGACCCGGAAAGCACGCTCATGCCCAAGAAGCAGCACTTCGACACCCGCGCCATCCACGCCGGACAGGAGTTCGACCCCACCACCGGCGCCGTCGTGCCGCCCGTCTACATGACGTCGACCTTCGTCCAGGACGGCATCGGAGGGTTCCGCGGCGGCTACGAGTACGCCCGCTCGGCGAACCCGACGCGCGACTCCCTGCAGGAGCTCATCGCCTCGATCGAGGGCGCCGACGTCGCCTACTCCTTCGCGTCGGGCCTCGCGGCCGAGGACACCCTGCTCCGCGCCGCGCTCGCCCCGGGCGACCACATCGTGCTCGGCAACGACGCGTACGGCGGGAGCCACCGGCTGATCGACCGCGTGCACGCCGCGTGGGGCATCCGCAACACCGCCGTCGACATGTCGAACCTGCGCGAGGTGCAGCGTGCGATCGTCCCCGGCGAGACGAAGATGCTGTGGGTCGAGACCCCGTCGAACCCGCTGATGACCATCAGCGACATCGCGGAGCTGGCAGACCTGGCGCACGCGCACGACCTGATCGTCGTCGTCGACAACACCTTCGCCTCCTCCGCTCTGCAGCAGCCGCTGGCGCTGGGCGCCGACGTGGTCGTGCACTCGACCACGAAGTACCTCGGCGGCCACTCGGACGTCGTGGGCGGCGCGCTCGCGCTGCGCTCGGGACCCCTCGCCGAGAAGATCGGGTTCCTGCAGTTCGCGGTCGGAGCGATCTCGAGCCCGATGGACGCGTGGCTGACCGTGCGCGGCATCAAGACGCTCGCGATCCGGATGGAGCGGCACTCGGCCAACGCGCAGAAGGTCGCGGAGTTCCTCGCGGAGCACCCGGCGGTCACGGCCGTGCACTATCCGGGACTGCCGACGCACCCGGGCCACGAGCTGGCGAAGCGCCAGATGTCGGGGTTCGGCGGCATGCTGTCGGTCGAGCTCGCGACGCCCCGCGCCGCGCGGAAGTTCGCCGAGTCGACCGAGCTGTTCCAGCTCGCCGAGTCGCTGGGAGGCGTGGAGTCGCTGATCGGCTACCCGAGCGAGATGACGCACGCGTCGGTCAAGGGCACTCCGCTCGAGGTGTCGGAGTCGCTGGTGCGGCTCTCGGTGGGCATCGAGGACGCCGACGACCTGATCGCGGACCTGTCGGCGGCGCTGCCCAAGCGCTGACCCCGGGGCGCCCGGTCTGTGGCCCGAAGGCGCGGGGGAGTGGCAGGAAGTAGTGCGACGGCGAGATCCGGCCACTGCGAGGATCGGCGCATGACCTCCTCCCCGCGCCGCTTCGTCGACCTCAGCCACACCGTCTCGGACGGCCTCGTCACCTACCCGGGGCTGCCCGCGCCGCGCATCCGGCCGCACCTGACCCGCGAGGCCTCGCGCGCCTCCTACGCCCCGGGTACGGAGTTCGCGCTGGACGTCATCGAGATGATCGGCAACACCGGCACCTACCTCGACAGCCCGTTCCACCGCTACGACGGGGGCACGGACCTCGCGGGCCTCGATCTCGCCACGCTCGTCGACCTCCCGGCGCTCGTGGTGACCGCGCGCGGCGACAGGGCCGTCGGGGCGGCGGCGTTCGCCGGACTCGACGTGCGCGGTGCGGCCGTGCTGCTCTCGACGGGCTGGGACGCGCACTTCGCCACCGCGGAGTACGCGCGCGACGCTCCGTTCCTCACCGAGGACGGTGCGCGGGCGCTCGTGGACGGCGGCGCGGTGCTCGTCGGCATCGACTCGCTGAACATCGACGACACCCAGGGCACCGGGACGCGCCCGGCCCACTCCCTCCTCCTGGGGGCCGGCGTGCACGTCGTCGAGCACCTCGCGGGCCTCGGCGAGCTGCCCGCCTCCGGGGCGCGCTTCACCGCGGTTCCGCCGAAGGTGAGCGGCTTCGGGACCTTCCCGGTGCGCGCGTTCGCCGTGGTCGACGGGGCCTGACCGCCCCGAGGCCCGCCGACGGCTCCCGTTATCCTGGAGCGATGCATCCCGCCCTCGCCGCGCTCGGCCGCCGAGTACGACCTCGCACCCGGCTCGCCGCGCTGGGTCGGAGGGTGCGCCCGAGGACCCGCCTCCTGGCGCTCTCCCGCCGGATCCGGGCCGTGCCGCGCGGGCTCCGCGAGCGCCGAGCGGCGGTCGTCGCCGCGCGTCCGATCGACCACCCCGCCTCGCTCGCGTTCCGGCTCGAGCTGCTGGCGCTGGACCTCGCGAACCGCTTCTCGCGCCGATCCGTCGTCGACCCCGACGGCGAGGTCGTGGTCACCATGACCACGCACGGCGAGCGCATCCGACGCGTGCACGTGGCCCTCGAGTCCATCGCCCGCGGCGACGCCCGGCCCGCCCGACTGGTGCTGTGGCTCGACGACCCGGCGCTCGCCGCCGACCTCCCGCCGGCGCTCCAGCGGCTGCGCCGTCGGGGCCTCGAGGTGCGGCTGGTGGACGGCTACCGGGTGCACACCAAGTACTACCCGCACCTGCTCTCGGGCCGCGCGGGCGAGCGCGACCTGGTCACCTCGGACGACGACATCGTCTACCCGCGCACGTGGCTGCGGGGCCTGCTCGACGCCCGCTCCCGCTACCCGCGGGAGACGGTGCTCTGCTACCGCGCGCACCGCGTGGGCCTCGTCGACGGAGCGGTCGCGCCGTACACGAGCTGGCGCCCGGTCGAGGACACCCGCGCGTCCTTCGACGTGTTCGGCACCTCCGTCTCGGGCCAGCTGTTCCCGAGCGCACTGATGGAGGAGGTCGCGCGGCACGGCGACGCGTTCCGCGAGACCGCTCCCGACGCCGACGACATCTGGCTGCACGTGCGCGCCGTCGACGCCGGCTACCGCATCGCCCAGATCGAGCCCCGTGCTCAGCTGTTCCCCTTCGTCCCGCGCACCCAGCAGACCGGCCTCTACCTCGTGAACTACTGGGACGGCGGCAACGACCGTCAGGCCCGTGCGAGCTACACGGAGGCGGTCACCGCCCGGATCCGCGAGGACGCGACTCCCGATCGGCAGGTGCCCTCCGCATGACCACCGACAGCATGACCACCGAGACTGCGCCGCTGCGGCTCCTCTTCCTCAGCAACCTCTACCCGCCGCAGGTGCTCGGCGGCTACGAGATGACCTGCGCGCGGGTCGCCGAGGCGATGGCGGAGCGCGGCCACACCGTGCGGGTCCTGACCACGCCCACCTACCTCCCGCCCGAGCCCTCCGGCGTCGAGGTGCACCGCACGCTGAGCCTGCGCACGTACTTCCCGCTGCCGCGGACGGGCGGCGAGATCGCCCAGCTGATGCACCACGAGAGCGCGGTGTCGCGGTTCGAGAACACGCGGATCCTGCTCGAGGAGCTGCGCGACTTCGCTCCGACGCACGTCGTCGCCTTCAACCTGATCGGGCTGGGCGGGCTCGCGCTGATCGACCTGCTGCGCGCGGTCGACGCGAGCTGGATGTGGAACCTGGGCGACCGGGTGCCGAACCAGCTCGTCGACGGACTGCCCGAGCGGGTGCTCGCCGTCTACGGAGCGGACGATCCGCTGCACTTCGCGCGCGGCGAGATCGTGGCGGTCAGCTCGGCCCTGGTCGAGGCGATCGAGGCCGGCGGACGGCCGCTCGGCGACGTCGAGGTGATCGGCCGCGGAGTGAGTGTGCCGCCGGACACCGGCGCCGAGCGCACCTACCGCGACGGCGGGATCACGCGCTTCACCTTCGCCGCGTCGCTCGGCGAGCACAAGGGCGTCGACCTGGTGCTCGAGGCGGCCGCGGCGCTGGCCGCTGAGACGCGCGACTTCCGGGTCGACCTGTATGGCGACGGCGACGTCGAGGGCTACCGCGCCCGGGCCGCCGAGGCGGGACTCGACGGCGTCGTCGAGTTCCACGGCGCCCGCCCGCGCGAGGAGGTGCTCGCCGCGCACGGCCGGGCCGACGCGTTCCTGTTCCCGACCTGGTCGGGCGAGGCGTTCGGCGTCGCTCCCGTCGAGGCGGCCGCCGCGGGCTGCGTGCCGATCGTCACCGGGACGAGCGGAGTGGCCGAGTTCCTGATCGACGGAGTGGACTGCCTCAAGATCACCCGCTCGGCCGACTCCCTGCTCGCCGCGATGCGCGACGTGGTCACGGGAGCCGTCGACCTGGAGGCCCTCGGCCGCCGCGGACGGGCGACGGCGCGCGGTCCGCTCTCGTTCGAGCGGTCGGTCGAGCTGATCGAGCGCTCGCTCGTGCGCCGCACCAGGCCGGGCGACCTCGCGGAGCGCACCGCCGACACCGGCCTCGAGGCCGCCATCATGGACAAGGACCGCCGGGCGATGGATCTGCTTCACCGCCGGCTCTCCGGACGGGACGACGACGATGACCAGTGACGACCAGTACCGGGACGCCCCCGGCTCGGTGCCGACGAAGCTCGGCCGGGGCGGACTCGCCCTGCGCGAGGCCGTGCACCGCCTCGTGGCGCCGTACTTCGAGCAGGCGCGCCTGCGCACCGAGGAGGTCCGCGCCGAGACGGCCGCGCTGCGGGACGAGCTGGCGGCGGTCCGGAGCGAGCTCGGCGGGCTCCGTGACGAGCTCGCCGCGTTGCGGGCCTCCTCCGACGATCTCGGCGGTGCTCTCGCCGAGGCGCGGAGCTCCGCGGACGAGGCGGCCGAGGAGCAGGCTCGACGCCACGATGCGAGCGAGCGTGGCGCGGCCGAGATCGAGGAGCGGCTCCGCGGTGCGGAGCTCGAGCTGCGCGCGGTGACCCGCCGTCTGGCCGACGCGGTCGACGTCGGCCTGTGAGGCTCCGCGCCGGTCGTGCGACCGATCGTGACCGCAGGCTTGTGATTCCCTGAGCAGACCTGGATGATCGCCCTGAGCGGCCGATCTGCGCCGCGCCATCATCAGCACCATCCCGGGGGGAAGCACGTGGACACACGCGCGCGCATCATCACCGGCGGCCTGAGGGCCGCCGTCGTCCTGTCCATCACCGCAGCGGGGGTGCTCGTCGGAGCAGGGCCCGCTGCCGCCGGCGAGAAGGACGGGATCCCCGCCAACGGCGGCACCGTCGAGGTCGACTTCGGCCCGGAGTCGGCGGGCCGCCTCGCCGTGGCCGGCTTCCAGGTCCCCGGTTCGGCTGGCTCCGTCGGCTGGACGACCACGACCCTCGACGCCGACGGCACGGGCACCCTCACGACGTACTCCGGTCCCGTCGACGTGTACCTGACGGACCCCGAGAACCCGCGGGACGATCCGCCCGCCACGGTCTACGAGGTGGCCGCCTACCGCGGAGAGACCGTGACGTGGACGATCGACGCCGACACCTACGAGGAGACCCTCGTCGGCGAGGCACCGATCCCGACCGCGCCGAGCCTCGAGGCGCTCGAGAACGGCGGCCTCATCGCGGTCGGCGACTACGACCTCGCGCCGGCGCAGTACGAGAGCGGCGTCGCCTTCGACCTCACGGTGAGCGGACTGCAGTTCAGCGACGAGACGCCGGGCGACCTCGACGGGCTCGCCGTCACGAGCTACATCTACTCCGAGCCGACGCAGATCGGCACGTCCGTGATCGCGGGCGGGGCGTACACGCAGACCATCCCGGCGGAGTACACGGACGAGCCGCACACCTACGCCTCGTTCGACGAGTACGGCCGGCTGATCGCCGCCGCCTCCCTCGACGGCGGCGCTCCCGGCGAGGGGCCCGCGGTGCCGCCCACGGCCGAGCCCACCCCGACGGCCGCTCCGACCCCGACCGGGACTCCGACGGCCGCTCCGACGCCGATCGCCACCTCCGCGCCTGCTCCGGCTACTCCGACGGCCGCGCCGTCACCGACCGAGACACCGACGGCCGTCGCCGGGGCGCCGCGCGACACGACCGGACGAGGCACGCTCGCGAGCACCGGAGCCGACGCCTCCGGCCTCGCGCTCGGCGGTGCAGCGCTGCTCCTGGCGGGCGCCGTGTCGCTGGTCGCCGTGAAGCGCCGCACCTCGCGCGCCTGATCCCAGCAGATCCCGCGAAGGGGGAGTCCGGGCACCCGTCCGGCCTCCCCCTTCGTCGTCCCGCGGCCCTCAGGCCGGGACGGCCGTGCGCGCGAGCAGCTCGGCGATGCGGCCGGTGCAGCCGCCGCAGCCGGTGCCGGCCCGGGTCGCCGTGCCGATGCAGGCGACCGTGTCGTGGCCGGCGGCTGCCGCCTCCGTGATGGTGCCGGCCGAGATGCCGTTGCACCAGCAGACGGTGGCGTCCGGAGCGAACGGGTCACCGGTCGGGGCGGCCCCCGCATCCGGGGCGTCCAGCCGCAGGAGGCTCGAGCGGTCGGCGGGCAGCTCGGAGCCGCGCTCGAACAGCAGCGTCAGCTCGGCGCCCACGCGCGGCAGGCCGACCGAGACGAAGCCGCGCAGCACGCCGCCGACCGTCACGAGCTTCGCGTAGCCGCCGCGGGCGGGATCGGCCCAGACGGTCACCTCGGCGTGGTCGCCGCACGAGGCGGAGTGGGGAGTCGCGTCCCACGGCTCGGGGGTCGGGTCGCCGCCCGCGACGAGGTCGACGCCCTCGGCCTTCAGCATGACCACGGCCTGGCGGGCCTCGGGCACGCGCTCGTCGGCCGCGCGCCCGGACGCCTCGGCGGTGATGCGGGCGGCGAGGCGGTCGGCCTGCTGCCAGCCGGGTCCGATCAGTCCGCTGGGCCCGCCCTCGACCCGGCCGTCGGGCAGAGCGGAGCCGCGCGGGGCGACGTGCGCGCAGTCGCCGATCGCGTAGACGTCCGGGTCGCTCCAGCTGCGCTGGTGCTCGTCGACGAGGATCCCGGTCGAGACCGCGAGGTCGGCGCTCGCCGCGAGCTCGGTGCGCGCGCCGACTCCGCAGGACAGCACGAGCAGGTCGCCCTCGATCTGCTTGCCGTCGGCGCAGACCAGCGCCTGGAAGTGCGCGCGGCCGAGGTCGTCGTGGGCCAGCAGGATGCTCTCGGAGCGGGCGTGCGACACCATGTCGACGCCGGCCGCGCGGGCCGCCGAGGCGAGCATCCGCCCGCCGCCGTGATCGAGGTTGCGCCCCATGGGGATGTCGCCGTGGTAGACCACGACGACCTCGGCGCCCTGCTCCGCGGCGGCGAGCGCGAACTCGACTCCGAGCACTCCCGCGCCCAGCACGACGATGCGCGAGCCGGCGCGGACCGCCTCGCGGACGACGTGCGCGTCGGCGAGGTCGCGGAGCGCGACGACGCGGTCGGGCAGCGGACTCGCGCCCTGATCGAGGGTCTCGGGGGAGGCCGAGCGCACCCGGCGGTCGCGGCGCGAGCGCTCCATCCCGGCGAGCGTGGGCACGTTCGCCCGGGCACCGGTGGCGAAGACGAGGCGGTCGTAGGCGAGGCGCTCGTCGTCGTGCAGGCGCACGACGTTCCGCGCGCGGTCGAGGCCGACGGCGGCCGCGCCGAGGAGGAAGACGACGCCCGCCTCCTCCGCCGTCGCCCGGTCGCCGAGGTCGAGGCGGTCGCGCGCGGCCCGGCCGACGGCGTACTCGGCGAGCAGCACCCGGTTGTAGGCGTCCTCGGGCTCGGCGCCGACGACCGTGAGGGTGACGGACCCGGCGCGGACGGCGGGCAGCAGCTCCTCGACGAAGCGCGCGCCGACGGGACCGTAGCCCAGGAGCACCACGCGCTCGGGGGTCTCAGAAGGCATCGGGCACTCCTTCCGCACGGACCCAGACGCGGGTGCGCTTGAACTCCGGCATGGACGAGATCGGATCGACGACCGCCTCCGTCAGCAGATTGGCGCACTGGCGCCCCGCGTAGTGGAAGGGCAGGAAGACGGTGTCGTGGCGGATGTCGGCGGTGACGCTCGCGCGGGCGGTGACGACTCCGCGCGCGTTGCCGATCGAGACGGGGGCGCCGTCGCGCACGCCGAGTCGCGAGGCGGTGGCCGGGTGGATCTCGAGCCGCGCCTCGGGGCGGGCCGCGTCGAGCTCGGCGACCCGGCGGGTCTGCGTGCCCGACTGGTACTGCTGCAGGTAGCGCCCGGTGATCAGCGTCAGCTCGTCGCCGCGGTCGACGACCCAACGGTCGGCGGCGGAGACCGCGACCAGTCGCGCGCGGCCGTCGGGGTGGCCGAAGCGCTCGCCGAAGAGGCGCGGGGTGCCGGTGCTGCCGACGGGGTAGGGCCAGTAGGCCTCCGCTCCCGTGTCGAGCAGGGCGTGCGAGAGTCCGGAGTAGTCGGCCGGGCCGCCGGCGGAGGCGCGCGCCAGCTCGTCGAACACCTCGGACGGAACGGTCGACCAGGTCGAGGGCGCCTCGAGCCGGCGGGCGAGCTCGCTCAGGATCCAGAGCTCGCTGCGGACGCCCGACGGCGGCTCGAGGGCGCGGCGGCGGCGCAGCACCCGGCCCTCGAGCGAGGTCATGGTGCCCTCCTCCTCCGCCCACTGCGGCACGGGGAGGACGATGTCGGCGAGCGCCGCCGTCTCGGAGAGGAAGAAGTCGCAGACCACGAGGGTGTCGAGCGCCTCGAGCCCCGCCCGCACCGCGTCGACGTCGGGCGCCGAGACGACCACGTTCGAGCCGTGCACGAGGAGGCACCGGACGGAGCGGCCTAGTTCGCCCAGGAGGGCGACGGCCGGCAGCCCCGGACCGGGGATCGACGCCTCGTCGACTCCCCAGACCCCGGCGACGTGGCGGCGCGCCTCCGGATCGCGGATCGAGCGGTAGCCGGGCAGCTGGTCGGCCTTCTGGCCGTGCTCGCGGCCGCCCTGCCCGTTGCCCTGGCCGGTGAGGGTGCCGTAGCCCGAGCCGGGGCGGCCGACGAGGCCCAGGATGAGGGACAGGTTGATCGCCGCGGTGGCGGTGTCGGTGCCGTCGACGTGCTGCTCGACGCCGCGGCCGGTGAGCACGTAGGAGCGGCCCTCGGCGAGCCGCCGCGCGGTGCGGCGCAGCAGCTCGACCGGCACGCCGGTGACGGAGGAGGTGCGCTCGGGCCACCACGACGCGACGCTGCGGCGGACCGCGTCGAAGCCGGTCGTCCGCGCCTCGAGGTACTCCGCGTCGGCGAGCCCCTCCGCGAGCACGAGGTGCGTGAGCCCGAGCAGCAGGGCGAGGTCGGTGCCGGGAGCCGGCTGCAGGTGCGTTCCCGCGCCGTCCTCGGTGAGGCGGGCGGTGGCGGAGCGGCGCGGATCGACGACCACGAGACCGCCGCGCGAGCGCGCCCCGGCGAGGTGCGCGAGGAACGGCGGCATGGTCGCCGCGACGTTCGAGCCGAGCAGGAGGATCGTGTCGGCCTCGTCGAGATCGGCCACCGGGAACGGGAGCCCGCGATCGACTCCGAACGCCCGGTTGCCGGCCGCCGCGGCCGAGGACATGCAGAACCGGCCGTTGTAGTCGATCCGCGAGGTGCCGAGGGCGATGCGGGTGAATTTCCCCAGCTGGTACGCCTTCTCGTTGGTGAGACCGCCGCCGCCGAAGACCGCGACCGCGTCGGCGCCGTGGCGGTCGCGGGTCGAGACGACCGCCTCCGCCACGGCGTCCAGCGCCCGCTCCCACGTCACCTCGGCGAAGGTGCCGTCCGCGCCCCGCATCAGCGGAGCGCGCAGCCGCTGTCCGCTCGCGAGCAGCTCCGCCGCCGTCCAGCCCTTCGCGCACAGCCCGCCCCGGTTCGTCGGGAACTCCCGCCCGGCGACGGCGATCGGCGTCGGTGCGTCGACCGGCGTCAGCGTCATCGCGCACTGCAGTGCGCAGTAGGGGCAGTGGGAGTCGACGCCCGCGGGGGCGGACGGTGCGGCGGCGGTCTCCATGCCTAGATCCTGGTCCCCGTCGTCGCGGCGAGGCGGAGGTAGACGCCCGCCGTGATCGCGAGCATCACCGCGTAGGCGCCCACGAACCAGCCCAGGGCCGTCGTGTAGTCGCCGAACTCGGTCTTCGAGAAGCCCAGGAGCTGCGGGATGACGAAGCCGCCGTAGGCGCCGATGGCCGAGATGAGCCCGAGGGCGGCGGCCGCCTTGCGCTGGGCGCCGACGCCGTCGCTGCCCGATTGGCGGGCGCGCAGGGCGAAGACGGTGGGGATCATCCGGTAGGTCGCCCCGTTGCCGATGCCCGCCGCGGCGAACAGCACGAGGAAGCCGAGGAGGAACAGCCAGAAGCTGCCCAGCGGGAGCGTCGCGATGACTCCGACGATGCCGGCGCCCATCGCGATGAACGCGACGATCGTGACCGGCGCCCCGCCGAAGCGGTCGGCGAGGCGGCCGCCGTAGGGGCGGGAGAGCGAGCCGACGAGGGCGCCGAGGAACGCTAGCGTGAGGGTCGCAGAGCCCACGGCGAAGGTCGAGTACTCGGGGAACGTGTCGGCGATGAGCTTGGGGAACACCCCGGCGAAGCCGATGAAGGAGCCGAAGGTGCCGATGTAGAGCACGGCCAGGATCCACAGGTGCGGCTCGCGCAGAGCGGCGAGGGAGGCGGCGACGTCGGCCTTGGCGGTGGAGAGGTTGTCCATCCGCTTGTACGCCCCGATCATCGCGACGACGATCAAGGGCACCCAGATCCAGCCGGCGAGCGGCAGGTTGACGGTCGCCGCGGCGCCGATCGTGATGGCGATCGGCACGATCAGCTGCGCGACGGCCGCACCCAGGTTGCCGCCCGCGGCGTTGAGCCCCAGTGCGTAGCCCTTCTGGGCGTGCGGGTAGAAGAAGGTGATGTTCGCCATGGAGCTGGCGAAGTTGCCGCCGCCGAAGCCGGCGAGCGCCGCGATGAGCAGCATCACTCCGAAGGGCGTCTCGGGGTTCCCGACCGCGAGCGCCAGCCCGATGCTCGGGATGAGCAGGAGCGCCGCCGAGACGATGGTCCAGTTGCGCCCGCCGAAGCGGGGGACCATGAAGGTGTAGGGGATCCGGAGCGTCGCCCCGACCAGGCTCGGCATCGAGATCAGCCAGAAGATCTCGCCCGTGGTGAAGTCGAAGCCTGCCGCGGGCAGCTGCACCACGACGACCGACCAGAGCTGCCAGACGACGAAGCCGAGGAACTCGGCGAAGATCGACCAGCGCAGGTTGCGGCCGGCGACCGAGCGCCCCTCCGCCTCCCACTGAGCGGGGTCCTCGGGGTTCCAGCCGTCGATCCAGCGGCCGGGCCGGCGGGTGATGCCGGAGCCGGGAGCGGCGGTGGCGGGGGCGGTGGTCGGTGGTGCAGCAGTCATCGTGGTCCTCCGGGGAAGGGTCGGCGCGCGCGGGGGCGGGCTCGGGAAGGGGAGGTGGAGCGGTGGTGGTGCGGGGGGAGCGGGGTGCTCAGGCGTGGCGCCCGAACAGCTCCGAGACGATGTCGACGAGCTCGCGCGCGGGCGGATCGACGGCGGTGAGAAGAGGGGCGGACGCGACGTCGGCGCCCGCGGAGGCGGCCAGGCCGGCGAAGTAGCCGGGGGCCAGGAGGTAGGTCGAGACGACGACGCGCTCGCTGGGGTGGGCCGCGCGCTCGGCGGCGACCGCCTCGGCGACGCGCGGCTCGGCGGCCGAGATGAACGAGACGCTCACCTCGCGGCCGAGCTCGGCGGCGAGCAGGCGCCCGGTGGTCCAGCAGTCGGCGACCGCCCCGGCGTCGCTGGAGCCGGCGGCGGCGAGCACGATCCGGTCGCCCTCGCCCAGGCCCGCCTCGTGCAGGCGGCGGGCGAGGACCGTCGCGAGCCGCGGATCCGGCCCGAGCGCGCCGGTGACCCGCACGGGTCGCTCCGCCTCGGCCGCGGCCTCGGCGAGGTCGACGTGCACGTGGTAGCCGGCGCTGAGCAGCAGCGGGACGACGACCGCGGGGCGACCGGGCTCGAGCGTGCCGAGGGTCTCGGGCACGTCCGGCTGCTGCACGTCCACGAAGGAGTCGAGCACGTCGAGCGCGGGGTTCGCGGTCCGCACCGCGTCGACCAGGGCGGCGACGGCGCGACGCCCGTCGTCGTCGGAGGTGCCGTGCGAGGCCGCGACGAGAGCGGTCCGCTGGGCCACTTCGATCACGCCGTCCGACTCCCGCACACTCCACGTCGCGAGGTGCAGCGACTCGGAGGTGTAGCACCGGCCGGTCTCGAGGTCGAAGACGTCCTTGTGCAGCGGCGAGGCGATGGTGGCGCGCTGCACGCCGTCGACGTTCCGCGAGCCGACGATGCCGCGGGAGAGCACGGCGGCCCCCGTCGCGGGGTCGAGGTTCGAGACGGCGAAGACGCGTCCGTCGGGGAGGAGGAAGAGCGCGAGCTGGACGCCGCCGACGAGCGCGGCCTCGCCCCAGAGCGGCTCGAGCTCGAGGCGGTTGCAGACGGGGACCCAGGTCGTGGTCGACGAGGGGGAGCGGGTCAGGTCGAGGAGTGTCATGGTCCCGCCTTCTCGATCGAGGATCCCGCAGCCGGTCGGAGGCGGTGAAGGACACGGTAGGGACCCCGCGTTTCAGCCGATGACGTCTGCGGTGTCCCGGGCGTAACGAAGCTCTCACGACCGCTCCGCGGCACCGTGAGACGCCCGTCACAGAGCGTTACGTCCGGGCAACGGCGGGGAAACGGCGCCTGCCTACGGTGGACCCCATGACAACCGCAGGAGCGAACCCCGCCGCCGACGCCCCCCGACGCGTGCTCGTCGTCGGCGCCGGCCCCGCCGCGCACCGCCTGGTCGACGCGCTCGTCGCGCGGGCCGACTCCGCTCTCGACATCACCGTCTTCGGCGAGGAGGTGCACCACCCCTACGACCGCGTCGCGCTCTCGAAGCGGCTCGAGGGGCGCGTGGACCTGACCCTCGGCGACGGCGCCCTGTGGGAGTCGGCGCGGCTGATCACCTCCTCCCGCGTGGTGGCGATCGATCCGGAGCACCCGCGGGTCGAGCTGGCGGACGGCCGCTGGTTCGAGGGCGACGAGATCGTCCTGGCGACGGGCTCCTCCGCCACGGTTCCCCCGATCGCCGGTGCCGAGCACGGCCGGGTCTACCGCACGCTCGAGGACGTCGACTCGCTCGTCGCCGACCTCGCCGCGTTCCAGGAGCGCAAGGGCCGCCCGGCGAACGTGGTCGTGGTCGGAGGAGGGCTGCTCGGCCTCGAGGCCGCGGGCGGCGCCCACCGGCTCGGCGCGCGCACCGCGCTCATCCACTCCGGCCGCTGGCTGATGAGCGCGCAGCTCGACGAGGGCGCGGGCCAGGCGCTCGGCCGCATCATCTCGGCGCAGGGCATCGCGCTGCACCTCGGCAACCGGCCCACCGAGATCCTCACCTCGCCCACCGGCACCGTGCTCGGCGTCACCCTGACCGACGGCTCGAGCATCGGCGCCGACCTCGTCGTCTTCTCGATCGGCATCACCGCCCGCGACGAGCTGGCGCGCGCGGTCGGCATCGATGTCGCTCCGCGCGGAGGAGTGGTGGTCGACGACGCCTGCCGCACCAGCCGCGAGCACGTCTGGGCCATCGGCGAGGTCGCCGCGATCCAGGGGCGCACGGTCGGCCTGGTCGCACCGGCCAACGCGATGGCCGAGGTCGTCGCCGACCGGCTGCTCGGCGGCGACGCGACGTTCCCCGGAGTGGACGACGCCACCAAGCTCAAGCTCTCGGGCGTCGAGGTGGCCAGCTTCGGTGACGCGCTCGGGGCGGGCGAGGGCGCCCTCGAGGTCGTCTACGCCGACCCGGCCCGCGGGCTGTACCAGAAGATCGTCGTCTCGGACGATGCGAAGACCCTGCTGGGCGGCATGTTCGTCGGCGACGCGGGGCCCTACTCCTCCCTCCGCCCCCTGCTCGGCCGCGAGCTGCCCGCCGAGCCCAGCGCGTACCTCGCGGCGGCCGGCGCCGAGGCTCCGAGCGGCGACCTGCCCGACGACGTCCAGCTCTGCTCGTGCAACAACGTCTCGGTGGGCGAGGTGCGCCACGCCATCGGCGAGGGCTGCACCGAGCTCGGGCCGCTGAAGGCCTGCACCCGCGCCGGCACGCAGTGCGGCTCGTGCGTCCCCCTGGTCAAGAAGCTGCTCGACACCGAGCTCACCCGCGCCGGCGTGGAGGTGTCGCGCGCGCTCTGCGAGCACGTCTCGCTCAGCCGCAGCGAGCTGTTCGAGTCGGTGCGGATCCTGGGCCTGCACTCGGCCGAGCAGGTCATGGAGCGGTTCGGCTCGGGCCTCGGCTGCGACGTCTGCAAGCCCGTGATCGCCTCCGTCCTCGCGACGCAGACCAACGCCTACATCCTCGACAAGGGCCAGGCGCCCCTGCAGGACACCAACGACCGGGCGCTCGCCAACATGCAGAAGGACGGCACGTACTCCGTCGTCCCGCGCATCCCGGGCGGCGAGATCACGCCCGCCAAGCTCAAGGTCATCGCCGAGGTGGCCGAGCAGTACGGCCTCTACACGAAGATCACCGGCGGCCAGCGGATCGACATGTTCGGCGCCCGCCTCGAGCAGCTGCCCGAGATCTGGACCCTGCTGGTCGACGCCGGCTTCGAGTCGGGCCAGGCCTACGGCAAGTCGCTGCGCACGGTGAAGTCGTGCGTCGGATCGACGTGGTGCCGCTACGGCGTGCAGGACGCGGTCGGCATGGCCATCTTCCTCGAAGAGCGCTACCGCGGCCTGCGCTCCCCGCACAAGTTCAAGCTGGGCGTCAGCGGATGCGCGCGCGAGTGCGCGGAGGCGCGCGGCAAGGACATCGGCGTGATCGCGACCGACACCGGCTGGAACCTCTACGTCGGCGGCAACGGCGGCTACCAGCCCGCCCACGCGCAGCTGCTCGCGCAGGACCTCGACGACGCCACGCTCGTGCAGTACATCGACCGCTACGTGATGTACTACGTCCGCACGGCCGAGCGCCTCCAGCGCACGGCCCGCTGGCAGGAGGACCTGCCCGGCGGCCTCGACCACGTGCGCGAGGTGGTCTGCGAGGACTCGCTCGGGATCGCCGCCGAACTGGAGGCCGCCATGGCGACCCACGTGGACACCTACGTCGACGAGTGGGCGGCGACCCTGGCCGACCCCGACCGGCTGCGCCGCTTCCGCTCGTTCGTGAACGCACCCGACACCGCGGATCCGCGGGTCTCGACGGTGCGGGAGCGCGGGCAGATCCGGCCGGCGGGGAGCGACGAGCGCTCCGACGGGCCGGTGCTGGTGGCGGGGACGACGATCCCGGTCGGGCCTGTCAGCGTCGTGGGGCCGCCGGCAGCGCTGGCGGCGTCCGCTTCCGCTTCGGTGAAGGAGTCCTGATGCAGCTCTCGCTCGATCTGACCGGCCGGCGCGTGCTCGTCGTGGGCACCGCCTCCGGGACCCGCCGCGTGCTCGCCCGCTACCGCGCCGCAGGGGCGGTCGTCGAGCGGCGCGAGGCCGACGACGCGCTGCCCGTGCGGCTCGCCTCCGCGTCGCTCCTGGCCGCGGGATGCCCCGCGCTCCTCGTCTGGGTCGAGGGAGCCGCCGAGCTGCGCGCCGCCGCCTCCGCCGAGGCCGCCCGGCACGGGATCTGGACCGTCGACGAGGCCGGCGCTCCCCACCGGCCCCTCGGGCACGTGAGCATCGTCGGGGGCGGCCCCGGCGACTCCGACCTGATGACGCTCGCCGCGCACCGCGCCCTCCGCGAGGCGGACGTCGTGCTCTACGACCGCCTCGGCCCGCACGACAGCCTCGCCGACTGGGCGCCCGGCGCCGAGCTCATCGACGTGGGCAAGACGCCCGGCCACCACGCGGTGCCGCAGCACGAGATCGAGCGGCTGATGGTCGCCCGCGCGCTCGACGGCCTGGACGTGGTGCGGTTGAAGGGCGGCGACCCGTTCGTCTTCGGCCGCGGCTCCGAGGAGGTGCGCGCCTGCCGCGTCGCCGGCGTGCCCGTCACGGTCGTGCCAGGAGTGACGAGCGCGATCTCGGTGCCGGCCGCCGCGGGCATCCCGGTCACGCACCGCGAGGTCAGCCGCGCGTTCACCGTGGTCTCGGGCCACGCCCCCTTCAGCGAGGAGGAGCTCGGGCACCTGGCCGGGCTGGGCGGCACGCTCGTCGTCCTCATGGGCGTGAACACCCTCCCGCACCTGGTCGCCGGGCTGCAGCGCGCGGGCATGACCGCCGGGATGCCGCTCGCGATCGTCGAGCGCGGCTGGTCGCACGCCCAGCGCACCACGATCACCTCCGTCGGCGAGGTGATGGGGCTGCTGGCCGACCTCGCTCCGCGCTCTCCCGCGGTCATCGTCATCGGCGAGGTCGTGCGCCAGGCCTCGTGCGATGATTCTCAGGATCCCGAGAGCATCGCCCGCGCGGTCGATGCGCTGACGACGTGAGAGCCCGAGGGGGCCGCCGATGAGCACCACCGACGCACCCGAATCCGACGCCTCCTCCCCGGGATTCCGGCCCGACCAGCTCGTCGGCTTCCGCATCGGCGTCACCTCCGACCGCCGCTCCGAGGACCTCGTCGCCGCCTTCGAGCGCCGCGGCGCCGACGTCACCCACGCGCCCACCATCCGGATGCGCGGCATCGACACCGAGGGCGTCCTCGAGGACGAGACCCGCGCGATCGTCGCCGGGCGCCCCGACGTGCTGCTCGCCACGACCTCCTACGGCATGCGCCGCTGGCTCGAGGCGGCCGACGCCGCGGGCCTCGGCGACGAGCTCACCGACGCGCTCTCGGCCGCGCGGATCCTCGTCCGGGGTCCGAAGGCCCGCGGAGCCGTCCGCGCCGCCGGCCTCGACGACCACGGCATGAGCGAGCGCGAGACCACCACCTCCCTCGTCGACCTGGCCCTGCGCGAGGGAGTGGACGGCCGCACGATCGCGGTGCAGCTGCACGGCTTCACCGACCCGCACCAGCTCGAGCGCCTGACTGACGCGGGCGCGACGGTCCTCACCGCCGCCCCCTACCGCTGGAGCGTGCACGAGGACTCGGCGCGGGTCCTCCGCCTGATCGAGGCGATCTGCTGCGGCGGGATCGACGCCGTCACCTTCACCAGCGCCCCCGCCGTCGAGGCCCTCTTCACCGTCGCCGAGGCCGCGGGCCGGCTCGACGCCCTGCAGGCCGCGTTCCGCGAGACGGTCGTCGCCGCGGCGGTCGGCCCCGTCACTGCGGCACCGCTCGTCGAGGCGCAGATCCTGCCGATCGTCCCCGACCGGTTCCGGATGGGCGCCCTCATCCGCCTGCTCTGCGAGCACCTCGAGCAGAGCGCCCCGCGCATCGAGACCGCGTACGGACCCCTCGAGCTCCGCGGCCGCCACGCCGTGCTCGCGGGGGAGCGGGTGCCGCTGACCCCGGTGGCGCTGGCGCTGTTCCGCACCCTGGTCGCCGCCGAGGGCGCGACCGTCGCGCGCGGCGTGCTCGCCGCCTCCGCCCCCGAGGCGCTCGACGACCACGCGGTCGACGTCGCGATCAGCCGCCTGCGCCAGTCGCTCCCGGAGCCGCGCCTCGTCGCGACGGTCATCAAGCGCGGCTACCGCCTCGCGACCCCGCTCTGACCGCGCGCCCTCCGACCTGCGCTCGCACCCCGCGACCGGTCGCGTACCGGGGTCTCCGGGCGCTCGAGCGCCCGGTTCGCGTCCACTCGTCGTTCGCGCCTCTGGCGAGTGGCCGCGTATCGGGGTCAGCGTGGGGTGCAGCGCCCGGTTCGTGTCCTCTCGCGTCTGCCGTCGATCGTGAGTGGTCGTGCGGCGGGGTCTGCGCGGGGTAGGGCGCCCGATTCGCGTCGTCTCGCTTCTCCCGATCGTCACGAGTCGTCGAGTGTCGGGGTCTACATGGCTCGGGGCACCCGGTCCGCGTCCACTCGCTGCTCGGGTCCGTGCTGCTGTCACGACGAGGGACGCCATCCGCCCGCAAGGAGCGGCCGACGGACGCGGGCGGCGCAGCCGAGCGGATCCGCGTCGAACGAGGCGGAGGCGATGCGCACCACCGTCCAGCCCGCCGCCGCGAGCCTCTCGTAGCGGATCAGATCGCGACCCCACTGCTCGCGGTCCGTACGGTGGTGGTCGCCCTCGTACTCCACCACGACACGCCACCTCCGGTAGAGCAGATCGACCCGGCCGATCCTCCCGAGTGCGTCGAACAGCTCGACCTGCAGTTCGGGCTCGGGGAGTCCCGCGGTCACGAGGACGAGGCGGAGCCGGGTCTCGCGCCGCGACTCCGCTCCCTCGCGGACGAGGGCGAGCGCGCGACGAACGGCGCGTGATCCGCGGCCCTCGAGGCGCTCGACGCGGCGCTGCAGCTCGGGCAGGGGGACCCACGGTCGGGGATCGCCCGTCCGCGGCTTCACGGGAGAGAGGACGAGCGCATCCCCGACCGCGACCAGATCCTCCAGCCGGAGCACGTCGCCGAGCTGGCAGAAGACGCTCGCGCCGTCGGCCAGGAGCAGCCCGCCCCGGCGCACGGCGTTCAGCTCGGGGTCCGCGAGCGAGCTGCCGACCAGCCCACGCCCTCGCGGGGCTCGCGCCGGATGCCGGACCGCGACGTGCAGCGGTTCGTCCGGAGGCTCGCTCGGAAGATCCAGCGGCCAGAGCCGAGCGGCGGTCAGTCCGCAGAACACGGAGCGCCGCATGATCGTCGCGTACGCCGTGGCGCGCTCGAGGACGCTCGTCACGGCTCCGGCCGGTGCCCGCACTCCGCGGAAGGGGATCGCCAGATCGGACGCGCGGAGCCGGTCCTCCGTCACGCCGGCGGCCCGCGCCTCCTCCACCGAGAAGGCGCGTCCGCGCAGTTCGAGCGGGAGGGGCGCGGGCCGGGGCATCGCGTCATCGTGCCCGATGTCCCGTTCGGGCGAGCAGATTCTTCACAGGCCGGCGTCGATCGGCCGCGAACCGGGCTGTGCGAGGCGCTCGGAGCCCGTTTCCTGCCGAGTGGCGGGCCGAGCGCGGCTGCCAGAATGGGGCGCATGAGCAGCGCAGCCCTTCGTGTCGTGATCGCCCCCGACTCCTTCAAGGGGTCCGCGACGGCCGTCGAGGTCGCGGAGGCGCTCGCCGAGGGCTGGAGCGAGGAGCGTCCCGGAGACGAGGTCGTGCTCGCTCCGATGGCCGACGGCGGGGAGGGGACGGTCGACGCGTTCGAGGTCGCCGTCCCCGAGGCGGCGCGGCACACGCTCACCGTGACCGGGCCCGACGACAGGCCGGTCGAGACCTCGTGGCTGCTCCTGCCCGACGGCGCGGCGGTCGTCGAGCTCGCCTCCGGCAGCGGCATCACCCTGCTCGATCCGCTCCGCCCCCTGACCGCGCACACCCGGGGGTTCGGGCAGGCGATCGCGGCCGCTCTCGACGCCGGGGCGCACTCGCTCCTGCTGGCGATCGGCGGCAGCTCCTCCACCGACGGCGGAGTCGGGGCCCTCCGCGAGCTGGGCGCGCGCTTCCTCACCGTGTCCGGGCACGAGATCGCAGACGGCGGAGGCGCCCTGCACGACCTCGCGGCCGTCGACCTGCACGCGCTGCGGCGGGTTCCGGTCGGCGGCGCGCTGATCCTCAGCGACGTGACGAACCCGCTGCTGGGCGACTCCGGAGCAGCGCACGTGTTCGGACCGCAGAAGGGCGCCTCACGCGACGACGTGCTGCGGCTCGACGACGGGCTGCGGCACCTGGCCGCGCACCTCGACGCCGATCCGGAGGAGGCGGGCACGGGCGCGGCCGGCGGCACCGGGTTCGGCCTGCTCGCATGGGGCGCCCGCCTCGCCCCCGGCTCGGCCGCCGTGGGCGAGGCGCTCGGCCTCCCCGCGCTGATCAACGGTGCGGACGTCGTGCTCACGGGGGAGGGGCGCTTCGACGCCCAGTCGAGGGCGGGGAAGGTGCCGTCCTACCTCCTGGGGCTGGCGGAGGAGGCCGGTGCGCGGGCGATGCTGGTCGCCGGAGCGATCCAGGCGCCCACCACGGGCTTCGCCGCGTCGGGCTCGCTGGTCGAGGCCGCGGGGTCGGCCGCCGCGGCGATCGCGGACCCGCTGCCGTACCTCCGGGCCGTGGCGCGGGACCTGGCGCGCCTGGCCTGAGAGCTCTCGGCCGCGCCCCCGGTGTCGGTGGTGCGGCCTACCGTTCGAGCATGATCCCGGACGCGCGACGACCCCTACATGTGGTGGTCCGGCCCTGCCTCCGACCCCGGATGTCGGGAACAGCGACACGCCGACGAGCGTTGTACACAGGGAACGCCGGGAGCCTCTCCACAGCGGTGGATAACTCCGGGCGATCCGCGTCCTCACGCGGATCCGCGGGCCTCGGCCTGTGGATGAACGGGGGACGAACCGGTGGATAACTACACGAATGTAACTACTAGCCCTAGTGGGCTCCCGCCGGGCGCCCCCCTATATGTAGTATTGCTGAGCAGGTCGGGGCGAGCGTCCCTCCGGCGCCCAGCACCACCCCAGACGTACCATTCACGACCGTCTCCCACCCCGATCGGCACGCCGACGGAACGCCTCGGAGCCGGCCCAGACACCCTCCCGGAAAGGACGACACGCATGGCCGTGACGGTCTACACCAAGCCCTCCTGCGTTCAGTGCACGGCGACCTACCGCGCCCTCGACAGCAAGGGCATCGACTACGAGGTGTTCGACCTCTCCGTCGACGAGAAGGCCCTCGAGGCCGTCAAGGCGCTCGGCTACCTGCAGGCGCCCGTCGTCATCACCGACGACGACCACTGGAGCGGCTTCCGCCCCGACAAGATCGCGACCCTCGGGGCCTGACACCCCTCGCCGCCCGCGTCCCTCCCCGACGCGGCGGCCCCACGCTCCGCCGGTCCGGGTGGGCAGGTTCTGCCCCGGACCGGCGGAGGATCCGAGTCGCGAGGCTCGGGTCCTCACCGGAACGACCGCCACGACGCCCCGCAGGGCACCCGGAGGAGGAGCACACGATGAGTGAGCTCGTCTACTTCTCCAGCAGCTCGGGCAACACGCACCGCTTCATCGAGAAGCTGGGGCGGCCCGCGCAGCGCATCCCGCTGCACTCGCACCGCGACGGGGCGAAGGCCGACACGCTCCACGTCGACGAGCCCTACGTGCTCGTCCTGCCGACCTACGGCGGCGGGATCGACGGGGGAGCGGTGCCCAAGCAGGTCATCCGGTTCCTGAACCAGCCCCGCAACCGCTCCCTGCTCCGCGGCGTCATCGGCGCCGGCAACACGAACTTCGGCGAGGCCTACTGCCTCGCCGGCGACATCATCGCGAGGAAGTGCGCCGTGCCGCACCTCTACCGCTTCGAAGTATTCGGAACCCCCGACGACGTCCGCGCCGTCGATGAAGGATTGGACACGTTTTGGACGCAGCAGTGATCGACGCCCCCCGGGACGCCGCGCAGATGGACTACCACTCGCTCAACGCGATGCTGAACCTGTACGGCCCGAACGGAGAGATCCAGTTCGACAAGGATCGCGAGGCCGCTCGCGAGTACTTCCTGCAGCACGTCAACCAGAACACCGTGTTCTTCCACTCCCTCAAGGAGCGCCTGGACTACCTGGTCGAGAAGGAGTACTACGAGCAGGCCGTGCTCGATCAGTACTCGTTCGAGTTCATCCAGCAGCTGAACGACCTCGCCTACTCCAAGAAGTTCCGCTTCGCGACGTTCCTCGGCGCCTTCAAGTACTACACGTCGTACACGCTCAAGACGTTCGACGGGAAGCGCTACCTCGAGCGCTTCGAGGACCGCGTCGTGATGACCGCCCTCGGACTCGCCCAGGGCGACGAGAAGCTCGCCGTCGCCCTCGTCGAGGAGATCGTCGCCGGCCGCTTCCAGCCCGCGACCCCCACGTTCCTCAACACGGGCAAGGCCCAGCGCGGCGAGCTCGTCTCGTGCTTCCTGCTGCGCATCGAGGACAACATGGAGTCGATCGCCCGCGGCATCAACTCCGCGCTGCAGCTCTCCAAGCGCGGCGGCGGAGTGGCGCTCTCGCTCTCCAACATCCGCGAGGCCGGCGCCCCGATCAAGCAGATCGAGAACCAGTCCTCGGGCATCATCCCCGTGATGAAGCTCCTCGAGGACAGCTTCAGCTACGCCAACCAGCTCGGCGCCCGCCAGGGTGCGGGAGCCGTGTACCTCTCGGCGCACCACCCCGACATCCTGCGCTTCCTCGACACCAAGCGCGAGAACGCCGACGAGAAGATCCGCATCAAGACGCTGTCCCTCGGCGTCGTCGTGCCCGACATCACGTTCGAGCTCGCGAAGAACAACGAGGACATGTACCTCTTCTCGCCGTACGACGTCGAGCGCGTCTACGGCCTGCCCTTCGGCGACATCTCGATCTCCGAGAAGTACCGCGAGATGGTCGACGACCCGCGCATCAAGAAGACCAAGATCTCGGCGCGCGAGTTCTTCCAGACCATCGCCGAGATCCAGTTCGAGTCGGGCTACCCCTACATCGTGTTCGAGGACACGGTGAACAAGGCGAACCCGATCAAGGGCCGCATCAACATGTCGAACCTGTGCTCCGAGATCCTGCAGGTCAACACCCCGACGACCTACAACGAGGACCTCTCCTACGCCACCATCGGCAAGGACATCTCCTGCAACCTCGGCTCGATGAACATCGCGCTGACCATGGACTCGCCCGACTTCGGCCGCACCATCGAGACCGCGATCCGCGGCCTCACCTCGGTGTCCGACCAGTCGCACATCACCTCGGTCCGCTCGATCGAGGACGGCAACGACAAGTCGCACGCCATCGGCCTGGGCCAGATGAACCTGCACGGCTACCTCGCCCGCGAGCGCATCCACTACGGATCCGAGGAGGGCATCGACTTCACCAACATCTACTTCTACTCGGTGCTGTTCCACGCCCTGCGCGCCTCCAACAACATCTCGATCGAGCGCGGCACCACCTTCGAGGGCTTCGCCGACTCGAAGTACGCCTCGGGCGAGTTCTTCGACACCTACACCGAGAAGGAATGGGCTCCCGCCACCGAGCGCGTCGCCCGCCTCTTCGCCGAGGCCGGCATCGCCGTCCCCACCCAGGACGACTGGCGCTCGCTCAAGGCCTCGGTCATGGAGCACGGCATCTACAACCAGAACCTGCAGGCCGTCCCGCCGACCGGCTCGATCTCGTACATCAACAACTCGACGTCCTCGATCCACCCGATCGCGTCGAAGATCGAGATCCGCAAGGAGGGCAAGCTCGGCCGCGTCTACTACCCGGCTCCGTTCATGACGAACGACAACCTGGAGTACTACCAGGACGCGTACGAGATCGGCTACGAGAAGATCATCGACACCTACGCCGCGGCGACGCAGCACGTCGACCAGGGCCTCTCGCTGACGCTGTTCTTCAAGGACACCGCGACCACCCGCGACATCAACCGCGCGCAGATCTATGCCTGGCGCAAGGGCATCAAGACCATCTACTACATCCGTCTCCGCCAGCTCGCGCTCGAGGGCACGGAGGTCGACGGCTGCGTCAGCTGCATGCTGTAGCGTCCGCCGCTGCCCCTTTCGACACCTCTGCACGACCTATCCGCACGAAGAAGAGATCATGACTCCCCCTGAGAAGCTCAAGCTGGTCAGCCACGTCAACGCCATCAACTGGAACCGCATCCAGGACGACAAGGACGTGGAGGTCTGGAACCGCCTCACGAGCAACTTCTGGCTGCCCGAGAAGGTCCCGCTGTCCAACGACATCCAGTCGTGGAACACGCTGACCCACGAGGAGCAGCAGCTCACGATGCGTGTGTTCACGGGCCTGACCCTGCTCGACACCATCCAGGGCACGGTCGGCGCGGTGTCGCTCATCCCCGATGCGATCACCCCGCACGAGGAGGCCGTCTACACGAACATCGCGTTCATGGAGTCGGTGCACGCGAAGAGCTACTCGTCGGTCTTCTCGACGCTGTCCAACACCCAGGACATCGACGAGGCATTCCGCTGGTCCGTGGAGAACCCGAACCTTCAGAAGAAGGCCGAGATCGTCATGGACTACTACCGCGGCGACGACCCGCTGAAGCGCAAGGTCGCCTCGACGCTGCTCGAGTCGTTCCTCTTCTACTCCGGCTTCTACCTGCCGATGTACTGGTCCTCGCGGGCCAAGCTCACCAACACGGCCGACCTCGTGCGCCTCATCATCCGCGACGAGGCCGTGCACGGCTACTACATCGGCTACAAGTTCCAGAAGGGCCTCGAGCGCGTCGACCAGGCCAAGCGCGACGAGATCAAGGACTACACGTTCTCGCTGCTCTACGAGCTCTACGACAACGAGGCGCAGTACACGCAGGACCTCTACGACCAGCTCGGCCTGACCGAGGACGTCAAGAAGTTCCTGCACTACAACGCCAACAAGGCCCTGATGAACCTCGGCTACGAGCCGATGTTCCCCAAGCAGGTCACCGATGTGAACCCCGCGATCCTGTCGGCCCTCTCGCCCAACGCGGACGAGAACCACGACTTCTTCTCGGGCTCCGGCTCCTCCTACGTGATCGGCAAGGCCGTGAACACCGAGGACGAGGACTGGGACTTCTAGGCGTCGACACCACGTCCGGTCCTCCACGGCGAACGGCCCCTCCCCGACACGGGTGAGGGGCCGTTCCTCGTTCCCGGGCGCCGGGCACTCAGAGCGGCAGGCGCATCAGCACCCGCGGGAAGCCGTTCAATACCGAGGTGGTGTCGGCCGCCCAGGAGAAGCCGGCGCGCTCGAACAGAGCGCGGGTGCCGACGTAGGCCATCGTCTGCTCGACCTTCGCGCCGTGGTTGTCGACCGGGTAGCCCTCGATCGCCGGAGCGCCGTGAGACCGAGCGAAGTCGACGGCTCCCGCGAGTAGGGCGTGCGAGATGCCGCGGCGGCGGAAGCCCGGGCGGACGCGGATGCACCAGACGGTCCACACGTCGAGGTCGTCGACGTGCGGGATTCTGCGGTTCTTCGCGTAGCTCGTGTCGGCGCGGCGGTGCACGGCGGCCCAGCCCGCCACCTCGTCGCCGTCGTAGGCGAGGACGCCAGGCGGGGGATCCTGCGCCACCAGTTCGCGCATCCGCTCGCCCCGCGCAGGACCGCGGAGGGAGGTGTTCTCGGTGGAGGAGAGCAACCGGTAGCTCAGGCACCAGCACACGCTCGCATCCGCTCGCTTCGGCCCGTTCATCGTCGCGACGTCGTCGAAGACGGACGCCGGGCGCACCTCGATCGTCATGACGGCACCCTGCCACCGGGAAGGGGGGCGAGCAAGCGTCCGGATTGACCACTCCGTCGCATGAATCGCACCAGCACCCGCTGTTGGACGCCACTCAGCCGGCCCCCCTACCGTGGGGGAGTACCCGACGAAGGAGTCCCTCTTGAAGCACGTCCCCCTCGGTGCCTCCGGCATCGAATCCCCGAACGTCGTCCTCGGCCTCATGCGCATCCCCGACATGACCGACGACGCCATCCGCGATCTCGTGCGCACCGCGCGCGACTCCGGCATCGACTTCTTCGACCACGCCGACGTCTACGGCAACGCCGTGCACCACTGCGAGGAGCGCTTCGCCGAGGCGATGCAGCTCACCCCGTCCCAGCGCGACGAGATCGTGCTGCAGACCAAGTGCGGCATCGTCGGCGACGGCCCCTACTTCGACTTCTCCTACGAGCACATCGTCGAGTCCGTCGAGGGGTCGCTGAAGGCTCTTCGGACCGACCGCATCGACGTGCTGCTCCTGCACCGCCCCGACGCGCTCGTCGAGCCGGACGAGGTCGCCCGCGCCTTCGACGAGCTGCACGCCGCCGGCAAGGTGACGCACTTCGGCGTCTCGAACCACACGCCGTTCCAGATCGAGCTGCTGAAGAAGTCGCTGAACCAGCCGATCGTGGCGAACCAACTGCAGCTCTCGGTCACGCACGCTCCGCTGATCGCGCAGGGAGTCGCGTCGAACATGGCGGCGCTCGACCAGTCGATCATGCGCGACGGCGGCATCGTCGACTACTGCCGCCTCAACGACATCACCGTGCAGGCGTGGTCGCCGTTCCAGGCGGGCTTCTTCACCGGGGTCTTCCTCGACAACCCCGCGTACACGGAGCTCAACGCCGTGATCGACCGCCTCGCCGCGCAGTACGACGTGCCCGCGATCGCCATCGCGACCGCGTGGATCACGCGCCACCCCGCGAACATGCAGGTCGTGCTCGGCACCACCAACGAGCAGCGCGTGCACGACGCGGCACTCGGCTCCGACATCCCCCTGACCCGGGCCGAGTGGTACGAGATGTTCCGCGCCGCCGGCTACACGGTCCCCTAGAGCTCCCACCCCGGAGGAAAGGCGCGTCGGCGCACAGAGAGGGCGCGGCTCCGGCCGTGCCCTCTCGCACGTCCGGCAGGCGTCAGATGCGCAGGCGCACGGTGACGGCGGAGTCGACCTCGACGCCTTCCGCCCGGCGCGCTGCGGTCTTGAGTGGCACCAGGTAGCCGCCGTCCTTCGGCCAGAGCGACGTGCTCCAAGTGCTCGCGCCGAGCACGACCGTCGCGGGGATCATGCCCCAGCCGTACGACACGTGGGCCGCGGCGTCCGCGATCGCCGGGACGTGCTCCTCCGGCACCCGCACGAAGTGCCAGGGCGCCGGCCCGCGCCAGAAGACGACGACGGCGTCGAACTCGATCTCCATGTGCTCAGCACTTGTGGCTGTCAGTCACCGATGTGGCTCTTGCGGCCTGCGCTTTCGCGCAGTCCTCGACGATCAGGTCGAGCCAGCGTGCCGATCGGTCCGTCACAGAGGCACCGCATCGCGGAGCACGGCGTCGTCTCGTCCTCGACGCAGACCTGACCGGAAGACGGCGTCGACGGAGCGACCGAGAAGCGCTTCCGCGCCGAGAGCGAAGGCCGCGAGGGAGAAGTAGCTCGTGCCGGGCTCGGCGTCGACGATCAGGTCGATGTCGCTGCCGTTCGTCGATGTGCCGCGTGCGACCGAACCGAAGACGGCGACCGAGGTGATCCCGGAGCGAGACGCCAGGTCGAGCAGTTCCTCGCGGTGCGCTCGCAGCTCCTGCAGCGACGGAGCCGTCGGTCTCGCGCGCTCCTGCGCACGCACCTCTCCTCCGTCACTGCTCATGACTCGACGGTACCGAGGGCGGGGGGAGCTGTACAGCGACGACCCGGGAATAGGATCCGGCTCTCCGCGTTGAACTTGAGTGCAAGTGACTCAACTCTTCAGGAGGACTGGTGCCCGACAACTTCAACGAGGCCGGAGCGAGCTCGTTCGACGACTTCCTCGCCCGCTACCTCGACGGTGAGCGCGCCCGCGCGGCGCGGTCCATCGACCTCAGCCGATTCCTCACCGCCCGTACCCAGAGCATCCTGCAGTCCGCAGGACGCTTCGCCCTCGAGCGCGGCCAGACCGAGCTCGACGCGCTGCACGTGCTGCGCGTCCTCGTCGACGACGAGGCCGTCGCGCAGGCCGTCCGGCGCATCGGCGTCGACCCCGGCGCGATCGCGACCGCGACGGAGGCGCGCCTGCCGCAGGCCGCCGAAGGGCAGGCGTCGCCGAACGCCGCCACCATCACGCCCAGCGCCCAGCGGGCGCTGTTCCACAGCTACCAGGTCGCCCGCTCGAGCGGATCGACCTACATCGATCCCGAGCACCTCTTCTTCGCGCTCGTGCTCGGTCAGGACGCGCCCGCCGGGCAGGTCCTGGCGCGCGCCGGTGTGACGGCGGAGGCGCTCACCCAGGGACTGCGCGAGACCGTCACCACCGGTCCGGAGCAGCAGCAGGAGACCGGCACGCCCGCCTCCGAGACGCCGATGCTCGACACGTACGGCACCGACCTCACGCAGCTCGCCCGCGACGGGAAGCTCGACCCGGTCATCGGCCGCGCCGACGAGATCGAGCAGACCATCGAGATCCTCAGCCGGCGCACCAAGAACAACCCGGTGCTCGTCGGCGAGGCCGGCGTCGGCAAGACCGCGATCGTCGAGGGCCTGGCCCGCGCGATCGTCGCGGGCGAGGCCCCGGAGCAGCTGCGCGACAAGCGCGTCGTCTCCCTCGACCTCCCCGGCATGCTCGCCGGCACCCGTTACCGCGGCGACTTCGAGGAGCGCCTGACGAAGACGATGGACGAGATCGCGGCCCGCTCCGGCGAGCTGATCGTCTTCATCGACGAGGTGCACACCGTCGTCGGCGCCGGTGGCGCCGGCGAGGGCGGCATGGACGCGGGCAACATCCTCAAGCCCCGGCTCGCCCGCGGCGAGCTGCACCTGGTGGGAGCGACCACGCTCAAGGAGTACCGCACGATCGAGAAGGACCCGGCGCTCGAGCGCCGCTTCCAGCCCGTCCGCGTGGGCGAGCCGTCGGTCGAGGACGCCGTCGCGATCCTCCACGGACTGCGTCAGGCCTACGAGGAGCACCACCGCGTGAGCTTCACCGACGACGCCCTGCGCGCCGCCGTGGAGCTGTCGGACCGCTACCTGCCGGACCGCGTGCTGCCCGACAAGGCGATCGACCTGATCGACCAGGCCGGTGCGCGCCTCCGCCTCTCGCTGGGCGCCGGAGTCGACACCGCGGCCCTGCTCGAGCGCCTCGCGGTGCTCGAGGGCGACAAGAACGCGGCCGTCTCGGCCGAGCACTACGAGGAGGCGTCGCGACTGCGCGACGAGATCTCCTCGGTGCAGGCACAGCTCGACGCCGCGACCTCGACCGGACGCGCGACGACCGGGGCCGAAGTGGGCGAGACGGAGATCGCGGCCGTCGTGGCCCGCGCCACGGGCATCCCCGTGTCGCGCCTGACGGAGGGGGAGCGCGAGCGGCTCGCGCACCTCGAGGACGAGCTGCACCGGCGCGTCATCGGCCAGGACGACGCGGTGACCGCGGTCGCCCGCGCCGTCCGCCGCAGCCGGACCGGCCTCGGCGACGCCTCGCGTCCCGTCGGCTCGTTCCTGTTCCTCGGTCCGACGGGCGTCGGCAAGACCGAGCTGGCGCGCACGCTGGCCGGCTCGCTCTTCGCCGACGAGCAGTCCGTGATCCGCTTCGACATGAGCGAGTTCGGCGAGCGGCACACCGTCTCGCGGCTGGTCGGCGCCCCTCCCGGGTACGTCGGCTACGACGAGGCCGGCCAGCTCACCGAGCGCGTGCGGCGGAACCCCTACTCCGTCGTGCTGTTCGACGAGATCGAGAAGGCGCACCCCGACGTGTTCAACGTGCTCCTGCAGGTGCTCGACGACGGGCGTCTGACCGACGGCCAGGGCCGCACGGTCGACTTCCGCAACACGGTGATCATCATGACCTCGAACCTGGGGTCGGAGTTCCTGGCCTCGCGCTCCGGCGCGCTCGGCTTCGTCGCGCAGAGCGACGCGTCGGCCGAGGGCTTCGCCTCGGAGAAGGACCTGCGCGACCGCGTCATGGGCCGGCTCCGCGAGGCGATGCGGCCCGAGTTCCTCAACCGCATCGACGAGATCGTGCTGTTCCGCAAGCTCGGTCGCGAGCAGCTCCGCGAGATCGTGGGCATCGTGCTCGACGCGACCCGGGCCCGTCTCGCGCCGCGCGAGGTGTCGCTCGAGGTCACGGAGGCGGCGATCGACTGGCTCGCCGAGCACGGCTACGAGCCGCAGTACGGTGCCCGTCCGCTCCGCCGCCTCGTGCAGCGCTCGGTCGACGACCGCATCGCCGACCTGTTCGTGAGCGGCGACGTGACCGACGGAGGCGCGGTGCACGTGGACGCCGTCGGCGGCGAGCTGGTCGTGACGTCCTCGTCGCGGATGCCGCTGGCGGCGTAGCCCGCCGCCCGCCGACGCCCCGGCTCCCTCACCTCGGGAGCCGGGGCGTCGTGGTGTGCGCCGGGCCGCTCGCGCGACCGCTTGCGCGGGCCCGCTCCGGCGGATAGACACGGGAGAGCACGAGAACCGGAGGCCCGATGTCGAACCCGCGCTACTACGACCCGGTCGGTCGCGCGATCCGCGCACTGCTCTGGATCTCGCTCGTCTGCTTCGGGCTGGCGGTCGGCTTCTTCGCGCTCGACGTCGTCACGCCGGGATCGATGACCGACGCGGCACGGCCCTACGCCGAAGCGAGCGGGGCGCTGGCGTGCTTCGGCATCGCGGCGCTCATCGTGCACTTCGCGGTGGTCGCGATCGTCGGGGCGATCCGGGGGCGCGGGCAGTAGGTCCGGCTCGCAGGAACACGTTCGGCTCGCAGGAACACGTTCGGCTCGCAGGAATCCGAGGATTCCGCGAGCCGAACGTGGTCTGACGAGCCGGACTCAGCCGGCTATACCCGTCAGGGGCACTTCTTCGCGGTGATCGAGACCTTCAGGGCTGCGTCCGGGGCGACGGAGGAGCCGCCCGCCGGCTCCTGACCGGTCACCTTCCCGGTGTCCGGCGCATCGCCGGCCTCGGTGCAGGACAGCGTGATCTGCGTGAATCCGGCGGCCCCGAAAGCGGCCTTCGCCGCCTCCAGGTCCTGACCTGTCACGTCCGGCACCGTCTTCTGGTTCCCGCTGCTGGTGAACACCGTGATGCCGGTGCCCGCCTGAGCCGAGCCCGACGGGTCCTGGCGCGTCACGGTGCCGACCGGGGCGTCGGACGCCTCGGTGCCGCCCTCGATGAGGGGGAAGCCCGCCGCGGACAGCTTGGCCTTCGCATCCGCGAGGGCGAGCCCCGTCACATCGGGGATCTCGACCCGCGGCACGACCTGGAGCGAGCCGTTCGCCTTCGGGAAGGCCGCTCCGCCGTACTCGGCGTTCGCGGCCGCCATCACGACCGGCCAGATGCGGTGACGGGCGGTCGCCGCGGACCCGGAGTCGAAGTTGAACTGGCGGAGGCGCAGGTTCGCGGCGCCCTTCACGTTGAAGACGCCGACGACGGTCGCGACCCGGGTGCTCGCTCCGCTCATCCAGGTGGCGGCGGCGCTGTCGGTCGTGCCGGTCTTGCCGATCAGCGGGATGCTGTCGCGGGTGCGCGAGGCGGTCGCCGTGCCGCCCGCCGTGAAGGTCGACTGCAGGGCGACGGCGGCGGTGGCGGCGACGTTCGCGTCGATCGACTGGCGGCAGTTGGCCGGCGGGACCGGCTGCTCCGCCCCGGCCGTGTCGGTGATGCGGTCGATCGCGATGGGGTCGCAGGTGATGCCGCCCGAGGCGACGGTCGCGTACGCGCCCGCCATCGAGAGCGGAGAGACGTAGTTGGTGCCGAGGACCGAGGACGGATTGTGCTCGAGCTCGGCGCCGCGGCCCTGCTTCACGCCCATGTCGAGGGCGGTGTCTCGGATCCCGCAGAGGTCGAGTTTGCGCGCCATGCCGACGAAGCCGGTGTTCAGCGACGTCTTCGTGAAGGAGACGGGCGTGCCCACCTCTCCGGTGCCGCCCTCGTCGTTCTTGGCGCTCGTCTCGTTGTTCGTGTCGGTTCCGCCGTCCACGCACGAGTCGGTGAAGGTGCCCCAGGTCGACTTGCGCGTGCCGTCGACGCGCTCGTTGATGCTGTGCCCCTCCTTCAGCCACTCGATCAGGGTGAAGAGCTTGTACGTGGATCCCGGCTGGATGCCGGAGGAGCCGCCGTACTCCTTGTCGGTGCTGAAGTTGATCGCGCTGTAGGAGGCGTCGGCGTTCAGGACGTCGGGGTCCTGCGAGTACTTCTTGTTCTGCGTCATCGCGAGCACCCGGCCGGTGCCGACCTCGACGCTGACGGCGACGGCGCCGACGTCGAAGTTCCACGTCTCGGGGACCTGCGCGTTCACGGCGTTCACCGCCGTGTCCTGGAGGGAGACGTCGAGCGTCGTGTAGACGTCGAGGCCGCCGCGGCGGAAGTTCGTCCACCGCGCGTCCTCGTTGTCGCCGAAGGTGGGGGAGTTCTTGAGGACGTTCGTGACGTAGTCGCAGAAGAAGCCCGCGTTGCCGGCGGTCGAGCAGCCGGTGCTGGGCTCGGTGATCGCGGGCTGGACCGGCGTGGCGAGGGCCGCGTCGTGGTCCGCCTGCGTGATCTTCCCCTCCTCCAGCATCTTGCCGATGATGTAGTCGCGCCGGTCCTTGTTGCGGGCGTAGCCGTTCGCGGCGCCGTTGTCGGGGTCGTCGGGCTGGTCCAGGCGCAGGTTCGCCGGGTTGTTCACGATGGCGATGAGGCTCGCGGCCTGGGCGATCGTGAGATTCGCGGCGGTGGTGTTGAAGTAGTAGTTGGCGGCCGTCTCGAGGCCGTAGGTGGTGCCGCCGAAGAACGCGATGTTCAGGTAGCCCTGGAGGATCTGGTCCTTCGTGTACTCCTTCTCGAGACCGATCGCGAGCTTCATCTCGCGGAGCTTGCGCTCGGGAGTGGTCTTCGTCGCGCTCTCGATCGCCGCGGCGCGCTCGGCCTCGTCGGTGATGTTGCGGACGGCCTTCTCGATGAGCACGTTCTTCACGTACTGCTGCGTGATGGAGGAGCCGCCCTGCACGTCGTTGCCGAGCACGTAGGTCTGAGCGACCGCGCGCAGGGTGCCGGGGAGGTCGACTCCGCCGTGCTCGTAGAAGCGCGGGTCCTCGCCCGAGACCGCGGCGTCCTTAGCGAACTGCGAGATCTGGTCGAGCGGGACCTCGACGCGGTTCTCGACGTAGAAGGAGGCGAGCAGCTGGGTCGAGCCGTCGGCGCGCGTGGCGAAGATGTTGCTCTTCTCGGAGAGCTTGTCGACCTCGAGGTACTCGGGGAGGCCGTCGAAGACGCCGATGGACTGGTTCGCGGCGACGCCGGCGATCGCCACAGCGGGCGTCACCGTGGCGGTCACGAGGACTCCGGCCACGACGCTCATGCCCAGGAAGCCGACGATCGCCTTGATCACGCCGCCGGTGGTCCGTCTGTCCGTCGCCAATCCGTCTCCTTCGGGTACCCCCGGTCTCGCGACGGTCGCGACCGACGCCCTGACGCGCTCTGCGACAGGTCAACCTCGACAGACTAACCCGAGACCTCCCGAAGACGAAGGCCCGGTCCGAGGCCTGAAAGGGGGCTGGGACGCGGGGCGGAGGCAGCCGGGCGGTCGGCGCGTGCGCGCCGCGCTCGGCGGGTCGGGGATGGTCGGGCGCCAAGGGCTGATGATCGCCTGAGAAGAAACACAGGATGACGGCGAGCGGGTCCGATGCAGGGGCCGCTCGGGAGAGCGCGGCCTCGGTGCGGTGGCGCGGCCCGTCCGCTCTCCTCGGTGCCGCGCGCCGGTGGCCCGAGGGCTTCCTCCACAGGGCAGCGCCATTGCGCCATACCGGTGTTGTCCCTACTCTCCGAGGAAACCTCACCGATCCGAAGGAGATCCCATGTCCCTCACCCGGCGCGCAAGCGCTTTCGCCCTCGTAGCGGTCGCCGCAGCGACCCTCGCTGCTCCCGTCGCCACCGCGGCGGAGAGTCAGTGCCCCACCGGCTTCAGCTGCGTCTGGACCGACAAGGACTACTCGAGCAGCTACTCCGGCCGCGGCAACGCCAACTACCACGAGTACTACGCCGTCGGCGGCCGCATCTTCAACGACTCCATCTCGAGCATCAAGAACCGGTACCCGGGTCAGAAGACCTGGTTCGAGCACATCGACCGCGGAGGCCAGTACCTGAAGGTGAAGGCGTACGAGAAGATCTCGAACCTCCAGGACCGCTCGCCCGGGGTCTGGTACCACTCCGACTGGAACGACTTCATCTCGAGCGTCGACTGATGGCGGGGGTCCGCCTACTCCCGCCGCTCGTCCTGGTCCCGGTGCTCGCGCTCTGCGCGTGCACCGGGCCGGGCCCCGAACCGACCGGCGCCACGACGCCGGAGCGCGTCGACATCAGTGAATACGCGGACGTCAGGGCCGGCCTGGACGCGGCGAACGAGACGATGACGTTCCCGATCGACGCGTTCTTCCTGTCTCCCGCCGCGCTCGGCCGGGTGGGCCAGGCGAACGCGCTGCTCTGGGACGCGTGCATGCGGGAGGGCGGGCGGACCTACCCTCCGGCCGCTTTCGACCTCACGACGTCGGGCATGCTGCCCGACACGCTGTACGGGATCTGGAGCCCGGAGAACGCCCGGCAGTGGGGGTACGGGCTCGACCCCGCGAACGACGCGGTGATGGAGGCGGCGAACGAGGCCTTGATGGCGGCCGCGGCGGCGGATCCCGGATGGGATCCCGCGTTCGACGTCTGCCTCGAGTCGACCCCCCGGATCCCGGAGCCCGGGCGCGGTTACAGCGGAGACGCGGAGCTGGCGATCTCCGGTCCGGCCAAGCAGGTCGCCGACGACGCGAAGATGCTCGCGATGACGGACCCGCGCTGGGACGAGGCGAGGGCCAGGTGGACCGACTGCCTCGTCGCGGAGGGACTCCGCCTGCGCGAGGGCGAGACGTCGCCCTGGGCTCCCGAGGTGCCCGAGGATCCCGAGGCGGCGATCAGGACGGCCGTCCTCGACGTCGAGTGCAAGGCGAGGACCGAGCTGGTCGAGACGCTGAGCTCGCTCGAGGCGCAGTACCAGGCGGCCCTCATCGATCGGGAGCGAGCGGCTCTGGACGAGGTCGCCGAGAAGGAGCGGGAGATCGTCGAGCGGGCCGACCGGATCATCGCGGGGAGCGGCCGGTGAGCGACGAGCCGCCCTCCCGTGTCCGCCTGCCCGCCGTCGTGCGTCCGCGCGCTCTGGCGGTGTTCGCGGTCGCGGTGCTGCTGGTCGGTGCCGCGGGAGTCGCGCTCGGGGCCTCGATGCGCTCGACGTCGGTCGTCGACGACGAGGCGCTCCTGGCTCCTCCGCCGGTCGACGCGGCGGTCGAGAGGCGCTCCATCGATCCGGCTCGGATGCTGCAGGGGGCCGTCGACGCGGGGGACACGACGACGGTCGCCTTCCGCGACGCGGGCGGTGAGGACGTGCTGCCCTACGTGACCGAGGTCGGCACCGCTGCGGGAGCGGCGCTCGTCAACGGAGGGCTCCTGCTCGCCGTCGCCGACCGGCCCCGGATCGCGCTGCACGTCGCCTCGCCCCTGTACCGCGACCTCCGCGTGGGCGACGAGGGGAAGGACGTGCGGGCGTTCGAGACCGCGCTGAAGGCCGTGGTCCCCGGCGACTTCGACGTCGACGAGGATTTCACCGCCCGCACCCTCGCGGCGGCGGAGCAGCTCTGGCAGCGGCTCGGGTACGACCTGCCGACCCGTCCCGGCGAGGTGGTCGCTCCGGCGCCGTCCCCGTCGGCACCGGGTCCGGTGGCCACCGGTGCTGCCGTCACGACGGCGACGACACCTCCCGCGACGGCCACGACTCCGGCGATCGCTGCGGCTCCGGAGGCCTACATCGACGTCGCGCAGATCGTGCAGCTGCACGCCGACGCGGTCGGCGTGCTGACCGTGCTCGACGTCGGCGCGATCGCCGAGGCCGGCGCCCCGCTCGCGACGCTGCAGACGAGCCCGCGCCGCGTGGTCGCCCGCGCGAGCGTCCTCGATGCGGACGAGTTCGTCGTCGGGACCGCGGTGACCCTGCGGGCGAGCGGACGGCCCGAGCAGAGCGGCACCGTCGCAACGGTCGGCGGGTTCGTCGCCGCCGACGGGACCGCGCAGAGCGTGTCGGGACGCGACGTGCGCGTCGACCTCCCGGCCGACTGGGCCGATCTCGCCGAGAAGTCGACGGTCACGCTCACGACCGTCGAGGCGGGCGAGCCGGTGCTGGCGGTGCCGCTCACGGCGGTCCACGACGCGTCCACGGACCCCTACGTCGTCTCCTCCGAGACGGCGGGTTTCGACCGGGGAGAGCGGGTGCCGGTCCAGGTGCTCGGTTCCGGCGACGGCTGGGTGCGCATCGACGAGGAGTCGGGGCTCCTCGAGGGCGATCGGATCGAGGTGGGCCCGTGACCGTGCCGCTCCTGTCCCTCCGCGGCGTCTCGCGGCGCTACGCCGGCGCGACCGGCACCCTCGCGCTCCAGAGCATCGACCTCGACGTGCACGAGGGCGAGTTCGTCGCCGTCGTCGGCCGTTCCGGAGCGGGCAAGTCGACGCTCCTCAACGTGCTCGGGCTCCTCGACTCGTCCGACGCGGGGGAGTACCGCATCGGCGGGCTCGACGTCTCGCAGCTGCCGGAGGGCGACCGGGACGCCCTGCGGGCGCGCACCTTCGGCTTCGTGTTCCAGGATTCGTTCGTGCTGCCGGGCGAGAGCGTCGCTCGCAACGCGGCGCTGCCCCTGCGGATGCGGAGGGAGTCCCACGAGTCGCAGACCACCGCCGTCGCCGCGGTGCTCGACCGCTTCGGCCTGCTCCGACTGGCGGAGCAGCCCGCCGGCACGCTGTCGGGCGGGGAGCGCCAGCGGGTCGCCCTGGCCCGCGCCGTGGTCGGGCGGCCCGCGGTCGTCCTCGCCGACGAGCCCACGGGGAACCTCGACTCGGCGACGACCGCGGTCGTGATGGACCTGCTCGTCGAGCTGCACCGCAGCGGGGTCACGGTCGTGCTCATCACGCACTCGGCGGAGGTCGCCGCGAACGCGGGACGGCGGATCCGACTCGAGGACGGCGCGATCGTCGCCGACAGCGGCGACGGCCTCGACGATCGGCTCGGGGTGCTCGGAGGAGTGGCGACCGCGGTGCCGCGGGAGCGGGGGCGACGTGGTCCGGCCTGGGTGCTGGCCGACGCGGTGTCAGCGCTGCTGCTCTCGCCCGCCCGCACCCTGGGGGTCCTTGCCGCCTTCGTCCTCGCGATCGCCGGACTCGTGTCCTCGGTCGGGATCAGCGCCACCGCCGCGCAGCAGGTGACCGAGCGGCTCGACGCCGCAGCGCTCGACCAGGTGACCGTCCGGATGCCCGAGTCCTCCTCGGACGAGGACCTGCGGCACGCGGCCGCGGCGATCGCCGGTCTCGGCGGAGTCTCCGCGGCGGGCCCGAGGGTCCTGCTCACGGGATCGGAGGGACGACCGGGGCGTCTCCTCGGGCCGGACGGACTGTCGACGGAGGCGACCGTCCTGGCGGTCGACGAGTCGTTCCTCGCCGTCGAGCTGGTCGCGGTCGCCCCCACGACGGCGCCGGCCTGGCTCGACGTCGTCGACGGCGTGCCCGTCGCACTGCTCGGGATCGGAGCGGCGGAGGACCTCGGGATCCCCATCGGGCGCACGGGGGACACGATCCGCATCGCAGGGCAGTCCGTCGTCGTCGCGGGGTTCCTCACGTCCTCGGAGCGGGATCCCGCGCTGACGGAGTCGATCCTCGTCTCGCTCACCGACCTGTCCGTTCCTCCGCGGTCCGAGCGCCAGGTCGTCGCCCGGACGAGCCCGGGTCGTCCGGCCGCGGTGGCCGGATCGATCCCGCTCGCCGTCGACCCGGGGCATCCCGAGAGGGTCGTCGTCGAGACCGTCGCCGACCTGCGGTTGCTCGCCCGCGGGGTGAGCAGCGACCTCGCGGCCAACCTGCTCGTGGTCTCGGCCGTGCTGCTCCTGCTGGTCTGCTTCAGCAGCGCCACGTCGATGTTCCTCGCCGTGTCGGCCCGCACCCGCGAGATCGCGCTGCGGCGGGCCGTCGGAGCGACCCGACGCGACATCCGCCTGCTGTTCCTCATCGAGGGGACGGTCATCGGACTCGCGGGTGGCGTCTCGGGGCTCGCTCTCGGCGTCCTCGCGACCTCGGTGCTCAGCGGTCTGCAGGGCTGGTCGCCCGTGCTCGACGCGACCAGCGCCGCCGTCGGCCTCGTCGCGGGCGTGGGGGCGGGGGCGCTGTCCGCGGTCGGACCGGCGCTCCGTGCCGCGCGGATCGAGCCGGCGCTCGCCCTGAGGGCGGGATGAGCGCGGCCGGTCTTCTAGGGTGCTGGTATGTCGAGCACCCCTCCCGACCCCCGTCCGGAAGCGCTGCCGCCCGCGCAGCCCGCACCGCCGACCGGGGCGATGCCCTACGCCCTCGGCTTCCTCGCCCTGACCGGGATCCCGTTCCTCTCGTTGATCGTCGCGGGCGTCGTGATGGCGGCCGTGTACCCGTCGGCCCGGCGGCGCGGGGGAGCGGTCGCCGAGAACGGCCGGCGGGCGGCGAACTGGGGTCTCACGACGGTCCTGATCACCGTCCTCTGCCTCGTCGGCCACTTCGTGCTGCTCTTCGCGCTGACCGCCGACGCGCCGTCGACGAGCTTCTACCCGATCGGCGTCCCGATCACGGTCTTCGCGGTGCTGGCCGTGGCCCACCTCGTGGTCATCATCTGCGGCCTCGTCTCGGCGAACCGCGGGCACGTGTTCCGCAACCCGCTCGCGATCCCGTTCCTCCGCCGCCGCACCGCGCACTGACCGCTCAGGACGTCGCGACGGGCCAGACGTAGTCGAGGTCGTCCGGGGTGCCGGGGAAGCGCGGTGCATAGAACTCCGGCGCCTTCGCGAGCAGCTTGGAGCGGTGCGAGCGGTGCAGCTCCTCCCGGCCCAGCCACGGCGGCACCGGGAAGCCGCCGAGCAGGTACGCCTCGGCGTCCTCCGGCACCGTCTCGAGCACGGCCATCGTCTTGACGAGGCAGGTGTCGGCGAAGCCCCGCTCCGTCCAGACGGCGCAGGTCTCGCGCTGGTACTCCATCAGCGCGGGCCGGTAGCCGCGCCACATCGCGGTGACCGGGTGGTGCTGCCAGCCGTAGCCGGCGACGGTGAGCGCCTTCATCACCTGCAGCGTCTCGACGCGCTGCTTGCCCAGGCGCCGGTCGTCGAGGGAGCTCGCGCTCGCGTGGAAGTCGGGGAACGGGAGGAACGTCTGCATCCCCTCCAGTCAACACGAGGGCGCGCGTGCGGGACGAGCCCCGTCGCCCCTTCGCCGCGTCGTCCCCCGGCCACCCGGTCGTCACGTCGAGGACGCCTGCGGCCCGTACCGTGCGGTCCATGACCGGACTCCCCCTCCTCGCCACCGACGACGTCCAGCTGCGCTGGGCGCGCCCCGAGGTGCTCGACTCCTCGCGGCACCGGATGCTCCGCCTCCTCACCCTCGCCGAGCGCCTGCGCTTCGAAGCCACCGGCCGCCGCGAGGCGCGCGACAGCTTCCTCCTGGGCCGGGTGCTCGTGCGCGAGCTCGCCGCCGAGACGCTCGGCATCGACCCGCTCGAGATCGCGGTGGAGGCCCGCTGCGCCCGCTGCGGCGGACCGCACGGCCGCCCCGTCCTCGCGGGGGAGCACCCCGCCCTCGAGCGGATGCGCATCAGCATCGCCCACTGCGAGGGCGCCGTCGTCGCGGCGCTGGCCACCGGTCGCGACGTCGGGATCGACGCGGCCCGCACCCGCGTCGTGCGCGAGCGCATCGCCTCCGGGCAGGAGAGCGCCGAGCAGGTGCTCGAGGGGCTCCGCGCGCAGGCCGTCGCCAAGGCCGACGGTCGCGGCACGGACATCGACGAGGCGGTGCGCTTCCGCACCCGCGAGGGCGCGACCGAGGCCTGGATCGACGGCTCCGAGCGCTACTTCGCGGTCTCGGAGCCGACGGTCCACTCGGCGCTCGTCGTCACGCTGGCGCTCGCCGAGGCCTGAGCGGCGGGTCAGAGATGCGGAGCCACGTGCTCCGCAAAGCCCGCCGCGACCTTGGCCGCGACGTCCGCGTACGCCGTGTCCCAGACCTCCTGATGGAAGATCTCGACCTCGATGTCGCCCGTGTAGCCCGCCTCGACGACGGTCTGCGTGAGCAGCGCGAAGTCGATGACCCCCTCGCCCACGTAGTGGCGCGAGAGCAGCACGTCGGCGGCGAGCGGAGTGGCCCAGTCGCACACCTGGTACGAGGCGATGCGCCCGTCCGCCCCGGCGCGCAGGATCTGCGGCAGCACCTGCGGGTCCCACCAGACGTGGAACGTGTCGACCACGACGCCGACCGCGGCCGCCTCGAACGGCGCGGCGAGGTCGAGGGCCTGGCCGAGCGTCGAGACGACGGCGCGATCTGACGCGTACATCGGGTGCAGCGGCTCGATCGCCAGCTGCACTCCGGAGCCGCGTGCGTAGTCGGCCAGCTCGGCCAGTGCCTCCGAGACCCGGGCGCGCGCGCCGACGAGGTCGCGCGAGCCGGTCGGCAGGCCGCCCGCGACGAGCACCAGCGCCGGTGCGCCCAGCGCGGACGCCTCGTCGATGGCCCGGCGGTTCTCCTCGAGGGCCGCGCGGCGGTCCGGCCCCTCGGGCACGGTGAAGAAGCCGCCCCGGCACAGGCTCGAGACGCGCAGGCCGCTCTCGGCGACCAGGCGCATCGCCTCCGCGACCCCCACCTCGGCGACGGGCTCGCGCCACAGGCCGATCGAGGAGTAGCCGGCCCGCGCGGTGACGTCGAGTGCCTCGCGCAGGTCCGCGTACTTGATGGTCGCCTGGTTCAGCGAGAGCCGCGGATGCACGGTGGTCGCATCGGCCCGCACCACCGGATCGAGCGCGGTCATGCGAGCACCGTCCGGAGCGCGTCGACGCCGTTCACGGCGAGCAGGCCCGTCCAGCGGGCGGCGGCGAGCTCGGGACGCTCCAGCGCTCCCGCCTCGTCGGCCAGCCGCACGATCTCGGAGAGGTGCGGCAGCGAGCGCGCCGAGTGCAGTCCGCCGACCATCGCGAACGCGGTCTGGTGGCCGTTCAGCCACGAGAGGAACGCCACGCCGGTCTTGTAGTACTGCGTGGGCGCCGCGAAGACCTGGCGAGCGAGCGCCTCGGTGGGCCCGAGGATGCGGCGGTAGGCCTCGACGTCGTCGGCGTCGAGCGCCTGGATCGCGGCGGAGGCGTTGGGCGCGAAGGCCGCGAATGCGCCGAGGAGGGCGTCGGAGTGGCGCACCTCGCCGTCGGCGTCCTGCCCGCCCTCGATGAGGCCGACGTAGTTGAAGTCGTCGCCGGTGAAGAGCGTCGCGCCGAACGGGAGGCGCGCTCGCACCGCGATCTCGGCGTCCGCGTCGAGCAGCGACATCTTGATGCCGCGCACCTTCGCGAGGTTGTCCTCGATGATGCGGATCACGGTGTCCGATGCCGTGGCGACGTCCTCGCTGCCGAAGTAGCCGGTGAGCACGGAGTCGAACGCCGGTCCGAGCCAGTGCAGCACGACCGGGCGCGAGGCCCGCTCGAGCACGGCGCGGTAGACGCGCTCGTAGTCCGCTCCGGACTCCGCCGCGCGGGCGAGGTGGCGGCTGGCCATCAGCACCACGCCGACTCCGGCGTCCTCCGCGACCTCGAGCTGCTCGAGGTACGCGTCGATGACGCGCTCGAGCGGCACGACGTCGTCGGTCAGCTGGTCCGTGTTCACTCCGACCACGACGTCGCCGCCGACCGAGGCCGCCTCGGCGCCGCTGCGGCGGATGAGCTCGGTGGTCGCGGCCCAGTCCATGCCCATGTTGCGCTGGGCGGTGTCCATCGCGTCGGCGACTCCGAGGCCCCACGACCAGACGTGGTGCCGGAACGCGAGCGTCGCGTCCCAATCGACGGCCGCGGGGCTGCCGGGGGTGTTCTCGGCCCAGGTGACCGGGACGACGTGCGCGGCCGCGTAGGCCACCCGCGCGCCCAGCGGACGGCGGGGGCGCACGAGGTCCGGCGCGCGAGAGACGGTGTGCGTGCGGAGCGATCCGTCCGCGGCGAGCAGGGTGACGTCGGTCACGGAGCGACCTCGGCGGAGGTGGCGGCGAGGGCCTGCTCGTCGGCCTCGGCGTCGAGCGCGGCGACGTCGATCCGGCGGCCCTCGCGAGCCGACTCGAGGCCCAGCTCGGCGAGGCGGACGCCGCGGGCGCCGGCGAAGAAGTCGTAGGGGTGCGGGCCGTTCTCGACCACGTGGCGGATGAACTCCTCCCACTGCGTCTTGAAGCCGTTCTCGAAGACGTCGTTGACGGGCAGCTCCTGCCAGTCCTCGGCGTAGACGTGCTGCTCGGGCAGGTCGGGGTTCCAGGTCGGCTTGGGGGTCGCGACGCGCGGCTGCACCTTGGCGCCGAAGAGTCCGACGACCGCGCTGCCGAGGGTGCCGTCGACCTGGAACTCCACGAGCTCCGGGCGGTTCACGCGCACGGCCCAGGAGGAGTTCAGCTGCACGGTCGCGCCGCCCGCGACGTCGAAGATCGCGTAGGCCGCGTCGTCGGCGGTGGCGGTGTACTCCTCGCCGTTCTCGTCGACGCGCACCGGGATGTGGGTCGCGGCCTTGGCGTAGACGCCCTCGACGGCGCCGAACAGGTTCTCGAGCACGTAGTTCCAGTGCGGGAACATGTCGACGATGATGCCGCCGCCGTCCTCCTTGCGGTAGTTCCAGCTGGGGCGCTGAGCGTCCTGCCAGTCGCCCTCGAAGACCCAGTAGCCGAACTCGCCGCGCACCGAGAGGATGCGGCCGAAGAATCCGGAGTCGATCAGGCGCTTGAGCTTCTGCAGGCCGGGCAGGTAGAGCTTGTCGTGCACGACGCCGTTCTTGATGCCGGCCTCCTTGGCCAGCTCGGCGATCTCGAGCGCCTCGGCGTAGCTCTCGGCGGTGGGCTTCTCGGTGTAGATGTCCTTGCCGGCGGCGATGGCCTTCTTCAACGCGGGGACGCGGGCCTTGGTGACCAGGAAGTCGGCGTAGATCTGCCACTTCGGGTCGGCGAGCGCGGCGTCGAGGTCGGTGGTCCAGTGCTGCAGACCGTGCTTCGCGGCGAGCTCGGCGAGCTTGGCCTCGCTGCGCCCGACGAGCAGCGGCTCGAGCTGCACGCGGGTGCCGTCCGAGAGCAGGACTCCGCCCTGCTCACGGATCGCGAGGATCGAGCGGACGAGGTGCTGGCGGTATCCCATGCGGCCCGAGACGCCGTTCATGATGATGCCGAGGGTCCGCGGTTCGGCGGAGGTGGTGGCGGGGGTGGTCGACTCTGACACGGGAGGCCCTTCTGCTGTGCGGTGCCCCGATCGGCCGACGGGCCGGGCGGAAAGCGTTTACCAGAGTGTAGGACCGCGGATCGATCGGGGGCAAGCGCATTCCCGCCGAGCGTCGCCGAACGGCCGGTCCGCGCAGGGCCGAGCCCTCAGGCCACCGACGCCGTGACGCGCAGCGCGCCCTCGAAGACCTCGGCGCCCTCCGCGCCGACCGTCAGCGTCAGCCGGGTCAGCCGCACCCCCCAGCTCGCCTCGAGCAGCGGATCCTCGAGCAGCCACTCCTCCGTCGTCGCCTCGGCGCCGGTCCACTCGAGCCTCAGCCGCCGCGCCCCCTCGATCGGAGTCACGACCGCGGCGCCGTCCTGCAGCTCCACGTCTCCCGCGATCAGCAGGTGCACCTCGACGCCGTCCACCACAACGCTCGCGGGGCGGGGCAGGCGCCACTCGTCCTCGACGACGACCTGCGCCCCCTCGCGCCGGGCGCGGCGCCTCAGGCTCGATCCGGCGGGCAGGGGGTACGCGGTGGCGAGCTCGAGCAGGAGCCCGGCCGGTCCCGACGAGACGTCCGACGCGCCGAACCCGCGGCCGACCCCCTGCTCGAGACCCCACGGTGCCGGAGCGGAGTGCCAGCGGCTCTGCATCGCGCGGATGCCGTACCGCTCAGGGCCGAAGGTCTGCGACGTGTACGTCGGCTGTCCGGCGTCGACCAGCACGGGCACGCCGTCCAGCGCCACGATCACACTGCCGACGTCGAGGTGGTTGTGGTGCTCGCCGTTGTGCCCGCCCTTGACGACGAGGGCCAGACCCTCCGCGCCGCCCGGGTGCTCGCGCGTCACGAGGAGCTGCACCGACGGCAGCCAGGTGGGGGAGACGAGGGGCGCCGGCCCGGGCTCGGCCGCGATCCACTGCCGGTCCGAGAGGGCGCGGACGAGGCGCCCGAGCCCGGCCGCCGGATCGGCGAGCGGCTCGGCCGGCCGGCGCTGGACGGCGGCGTGCGCGATCACGTCCCGGTCCCCGATCCGCCGCCCCCAGCGGTGCAGCACGTGCCAGGGCAGAGTGTCGGAGGCGCGCGCCGGCCCGTCGGCGACGTTCGCGTACCACGCACCGCCCAGGTGCATCCGATGGGGGAACCGCACGGCCTGCCGCACGACGGGCAGCTCGGAGGCGTCGAGCGCGCCGTCGGTCGCCTCGGCCAGCAGTTCCAGGGTCTCGAGCGCCCGGCCGGCGCCGTTCCACCAGTAGGCGAAGCCCTCGTCGATCGCGCCGTCCGCCGGCAGCGAGTCCAGGAACCGGTCGAGCCCCTCGAGCAGCAGCGCGATGACGTCGGCCCGCTCCTCCGGGTCGTCGACCAGCGCGACGGCGGCGAGCAGGACGTTGCCGTGGATCCACGGGTTCCAGTTGTGCACGTCGCCGTCGAGCCCGAGCCAGTGCCAGTCGCGCCGGTCGAGGAACGGCCGGATCACGCGCGTCCGCGTCTCGGCACGCATCCGCTCGCGCAGGCCAGGGGCCCGTCGGCCGAGCGGCTCGCCCAGCAGGGCGTCGATCCACGCCAGCTGCCCGACCACCTCACCCGCTCCGAGATCCAGGTAGGGGCGGTCGATCGGAGGGACGACCCGGCCGAGCAGGGGCAGCGCGTCGTCGTGCGCGGCCCAGCTCCAGCTGCTCTGCTCGCACAGCAGCTGCACGCCGTCGGCCGTCTCGTCGAGCCAGCGCTGCTCGCCGGTGGCCGCTGCGAGCACGGCGGCGCGGGTGAGGCGGCGCTGGCGCTCGCCGATGCGGCCCTCGTAGTCGGTCCGGTTGCCGTCGCGGGCGTAGCGGGCGTAGTGCGAGAGCAGCGGCTGCGGCCACGGCGTGCCGAGGTCCTCCTCCGCACGGCGCCGGAGCGCCTCGAGGGTCGGCGCGTGCTCGAGCACCCCGAGGGGGAGCCGGGCGGCGGCCAGGAGGGGGACCAGCGCCTCCGCGTCGAGGGCGGCGCCGAAGCGGCGGCGGAGGGGGCCGGTGAAGGGCTTGGCGGTCGTCGTCGACATGTCTCGTCCCGTGTGCTCGAGTGTGATCGAAGCGGATCGATCCTGTCCGATCCGCCTGCAGCGGTCGGATCAGCCTACGACTCGATCACGGGCGGCCGCGAGCCGCGCTCACTCGAAGAGCGAGAGGGTGACGACGGAGGCGTAGCCGCCCGCGCGGACGGACGGCGCGGTGCGCAGCACCAGCTCGGCGTCCGCGGTCCACCGTCCGGGCCGGGCCGCCGCCCCGTCGGCCAGGGCGAGCAGCTCGGCCGAGACGAGCCCGGGGCGCGGTCCCTCCGTGCCGCCGTCCAGCACGGTCCGGACGGCCGGTCCCGCGACAACGGGACCCTCGCCCTCGAGCAGCCGGGGCGCCCAGCCCAGGTGCTCGACTCCGAGCGCCGGCTGCCCGTCGTCGCCCGTGAGGTCGGCGGCGGTGCCGAGCACGGACCAGTCCGCGCCCTCCGGCACCGCGTCCGGATCGCGGGTGTCGCGCACCGTGACGGTCGGCAGGACGCCGAGGAAGCGGCGGGCCGTGGCGGTGGACCCGGACTCGGTCAGCGCGGCCGCGTCGCCCGCGACGGTCATGGTCAGAGCACCGCCGTCGACCGGGGGATCGATCGAGACGCCGACGTCGACACCGTCCGTCGACTGCTCCTCCGGCACGCTCGGTGCGATCGAGGGCGCGGGAGCCGGTGCGGCGGGCGGAACCGGCGCGCACACCTGCGGCTCCGGGGTCCCGTCGAGGTCGGTGCCCTCGGGGCGCTCCTCCGCGACGCCACCGACGGCATCGGTGGCGCCTGAGCGCGGGCTCCTGATCGAGTCCACGGGGCTCGGCGTCGTCGTCGGAGTCGCGGTCGGAGTCGCGGACGGCTCCGCGACCGCCGTCTCGGGAGTCTGCGGCACGGCCTCGGGGGCGGCTGCGGCGGTGGCGAAGAGGAGCGCCAGCACGAGGCCGGCGGTCGGGGCGGCGGCGGCGAGGGCGGCCGTGCGGGCGGAGCGGGTCACGCGTGGATCCTGGTTCTGCCGAGCGGCACTGCGAGCGGCGAGTCCTTCGTACCAGTGCCGCCGTCCGCTCCGAGACCCCTCTTCCGGTGCACGCCGACTCGCGCCGTCACGCGGAGGAGCCCCGGTCGGGGGACGATGTCCACCCGACCGGGGCTCCCTTCAGCGCTCCGGGTCAGCAGCTCCGCGCCGGGTAGGCGACGGTCTGCTCGAGCGTCTCCCCGCCGCCGACCGCGGTCACGGTCACCTGGCCCGCCGGTGCGGTGGCCAGGCGCGTCGTGAACGCGTGGGTCGCGTTCGCTCCGGGAGCGACCTGCGCGAACGCCTTCTGCCCGTAGGCCGAGCGCACGGTCACGTCGATCGGCATCGCCGAGCCGTTCGCCGTGGTGACCGTCAGGACGGCCTTCTTGGCGATGCAGCGGCTCGTGACGCTGACGGGGGCGACGACCGCCGGGGCGGCGGCCTCCGGCACCACGATCTCGGTGATCTTCACGAACGAGTCCGGAGTCGCGAAGGTGATCCGCAGTCCCGTCGCCGTGACGGCGCCGAACGTCAGCGTGGTGGCCGCGCCGTTCGCCGCGACCGGAGCGGTCTGCGCGGTGGTCGGGCGCCACACGCCGTCGGTGCCGCGGTACGCCACGCTCGCCGACGCGATCGTGCCCTCGATGTTGGTGAACGTCACCCGGTCGACGCGGTGGGACGCCGCGGTGGTCAGCGTGAAGTCCGCGCTGCTCCGCAGCGGCGCGCTCGACCACGTCGACCAGGTGGTCGCCGCGTTCCCGTCGCACGCGTTCGCCGCGGGCAGGGTCGCCCACTCCGTCTGGCTGAAGGACGCGCTCACGCTCGAGCCGGCGATCCGGCACAGGTTGACCGGAGGCGCCTCGCCCCAGATCTCGACCTCCGAGATCGACTGCCAGGTGTTCGCCGCACTGGTGAGGTGCAGGCGCACGGCCGCGGTGTCGGGGAGGGAGGAGAGATCCAGCGCCACGGTCGGCGCCGCGTCGGTCGCGACCTGGGTCAGGGTCGCCGCGACGGTCGACGTGCGCCAGGCGCCGTCGACCTGGTACTCGACCTCGATCCTCGAGGGCCAGCTCGCGGCTCCGTCCTTAAAGGTGTGCACGGTGAGCGAGTCGAGGTCCTGCGGCGAGCCCCAGGTGAAGGTCAGGCGGCTGTCGCGCGGGTACCCGGTGGAGGTCCAGTCGTCCCAGCCCTTGCCCTTCAGGTCGCCGTCGACGAGCTTCGGAGCGAGGTCCGAGCGGCTCGTCGTCGTCACCGTCGCCAGGCGTGCGAGGTTCGCGATCCCGGGCTCGGCGACCTCGATGGTGCGGGTGAAGCGGCGTCCGTCCGAGTACTCGGCGTCGCCGGCCAGCACTCCCGTGACGCTGAGCGTGCCCAGGACGTTCGGACCGGTCGGCTCCCACTCGACGGCCACGTCGCGCGTGCCGCCGGGGGAGCGGACCGAGACGGTCGCGGGCAGCTTCGCGCCGATGTCGGCCGCGCGGGTGACGGTGTCGGGGAGGCGGTCGTCGACGACCGACCAGAGGCCGGCTCCGACGCCCTTGTCGTCCCAGTACGACGCGTTCCAGCCGTCGGCCCAGCGCGCCGGGTCCTCGACGGCGGGATTGCGCATCTCGAGGCGCCCGTTCTCGCCGATGGTCATCGGCAGCCAGACGTAGTTCGAGTCGGCCGCGCCGTCGTTCCACCGGTCGCCCATGTAGACGTGCCTGCCGGCGCCGAGGGTCAGGACGTTCGTCGACTGCGAGCCGAAGGTCGTCTTGCGGCCGTCGCCGACCGAGAGGAGTCCGTCGCCGCCCTCGGGGATCTGGTTGTACGCCACGTTCTCGTAGGGGTCGCCGGCCTGGACGCCGCGGATCCACGGTCCGAGCACGCTGTCGGCCGTGTAGTAGGTCTGCGGGTTCGGCGCCCATCCGGTCGCGCCCGAGGCGAGCGTGTAGTACTTCCCGCCCTCGGCGAAGATCGCGGGCGCCTCCAGGACGCCGCACTCCTTCACGATCTGGAAGTCGGTCCCGCGCACCGGAGCGCCGGGGGTCCCGTCGGCGAAGACGTACGGGTACCGCCCGTCGGCCGAGTACTGGTTCGCGTCCAGGGTGTCCGTGGTCGTCGTGCGCTCGACGTTCGTGTAGTCGGCGTCGAGCTTGGCGATGTAGAGGCTCCGGTTCTCCTCGGAGGAGTAGGAGATGTACGCGGTGCCGTCCTCGTCCTGGAAGACGGTCATGTCGCGGGCCTGGCCCGGCACGGCCGCCGAGATGCACGCCTTGTAGTCGGTGCGGTTGTAGAGGCGGTAGGCGCCGGTCATCGTGAACGGACCGGTCGGGCTGTCCGAGACCGCGACCGCGGCGAACGACCGCGCATACGTGCTGCCGCCCGGCGTGATGCGGCCGTCGGAGTGCCACCACATCACCCACTGGTCGTTCTTCTCGTTGTAGAGCACCTTCGGGCGCTCGAAGATCGCGGTGTTGGGCGAGGTCTGATTCGTGTCGAGGTGGTAGTCGATCTCGGCGATCCGGTCGGCGCGCGGCACTCCGGCGTCGTCGACGGTGTCGTAGAGGGCGTCGAAGTAGGGCTGCTCGAGCTCCTCGGGGGTCTGGACGCTGCGCAGCGCCGTGCCGCGGTTCTCCCAGTTCATCCCGTCGGTCGAGCGGTACACGGCGACTCCGGGGCTGTTGTAGTAGCCCTTCGTGCGGTCCTCGCCGTACCAGTAGTGCACGTCGGCGCCGTCCTCCTGCACCGTGACGATCTGCCCGCCGTGCGCCTGGATGTGGCGCCCGTCGGTGTCGTACCAGCTCGGCTGGAAGTATCCGCCCGCACTCCGGCCCGGATCCTGGATCGCGGGGAAGGAGTCGTACACGGGCGGGGGATCCGCGCGCGGCACTCCGTCGGCGGGATCGGTCACCACCGCGCTCGCGAGCGGCGCCGCGAGGGCGGGCGCTCCTGCTCCCAGGAGGCCCGTGACGACGAGAGCCGTCACCGCCCATCCGAACGGTCTGAATCGAGTCGTCATTCTGTGCTCCTTTGCACGGGGACTGCGCGAGTGTTCACGTCAACATTCCTGCGATCCACCGTACAGGGCGACGTCGACATGCACGAGGGGGGTGGTGGCCCCTCCCTGTGTCAGCGTGGGGCGCGCAGCTCGCGCAGCGGGCCGGCGTGCAGCGGCTCCGTCGCCCAGCGCGCGGTGAACGTCGCGGCGGCGGCGTCGAGCGCGAGGTGCAGTCGATGCGGCGTCTCGAGGAACAGCACGTCGACGAGCAGCTCGCCGGCGGGGCCGCGGCCGGCGCTCGCGGCCAGGACGTCCGTCGTCGTCCACTCCCCGGATCCCGGCGCGACGAGCAGCCGGTCCTCGCCCTCGATCAGCGCGAGCGTCCAGCCCGCGGCCTCGACCGAGAGCTCGAGGCCGGTCAGCGAGAGGACGTCCGAGTGCGACGGCCGGTAGCGGCCGGGCGCCACATCGACGGCAGCAGGGGCGAGCGGAGGGAGGCCGAGGGAGCCGAGGCGCGTCGCGAGCGTCTCCTCCGCCCCGGTCGGGGCGACGGCGCCCTCCGGCAGGAGCGCCGGCAGCAGGTGCTCCCAGACCCGCGCGAGCAGACCCTCGGTGTCGGTCGTCTGGCCGGTGATCGCGAGCACCGCGTTGTGCTCGGGCAGCACGAGGCCGAACTGCCCGTAAGCGCCGTCGGCCCGGTAGCCGTGCTGCGAGCGCCAGAACTGGAAGCCGTAGCCGCCGGACCAGTCGGCGCCGGTCCCGGTCGGCGTGGGGACGTGGGCGGTCGACGCCTCCGCGACCCACTCCGCGCTCAGCAGCTGCTCCGAATCCCAGCGGCCCTCCTGCTGGTACAGCAGCGCGAGCGCCGCCGCGGCCTCTGTCGTGGCGTGCAGTCCGCTGTAGCCGATCTCGCGACCGGAGGCGTCGCGCAGCCACGCGACCTCGCCGATCCCCAGCGGATCGAGCAGCCGCGGCCGGAGGTAGTCAACCAGCGACTCCCCGCTCACCCGCTGCACGATCGCGGCGGCCGCGAAGGTGCACGGCTGGTTGTAGGCGAAGAGCGCGCCCGGCTCCTCGTCGGGCGGCACGAGGAGGAAGCCGCGGACCATGTCGACCGGATCGATCGCCCGCGCGCGGTCGATCGTCTCCTCGCGGTGCCCGCTCGCCATCGCGAGCACGTGCCGGACGCGGATCGCGCGCGAGCGCTCGTCCGTCACCTCGGCGTCGAGCTCGGGGAAGTAGGAGAGCACGGCGGCGTCGAGATCGACGAGCCCCTCGGCGACGGCGAGGCCGACCGCCGTCGCCGTGAAGCTCTTGGAGTAGGAGTAGAGCAGGTGCAGCCGCTCGGCCGAGTAGGGCGCCCACCAGCCCTCGGCGACGACGCTCCCGCCGCGCACCAGCACGAGCCCGTGCAGCTCGATGCCGGGCGCCTCCTCGAGGGAGTCGACGAGGGCGAGGACGCCGGCGGCGTCCACTCCGCGGGCGGACGGTGAGCTTCTCGGCAGCGAGCGGTTCATGCCCCGATGCTACGGGCGCGGTCCGACGTCCTGGTCTCCGGGCCGGAGGTCGGCGGTGTGCGGGCTCGGAGCGGTCGGTGCACGATTCGCAGGGGATCCGGGCCGGCAAACGGATTCCTCCGCCTGCTGACGTCGAGCCGGGTGCACATCCCCTGCAGATCGCACATTCCCCTGCAGATCGTGCGCGGGCCTGCAGATCGTGCGGAGGCCTGCAGATCGTACGGGGCAGCTCGCGGCGGGGGCGGACGGCTCCGCCCTACGCGTCGGCGGGCGGTGCGTCCGGGAACGGCCCGAGCCCGAGGAGGAAGCGCAGCAGCACCTCGGCCGGCGCCCGGACGGCCGGGCCCAGGCCCAGCTCCCAGCCGGCGTCCGTCGCGACGAGGGAGCGGCCGCGGAGCGCGGCGCGGATCGGGAGCGGCGCGCGCTGCATCCGCTCCATCGCGATCGCACCCGAGACGCGGGGCGGCAGGTCGACTCCGGTGACGAGGCTCAGCTCGACCCGGACGACGTCGACCAGGTCGGCCACGCCTCTGGACCCGGAGCCGGAGCGCCGGGCCGAGGCGAGCGCCGTGAGAGCGCCGGGGATCTCCTCGGCCGGGGGAGGGGAGCCCGCCTCCCGGGCGCCGACGCGGGTGGCGAGGCGCTGGCCGGTGCTGCTCGAGAGCCGCACCACGAGCTCGCCGAGAACGGCGGCGGCGGAGGGAGGAGGGGTGGAGGGGGCGGAGACGGCACCGGCCGCCTCCTCCTCCAGGAAGGAGGGGGAGGCGGCCAGTACCGCGAGGCGATCGAGTCGATCGGCGACGAGCGGGCGCCAGTCGTTGCTGACCCCCGACTCGTCGACGTCGGGCCGAGCGCTCAGCGGGAGGAACCGCGACCAGTCGGGCACGGGACTCCGATCAGCGTCCGCCTGCGCGGCGCTTGTTGTAGACGTCGAAGGCGACCGCGAGCAGGAGCACGAGGCCCTTGACCGCCTGCTGCCACTCGATGCCGATGCCCATGATCGACATGCCGTTGTTCAGGACGCCGATGATGAGTCCACCGAGGATCGCGCCGCCGATGGTGCCGACGCCGCCCTGGACCGCCGCGCCGCCGATGAAGGCGGCCGAGATGGCCTCGAGCTCGAAGCCGTCTCCGGCCTTGGGGCCGGCGAGGTTCAGGCGGGCGGTGAAGACGAGTCCGGCCAGCGCGGCGAGGACGCCCATGTTGACGAACAGCCAGAAGGTCACGTTGCGGGTCTTGATACCCGAGAGCTCAGCGGCGTGCAGGTTGCCGCCGATCGCGTAGACGTGGCGGCCGAAGACCGAGCGGTTCATCACGACGCCGTAGACCAGCACGAGCACGGCCAGCACGATCAGGGTCACCGGGATGCCCTTGAAGGTGGAGAGCGCGAAGGCGAAGGCGCCGATGACGAGCGCGACGAGGACGAGCTTGGTGACGAACCAGACGCCCGGCTCGACGCTCTGGTTGTACTTCTGGCGGCCGCGGCGGGTGCGCAGCGACTGCACGGTGAACGCGATGATCGCCAGCGCGCCGACTCCGAGCGACAGCGGGTCGAGCGCGGTCTCGCCGAACAGGTCGGTGAGGAAGCCGTTGCCCAGCGCGCGGTACTCGATCGGGAAGGAGCCGATGTTCGCGTTGCCGAGGACGACGAGCGCGAGGCCGCGGAAGATCAGCATGCCCGCCAACGTCACGATGAACGCGGGTATGCCGACGTAGGCGATCCAGAAGCCCTGCCAGGCGCCGACGAGGGCGCCGATGCCGAGCGACAGGATGATCGACAGCCACCACGGGAGACCCATGGTGACCGCGAAGACACCCGAGACGGCTCCGACGAACGCGGCGACCGAGCCGACCGAGAGGTCGATGTGCCCGGCCACGATGACCATCACCATGCCGATGGCGAGGATCAGGATGTAGCCGTTCTGGACGATCAGATTGGAGATGTTCTGCGGGCGCAGCAGGATCCCCTCGGTCATGATCTGGAACAGCAGCACCACCACGATGAGGGCGATGAAGATGCCGTTCTTGCCGAGGTCGCCCAGCACGTGGCTGAGGCGCTTCGTGAACGCGTTCTCGGTGGGGTTCACCTGCGCGCCCGCCGCCGTGGGCGGGGTGTTCTGCAGATCGGTCATCGTTGCTTCTCCTGGGTCATGAGGGTGAGGACCGCCTCGGGGGTCGCCTCGGCGATGGGCAGCTCGCCCGTGATCCGGCCCTCCGACAGCGCGTACACGCGGTCGCAGATGCCGAGCAGCTCGGGGAGCTCGGAGGAGATGACGATGATCCCCTTACCCGCCGCCGCGAGCTTGTTGATGATGGTGTAGATCTCGTACTTCGCTCCCACGTCGATGCCGCGGGTGGGCTCGTCGAGGATCAGGACGTCGGGGTCGGAGTAGATCCACTTCGACAGGACGACCTTCTGCTGGTTGCCGCCCGAGAGCTTGCCGGTCTTGGCGAGCACGGTCGGCGACTTGATGTTCATGCTGCCGCGGTACTCGTTCGCGACCTCGAACTCGCGGTTGTCGTCGACGAGTCCGCCCTTCGACACCTTCTCGAGCGAGGCGAGCGAGATGTTCCGCTTGATGTCGTCGATGAGGTTGAGGCCGTAGTGCTTGCGGTCCTCCGTGGCGTAGGCGAGCCCGTGGGCGATCGCCTCCGACACGTTGCGCATCTTGATCTCCTTGCCGGCCTTGAAGACCTGGCCCGAGATGCGGCTGCCGTAGGAGCGGCCGAAGAGGCTCATCGCGAACTCGGTGCGACCCGCGCCCATGAGGCCGGCGATGCCGACGATCTCGCCGCGGTGCACCGTGAGGTTCACCTTGTCGACCATGACGCGAGTCGGGTCCTGCGGGTGGTGGGCCGTCCAGTCCACGACGCGGAGGATCTCCTCGCCGATGTGCGGGGTGTGGTCCGGGTAGCGGTGGTCGAGGTCGCGGCCGACCATGTCCTTGATGATCCGGTCCTCGGTCACGTCGTCGTGAGCGATCGTCTCGATCGTCTTGCCGTCGCGGATGACCGTCACGGTGTCCGCGATCTTCTTGATCTCGTTCAGCTTGTGGCTGATGATCAGCGACGTGATGCCCTGCTCCTTCAGGTGCAGGATCAGGTCGAGCAGGTGGTCCGAGTCCTCGTCGTTGAGCGCCGCGGTGGGCTCGTCGAGGATGAGCAGCTTGACCCGCTTGGAGAGCGCCTTGGCGATCTCGACGAGCTGCTGCTTGCCGACTCCGATCTCCTGGATCTTCGTCGTGGGGTTCTCCTTCAGACCCACCCGGGCGAGCAGCGCGGCCGCCTCCTGATTGGTCTTGTTCCAGTCGATCAGCCCCGCGAATCCGCGGACCTCGTTGCCGAGGAAGATGTTCTCGGCGATCGAGAGGTAGGGGCTGAGGGCCAGCTCCTGGTGGATGATGACGATGCCCTTGGCTTCCGAGTCGCGGATGCTGCCGAACTGCATCACGTCGCCCTCGAAGACGATGTCGCCCTCGTAGGTGCCGTGCGGGTAGACCCCGGACAGGACCTTCATCAGCGTCGACTTGCCGGCGCCGTTCTCGCCGCAGATCGCGTGCACCTCGCCGCGCGCGGCGTTCAGAGTCACGTCCTGCAGCGCTTTGACACCCGGGAACGTCTTGGTGATCCCGCGCATCTCGAGAATGTTGGTGCTCACTACGCCTCACTCCTTCAGGGAGCCGGGCCCCCTCTCGGGGACCCGGCTCGGATCGTTCAGTACCGACTCGCGACCCGCACCCTCTCGGGCGCCGATCCGGTCACGGCCCCTCGGGGAGGCCTCGCTCGCTTCCGCTCCTCTTTGTTAAGAGGAGTGACGCAACAGCTCCTCCTCAGGAGGGCATCCGCGGCGGCTCCTCCTCGGGAGGGCTGTCGCGGAGCTCCTCCTCCTGGAGGGCGGTCGCGGTTCTCGGTGGGGTGAGCTGCAAGGCGGAGGAGGAAGCGATGGTGGAACCATCGCGCCAGACGACAACGCCGCAGATCACCCCACCGAGGTTCGCGCTTAACCGTTGATTTCGGCGTCGGTGTAGTAGCCGCCGTCGACCAGGACCGACTCGATGTCGTCCTTGGTCACGATGACGGGCTCGAGGAGGTACGACGGGACGACCTTCTCGCCGTTGTCGTAGGTCTCGGTGTCGTTGACCTCGGGCTCGGTGCCCTCGAGGACGGCCTGCGCCATGGTGACGGCCTCGGCCGCGAGCTCGCGGGTGTCCTTGTAGATGGTCGCGTACTGCTCGCCCGAGATGATCGCCTTGACCGAGTCGAGCTCGGCGTCCTGGCCGGTGATGATCGGGAAGTCGGTTCCGACGGTGTAGCCGGCGTCGGTCAGGGCCGAGATGATGCCGCGGCTGAGGCCGTCGTAGGGCGAGAGGACGCCCTGGACCTGGGATCCGTCGGAGTACGACTTGGTCAGGATGTCCTCCATGCGGCTCTGGGCGACCTCGGGGTCCCAGCGCAGCGTGGCGACGGTGGTGAACTCGGTCTCGTCGCTCTTGACGACGAGGGTTCCGTCGTCCATGAAGGGCTTGAGGGTGTCCATCGCGCCGTTGAAGAAGAACGTGGCGTTGTTGTCGTCGGGGCTTCCGGCGAACAGCTCGATGTTGAACGGGCCGGCCGGCGCGTCGGCGGCGGGGGCTCCGGTCAGGTCGGTCAGGCCCAGGCCCGCGAGGAGCGAGGTGGCCTGCTGCACGCCGACCTTGTAGTTGTCGAAGGTCGCGTAGTAGTCGACGTTGGCCGAGTCGCGGATGAGGCGGTCGTAGGCGATGACCGGGATGTCGTTCGCGGCCGCCTCCTCGAGCACGCTCGTGAGGGTGGTGCCGTCGATCGAGGCGATGATCAGGGCCTTGGCGCCCTTGGTGATCATGTTCTCGAGCTGCGAGACCTGGGTGGGGATGTCGTCCTCGGCGTACTGCAGGTCGACCTCGTAGCCGGCCTCCTCGAGCTGCGACTTGACGTTGTCGCCGTCGGCGATCCAGCGCTCGGAGGACTTCGTCGGCATCGCGACGCCGACCAGTCCGCCTTCGCCGCCGCCGTCGCCGCTGCCCGAGTCGCCGCCGCTGGAGCAGGCTGCGAGGGAGAGGATCATCGCTCCGCCGGCGAGGCCGGCGAGGAGGGAGCGCTTCATAGTGGTCACTGTGATTCCTTCGTCATTGAATGCAGTGGGAGGGGCCGCTCCCGGTTGCGGGGCGGGGATGTGAGCGCTCATGTGAGCGATCACATGGAGTGATGCTAGACCCGTGGATCGCTTTCGTGCCACCGGGAAAGTTGCGACTCGGTAACGGCGCGCGGTGACGGACGCTCCGCGACGCCTGTCGGGCGCAGGGTGCGGGGCACTGCGGTGGACCCGCGGACGACGAGCTGCGGCTCGATCGGCGGCGCCGGCTCCGGCCGCTCGCCCTCGATCAGGCTGAGCAGCGTCGCCATGCAGCGGCGGCCGAGCTCGGCGAAGTCCTGGCGGACGCTCGTCAGCGGCGGCCAGTAGAACGCGGCCTCGGGGATGTCGTCGTAGCCGATCACGCTGACGTCCTCGGGCACCCGGATCCCGCGCTCGTGGAAGGCGCTCAGCAGGCCCAGCGCCATCTGGTCGTTCGCGGCGAAGACGGCCGTGAAGTCGAGGAACCGCGCGAGCTCCAGGCCCACGCGGTGGCCGCGCTCGGCGCTCCAGTCGCCCAGGAGCGGCGGTCGCATCGCGATGTCGCGGTCGTCGAGCTCGGCCAGGAAGCCGCGCATCCGCGCCTCCGCCTCGATCCAGTCCTGCGGGCCGGCCAGGTGCACGATCTCGGTGTGCCCGAGGTCGATCAGGTGCGCGGTGGCCAGGCGCGCCCCCGCCATCTGGTCGACGTACAGCGCGTCGTCGCGGGAGTCGTCCGAGGTCTGCAGGGTCACGTGCGGGATCCGCAGCGCGGCCCCCGAGAGGATGTCGAACACGCGGATCTGCGGCGCGATGACCACGAGACCCTCGACCGCCTGGTTCAGCAGGTGGCGGATCCCGGCCTGGATCGACTCGCCGTCGGTGCCGTCGACGTTGGCGGTGACGACGAGGTAGCCGGCATCGCGCGCGGCGACCTCGATCGCCTGGATGCTCGACGCCGGGCCGTACTGGAGGCTCTGCGAGGACAGCACGCCGACGGTGCGCGTGCGGCTGGTGACCAGCGCGCGGGCGGCGAGGTTGGGACGGTAGTCGAGGTCGGCCATCACGGCGAGGACGCGGCGCTTGGTCTCGGCGCGCAGGCTCGGGTGGTCGTTCAGGACGCGCGAGACGGTCTGGTGCGAGACTCCGGCGGCGCGCGCGACGTCGTAGATGCTGGGAGCCCGGGGCGCGGGCTTGTCTTCCGGCATCGGGGCACCGTGGCTCTCTGTGATCGGCGGCGCCCTGTCGCAGGGACCGTCCGAGCCCGCGTCAGCGCGGGACCCGCCCGTCCGCGGGCGCGTGTGAGCACACCTTACGTCGCTCGGGGCCCCGGAGTGCTCGCGCGCAGGACCACCGAGGTCGCGACGGGCTCGGCGGGAGCGTCGTCGTCGCCGAGCGCGACGGCGAGGGAGCGCTCGCCGAGCTCGCGCAGCGGCACGGCCACGGTGGTGAGCGCGGGGTGCACGTCGCGCACCGTGGGGATGTCGTCGAAGCCCGCGACGCCGAGGTCGGCGCCGGGCTCGATCCCGGCCGCGCGCAGGGCGGAGGAGACTCCCATCGCCATCACGTCGCTCACGGCGAAGACGAGGTCGATCTCGTCGCGGTGCTCGGCGAGGAGTCTCGTGGCGCCGTCGAATCCGCCGTCGCGCGAGAAGGGCGCCTCGACCACGAGCGCGTCGTCGAGGGCGATGCCGTGCGCCTCGAGCCCTTCGCGGAAGCCCTGCACGCGATCGTGCGACGTGAGGATCGCGGGGCTGCCGGACACGACTCCGAAGCGCCGGTAGCCCTGCTCGACGAGGGCCTCGGCCAGCGCTCGCGCACCCGCGCGGTTGTCGAGCACGACGGTCGGGAACGGCAGTCCGCCCTGGCTGATAAGCACGACGCGGCCGCCGGCGGCCTCGAACGAGGTGAGCTCGGCGATGAGCGCGTCGCGCTCGTCCTCGCCGGCGAAGCGGCTGCCCGCGAGGATCATCACTCGCGGCCGCGCGCCGCGCAGGGCCCGCACGATGGCGAGCTCGCGGGCGGAGTCGCGGCCGGTGACGGCCATTGTGACGACGAGGCCGAGCTGCTCCGCCGCTCCGGCGACGCCCGCGGCGATGGTCGAGAAGTAGGGGTCGGCGATGTCGCTGACGATCAGGGCGACCGTGCTGGTCGAGCCCTTGGCGACGGCCTGGGCCGAGAGGTTGGGGGAGTAGCCGAGGCGCTGGGCGGCCGCGAGCACGCGGACCCGGTACTCCTCGGCGACCTTGCGCTGACTGCCGTTCAGCGATCGCGAGGCGGTGGCGAGCGAGACGCCGGCCTCTCGCGCGACGTCGTGCAGGGTCACTCCGGAGCTGCGTCCTGATCGTGTCGGCACAGGCGCGTCCCTTCGGTCCCGGTCATTCTGGCACAGGGGGTGCGCGCGGGGCGGGAGCCGTGGCCCTGGGCCGAGGCCGGGGTTCCCTCGATGCGCGGCGGGTACCGTGGACGGATGCGCCTGCTCCTCATCCGCCACGGCCAGACGCCCTCGAACGTCGCCGGGCTCCTCGACACCCGCATCCCCGGACCCGGGCTGACCGAGCTCGGACGCACCCAGGCGGAGCTGCTGCCCGAGACGCTCGCCGGTGAGGGCATCGGCGCGCTCTACGTCTCGACGATGCGCCGGACCCACGAGACGGCGGCGCCGCTCGCGGCGGCCCTGGGGCTCGAGCCGATCGAGCGCGACGGGATCCGCGAGATCGCGGCGGCCGGTCTCGAGATGCGCGGCGACGAGGCCGCGGTCGAGGAGTACATGGGCACCGTGTTCCGCTGGGCCGGCGGCGAGACCGGGCTGAGGCTCGCCGGGGGTGAGACGGGCGAGGAGTTCGCGGCGCGGTACGACTCCGTCGTCGCGGAGGCGGAGTCGTCGGGGCACGGCACGGTCGCGCTGGTCAGCCACGGGGCGGCGATCCGCTGCTGGGCGGGGCTGCGCTCGAAGGACCTCGACGCGCGCTTCATCGCCGATCACCTGCTCGACAACACCGGCGTCGTCGTGCTCGTGGGCGGCGGCTCGGAGTGGGTGCTCGAGTCGTGGCAGGGCGAGCCGGTGAGCGGAGTGGGAGCCGCTGCTCCGTCCGGTCCGTCGGGGGACACGACGGCCTGATCCGGACCGCCGGTCGGTTTCCCCGGGAGAGTCGGGTAACGATCGAGCAACGAAGCGTAAGGGGCCCTGACCTGGGATTCCTCGCCGACGACGCGGATGCGCACGGCTGCTGACCCCTCTCGTCGAATAGTCGGACATTTGCCGGTCCGGGGCTCCGCGACTACCGTGGACGGCGGTCTTCGAGACCCCGATGAACCGGTCCGCGCCCGTGCCCCGTCCCCGTGACGGAGAGCCGCGAGCGTACGGTCAGCGGGAGCGGAGGCGGCCCCGAGGCCGCCTCGGACACACCCCGGACGCCTCCATCCCCCGCCTGCGTCGCGCGGCGGGCAGCACGCGGAGGCTCGATCCGGGGAGTCCCACGCGCCCCGACCCGGCACCACGAGATGAGAGAGCGCGGGATCCGTCCTGCGCCCCGACGGAGCGTACGTGCAGCAGAACCAGAACGACATCAGCGAGCCCGCGGGCGGAGTGGTCCTCGAGGACCTCGCCGTTCCCGCCCTCGAGGCGAGAGGGCTCTTCAAGGTCTTCGGACGGCGTCCCGACGAGGCGGTGAGGCGACTGCGGGCGGGCGCCGACCGGGACGACCTCGGCTCCTCCGGGACCGCGGCGGTGATCGACGCCTCGTTCGCCGTGCGCCGCGGCGAGATCTTCGTGGTGATGGGGCTCTCGGGCTCCGGCAAGTCCACGCTGATCCGCATGCTCAACGGCCTGCAGGAGCCGACGGCGGGCGAGGTCCTGATCGACGGGTCGAGCATCACGGGAGTGCCCGACGGGGAGCTGCGGCGGGTGCGCCGTTCGTCCGTCTCGATGGTGTTCCAGCACTTCGCGCTGCTGCCGCACCGCACCGTGCTCGACAACGTCGCCTACCCGCTCGAGATCCAGGGCGTCCCCGTTCAGGAGCGGCGCGAGCGCGCGCTGCTGGCGATCGAGCGCGCCGGACTCGCCGGCTGGCACGACACGACGCCCGGCGAGCTCTCCGGAGGCATGCGCCAGCGCGTCGGCCTCGCCCGCGCGCTCGCGGCCGACACGGGCATCGTCCTGATGGACGAGGCGTTCTCGGCACTCGATCCGCTCATCCGGCGCGAGATGCAGGAGCAACTGATCGAGCTGCAGCAGGAGCTCGGGAAGACGATCGTCTTCATCACCCACGACCTCAACGAGGCGATGCTCCTCGGCGACCGCATCGCCGTCATGCGCGACGGCCGCATCGTCCAGATCGGCACCCCGGAGGAGATCCTCACCGACCCGGCGAACGACTACGTCGCGCAGTTCGTGCAGGACGTCGACCGTGCGCGCGTGCTGACCGCCGCCGCCGTGATGGAGCCGCCGCGCTCCGTCGTGACCCTCGCCGCCGGGCCCCGCGCGGCGCTCCGCGGGATGCGCGACCTGCAGACCTCCGCGGCGTTCGTGGTCGGCGCCGGACGCCGACTGGTCGGAACCGTTCGCGACCGCGACGTGATGGGGCAGGTGCGCCGGAGCGAGGTCGATCTCTCGGCCGTCGTCACTGCGGACGTCGTCGCCGTCGCTCCGGACACCGCGCTGAGCGAGATCATCGAGCCCGCCGTCGAGACGGAGCTGCCCGTCGCGGTCGTCGACGGGAGCGGACGCCTGCTCGGGGCGATCCCGCGCGTCACGCTGCTGGCCGCCCTCGGCAACATCAGCTCGCAGACCGGGGAGCAGCCGGTGATCGAGCCGCCGGCGACGATCCCGACGGAGCTCGTCACGGCCACGCTGCACGCGACGGGCGGACCCGTCGACGACTCCGTGCTCGCGAGCGAGGGGGGCGTCCGATGATCCGCCTGCCCCTGGGTGACGCCGTCGAGAGCGGCATCGACGCCCTCACCGCGGTCTTCCAGCCCGTCTTCGACCTGATCAGGACCGTCTTCGGCGCTCTCTACACGGGAGTCGACGCGGTGCTCGCCACTCCGCCGTTCTGGGTGATCATCGCGTTCCTCGCGGTGCTCGCCTACGCCGCGCGCGGGTGGGTCCTCGCGATCGGCACCGCGGTGGGGCTCGTGGTGATCGTGAGCGTGGACCAGTGGGAGAACGCGATGGACTCGCTCGCGCTGGTGCTCGTCGCCTCCGTGATCGCCATCGCGCTGAGCGTGCCGCTGGGCGTGCTCGCCGCGCGCAACCGGACGGCCTCCACGATCCTCCGCCCGGTGCTCGATCTGATGCAGACCATGCCGGCGTTCGTGTACCTGATCCCGGCGCTGATCTTCTTCCGCGTCGGAGTCGTGCCCGGCATCGTCGCGACGATCGTCTTCGCGATGGCGCCGGGGGTGCGCCTGACCGAGCTCGGCATCCGCGGGGTCGACCCCGAGCTCGTCGAGGCGGGGGAGGCGTTCGGCTCGTCGAAGTGGCGGATCCTGCGCCAGATCCAGCTGCCGCTCGCGCTGCCGTCGATCCTGGCGGGGCTCAACCAGGTGATCATGCTGTCGCTCTCGATGGTGGTCATCGCCGGCATCGTCGGAGCGGGCGGGCTGGGCGGCGACGTCGTCGCGAGCCTCAACCGGATCGACGTGTCGCTCGGGTTCGAGGCCGGGATCTCGGTGGTGATCCTCGCGATCGTGCTCGACCGGATGACGGGGGCGCTGGGGAAGCCCTCGCCCGCCCGCGTCGCCCGGGCCGGCAGCCGTCGCGCCGTGATCCTGACCCGCTCGGCCGTCGCGGCCGTCTCGGTCGCCGTCGTCGCCTCCCTCGGCGCGTCGGCCGTCGCGGGGCCGGCGAGCACCGCCTCCGTCGATAACGGCGACCGCACCGACGTGCGCCTGGCCGTGTTCCAGGGCTGGGACGAGGGCATCGCGGTGTCGGCGCTCTGGGGCGCCGTGCTCGAGGAGCAGGGCTACGACGTCGAGCTCTCGGACATCGACGTGGCGCCCGGTTTCGCGGGGCTCGCCGCCGGGAGCTACGACCTGGCGCTGGACACCTGGCTGCCGACCACCCACGGCAGCTACCTGGAGCAGTACGGCGACCAGCTCGTCGACCTCGGAGCCTGGAACGACGAGGCGAAGCTGACCATTGCGGTCAACGAGGACGCTCCGATCGACACGCTCGAGGAGCTCGCGGCGAATCCGGACGTCGTCGGGAACCGGCTCATCGGCATCGAGCCCGGGTCGGGGCTGAACGCCGTGACGACCGAGGAGGTCATCCCCGGGTACGGCCTCGAGGGGATGGAGTACCTGACGTCGTCGACGCCGGCGATGCTGCAGGAGCTCGAGACCGCGACGGCGAACGGCGAGGACATCGCCGTGACGCTCTGGCGCCCGCACTGGGCCTACGACGCGTTCCCGGTGAAGGACCTCGAGGACCCGAAGGGGCTGCTCGGCGAGGCGGAGGACATCCACTCGTTCGGCTCGAGCTCGTTCGACGGCGACTTCCCGACGCTGAGCAGCTGGATGCGCGACTTCCGGATGGACTCCGAGACGCTCTACTCGCTCGAGAACGCGCTGTTCAACTCCGCGTCGGACGACCGCGACGCGGCGCTCGCCGAGTGGATGGACGAGAACCGCGAGTACGTGGACTCGATGACGTCCTGATCTCGGCTGCCCTGCGAGATGCCACTCCGATCCGCGACACGCCGTCGAAGGCGTACCGGAGTGGCATCTCGCGGACGGCGTCAGGCGCGGGCCGCCGCGTACTGCGCGCGGATCGCGGGGCGGTGGTCGGCCGCCGGCTCGGCCACCGAGGTGACCTGCCAGGTCGGCCGCGAGCCGGTCAGCGCCCACGCGGCCTGCACTGCGGCTCCGTCGGCCACGTACTCGCCGGGGGTCGGCACGACCACGGGAACGTCGAACACCTGCGAGGCGGCCAGCTGCACGGCGCGGTTCTGCGCCGCTCCGCCGATCAGCAGGATGCGCCGCGCGTCCACCCCGAGGCCGCGCACCGCGTCGAGGCCGTCGGCCAGACCGCAGAGCATGCCCTCGATCGCCGCGCGGGCGAGGTTCCGGCGCTTGGTCGAGGCGATGGTCATGCCGTGCAGGCTCGCCGTCGCATCCGGCAGGTTGGGGGTGCGCTCGCCCTCGAAGTACGGGACGAGCACGAGGCCGTCGGCGCCCGGCTCCGCCTGCAGCGCGAGGTCGGCGAACTCGTCGAAGCCGGCTCCGAGCAGGGCGGCGGTCGAGGACAGCACGCGGGCGGCGTTGAGCGTCGCGACGAGCGGCAGGAAGCGCCCGCTCGCGTCCGCGAAGCCGGCGACGGTCCCGGAGGGGTCGCGCACCGGGTCCTCGGTCACCGCGAAGACGGTGCCGCTCGTGCCGATGCTGACGACCACGTCGCCGGGTCCCGCGCCGAGCCCGAGCGCCGCGCCCGCGTTGTCGCCGGCGCCGGGGCCGACCACGAGGCCCTCCGACGTCCGGCCCGCCTCCTCCGACGGACCGAGTACGCGCGGGAGCGCCGGGCGGTGTCCGAGCGCGTGCTCGAGCAGCTCGAGGTCGTAGCCGTCGGCGCCCCAGTACGAGGTGCCGGAGGCGTCCGAGCGGTCGGTCGTCAGCGCGTCGAGGTCCACGCCGCGCGGGGATCCGGGTCCGTAGCCCAGCAGGCGCCAGGTCAGCCAGTCGTGGGGGAGGGCGACCGCCGCGACGCGCGCCGCGTTCTCGGGCTCGGCGTCGCGCAGCCAGCGGAGCTTCGTGGCCGTGAAGGAGGCGACCGGGACGGTGCCCGTGCGGCGCGCCCACTCCTCCGCCCCGAGCTCGGCGACCAGCGCCTCGGCGGCGCCCGCGCTGCGCGTGTCGTTCCAGAGCAGTGCGGGGCGGATCACCTCGCCGTCGGCGTCCAGCACGACCATGCCGTGCTGCTGCCCGCCGATCGAGATCGCGGCGACGTCGTCGAGTCCGCCGGCATCCGCAAGGGCCGCGGTCAGCGCGTCCCACCAGGCCGAGGGGTGCACCTCGGTGCCGTCGGGGTGGCTCGCGCGACCGGTGCGGACCACCGCTCCGCTCTCGAGGTCGCGGACGACCACCTTGCAGCTCTGGGTCGACGAGTCGACTCCTGCGACCAGCGTCATCGCCGTGTCCGTTCCTCCCGCGGCGGCGGGATGCGTCTTCAGAGGGGGGGGTACGGGGGAACGGACGAGACCCCGTGCCGGAGGGCAGGGGGTCTCGTCCGTCAGGGGAGCGCCGGAGCGATCAGCGGGCGCCGAGCAGGTGCTCGGTCGCGAGCTGCTGCAGGCGCACGAAGCCGAAGCCCTTGCCGCCGAGGTAGGCGTCGGCGTCGAACGACTCGTACGACGCGGTGTCGGCGAGCAGGTCGTCGTAGGACTCGCCCTCGTTCAGCGTCGGGGTCTGCAGCTCGGCGACCTTGGCGGCGGCGAGCGCCTCCTGCACCTCGGGGTCGGCGCGGAAGGCCGCGGCGCGCTCCTTCAGCAGCAGATAGGTGCGCATGTTCGCGGCGGCCGAGTCCCAGACTCCGGTCTCGTCCTCGGTGCGCGAGGGCTTGTAGTCGAAGTGGCGCGGGCCGTCGTAGGAGGGGACTCCGCCGGGGCCGCCGTTCTCGAGGAGGTCGACGAGCGAGAACGCGTTGTGCAGGTCGCCGTGGCCGAAGACGAGGTCCTGGTCGTACTTGATGCCGCGCTGGCCGTTGAGGTCGATGTGGAAGAGCTTGCCGTGGTACAGCGCCTGGGCGATGCCGGCGGTGAAGTTCAGGCCCGCCATCTGCTCGTGGCCGACCTCGGGGTTCACGCCGACGAGCTCGGGGCGCTCGAGCGAGTCGATGAACGCGATCGCGTGACCGAGGGTCGGCAGGAGGATGTCGCCGCGGGGCTCGTTGGGCTTCGGCTCGATGGCGAAGCGGATGTCGTAGCCCTTGTCGGTGACGTAGTCGCCGAGCAGGTTGACGGCCTCGCGGTAGCGCTCGAGAGCGGCGCGGATGTCCTTCGCGGAGTCGTACTCGGCGCCCTCGCGGCCGCCCCACATGACGAAGGTCTGGGCGCCCAGCTCGGCGGCGAGGTCGATGTTGCGGAGGACCTTGCGCAGCGCGAAGCGGCGCACGTCGCGGTCGTTGGAGGTGAATCCGCCGTCCTTGAACACCGGGGCGCTGAAGAGATTGGTGGTGACCATCGGCACGACGAGGCCGGTCGACTCGAGTGCGCCCTTGAGGCGGTCGATCTGGGTCTGGCGCTCGGCGTCGGTCGAGCCGAAGGCGAAGAGGTCGTCGTCGTGGAAGGTGAGGCCGTAGGCGCCCAGCTCGTCCAGCTTCTCGACGGCGTGCACCACATCGAGGGGCTCGCGGGTCGGGCCGCCGAAGGGGTCCGTGCCGTTGTAGCCGATGGTCCAGAGGCCGAACGAGAACTTGTCGGCGCGGGTGGGGGTCAGGGACATGGATCCGATCCTTTCCGGCGACGTCGCCGAATTGTTGTTGCGGCCAACATATCGGGGGCGGCGGCTGCGCGCAACGCCGATCGACTGCGTCCTCGGTCTCGGCGGCCGATATGTCGCGGGTCGCGACAAACCTGTTGCGGAAGCGCTTCGACTCTGCGTACAGTGCTCAGCAGCACAGCCCCGTCGAAGCGTTTCGAGCGTCGAGGGGGTCCGACGACGAGGTCCGGCAGGAGGAACGATGGCGACCATCCACGACGTCGCCCGCGCTGCCGGGGTCTCGATCAGCACGGTCTCCTACGCCCTCTCGGGCAAGCGCTCCATCGCCGCCACCACCCGCCAGCGGGTCGACGACGCGGTGCGCGAGCTCGGCTACCGGCCGCACGCCGGCGCCCGGATGCTCGCCGGGGCGCGGACCCACATCCTCGCCCTCTCGGCGCCGATGCGCGGCGAGCTGCACCTCCCCACCCACATGCGCTTCGTGACGGAGGTGCTCGAGCGGGCCCGCGAGTCCGACTACGACGTGCTGCTGCTCGTCACCGACGAGGCCTCCAGCGGCATCGACCGTGTCTCCTCCTCCTCGCTCGTCGACGGCATCGTGCTGATGGGCGTCGACGACGACGACGACCGCGCCGCGCTCATCCGCGACGCGGGGGTGCCCGCGACCTTCATCGGCGTCCCCGCCGACGCCCACGACCTCGCCTGCGTCGACCTCGACTTCGCGGAGGCGGCGCGTCGCAGCGTCCGCACGCTCGCCGAGCAGGGCCACCGGTCCGTCGGTCTGATCGAGCACCCGCAGTCGTACACCGACCGCAATGCCGGCTTCGTCCGCCGCTTCGACGACGCGTTCCGGGCGGAGTGCGTCGCGCTCGGCCTCGAGATCGTGGTCGAGCGCCCGCACCTCGGCCGCGCCCACGCCGCGTCCGCCGTCGACGCGATCCTCGGATCCGCGATCGCCCCGACCGCCCTCGTGCTGCACTGCAACGAGCCCGTGGCCGAGGCCGCCGTCGAGCGCGTGCTCGAGCGCGGCCTCTCCGTCCCCGGGGACCTCTCGGTCCTCGCCGCCTGCGCGAGCTACGACGGAGCGGCGCTGCGCGTCCCGGTGAGCTCCTTCCCCCTCCCGTTCGACGCGATGTGCCGTGCGGCCGTCGGTCGCACCCTCCAGCAGATCGACTCCGGCCGCACCGTCGGCGTCGACCTCCTCCCGCCCCACTACGTCGACCGCGGTTCCGTCGCGGCCGCGGCGATCGGCGCTCGCGTGCCGACCGCCTCCTGACGCCCCTCCCTCCACTTCCTGCTCCTGCTCCTCGTCGGCCGATCGTCGAAACGCTTCGACACTCGTCCGATCGGAGAGCGCTCCACCACCCACCCACGCAGTCACAGCCCAGCGGCACCGTCCGAAGGAGAACACCCGCTATGTCGCCTCGTCCCCGCACCGCCTTCCACCGCCCCACCGCCGCCGCGGTCGGCTCGCTCAGCCGTCGCGGCCTGCTCGCCGGCGGCGTCGGCCTCGGCGCGGTCTTCGCGCTCGCCGCCTGCTCCGGAGGAGGATCCGACGCCGGATCCGACGCCCTCGCCACCGAGGTCGACGGCGCCGGCCGCACCCTCACCATGTGGGACTTCGAGACCCCCGACAGCGACCGCGGCATCGCCTGGCTCGCCGCCCGCGACATCTTCACGCAGGAGACCGGCGCCGAGATCGCCTACGAGTTCAAGGCCTTCGAGCAGCTGCGCACCGGCGCCAGCCAGATCTTCAACTCGAACTCGGCCCCGGACGTCGTCGAGTACAACAAGGGCAATGCCACGAGCGGCCTGCTCTCGAGCCAGGGCCTGCTCACGAACCTCGACGAGGCCGTCGAGTTCTACGGCTGGGACAAGCTGGTCCCGGGTGCGCTGCAGACGACCGCCAAGTACGACGAGGACGGCATCATGGGCTCCGGCTCCTGGTACGGGATCCCGAACTACGGCGAGTTCACCTTCGTCTACTACAACGAGGACGCCTTCGCGGCGAACGGCATCGAGGTGCCGACGACCTACGACGAGTTCATCGCTGTGCTCGACGCGTTCGTGGCCAAGGGCATCACGCCGCTCGCCGAGGCCGGGGCCGAGTACCCGCTGCAGCAGCTCTTCTACCAGCTCGCGCTGCTGAAGGCCGACCGCCAGTGGATCACCGACTACCAGACCTACACGGGCGAGGTCGACTTCTCGGACGCCGCGTGGTCCTACGCCGCCGACCAGCTCCAGGAGTACGTCGACAAGGGCTACATCTCGCCGGACGCCTCCGGCCTCAAGGCCGAGGACGCGGGCACCGCGTTCATCTCGGGCGACTACCCGATCTTCTTCTCGGGCTCCTGGTGGTTCGGCCGCTTCAAGACCGAGATCACCGGCTTCGAGTGGAACACGTTCCTCTTCCCGGGCGCGGAGTTCACGATGGGCTCGGCGGGCAACCACTGGGTGATCCCCGAGACGGCGAAGAACAAGGACCTCGCCTACAAGTGGATCGACATCACGATGCGCCCCGAGATCCAGAACCTGATCGGCAACAACGGAGGCATCCCGCTGGTCGTCGACGAGTCGGCGATCACGGACGAGAAGAGCAAGGAGCTGCTGTCGCAGTGGAAGACGGTCGTCGACGGCGACCAGCTCTCGTTCTACCCCGACTGGCCCACCGCGACCTTCTACGACGACCTCGTCGCCGCGACGCAGGAGCTGCTGAACAAGTCGACGTCGCCCGACGACATGCTCGCGCAGCTGCAGGAGAAGTACGACGACGGAGTGGACGACATCAAGTGACGCGCAGCGTCACTTGAAGGCGGCCAGCCCCGCGCCCACAGGCGCGGAGTAACCGCGGAAGCCTCGACACCGCGACGGCGACCCCTCAATGGGGTCGCATGAACGTCCGCTGAGGTCCCGCCCGCCGCATCCCCTCCCGCGAGATGCCACTCCGGTACACGACACGCCGTCGGACCCGTCCCGAAGTGGCATCTCGCGGCCCCCTCCCGCACGCCTCCCCGCACGACCTCTAGGAGTACCCATGACGACGACCGCACCGCGTCGCGCGGAGAGCGCGCCACCGCCTCCGGCCGCGAAGCCCCCGCGCGAGAAGCGCTCGGGCGGCTACTGGCTCTACCTGATCCCCGGGTTCGTGCTCTTCACGTTCATCGTGCTGATCCCGCTCGTGTGGAACGTCTACATCAGCTTCACCTCGTGGCGCGGCATCAAGCCGCCGATCTTCATCGGCCTCGAGAACTGGGTCGAGCTGATGGGCGACGACCAGTTCTGGACGTCGTTCCTCAACTCCGTCTACATGATCATCGCCATGGTGATCGTGCCCACGATCCTCGGCCTCCTGCTCGCCGCGATCCTGTTCGACCTGGTCGGCAAGAAGTTCGGCGGCAAGCTGGCGAGCTTCCTCCGCGCCACCTACTACCTCCCGCAGATCCTCCCCACGGTGATCGCCGCGATCGTCATCGGCTGGATCCTGCGCCCCGACAACGGCGCGCTCAACACGATCCTCGAGGCCGTCGGCCTCGGCTCCCTCTCGCACGACTGGCTGGGCAAGCCCGACACCGCGATGCTCTCGATCATGGTCGTGATGATCTGGGTCCAGCTGGGCTACCCGGTCGCCATCTTCATGGCGGCGCTGCAGCGCGTGGATCCGGAGCTCTACGAGGCCGCGGAGCTCGACGGCGCGAACTGGTTCCAGCGCTTCCGCTGGATCACCGTGTCGATCATCCGCCCCGAGATCTTCGTGGTCACCCTCACCTGCACCATCGCCGCGCTGAAGGTCTTCGGACCGATCTACGCGCTGACCCGCGGCGGGCCGGGCGATTCGACGATCGTGCCGAGCTACTACTCCTACACCGAGTTCTTCCAGAAGCAGCAGGTGGGCTACGGCGCCACCATCGCGACCGCCCTCACGATCGTCATCGTGATCCTGGCCGTGCTGTTCATCCGCGCCCAGGAGCGCGTCGAGCGCAGCGAAGGAGCCCGCTGATGTCGGCCATCGAGACCCTGCCCCTCACCCAGGCGGGCACCGCGGACAGCGACCTGACCACGTCGCGACGCGCGCCCAAGCCCGCCAAGGGCACCACCAAGCGCACGATCGGCGACTGGGCGATCCTCGTGGTCGCGATCGTCATCGGGCTGGTGATCATCAGCCCCGTGCTGCTGATCCTGCTCAACTCGTTCAAGACCCCCGCCGAGTACTCGGCGAACGGCCCGCTCGCGTTCCCGACCGGGCTGTCCTTCGACGGCCTGTCGACCTTCTGGGAGCGGGTGAACTTCCCCGAGAAGCTCGGCAACTCGATCCTGATCTCGGGGTCGGTCGCGATCCTCGCCGTCGCCCTCTCGGTGCTGAACGCCTATGCGATCGGCATCGGGCGGGTGAAGGGCCGCAGCTGGATCATCGTGCTGTTCCTGCTGGCGAACATGCTGCCGCAGGAGGCCCTGCTCTACCCGCTGTACTACATGTTCAAGGCGGTGGGGATCTACGACAGCCAGCTGTCCGTGATCATCATCTTCACGGTCATCCAGTCGGCCTTCGGCACCTACCTGCTCTCGAGCGTCTACGGCACGTTCCCGAAGGAGATCCTCGAGGCCGCGGCGCTGGACGGCGCCTCGAAGTGGCAGGTGCTCACCCGGGTGATCGTGCCGATCTCGCGGCCGACCCTCTCGGTGCTGATGATCTTCTTCTTCATCTGGACCTGGAACGAGTTCCTCATCCCGCTGGTGTTCCTCGTGAGCGACGCGACGCAGACCGTCCCGATCGCGATCTCGAGCCTCCAGGGCGACAAGATCATGGACGTCACGACGACGAGCGCGAGCGCCCTGCTGGGCCTGCTCCCGACGCTGATCTTCTTCCTGATCTTCCAGCGCACGCTGACCCGCGGCATCACCGCCGGCGCGGTCAAGTAGCACCACCACTGCAAGCGGGGGCCCCACCGGCCCCTGCTCCGCGGTGCCCGCACTCCGCACCCCGCACGACCACCTCCACCGCCACCAGAGAGGCACACGCATGAAGTTCACCGACGGGTTCTGGCAGACGAGGGCCGGATTCACCGCCCTGTTCGCGCAGGAGGCGTACGACATCCGCGCCACCGGCTCGGCACTGGAGGTGATCGCGCCGACGAAGGTCATCCAGGGCCGCGGCGACGTGCTGAACCGTCCCGCGCTCACCGTCACGGTCTCCTCGCCCGCCGAGGGAGTCGCGAAGGTGCGCATCGAGCACTGGCGCGGCACCGCCACCCGGCCCGGCTTCGCCCTGACCGAGGGCTCGGTCGGCGAGGCGAGCGTCACGGAGGCGGGCGGCGTGCTCCGCACGGGCGATCTCGAGGTCCGCGTCGCGCAGGGCGCGCCCTGGTCGCTCGAGTTCTGGGACACCGCGACCGGCACGCGCCTGACCGGCTCCGGCCACAAGTCCCAGGGCTACCTGACCGGACCCGACGACGATCCCTACGTGCACGAGCAGCTCGACCTCGGAGTCGGCGAGCTCGTCTACGGTCTCGGCGAGCGATTCGGCCCGTTCGTGAAGAACGGCCAGACGGTCGACGTGTGGAACGCCGACGGAGGGACCTCCTCCGAGCAGGCCTACAAGAACGTCCCCTTTTACCTCTCCAACCGCGGCTACGGCGTGCTCGTCAACGACCCCGGCCTCGTCTCGTTCGAGATCGGCTCGGAGTCGGTCGAGCGCGTGCAGTTCTCGGTCGGCGGCGAGGCGCTGGAGTACCTGGTGATCCAGGGTCCGACGAAGAAGGACGTCCTGCGCCGCTACACGGGGCTCGCCGGCCGCCCGTCCGTCGTGCCCGCGTGGAGCTACGGCCTCTGGCTGACCACCAGCTTCACGACGAGCTACGACGAGGACACCGTCAACTCCTTCATCGACGGCTTCGCCGAGCGCGAGCTGCCGCTGTCGGCCTTCCACTTCGACTGCTTCTGGATGCGCGAGTTCCAGTGGACCGACCTCGAGTGGGACTCCCGCACCTTCCCGGACCCCGAGGGCATGCTCGCCCGCCTGCACGACCGGGGCCTGAAGACCTGCGTCTGGATCAACCCGTACATCGCACAGGCCTCGCCGCTCTTCGCAGAGGGCCGCGAGAAGGGCTACCTGCTGAGGACGACGTCGGGCGACGTCTGGCAGTGGGACCTCTGGGTCGCCGGCATGGCGCTGGTCGACTTCACCAACCCGGAGGCGACGCGCTGGTTCCAGGACAAGCTGCGCGTGCTCGTCCGCCAGGGCGTCGACTCCTTCAAGACCGACTTCGGCGAGCGGATCCCGGCCGAGGGCGTGGTCTGGGCCGACGGCACCGACCCGGAGGCGATGCACAACTGGTACACCCAGCTCTACAATCTCGCGGTGCACCAGGTGCTCGTCGAGGAGCTGGGGGAGGGGCGCGCGACGCTCTTCGCCCGCAGCGCCACCGTCGGCGGGCAGGCCCTGCCGGTGCACTGGGGCGGCGACAACACCTCGTCCTACGTGTCGATGGCCGAGACCCTCCGCGGCGGACTCTCGCTCGCGCTCGGCGGCTTCGGCTTCTGGGCGCACGACATCGGCGGCTTCGAGGGCACGCCCGACCCGGGCGTCTTCAAGCGCTGGCTCGCGTTCGGACTGCTCTCCTCGCACTCCCGCCTGCACGGCTCCACCTCGGTCCGCGTGCCGTGGGAGTTCGGCGACGAGGCGGTCGACATCACCCGCCGCTTCACCGAGCTGAAGCTCTCGCTGATGCCGTACCTCTACGCGGCGGGCGCGGAGGCGGCGCGCGAGGGCATCCCGGTGATGCGGCCGATGACGCTCGAGTTCGAGGACGACCGGAACGCCGCGCACCTGGACACGCAGTACATGCTCGGCCACGACCTGCTGGTCGCCCCGGTCTTCACTCCCGACGGCTCGGTCGAGTTCTACCTGCCCCGCGGAAGCTGGACCAGCTGGTGGACCGGCGAGACCGTCGACTCGACGGGGGAGTGGCGCCGCGAGGTCCACGGCTTCGACACCCTGCCGCTCTACGTGCGCGAGGGGGCGGTGGTGCCCGTCGGCTCTCGGACCGACGTCGCCGAGTACGACTACCTCGACGGGCTCGAGCTCCGGGTGTTCCCGGGCGGCGACGGCGCGCGCGAGGTGCGGGTCGTGGCGCACGACTCCGGGGTCGAGACGGTCTTCACCGTCGCCCGCTCGGGTGCCGATGTGAGCGTCGACGGGCCGGAGGGCAGCTGGACCTGGAGTCGCGCAGGGGCGTGAGTCTGCAGAACCTCCGCCGAGAGGAGGGGATGTCGCCTGACAGCGGTCATCCCCTCCTCCCGGCTGATGATGTGCGCGGCCGGCCGTCGTAACGCACCCGGCGGAGAGCGCCGAGGCCCGCCGATAGGCTGACCCGAGACCAGAGGAGGCCGCGGAATGCCCGACCACGCGACGCGCGGCAACACTCTCGACCGGGTCCGGCGCCACAATCTCGCCGCGATCCTGCGCCTCGTGCACCGCGGCGGGCCGCGCTCCCGCTCGCAGCTGACGCGGGCGACCGGGCTGAACCGCTCGACCATCGCCGCCCTCGTGGGCGAGCTGGTCGAGCTCGGCATCGTGCGCGAGCGCGACCCCGACACGCTGAACCAGGTCGGCCGTCCGAGTCCGATCGTCGAGGCCGATCCGCGGGTCGTCGCGTTCGCCGTGAACCCCGAGATCGACGCCGTGACGGTCGCGGTGGTCGGCTTCGACGCGGAGGTGCGCCGCCGCCTCCGCCGCACCGCGCTCGTGCCCACCGCCGAGGCGGCCGCTGCGCTCGCCGCGGACGCGATCGCCGAGCTGCGCGCCGAGCTGCCCGCCGACGCCCGGACGGTCGGCATCGGAGTCGCGGTGCCCGGCCTCGTCCGTGACGCCGACGGCCTCGTCCGCACCGGCCCGCACCTGGGCTGGAGCGACGAGCCGTTCTCGCGGATGCTCGCCGACGCGACCGGGCTCCCCGTCCTCTCGGCGAACGACGCCAACCTCGGCGCCCTGGCCGAGAGCGCGCTCGGCGCCGGCCGCGACGTCTCGCACCTGATCTACCTCAACGGCGGCGCGAGCGGCGTCGGCGCGGGCGTGATCGTCGGAGGCGCTCCGCTGCACGGCATCGACGGCTACGCGGGCGAGATCGGCCACACCCTCGTCAACAGCGCGGGCGTCGACTGCCACTGCGGCGCGGTCGGCTGCCTCGAGACCGAGGTCGGCCGCGCCGAGCTGCTGCGCGTGCTGGGCCTGGAGGAGAGCGAGCGGCTGGAGGAGGCGCTCGCCGCCTCCGAGGACCCGGCGGTCCGCGCGGAGGTCGAGCGCCAGCTCGGCCACCTCGCCGTGGCTCTCCGCAACGTCGTCAACATCTTCAACCCGCAGCTGGTCGTGCTCGGCGGCTTCCTCGGCGCCCTGGTCGGCGTGGCGCCCGGGTTCCTCGAGGAGCGCCTGACCCACGGCGGTCCGTTCCGCGTGGCGCTCGAGTCCGTCCGCATCGCGCGCACCGAGCTCGGCGGCGATCTGCTGATGATCGGAGCGGCCGAGCTCGCGTTCGAGCAGCTGCTCGCCCATCCGCTGGCCGCGCCGCTGCATCCGCTCGCCCCGTGACGTCCGGGGCTTGGGCGCGGCGGAGGTAAGCGTTTACCCTGCTGGAGGACCACCGGGATCGGGCACCACCGTCGGCGCCCCGGCCCGCACCACCGCCTCGGCGGTCGAAGGAGAGAGTACATGCCCGTTCGCTACGGAGGCGACTACAACCCCGAGCAGTGGCCGAAGGAGGTGTGGCCCGAGGACGTGACCCTGATGAACCGCGCCGGAGTGAATCTCGCGACGGTGGGCGTCTTCTCGTGGGCGCACCTGGAGCCGCGCGACGGCGAGTTCGACTTCGCCTGGCTCGACGAGGTCCTCGACGGCCTGCACGCCGGCGGCGTCCGCGTCGACCTCGCCACCGCCACCGCGTCGCCGCCGCCGTGGCTGAGCCACGAGCACCCCGAGATGCTGCCCGTCACCGCCGACGGAGTGGTCCTCGGAGTCGGCTCGCGCCAGCAGTACGCGCCGTCCTCGCCCGTGTATCGCCGCTACGCCGCGCGCCTGGTGCGCAAGCTGGCCGAGCGCTACGCCGGCCACCCCGCGCTCGAGATGTGGCACATCGGCAACGAGTACGGCTGCCACGTCTCGCACGACTACTCCGAATCGGCCGTCCTCGCGTTCCGCGAGTGGCTGAGCGCCAAGTACGGCAGCATCGAGGCGCTCAACGAGGCCTGGGGTACCGCCTTCTGGTCGCAGCGCTACTCGAGCTTCGAGGAGGTGCGCCCGCCCGCCGCGATGCCGACCCTGCCGAACCCGACCCAGCGCCTCGACTTCGACCGCTTCTCCTCGCGCCAGCTGCTCGAGTGCTACCTGGCCGAGAAGGAGATCCTGCGCGAGTACTCGCCCGAGACCCCGATCACCACGAACTTCATGGGGCTCTTCAAGCCGGTCGACTACTGGGCGTGGGCGCCGCACGTCGACGTCGTGTCCGACGACCTGTATCCCGATCCCGCCGATCCGGAGGCGCCCTTCACCGCCGCGGTCGCCCGCGACCTGATGCGCTCGCTGGGCGAGGGCCGCCCGTGGCTGCTGATGGAGCAGGCGACGAGCGCCGTCAACTGGCGCCGCAGCAACGCCCCGAAGAAGCCCGGCCAGATGCGCGCCTGGAGCTACCAGGTGCTGGGCCGCGGAGCCGACGGCATCCTGTTCTTCCAGTGGCGGCAGTCGCGCGCCGGGGCCGAGAAGTTCCACTCCGGCCTCGTGCCGCACGGCGGCCCCGAGACGCGCGTGTTCCGCGAGGTCGAGGAGCTGGGCGCCGAGCTCGGCCGCCTCGACGAGATCCTGGGCACGGAGGTGGCCGCGCGCGTCGCGATCGTCTTCGACTGGGACAGCTGGTGGTCGATCGAGCAGGACGCGACTCCCGGCGCGATCGACTACGCGGCGCACGTGACCGCCTGGCACCGCGAGTTCACCCGCCGCCACGTCACGGTCGACTTCGTGCGCGCCTCCGGGCCGTTCGACGGCTACGACCTCGTCGTCGCTCCGGCGCTGTTCACCGTGCGAGCGGAGGATCTGGCCGGCCTCGCCGCGTACGCGGAGGGCGGCGGGCACCTCGTCACCACCTTCCAGAGCGGCATCACCGACGAGGACGCGCACATCACCGAGGGCGGCTACCTCGGCGCGCTGCAGTCGACGCTCGGCGTGCGCGTCGAGGAGTTCGCTCCGCTCGCCTCCGCCGACGCGTTCTCGGACGACCTGCCCGAGTCCACCGTGACCGGGTCTCTCGCGGGCGCGATCACCCGCTGGCGCGAGTACCTGCACGCCGACGGTGCGGAGGTGCTGGCGCGCTTCACCGACGACCTCGACGGCTGGCCCGCGATCACCCGCCGCGAGACGGCCGCAGGCGGCTCCGCCTGGTACGTCGCGACCTGGCCCGCGCCGGAGCTGCTCGGCACGGTCGTCGAGCGCGCGCTCGCCGACGCGGGTGTCGAGGGGATCCTCGCCGAGCCCCTCGAGGGAGTGGAGCTCATCCGCCGCGGCGCGCTCGTCTTCGCGATCAACCACGGGCGCTCGGACGTCGTCGTGCCGATCGCGGGGGTCGACGTGCTGACCGGCGGGCGCGCCGACTCCGTCACCCTGGCGCCCCAGGGGGTCGCACTGCTGCGGGTGGAGTGAGAGCGCTCCCGGTCTCGGATCGCGCCGATCACGTCCCCGCATGGACTGATAGTCGAATCAATTCGACCCAGGGGGAGTACACAGGCGCTCTCGGCGGTTAGCGTGAGGAGCGGTGCACGGATCCGAGGGTCCGGCGCCGCTCCTCGCGGCCGTTCGAGCCGCTCCCGCTCCGCTCCCCGCGCTCCTGCGCAGGAAGGCCTCCGTGACCACCGTCGCCTCGACGCCCACCGGCTCCGTCCCCGTCCACCGCCACCCCGGCGACGCCCTGACCGCGCGTCAGCGGCTCGTCTACATCATCGTTCTGGGAGCGCTCACCGCGCTCGGTCCGTTCACGATCGACCTCTACCTCCCCGCGTTCCCGGTGCTGCAGAGCGAGCTGAACGTATCCGAGGCGGCGGTGCAGCTGACCCTCACCGGCACGACGCTCGGCTTCGCCCTCGGCCAGCTGATCGTGGGGCCGTGGAGCGACGCGGTCGGGCGCCGGCTGCCGCTGATCCTGGCCACGGCCGTGCACGTGCTCACCTGCATCGGCGCCGCCTTCGCGCCCGACATCGTCTGGCTCGGCGTGTTCCGCGTGCTGATGGGCGCGGGTGCCGCGGCGGGCGGAGTCGTCGCCATGGCGATGGTCCGCGACCTCTTCGGCGGTCGTCCGCTCGTCAAGATGCTCTCCCGCCTCGCCCTGGTGTCGGGTCTCGCTCCCGTCCTCGCCCCGGTGATCGGCTCGCAGCTCCTGCTCGTCATGGACTGGCGCGGAGTCTTCGTCTTCCTCGCCGGCTACGGCCTCGTCGTGATGGTCGCCGTGGCGCTCCTCATCGTCGAGACCCGACCGCGGACCGCGCGCGACGACCGCGACCGCCGCTCCCTCGCGCAGCGCTACGGCTCGGTGCTCGGCGACCGCCAGTTCGTCGGCGTCGCGGTCATCGGAGGCATGACCTTCGCCGGCCTCTTCACCTACCTCTCGAGCTCCTCCTTCCTCTTCCAGGGGCTCTACGGCTTCGACGCTCAGCAGTACGGCCTGCTCTTCGCGGTCAACTCGCTCGGAGTCGTCTTCGGCGTGCAGGCGTCCTCGCGCCTCAGCCGCCGGGTCGGCCCGCAGTGGATCCTCGCGATCACCACCGTGTCGCTCTTCACGTCGGCCGGGCTGATCGCGCTGTTCGACGTCCTCGGCTTCGGGCTCTGGGGCACGCTCGTCCCGCTCTGGCTGTTCATCGCCTCCTGCGGCTTCAGCTTCCCGTGCGTGCAGGTGCTGGGCCTCGTGAACCACGGCAGGGAGGCGGGCACCGCCGCGTCGCTGCTGGGTGCGGTGAACTTCGGAGTCGCCGGCCTGCTCTCGCCGATCTCCGGGATCTTCGGCGCCTCCTCCGCCGTGCCGATGGCCCTGGTCATGATGGCGACCGCGACCGTCTCGATCCTCGCCCTCTGGCTGATCGTCCGCCCGCGCACGGTCGCCGCCCTGCAGGACTGACGCGCGGCTCCTCCTCCCTCGGTGCGATCTGCGGGGCCCCGGTGCGATCCGCAGGGACTTGCACGATCTGCAGGCCCCGCACGATCTGCAGGTATCTGCACGATTCGCAGGGGATCCCGCTGTCGGCGAGGAGTCCCCGCGGAGGAAAGCGAGTTCCCCTCCGGAACCCCTGCAGATCGCGCAATCCCCTGCAGATCGCGCACAGCACCGCCCGAACCCAGCGCCCCGCACCCCGCGCAAGCCCCCGCGAGGTGAACGGCAGGCGCGGCATCATGTCCATATGGTGAACCGCGAGAACCGCCCCCCGACCGAGCCGGCGTCGGCGTCCCCCGACGCGGTGCAGCGCGAGCGGATGACCACGGCCGCGCCGTCCGCGGACCCCGCGGCGACCAAGGTCCTCACGCAGGAGGTCGCGCACCGCGTCTCGCGCCGCTGGCCGCTCATCTCGGCGTCGATCGCTCTGCTGATCACCGTCGTCCTCGCGATCATGATCGCCTACCGCCCCACCACCGCCTTCGGCTTCGACGTCGAGTGGATGGACGAGGTCGTCGAGCACCGCTCGAGCGTCTGGGACATCCCCGCCCTGATCATGAACACGGTCGGCGCCGGCATCACCGGCACCGCGATCATCCCGCTGGCCATCGTGGCCGTCCTGCTCGTGTTCCGGAGGCGCTGGGCCGCGCTGTACTACGCCGTCGCCGCCCTCGTCAGCGTCGGCCTGACGCAGCTCGTCAAGGAGCTCGTCGGCCGCGCCCGCCCCGAGGACATGCTGGTGACCAGCGACTACGGCTCGTTCCCCTCCGGCCACACCGCCAACGCGGCGACGACCGCCATGGTGCTCGCCCTGATCTTCCCGCTGATCTGGGTCTGGATCGCCGGCTTCCTCTACACGATCGCGATGATGGCGAGCCGCACCTACCTCGGCGCCCACTGGCTGAGCGACACGATCGGCGGCCTGCTCCTGGGCGTCGGAGTCGCGCTCGTCGTCTGGGCGCCGCTCGCCGGCCGTCTCCGCAGCGAGAGCGAGCTGCCGCATCCGCCGATCTGGGTGAAGCGCTCGGACGTGCGCTAGGAGCCGAACGAGGCGAGCCCGTCGAGCTCGTTGAACGTGTACACGTGCAGCCCGTGGAGCCGGTCGCCCGCCGCCGCCTCCAGCCGCCCGACGAAGGCGGTCGGGTCGAAGCGGCGGCCGCGCAGCAGCCCGCCCGCGACGGAGGAGCTGCGCGTCAGGAACCCGAGCGACGAGCCCACGCCGATCTTCGCCCCCAGGCTCAGCAGCGTCGCGCGCTCGACCGGTCCCGGGATCCCGGCCCACAGCTCCGCGTCGATGCCCTCGGCGCGCAGCGAGTCGGCGTAGCGGGCGACGGCGTCCACGTCGAAGCACATCTGCGTGACGACCGAGCGGATGTAGGGGGCCCGCTCGCGCAGGTGCTTCAGGATGCTCTCGTCCGAGAGGTGCGGGTGCCCCTCCGGGTAGCCGGCGATGCCGACGGCCAGGGCGGGCATGATCTCGACGGCGTCGCGGAGGAGCTCCAGGCTCGTCGAGTAGGTCCCGCTCGCCTTCTTCGCGTCGCCTGAGACGACGAAGGCCTCGCCGATCCCGGAGTCGCCCAGGCGGCCGAGCGCGCGCTCGAGGGCGGGCCTCCCCTCGACGGTGCGGGCGGCCAGGTGCGGCACGACGCCGAAGCCCAGGGCGGCGAGCTCGACGGCCGCGTCGAGGGTGCGCTCCAGGCCGTGCTTCGGGAGGCTCGTGACGGTCAGCACGACGGCCGACGGGTCGGGGAACGCGCGGCGGGCCCGCTCGGCGATATCGGCGGTGGGGATGATCTCGAAGCGCGCCCTGGTCACCTGTCCAGCCTCCCACGGCCCGGTGTCGGAGGGTCGCCCTAGCCTGGAGGCGCCCGCCGCCCGGCGGCACCGGAGGGAGTCGCATGTACCTGGAGGCCGGCCGCGTGGTCACGAGCCCCACCGACCTCTCGAACTGGGCGGCCTGCGAGTGGGCGGTGCTGCGGCGCTTCGACGCGATGCTCGGCCGGTCCCCGCGGCTCGACCCGGTGGTCGACGCGATGCTCGATCGCACGGCGGTCCTCGGCGACGAGCACGAGCACCGCTTCCTCGACGAGCTGAAGCGCACGCACGAGGTCCTCGAGTTCGAGCGTCCCGAGCCAGCGGGCTACGCGGCGGCCGCCGACGCCGCTGTCGAGGCGATGCGCGCCGGAGTCGACGTGCTCTACCAGGCCGTCTTCTTCGACGGCGAGTTCCTCGGCTTCTCCGACTTCCTCCTCCGCACCGACGACGGCGCGTACGAGGTCTACGACACCAAGCTCGCGCGGCACGCCAAGATCCCGGCCCTGCTGCAGCTCGCGGCCTACGCCGAGCAGATGAGCGCCCGCGGCGTCCGGGTCGGCGAGCGGGTCCACCTGGTGCTGGGCGACGGCTCCGTCACCAGTCACGAGCTGGCCTCGATCGCGCCGGTGCAGCGCGTGCAGCGCGCGCGGCTGCGGTCCGTGCTCGCCGAGCGCCTCGCCGCCGCGGAGCCGCTCGCGTGGGGCGATGCGCGCTACCTCTCCTGCGGTCGCTGCCCGGTCTGCGCTCCCGAGGTGGCGGCGCACCGCGATCCGATCCTCGTCGCCGGCATGCGGCTCGACCAGCGGGCGAAGCTCGCCGCGGCCGGAGTGACGACCCTCGACGCCCTCGCCGAGCACGTCGGCGCGGTCCCCGGCCTCGGCGCCGGCACCCTCGACTCGCTGCGCGCGCAGGCGCGGCTGCAGGTGCTGTCCGAGTCCTCGTCCGTGCCCGCCGTCGAGCTGATCGACCCCTCCGTCCTCGCCGCCCTGCCCGCTCCCGATCCCGGCGATCTCTTCTTCGACTTCGAGGGCGATCCGCTGCACAGCGAGGACAACCGCGAGTGGGGCCTCGACTACCTCTTCGGCATGGTCGACGACCAGGAGGAGTTCACGGCGTTCTGGGCGCACGACCTCGCAGCCGAGCGGCGCGCGCTCGTCGACTTCCTCGCGTTCCTGCGCGAACGCCGGGCCTGGTACCCGCGGATGCACGTCTACCACTACGCCTCCTACGAGCGCACGCACCTGCTCTCGCTCGCCCTGCGGCACGGCGTCGGCGAGGAGGAGGTCGACCAGCTGTTACGCGACGGCGTCCTCGTCGACCTCTATCCGGTGGTCCGGCGGGCGCTCCGGGTGGGCTCGCGCAGCTACTCGATCAAGAAGCTCGAGCCGCTCTACATGGGCTCGGAGGAGCGCGACGCGTCCGGAGTGACGAACGCGGCCGACAGCATCGACGTCTACGTGAAGGCGCGCGCCGCGTTCGCGGACGACCCCGTGAAGGGTCAGCGCGAGCTCGACCTCGTGGCCGAGTACAACGCCTACGACTGCCGGTCGACCCTCCGGCTGCGCGACTGGCTGCTGTCGCTCGCACCGCCCCGCGACGCGCCGCTGCCGCTCGTCGAGATCGACCTTCCCGTGCCGCGCGAGCCCGACCCCACCGCCGTCGCGCTGCTCGCGCAGGTCGAGGGCGTCGAGCCCTGGGAGCGCACGGCCGACCAGACCGCGCTCGCCCTGGCCGGCGCCGCTATCGACTACCACCGCCGCGAGGCGAAGACCTTCTGGCAGGACCACTTCGACCGCCTCCGCGAACCGCTCGACGAGTGGGCCGACACGCGCGACGTCGTGATGATCGACCGCGTCGAGGTCGTCCGCGAGTGGTCCAAGCTCCCGAAGGCGCGGACGCAGTCGCGCGAGCTGCGGATCCTCGGCCGGCTCGCTCCCGGCAGCCGGCTCGGCACCGGCTCCTCGCCGTACCTCGTCTACGACGCGCCCCCGCCGCCCGGAGCGCCCTCGCCCGGCCCGGGGCTCCGCGGCGCGTCCGACCGCTCCGAGATCCTCGCGGTCGACGACGACGGCGAGCGCATCGTGCTTCTGCTCAAGGAGGGGCTGAAGGCGGGGGAGGACCCGCACGACGACGGGCCCGTCGCGCTCGCCCCCGCCCCGCCGCCCCGCGCGGCCCCGCAGCCTGAGGCCATCGCCGAGTGGGGCGGTGAGGTCCTCGACGCGCTGCCCGAGCTGCTGCCCGACCCCGCGCTCGACGTGCTGCGGCGCAGGCCCCCCGCCGCGGTCGCCCCGGTCGAGGGCGACGACGTCATCGGCGCCGTGGTCGCGACGCTCGTCGGCCTCGATCGGGCGACCCTCGCCGTGCAGGGCCCGCCCGGCACCGGCAAGACCTACGTCGGCTCGCACGTGATCGCCCGGCTCGTGCGCGAGCACGGCTGGCGCGTCGGCGTGGTCGGTCAGTCCCACTCCGTCGTCGAGAACGTGCTGACGGCGGTCGTGGGCCGCGGAGTCGACCCGTCGCGGGTCGCGAAGGTGCCCAAGAAGGGCGCCTCGGCCGAGTCGCTCGCCGCGGCGGCGTGGGCTCCCGTCACGAACGGCGCCGCCCTCGCGGCGGTGCTCCAGGAGGAGGGCGGCTGCGTCGTCGGCGGCACCGCGTGGACCTTCGCGAACGCCCAGACCGTGCCCCGTCGCTCCCTCGACCTGCTCGTCGTCGACGAGGCGGGTCAGTTCTCGCTCGCGCCGACCATCGCGAGCTCGGTCGCGGCGCAGCGCCTCCTGCTCCTCGGCGATCCGCAGCAGCTCCCGCAGGTCAGCCAGGGCTCGCACCCCGAGCCGGTGGACGAGTCGGCCCTCGGCTGGCTGGCCGACGGCCACGACGTGCTGCCCGCCGAGTACGGCTACTTCCTCGCGCAGACGTACCGGATGCACCCGGCGCTCGCCGCCGCCGTCTCCGAGCTCTCCTACGAGGGCGCCCTGGTGTCCCGGGCCCCCGCCGAGCGCCGCCTCGAAGGGGTGGCTCCGGGGCTGCACTCCGTCCCGGTCGTGCACGCCGGCGACACCACCTCCTCGCCCGACGAGGCGGGCCGCGTGGTCGAGATCGCACTGTCGATGATCGGCCGCACCTGGGTCGACGAGCACGGCGAGCGGAGTCTCACCGCCGCCGACGTCATCGTGGTCGCGCCCTACAACGCTCAGGGCGGGCTGCTCCGCGCCGCGCTCGACAAGGCGGGCCTCGTCGAGACCGCGGTCGGCACCGTCGACCTGTTCCAGGGCAGGGAGGCGGTGGTCGCGATCGTGTCGCTCGCCGCGTCCTCGGGCGCCGACGTCCCGCGCGGCCTCGAGTTCCTCCTCCTGCCGAACCGGTTGAACGTCGCGATCTCGCGGGCGAAGTGGGCCGCGTACCTCGTGCACTCGCCCGCGCTCGCGGCCTCCCTGCCCACCTCGCTCACCGGGCTCGAGCGGCTGTCGCGCTTCATCCGCCTCCTCGAGAAGGACGTCGGCGTGGGGGAGTGACGGAATCAGTGGCCGGAAGGCGAGCGGAGCACCGTTCTCGATGGTTCCGGGCGTGGTGGGCGACGCGATCCGTCGCTACGGTAGGGGCATGAGAATCCTCCTGGTCGGCGCCGGCGGCGTCGGCGACGCCTTCGCCCGGATCGCCGCCCGCCGCACGTTCTTCGAGCAGATCATCGTCTGCGACTACGAGCTCGCCCGCGCCGAGCGCACCGTGGCGTGGATCGCCGACCGCCACGGCGTCGACGACCGCTTCGTCGCCGCCCGCATCGATGCCTCCGACGCCGAGAGCGTCGAGACGGTCGCGCGGGCGCACGGAGCGACGCACGTCATGAACGCCGTCGAGCCCAAGTTCGTCCCCACGATCTTCGCGGGCGCCCTCGCGGCCGGCGCCGACTACGTCGACATGGCGATGAGCCTCTCCCGCCCGCACTCCGACGAGCCGCACGCGAAGACCGGCGTCAAGCTCGGCGACGAGCAGTTCGAGGCGGCGGGGGAGTGGGAGTCGCGCGGACGTCTCGCCCTCGTCGGCATGGGCGTCGAGCCCGGCCTGTCGGACGTCTTCGCCCGCTACGCCTCCGATCACCTCTTCGACCGGATCGACGAGCTGGGCGTGCGCGACGGCGCGAACCTCGTGGTCCGCGACGAGAGCGGCGCGGAGGTCTTCGCTCCGTCCTTCTCGATCTGGACGACCATCGAGGAGTGTCTGAACCCTCCGGTCGTCTTCGAGAAGGACCGCGGCTGGTTCACCACGCCGCCCTTCTCGGAGCCCGAGGTGTTCGAGTTCCCCGAGGGCATCGGCCCGGTCGAGTGCGTGAACGTGGAGCACGAGGAGGTGCTGCTGATGCCGCGCTGGCTCGACGCCGAGCGGGTCACCTTCAAGTACGGGCTCGGCGAGCAGTTCATCGGCGTCCTGCGCACACTCAACCTGCTCGGCCTCGACCGCACCGAGCCGATCCGCGTGCGGTCGGCCGAGGGCCCCGTGCTCGTCGCCCCGCGCGACGTGGTCGCCGCGGCGCTGCCCGACCCGGCCGGCATCGGCCCGCGCATGACCGGCAAGACCTGCGCCGGCCTGTGGGTCAGCGGCACGAAGGACGGCGCGCACCGCGAGGTGTACCTCTACCACGTGAGCGACAACGAGTGGACGATGGCCGAGTACGGGGCGCAGTGCGTGGTGTGGCAGACCGCGCTGAACCCGGTCGTGGCCCTCGAGATGCTCGCCACGGGCGCCTGGTCGGGAGCGGGAGTGCTCGGCCCGGAGGCATTCGACGCGGCGCCGTTCCTCGAGCTGATGGCGAGGCCCGTCGAGGAGGGCGGCTACGGCCAGGCCTGGCACGTCCGCGAGGACACGCGAGCCTAGGCTGGTCGCATGAGCATCGACGACGGGCTCGCCTCGGCGAGGGACGACGCACGCGCGGCCCTGGAGGCCGCCCGAGCACTGCAGGCCGAGGCGGCGCGGGCGCTCGAGCGCGCCGAGGCCGCCGCGGCGGCGCTGGGTGCGGTGTCGGGGCCGGAGGAGGCGAGCGCGGTCGTCGACGACGTGCGGCTGGTCGAGGCGGCGCAGGAGGATCCGGTCGCCGCGCCCGCGCCTCCGGCCCCGCTTTCCGAGTCCGCCGTCGACGCCGTCCGCGCCGGCTACGCCTTCGCAGGCCCCGTCCTCGAGCTCGGCGCCCTCGTCAACGGCGAGGCCCGCCCCGACGTCCCCGTCCGGCTCCCGCTCGGCATGCTCAACCGCCACGGCCTCGTCGTCGGCGCGACCGGCACCGGCAAGACCAAGACGCTGCAGGTCCTCGCCGAGCAGCTCTCCGCGGCCGGCGTCCCCGTCTTCGCCGCCGACATCAAGGGCGATCTCTCCGGCCTCGCGACGCCCGGCACCGAGAACGAGAAGCTCCTCGCCCGCACCCGCACTATCGGGCAGGACTGGCACGCGGAGGCGTCACCCGCCGAGTTCTTCGCGCTCGGCGGCATCGGCACGGGCGTCCCGGTGCGCGCGACCGTCACCGGCTTCGGGCCTCTGCTGCTCTCGAAGGTGCTCGGTCTGAACGCGACCCAGGAGTCGAGCCTCGGCCTCGTCTTCCACTACGCCGAGGGCGAGGGCCTCCCGCTCGTCGACCTCTCCGACCTCCGCGCCGTCCTCACCTATCTCGTCGGCGACGAGGGCAAGGGCGAGCTGGCCGAGCTGGGCGGCCTGTCCAAGGCCACCGCGGGCGTGATCCTCCGCGAACTGATCGCGATCGCCGACCAGGGCGCCGACGTCTTCTTCGGCGAGCCCGAGATCGACACGGCCGAGTTCCTCCGCAGCACCGCCGACGGCCGCGGCGTGGTGAGCCTCCTCGAGGTGCCCGGAGTGGCGGACCGGCCGGCCCTCTTCTCGACGTTCCTGATGTGGCTGCTCGCCGACCTCTTCAACGACCTGCCCGAGGTGGGCGACCTCGAGCGCCCGAAGCTCGTCTTCTTCTTCGACGAGGCGCACCTGCTGTTCCGCGACGCCTCCAAGGACTTCCTCGCGGCGATCACGCAGACGGTGCGCCTCATCCGCTCGAAGGGCGTCGGCATCGTCTTCGTCACCCAGACGCCCAAGGACGTGCCGGGCGACGTCCTCGCCCAGCTCGGCTCGCGCATCCAGCACCAGCTCCGATCGCACACGCCCGACGACGCGAAGGCCCTGAGAGCCACCGTCTCGACCTACCCGGAGTCGGACTACGACCTCGGCGAGACCCTCCAGGCCCTGCCGATCGGCGAGGCGATCGTGACGGTGATGAACGAGCGCGGCGCTCCGACGCCCGTCGCCTGGACGCGGCTGCGCGCCCCACAGGGCTCCATGTCGCCGACACCGGAGTCGGAGCGCGAGGCGAGCGTGCAGCGCTCCCCGCTGCTCGCGCGCTACGGCACGCCGCTCGACCGCGACTCCGCCCGCGAGATCCTGACCCGCCGCCTCGACGCCGCAGCCGACGCGGAGGAGGAGCGCCGGGTCGCCGAGGAGCGCGCCGAGGAGGACGCCCGCCTCGCGAAGGAGCAGGCCCGCGCCGCGAAGGAGCGCGCCGCCGCCGACGCGCGCCTCCAGAAGGAACGCGCCGCCGCCGAGCGCCGCGCCGACGCCGCCGCCGAGCGCACCCGCCGCCGCACCGCCCCCACCACGCGCACCAGCACCCCGCGCCGCGAGAAGGGCGTCGTCGAGCAGGTCCTCGGCTCCTCGGCGGGCAAGACCCTGCTCCGCGAAGTCGTCCGCGGCATCTTCGGCACCGCCCGCCGCCGCTGACGCGCCCGCCGCCGCCGCTGACGGGGCCGTCTGCGGCGTTGTCGTCGGTCGCGATACCGCCGGTATCGCTCCCTCCTCCGCCTTGCAGCCGACCCCGTCAGCGGCGGCGGCCCTGCGGGCGCCTTCCTGGAGGAGAGGCGGCCCTGCGGGCGCCTCCCTCTTGCTGATCGAGTAGCCCGCGCAGCGGGCGTATCGAGATCCACCCGCTCCGGACTTCCCCCTGACGCCTCCGCCCTCGGTGGACGCGGGTCTCGATACGCCCCTCCGGGGCTACTCGACCAGCAAGGGACGCCGCTACCCCCTCTTGCTGATCGAGTAGCCCGCGCAGCGGGCGTATCGAGATCCACCCACTCCACCCCACCCCGCTAACGCCCGCGTGTTAGCGTCACTACTCGTGACCGAGAGCCCGAGCACCCGAGACCGCATCCTCCGGGCGACCGCCGAGCTCCTGGCCGAGGGCGGCCGCGACGCCGTCTCGACGCGCGCCATCAGCTCCGCGGCCGGCGTGCAGGCGCCCACCATCTACCGCACCTTCGGCGATCTCCGCGGCCTCCTCGACTCGGTGGTCGCCGCGGCCGTCGCCGACGCCCTCGCCGACTTCGAGCGGAGCGACGCCCCGGCCGATCCCGTCGACGCCCTCCGCGCGGCCTGGGACCAGCACGTCGCGTTCGGGCTCGCGCAGCCGCACCTCTACGCCCTGATGTTCACCGCCCGGCCGGGGGAGGAGTCCGAGGCCGCTCGCCTCGCCGGCGGTGTCCTGCTCGCGCACGTGCGCGCTGTCGCCGAGGCCGGCCGCCTCACCGTCGACGTCGAGCACGCCGCCCGGCTCCTGCAGTCCGCGGCCCTCGGCTGCACGCTGACCCTGACCGCCGGGCGCGACTCCGACGACGACCTCTCCTCCCGGTCCCGCGAGGCGGTCCTGACCGCGATCACGACCTCGGAGGCGGGACCGACCGATCCCGCGGCCCACGCCCTCGTCGCGCACGCGGTCGCCCTGCGCGCGGTGCTCGGCTCGGTCGACGCCCTGAGCGAGGCCGAGCGGATGCTGCTCGAGGAGTGGCTCGTCCGCATCGCCCGCTGACAGCGGACCCGCCGGAGAGCGGCGCACGCGTTAACGAGAACGGTGCCCGTGCTGGCGAGAGCAACGGACACCGTTCGCGGAGGATGGGGGATTCGAACCCCCGAGGGCTTTCACCCAACACGCTTTCCAAGCGTGCGCCATAGGCCACTAGGCGAATCCTCCAGGCGCGACCGTGATCGCGACCTCATGCACACTACACGGAACGGGCGCCCCCTGCAGACCACCGGGCGCTCCTGAAGCCCGCCGGATCGGGTTAGACTGTCTCCCGGCTCCCCGCGTGGCGCCATCCAGGCCAACTCCCCCAGGGCGGAAACGCAGCAAGGGTAACCGGGCTCTGGCGGGTGCGCGGGGGGTCTTCTTCCGTTAAACAGGACGCGCACCGCTCCTCCCCAGGCCGCACCTCGTGCACGCCCTCCCATCCTGAAGCGACTGCCCAGTCTCGACGCGGGCCCCGTCGGTAGGGTGGCTCCGATGGTCCAGAGCATCTACATCTCGTCCGCCGAAGGTCACTCCGGCAAGTCCACGGTCGCCCTCGGCGTCCTCGATGTGCTCAGCAGCCAGGTGCAGCGGGTGGGCGTCTTCCGCCCGATCGCGCGCTCCACCTCCGAGCCCGACTACGTGCTCGAGATGCTGCTCGGCCACTCCGATTCGGGTCTCGCCTACGAGGACTGCATCGGCGTCACCTACGAGGACGTGCACGCCGACGGCGAGGCCGCGCTGTCGCGGATCGTCGAGCGCTACAAGGGCGTCGAGGCGCGGTGCGACGCGGTCGTCATCCTCGGCTCCGACTACACCGACGTCGGCAGCCCCACCGAGCTGGGCTACAACGCCCGCATCGCGGCCAACCTGGGCGCCCCGGTGCTGCTCGTGCTGACCGGCCGCGACCCCTCCCGCAGCGAGCAGCTCGGCCAGGCGCCCGCGCGCACTCCCGAGGAGATGCGCCAGATCACCGAGCTGGCCTCGGTCGAACTGCGCACCGCGCACGCCTCCCTCATCGGAGTCATCGCGAACCGCGCAGATCCCGAGACCGCACCGAACGCGGTCGCGGCGATCCGCGAGGTCCTGCCGGAACGCGTCCCCGTCTGGGCGATCCCCGAGGATCCGTTCCTCGTCGCTCCCAGCGTCTCCCGTCTCGTCGAGGCGGTCGACGGCGTCGTCGTCGCGGGCGATCCCGAACTGCTCGGCCGCGAGGCGCTCGGCGTCGTCGTCGCCGGCATGTCGATGGTCAACGTGCTCCCGCGCCTGATGGAGGGCGGGGTCGTCATCGTCCCGGGCGACCGCCCCGAGGTCGTCCTCGCCGTGATCATGGCGCACGCCTCGGGCAACTTCCCGACGGTCTCGGCCATCATCCTCAACGGCGGCTTCGAGCTGCCGGAGCCGATCGTCCGGCTGATCGAGGGCGTCGACACCCGGCTCCCGATCGTCATGACCGAGCTCGGCACCTACGACACCGCGGTGCGCGTCACCGCGGCCCGCGGGCGCCTGGCGGCCGACTCGCCGCGCAAGCGCGACACCTCCCTCGCCCTGTTCCACCAGACGATCGACGCGGTCGAGCTGCTGACCCTCCTCGACGTCGGCCGCTCCGAGGTCGTCACGCCGCTCATGTTCGAGTACGGCCTGATCGAGCGGGCGCGCATCGCCGACCGGCACATCGTGCTCCCCGAGGGCGGCGACGACCGCATCCTCCGCGCCGCGGCGACAGTGCTGAAGCGCGGCATCGCCCGCCTGACGATCCTCGGCGAGGAGTCGGAGGTCCGCGGCCGCGCCGCCGGGCTCGGCCTCGACATCGACGGCGCCCGTGTCCTGAGCGTGCTCGACCCCGAGCACCGCGCCCGGTTCGCCGAGGAGTACGCCCGCATCCGCGCGCACAAGGGCATCACCTACGACCACGCGTTCGACACCGTCACCGACGTGTCCTACTTCGGCACGATGATGGTGCAGCTCGGCCTGGCCGACGGCATGGTCTCGGGAGCCGCGCACACCACGGCGCACACCATCCGCCCCGGCTTCGAGATCATCAAGACCAGCCCCGGCGTCTCGGTCGTCTCGAGCGTGTTCCTCATGGCGCTCGCCGACCGCGTGCTCGTCTACGGCGACTGCGCGGTGAACCCCGACCCGACCGAGGCTCAGCTCGCCGACATCGCGATCTCCTCGGCCGAGACCGCGCAGCAGTTCGGCATCGACCCCCGCATCGCGATGCTCTCGTACTCCACGGGCGAGAGCGGAGCAGGAGCCGACGTCGAGAAGGTGCGCGCCGCCACCGCGCTCGTCCGCGAGCGCCGCCCCGACCTGCTCGTCGAGGGCCCGATCCAGTACGACGCGGCAGCGGATGCGGCGGTCGCCGCCTCGAAGATGCCCGGGTCGCAGGTGGCCGGCCGCGCGACGGTGTTCATCTTCCCCGACCTCAACACGGGCAACAACACCTACAAGGCCGTGCAGCGCTCGGCCGGCGCGGTCGCCATCGGCCCGGTGCTGCAGGGGCTGCGCAAGCCGGTCAACGACCTCAGCCGCGGCGCCCTCGTCCAGGACATCGTCAACACCGTCGCGATCACGGCCATCCAGGCCGCGACGCAGGCGATCGTCCCGCCCACCTCCGCCATCCCCGTCGTGCGCTGACGTCACCCGCGTCGCCGCCTCCCCTCCGACCCCGACCCCCAGGAGTCCTCACCATGTCCGTCGTCCTCGTCGTCAACAGCGGTTCGTCCTCGTTCAAGTACCAGCTCATCGAGATGACGACGGAGGAGACGCTCGCCAGCGGCCTCGTCGAGCGGATCGGCGAGGAGACCGGCCGGACGAAGCACTCCCACGACGGCGAGAGCGTCGAGATCGAGGGGCCGATCCCGGATCACACCGCCGGCTTCGACGCGATGATCCGCGCCTTCGAGGAGAACGGGCCGAGCCTCTCCGAGTTCCCGCCCGTCGCCGTGGGGCACCGCGTGGTGCACGGCGGCAAGCGCTTCTACGAGGCGACGGTCGTCACGGACCTCGTGAAGATCAACATCGAGGACCTCTCCGATCTCGCGCCCCTGCACAACCCGGCGAACCTCGAGGGCATCGAGGCGGCGCAGAAGGCGTTCCCGGACGTGCCGCACGTCGCCGTCTTCGACACGGCGTTCCACCACACCCTCCCGCCGGAGGCCTCGACCTACGCGATCCCGGCCGAGCTCGCCGACAAGCACCGCATCCGCCGCTACGGCTTCCACGGCACCTCGCACAAGTTCGTGTCCGAATCGGCCGCCGCCTACCTCGGGCGCCGCCGCTCCGACCTCAAGACGATCGTCCTGCACCTGGGCAACGGCGCGTCCGTCTGCGCGGTCGACGGAGGAGCCTCCGTCGAGACCTCGATGGGCATGACCCCGCTCGAGGGCCTCGTCATGGGCACACGCTCCGGAGACCTCGACCCCGCCGTCGTCTTCCACCTGGCCCGCAAGGCCGGGCTGTCGATCGACGAGCTCGACACGGTCCTCAACCGCCGCAGCGGACTGCTCGGCCTCTCCGGCCGCGGCGACATGCGCGACGTGCAGGAGGCGTCCGAGGCCGGCGACGAGAAGGCCGCCGCCGCCCTGGAGGTCTACTACCACCGCCTCCGCCACTACATCGGCGCCTACTACGCCCAGCTCGGCCGCGTCGACGCCATCGTCTTCACCGCCGGAGTCGGCGAGAACGTCGCCGCCGTCCGCGCCGGCGCCCTCCGCGGCCTCGAGGGCCTCGGCATCGAGCTCGACCCCGAGCGCAACGCCTCCCGCGACCGCGGCGCCCGCCGCATCTCGACCGACGACTCCCGCGTCGCCGTCCTCGTCATCCCCACCAACGAGGAGCTCGAGATCGCCCGGCAGTCCTTGTCGGTCGTCTAGCGGCTGCGCCGCTAGACGACCCGCGGTCGGCGTCCGAAGTGGTCGCGTTCCCAGGAGCGGGGTGCGTCGGGCTGCCCTGAATCGCTCGCACGCGATTCCGGGTCGCGGCCCTCTGCGCGGGGCGGCTGGCCGGTGGGGGACGGGGCTTCGCCCGTCCGCTCCCAGAGGTCCGTCCCCTCGCCCCCCCCCGCTGGTCGAGTAGCCCCGCAGGGGCGGACCCCCTCTGCTGGTCGAGTAGCCCGGAGGGGCGGACCCCCTCTGCTGGTCGAGTAGCCCCGCAGGGGCGGACCCTCTGCTGGTCGAGTAGCCCCGCAGGGGCGGATCCCCTCTGCTGGTCGAGTAGCCCCGCAGGGGCGGATCCCCTCTGCTGGTCGAGTAGCCCCGGAGGGGCGTATCGAGACCCACCCACTCCGGGAGTCGTGGATCTCGATACGCCCGCTGCGCGGGCTACTCGATCAGCGGGGGACGGCGGCATCCCCGTCGGTAGCCCCGCGGGGGCGTAGCGGCATCGACCGTCCCCCAACCGGCTCACCCCTCCAGCACCCGCCCCTCACCCGAGTACACGTTGAACCCCGCCCCCCGACTGAACCCGATCAGCGTCAACCCGGCCCGCCGCGCGAGGTCCACCGCCAGCGACGACGGAGCCCCGACCGCCGCGAGCAGCGGGATCCCCGCCATCACGGCCTTCTGCACGAGCTCGAACGACGCCCGCCCCGACACCTGCAGCAGCGTCCCGCGCAGCGGGAGCCGCCCCTCCCGCAGGCCCCAGCCCACGACCTTGTCGACCGCGTTGTGCCGCCCCACGTCCTCGCGGAGGCACAGCAGCGCGCCGTCGGCGTCGAACAGCCCGGCGGCGTGCACCCCACCGGTCCGGTCGAAGAGGCCTTGCGCCTCCCGCAGCCGGTCGGGCAGCGAGGCGAGCAGGGCGGTGGACGCCGTCACCGGGTCCTCGTCGACGGTCCAGGCCGACTCCGTCGTCACCGCGTCCAGCGACGCGAGCCCGCAGACCCCGCACGAGCTGCTCGTGTACACCGAGCGCTCCCGCTCCAGGAGGAGCGACGCCCGCCCGTCGCGCACGGTCGCGTCGACCACGTTGTAGGTGTTCTCGCCCGGACCGGAGCCGCTCGCGCAGTAGCGCAGCGCCGCGAGCTGGTCGGTGGCGGTGAGGACCCCCTCCGACACCAGGAACCCGGCGACGAGGTCGAAGTCCTCGCCCGGGGTGCGCATGGTCACGCTGAACCGGCGGCCGCCGACGCGGATCTCGAGCGGCTCCTCGACCGCGAGCACGTCCTCCCGGCGACGGGTCGGCTCCGCGGCGCGCACGGCGGTCAGTCGGGTCCTCGCTGCGGCGCGGCTCATGGTGGTCTCCTCCTCGAGCGGTGCCTCCCATCCTCGCACCGGCTGCGCGGTGCCGGGCCGCCCCTCCGATCACCGGCTGAGCGACGTAGCATGCAGGGATGGTCGACGACGCCGCACCCCGAGAGAGCCCGATCGACGAGCGAGGCCTCACGGTCGGCGCCCGCAAGCACCGCGCGGTCGGGATCCCCGGAGTCGCGCACGCCCTGCAGATCTCGCTGAAGCAGATGGGGCCGCTCCGCAGCGCCGAGACCCTCCTCCGCGTGAACCAGAAGACGGGGTTCGACTGCCCCGGCTGCGCCTGGCCCGAGGCCGACAAGCGCCACGTCGCCGAGTTCTGCGAGAACGGAGCGAAGGCCGTGGCCGAGGAGGCGACGCTCCGCACCGTCACGCCGGCCTTCTTCGCGCAGCACCCGCTCGCCGAGCTCGAGACCTGGGACGACTTCGCGCTGGGCCAGCAGGGCCGTCTCACCGAGCCGATGCTGCTCGAGGAGGGCGCGACCCACTACCGCCCGATCGGCTGGGACGAGGCGCTCGACCTCGTCGCCGAGGAGCTGCGCGCGTGCGCCAGCCCCGACGAGGCGATCTTCTACACCTCCGGTCGCACCTCCAACGAGGCCGCCTTCGTCTACCAGCTGATGGTGCGCGGCTTCGGCACCAACAACCTGCCCGACTGCTCCAACATGTGCCACGAGTCCAGCGGATCCGCGCTGACCGAGACCATCGGCATCGGCAAGGGCTCGGTCAGCCTCCGCGACATCGAGCGGGCGCCGCTGATCATCGTCGCCGGGCAGAACCCGGGCACGAACCACCCGCGGATGCTCACCTCGCTCGAGCGCGCGAAGCGGGCCGGCAGCACGATCGTGGCGATCAATCCGCTGCCCGAGGCGGGGCTGCTCCGCTTCGACAACCCGCAGACCGTGCGCGGCACGATCGGCGGAGGCACCGCCCTCGCCGACCACTTCCTGCAGGTCCGCCTCGGCGGCGACCAGGCCCTGTTCCAGGGCTTCGGCAAGGCGCTGCTCGACCTCGAGGAGTCGCGCGGCGGGGTCTTCGACCGCGCGTTCATCGAGCAGTCGACCGACGGGCTCGAGGCCTACCTCGACGAGCTGCGCGGCACCGCGTGGTCTGAGATCGAGCTCGGCAGCGGGATTGACGAGGCGCGGATCCGTGCGATCGCCGAGCTGATCGCGGCGTCCGAGGGCACGATCGTCTGCTGGGCGATGGGCCTGACCCAGCACCGCCACTCCGTCGCCACGCTCAAGGACGTCGTGAACGTGCTGCTGCTCACCGGCAGCATCGGCAAGCCCGGCGCAGGCGTCTGCCCGGTGCGCGGGCACTCCAACGTGCAGGGCGACCGCACGATGGGCATCTTCGAGCGGATGCCGGACGTGTTCCACGACCGGCTCGACGCCGAGTTCTCGTTCTCGTCTCCGCGCGAGCACGGCACCGACACCGTCGCGGCGATCCGCGCGATGCGCGACGGGAAGGCGCGCGTCTTCATGGGACTCGGCGGCAACTTCGCGCGCGCGACTCCCGACACCGCCGTCACCGAGGCCGCGATGCGCTCGCTCGCCCTCACCGTCCACGTCTCGACGAAGCTCAACCGCTCGCACGTCGTCACGGGCCGACGCGCCCTGATCCTCCCGACGCTCGGCCGCACCGACGCCGACGTGCGGGCGACGGGGGAGCAGCGCGTCACCGTCGAGGACTCGATGAGCGCCGTGCACGCCTCGCGTGGTCGCCTCGCTCCGCCGAGCGAGCACCTGCGCTCCGAGGTGGCGATCCTGACCGGCATCGCGGAGCGGCTCCTCGCCGGGCGCGAGAACGCGCCGGTCGCCGACTGGGCGGCCCTGCGCGAGGACTACCGCCTCATCCGCGGGCACATCGCCAACGTCGTCCCGGGCTTCGAGGACTTCGAGGCGCGGGTGAGCACTCCCGGCGGCTTCGTCCTCCCGCACCCGCCCCGCGACGAGCGCCGCTTCGAGACCGCGACCGGCCGGGCCCGCTTCACCGCGAATCCGCTCGAGTACCCCCGCGTGCCCGAGGGACGGCTGCTGCTGCAGACCCTGCGCTCGCACGACCAGTTCAACACCACGATCTACGGCCGCGACGACCGCTACCGCGGCATCCACGGCGGGCGGCGCGTGGTCTTCGTGAACGCCTCCGACCTCGCCGCTCTCGGCATCGCCGACGGGGCGATCGTCGATCTGGTGTCGGAGTGGGAGGACGGCGTCGAGCGCCGCGCGCCGGAGTTCCGGACCGTCGCGTACGACACTCCGCGCGGGTGCGCCGCCGCCTACTACCCCGAGACCAACGTGCTCGTGCCGCTCGACTCCACGGCCAGGATCAGCGGGACACCGACCTCGAAGTCGGTCGTCGTGCGGCTCGAGCCGGTGGCCTGACCGCTACCAGGGCAGCGGCAGCAACCGGACGGAGTCGCCGACCAGCGCGCCGCCGGGCGGCACCACCGCGACGGCCTCCGAAGCCGCGAGCCCGGTGAGCATGTGCGAGCGGATGCCCGCCGCGGCCCGCCAGCCGCCCTCGCCGAGCGCGACGGGCACGAGCACGGTCGTCCCCGGTCTGCCGAGCGGCTCGCCCAGAGTCCCGGTGCCGGGAGCCCGCGGCGTCGCTCCGGCAACGGCGTCCAGCGCCGGAGGGAGGAACGACAGCGCGGCGAGCAGCGCCGCGAGCGGGTTCCCCGGCAGCGCGATCACGAGCGCACCTCCGGGCAGCACCGCGAGCATCGTCGGGTGACCGGGACGCATGTCGACGCCGTCGACCAGTACCGCGGCGCCGGCGAGGGTCAGCGCCCGTCGCACCGAGTCCGCCCGCGAGCGCCCGGTGCCGCCGGTCGTCAGTCGGATCGGCGCCGAACCCGCCGAGAGCCGCGCGGCGATCGCGTGGTCGTCGTCGCCGAGCCGGTCGATCTCGCCGATCGCTCCTCCGACGCCCTCGACGAACGAGGGGAGGAGCGGAGTGAACGCGTCGCGGACCCGGCCGGCCACGGGCGCACCCTCGGTGTCGATCTCGTCGCCGGTGAGGAGGAGGTCCACGCGGCTCGGGCGGCGCACGCCGACGCGGTCGACGCCCGCGACCGCGAGCAGTCCGAGGTGCGCCGGAGTGAGGCGGGTCCCGGCGTCGACCAGCACGGTCCCGGCGGAGGCCTCGTCCCCGGCGCGGCGCACATGGCGCCCGTGCGGCAGGTCCGCGGCACTCGAGAGCACTCCGTCTCTCACGACGCCCTGCTCGGTGGGCACGACCGCGTCGCACCAGGCGGGCACGACGCCGCCCGTGACGATCGGAGCAGCGACCCCGTCGGCGAGCCGCCACGGACCAGCCCCGCGCACCGCCCAGCCGTCCATCGCCGACGAGTCGTAGTGGGGGAGCGGGCGGGTCGTCGCCACAGGCCCGGCGAGCGCCGCTCCGCGGGCCGCGAGGAGCGGGACCTCGACGACGTCGCCGACCGCGACGGCCTCGGCGGCGCGCCGTCGGGCGTCGTCCCAGTCGGTCGCCTCGTGCCGGTGCGCGCTCATCCCCTCATTCTGGCCGGAGCCCGGGCGGGGCCCGCATCGCGCGGACCCCGCCCCTCGCTCAGCCGAGGTACCCGTTGGGGTTCAGCACGAACTTCTTCGCCGCTCCCTTGTCGAAGTCCGCGTATCCGCGCGGAGCCTCGTCGAGCGTGATCGCGGTGGCCTGCACCGCGTCGGCGATGTGCACCCGGTCGTGCAGGATCGCCATCATCAGCTGCCGGTTGTACTTCATCACCGGGCACTGACCCGTCGTGAAGGACAGCGACTTCGCCCAGCCCAGACCCAGCCGGATCGAGAGCGAGCCCTCCTTCGCCGCGTCGTCCACTCCGCCCGGGTCGCCCGTGACGTAGAGGCCGGGGATGCCGAGCGCGCCGCCCGCCGCCGTGATCGACATCAGCGAGTTCAGCACCGTCGCCGGCGCCTCCTGGTGCGAGTCGGGCCCGTTGCCGTGCGCCTCGAAGCCGACGGCGTCGACTCCGCAGTCGACCTCCGGCACGCCGAGGATCTGCTCGATCTGCCCGGCCGGGTCGCCCTTCGAGACGTCGACGGTCTCGCAGCCGAAGGAGCGCGCCTGGGCGAGCCGCTCCTCGTTGAGGTCGGCGACGATGACGACGGCCGCGCCCAGCAGCTGGGCTCCGACCGCCGCGGCGAGTCCGACCGGGCCCGCTCCCGCGACGTAGACCGTCGATCCGACGCCGACCCCGGCCGTCACCGCGCCGTGGAAGCCGGTGGGGAAGATGTCCGAGAGCATCGTGAGGTCGAGGATCTTCTCCAGCGCCTGGTCGCGGTCGGGGAACACGAGCAGGTTCCAGTCGGCGTAGGGCACCATCACGTATTCGGCCTGACCGCCGACCCAACCGCCCATGTCGACGTAGCCGTAGGCGCTGCCCGGGCGGTCCGGATTCACGTTCAGGCAGATGCCCGTCTTGCGCTCCTTGCAGTTGCGACAGCGGCCGCAGGCGATGTTGAACGGCACCGAGACGATGTCGCCGACCTTCACGAACTCGACGTCCGGCCCGACCTCGACGACCTCGCCGGTGATCTCGTGACCGAGGACGAGGTCGGAGGGTGCGGTGGTGCGGCCGCGGACCATGTGCTGGTCGGATCCGCAGATGTTGGTCGAGACGGTGCGGAGGATCGCACCGTGCGGCAGCTTCCGGCCGATGTTGGCCGGGTTGACGCCCGGACCGTCCTTCAGCTCGAAGGTCGGGTAGTCGATGTCGATGACCTCGACGACTCCGGGGGACTTGTAGGCGACGGCTCTGTTGCCCGACATGGGTGCTCCTTCAGCGCAGCGACCGCGGAGCGCTCGCCCCGCGGGAGCCCTGGCGCCGCGCGGTGATCCGGCCGCGGCGTCGGGGCTCGATCGCACCGTACGCCCGCAGTCTGGAGCGGGATCGAGACTCGGGGAGTACCGTGTCAGGAGTCGTGCGCGCGGCCGCGGATCGCTTCGCGGGACGCCGTCACGACCGCCTCGAGGGCTTCCGCCCCGCCGCCCTGCAGACCCGCCGCGTACCCCGCGAGGAACGTCGTCAGAGGAGCAGCCGGCCGCACCACCCCGTGCGCCGCGTCGCCCGCCAGCGCGAGCAGCGCGTCGCGGCCGATCGGCACCTCGCCGAGCCCGAGAGCGGCGCACAGCTCGTCCCACCAGGCCGCCAGCAGCGCGTCGGTGGAGTCGGCGGGAGGGGCGGCGCTCGTGTCGGTCATCCGCTCATTCTCCGCCGAGGGGGCGCGGGACGTCGATGCCGTGGCTCCTGGCGTCCTCGGGATCGTCGATGTCGTCGGCGGATCCCGCTGGCACCTCGACGAGGGCGACCTCCCGGTCGGCGAGCAGGGCGCGGACCGACGCGCCGTCGGCCGCGCCGAGCCGCCGGAGCGCCGAGACGAGCGAGGCGCCCCGGTGCACCCCGAGCAGCTGTTGGGCTCGGCCGTCGGCGTCGACGGCCAGGACGGAGTCCGCGTCGCTGCCCGCCGCCTCCTCGATCAGCCGCCCGACGGCCGCCGACGGCGCGACGAGGTCCGCGGCGAGGACGAGCACCCACTCCGGGGAATCCGGACGCTCGAGCAGGGGCAGCGCGGCGGCGAGGCCTGCGACCGGTCCGCCGAAGGGCGGCTCCTCCTGCACGAGCAGGGTGCTGCCCGTCGCCGAGCGGAGCGATCCGGGTCCCGCCACGACGATCCGCTCGGCACCGTCGACCGCCGCGAGCGCGGTGGCCAGGAGCGTCGTGCCGCGGTGCACGAGGAGCGGCTTGGCCGCGCCGTCGAGGCGGCGCGCGCGCCCTCCGGCGAGCACGACGGCGTCGAAGCGGAGGAGGGGGGCGGGGTGCGTCACGGTCCGAGGCTACGCGGGGCCCGGGCTCGGGCGACCCGGCTCCGGTGTCGGAGGTCGCGGCTACTCTGTACGGGTGGTAGCAGCCCTGTATCGCCGGTACCGGCCCGAGACGTTCGCCGAGATGATCGGCCAGTCGCAGGTGACCGATCCGCTCATGACGGCCCTGCGCACCAACCGCGTGAACCACGCCTACCTCTTCAGCGGTCCGCGCGGCTGCGGCAAGACCACGTCCGCGCGCATCCTCGCCCGCTGCCTGAACTGCGCCCAGGGCCCGACGGACACCCCGTGCGGCGTCTGCGACAGCTGCGTCGAGCTCAGCCGCGAGGGCCAGGGGTCGCTCGACGTCGTCGAGATCGACGCCGCGAGCCACAACGGAGTCGACGACGCGCGCGACATCCGCGAGCGCGCCGTGTTCGCCCCCGCCCGCGATCGCTTCAAGATCTTCATCCTCGACGAGGCGCACATGGTCACGCCGCAGGGCTTCAACGCGCTGCTCAAGATCGTCGAGGAGCCGCCGGAGCACGTGAAGTTCATCTTCGCAACGACCGAGCCCGACAAGGTCATCGGCACCATCCGCTCGCGGACCCACCACTACCCCTTCCGCCTGGTGCCGCCGGCGCAGATGCTCGACTACACGCAGGAGCTCTGCGAGCGCGAGGGCGTCGGAGTCGCGGCGGGCGTCCTGCCCCTCGTGGTCCGCGCGGGAGGCGGCTCGGTCCGAGACACGCTGTCCCTGCTCGATCAGCTGATGGCCGGGTCCGAGGACAGCACCGTCGAGTACGAGCGCGCCGTCGCGCTGCTCGGCTACACCCACGGCGCCCTCCTCGACGAGGTGATCGACGCGCTCGCCGAGCACGACTCCGCCGAGGCGTTCGGAGCGGTCGACCGCGTCATCCAGACCGGTCAGGACCCGCGGCGCTTCGTCGACGACCTCCTCGAGCGGCTCCGCGACCTGATCGTCGTGGCCGCCACCGGAGCCGCGGCCGCCGCAGTGCTGCGCGGCGTCTCGCAGGACGAGCTCGACCGCATGGCGGGCCAGGCCCGTGCACTCGGCCTCGCCGAGCTCTCCCGCATCGCCGACCTCGTCAACGACGCCCTCACCGAGATGACCGGAGCCACGTCCCCGCGCCTGCACCTCGAGCTGATGATCGCGCGCGCCCTGGTCCTGAGCGGCGCGCCCTCGGCCGCCGGCGCCCCGCGCGAGGCACCCGTTCGTGCCGACGCCCCCCGTGCCGACGCCCCCCGCGCGGCCGACGAGCCGCGCGATCGCGCTCCGGCGGCCCCGGCCCCGATCGCGCCCGCGCACCGCATCGAGCGCCCCGCCGCCGTGATCGCCACCGCCGTGCCGGTCGAGGAGGTGCCGGTCGAGACCGTCCCCCTCGCCGCTCCGGCGGCGTCCGGTCCCGATGCCGTCCCCGCGAGCCCGGTCCCGGCGCCGTCCGCCCCCGCACCCTCCGCACCCGCGCCGTCCGCCGCCGAGGAGGGCCCGATCACCCTGCAGCGGATGAAGGACAGCTGGCCCGAGATCCTCGAGGTCGTGCAGAAGGCGAAGATGACCGCGTGGCTCGTCGCCTACACCGCGCAGGTGCGCGCGCTGAAGGACGACGTCCTCACCCTCTCCTTCCCGAGCCAGAACGACGTCGACTCGTTCAAGATGGCCGGAACGGCGGGGCAGCCCGGAGTCAGCGAGCACCTCCGCCAGGCCATCCAGCAGGTGCTCGGCCTCCGCGTGAAGTACATCGCCCGCGTCGAGCCGTCGGCCGCCGCTCCCGAGACGGTCCGCGCGGCCGCGGAGGCGCCGCCCGCACCTCCGGCCGCCGCCCGCACCGCTGCGGCGCCGTCCGCGGCGACGGGATCCGACGGCTGGGCCACCGTGGCGATCCCCGCCGACCCGGTCGCTCCCGTCGTCGAAGGCGAGTCGGTGCCCACCCCCGCGGCGGCCCCGAGTGCCCCCGCGCCGCAGCGCGCCGCCGAGCCCCCGGTCGTCCGCAGCGCCCCCGCCGAGGATGCTCCCCCCTTCGACGAGGAGCCGCCGGAGGAGGACATGCCTCCGGTCGAGCCTCCGATGCCCGACTCCTGGGCCGTCGTCGCCCCTCCCGGCGAACCCGCTCCGGCGGCCGTCCCCGAGCTCGTCCGCGCACCCGCCGCGGCCCCCGAGCGTCGGGAGCCGGCCGCGCGCCCGGTGACGCGGACCACCCGCTCGGCCACGGCCGACGGCCGTCAGCGCTACGGCGAGGCCGTCGTGCGCGAGATCCTCGGCGCCCAGTTCATCGAGGAGCAGCCGCACGTGCCGCGCGGTCCCCGCGTGAGCGGCGCATGATCCTCGCGCCGCCCCGTCCCGCCCGTTCCCCCCGCCCCGCCCGCCCCGACAGAGAGGAGGCGACCGCATGTACGAAGGCATCGTCCAGGAGCTGATCGACGAGCTCGGCCGCCTCCCCGGTATCGGCCCGAAGTCCGCCCAGCGCATCGCGTTCCACATCCTGCAGACCGAGACCTTCGACGTCACCCGCCTCGCCGAGATCCTGCTCGAGCTGCGCGGCCGCGTGCACTTCTGCGACATCTGCGGCAACGTGGCCGAGGAGGCGACCTGCGGCATCTGCCGCGACCCGCGTCGCAGCCGCACGGTCATCTGCGTCGTCGAGGAGGCGAAGGACGTCCCCGCCATCGAGCGCACGCGCGAGTTCCGCGGCCTCTACCACGTGCTCGGCGGAGCGATCAGCCCGATCGACGGCATCGGCCCGGATCAGCTCCGCATCCGGCAGCTCCTGCAGCGTCTCGCCGACGGCGAGGTGCAGGAGGTCATCATCGCGACCGACCCGAACCTCGAGGGCGAGGCGACCGCGACCTACCTCTCGCGCATGCTCAGCACGCTCGGCATCCGGATCACCCGGCTCGCCTCCGGCCTGCCCGTCGGCGGCGATCTCGAGTACGCCGACGAGATCACCCTCGGCCGCGCCTTCGAGGGCCGCCGCCTCGTCGAGAACTGACGCAGGAGGGGACGAGCCCGCCGGCCCGAAACATGGCCCCTCGTGCATGCGCCCGCCGGTAGACTGCTTCGTCGGGTCGCGACGGCCCACCAGCCACCGACCCGGGAGCAGCACGTGAGCCTGATCGTCCAGAAGTTCGGCGGGTCCTCCGTCGCCGACGCGGAGAGCATCAAGCGCGTCGCGAAGCGGATCGTCGCCACGAAGCAGGCGGGCAACGACGTCGTCGTCGCGGTCTCGGCCATGGGCGACACCACCGACGACCTGCTCGAGCTCGCCCACCAGGTGACCCCCATCCCGGCCCCTCGCGAGCTCGACATGCTGCTGTCCTCCGGGGAGCGCATCTCGATGGCGCTGCTCGCCATGGCCATCAAGAGCATGGGCTACGAGGCCCGCTCCTTCACCGGCAGCCAGGCCGGGATGATCACCGACGCGCAGCACGGAGCGGCGCGCATCGTCGACATCACTCCCGTGCGCCTGCGCGAGGCGCTCGACGAGAACGCCGTCGTCATCGTCGCCGGGTTCCAGGGCTTCAACCGCGACACGAAGGACGTCACCACCCTCGGCCGCGGCGGCTCCGACACCACCGCCGTCGCGCTGGCCGCGGGCCTCGGCGCCGACACCTGCGAGATCTACACCGACGTCGACGGCGTCTTCACCGCCGATCCCCGCGTCGTCAAGCGCGCCCGCAAGCTCGACCGCATCTCCAGCGAGGAGATGCTCGAGCTCGCCGCGGCCGGGGCCAAGGTCCTGCACATCCGCGCCGTCGAGTTCGCGCGCCGCCACGGAGTGACGCTGCACGTGCGCTCCTCCTTCAGCCCGAACGAGGGCACCATCGTCTACAACGCCGGAGCAGCCGGCACCGAGAAGGGACAGACCGTGGAAGAGCCGATCATCGCCGGCGTGGCCGCCGACCTGAACGAGGCCAAGATCACCGTGGTCGGCGTGCCCGACATCCCGGGGAAGGCCGCGCAGATCTTCACGATCGTCGCGAAGACCGGGTCGAACATCGACATGATCGTGCAGAACGTGTCGGCCGCCTCGACCGGTCTCACCGACATCTCCTTCACGCTGCCCAAGGCCGACGGCCAGACGGTCCTCATGGCGCTCAACGCCGAGAAGGACGACGTCGGCTTCCAGGCGCTGCAGTACGACGACCAGATCGCCAAGCTGGCCCTCGTCGGCGCCGGCATGCGCACCAACGCGGGCGTCTCGGCGAAGCTGTTCCGCTCGCTGTTCGAGGCCGGCATCAACATCGAGATGATCTCCACCAGCGAGATCCGCATCTCGGTCGTCACGCGGGCTGACACGGTGAACGAGGCGCTGCGCGTCGTCCACACCGCCTTCGGGCTCGACGCCGAGGACGACGCCGTCGTCTACGCCGGCACCGGTCGCTGACGGACACCCACCCCCGCGATCCCGCCGATCGCGCGGTGCCGGGCGCGGAGGCGACTCGCCGCCCGGTACCTTCTCACCGGTACCCGCTCCCCGCGGGACCCCTCCTCATCCCCACGCGAGTGGGAGCGGCGGCCGCGCCGCACGGACGAAAGAGCAGAGCATGAGCAGCACCCCCCTCCACGTGGGCGTCGTCGGCGCGACCGGCCAGGTCGGGAAGGTGATGCGCCGCCTCCTCGAGGAGCGCGACTTCCCGATCGCCTCGATCCGCTTCTTCGCCACCGCCCGCTCGGCCGGCACCACTCTGCCGTTCCGCGGCGAGGACGTCGTCGTCGAGGACGTCGAGACCGCCGATCCGACGGGGCTGGACATCGCCCTCTTCTCGGCCGGAGCCACGGGCTCCCGCGCGCAGGCCCCGCGGTTCGCCGCCGCCGGCGCTCTCGTGATCGACAACTCCAGCGCGTGGCGCATGGACCCCGAGGTCCCGCTCGTCGTCAGCGAGGTCAACCCGCACGCGATCGACCAGGCCGTCAAGGGCATCATCGCGAACCCCAACTGCACCACGATGGCGGCGATGCCGATCCTGAAGGTGCTCGACGCCGAGGCGGGTCTCACCCGCCTCATCGTCAGCACCTACCAGGCGGTCTCGGGCAGCGGTCTCGCCGGAGCCAACGAGCTCGCCGGCCAGGCGAAGGCGGCCGTCGCCGACGAGCGCCTCCTCGACCTCGTGCACGACGGCTCCGCGGTCGCGTTCCCGGACCCCGCGGTCTACGTGGCTCCGATCGCCTTCGACGTCATCCCGTTCGCCGGCAACCTCGTCGAGGACGGCCTGAACGAGACCGACGAGGAGAAGAAGCTCCGCAACGAGAGCCGCAAGATCCTCGAGCTGCCCGGCCTGCTGGTCTCGGGCACCTGCGTCCGCGTCCCCGTCTTCACCGGGCACTCGCTCTCCGTCAACGCCGAGTTCGCGCGGGAGCTCACGCCCGAGCGCGCCCGCGAGCTGCTCGCCGATGCGCCCGGAGTCGTCCTCCACGAGGTCCCGACCCCCCTCGTGGCCGCGGGCACCGACCCGAGCTACGTCGGCCGGATCCGCGCCGACGAGGGAGCGCCCGAGGGCCGCGGCCTCGCGTTCTTCATCAGCAACGACAACCTGCGCAAGGGCGCCGCGCTCAACGCGGTGCAGATCGCGGAGCTGATCGCGGCGCGTCCCGCCGCCTCCTGACGCCGGAGCGGCGCCGCGCGAGCCGAGCCGACCGCTCGACTCCGCGCGGCGCCGCCCGCCTCCGCGTCGAAAAGCCGCGAATTTGATGACGGTGCAGCCCCCCGTCCGGGCTGCCGACCCTTCCGCGACGGTAAACTCGGTTCTCGTGAACTCCTCGGAACCGGTCGACGTCGCCCTCATCGGAGGGGGCATCATGAGCGCCACGCTCGGAGCCCTCCTGACCACGCTCCAGCCCGACTGGACGATCGCGGCCTACGAGCGCCTCGGCGACGTCGCGCAGGAGTCCTCGAACCCGTGGAACAACGCGGGCACGGGCCACGCCGCCCTCTGCGAGCTGAACTACATGCCCGAGGCGGCCGACGGCTCCGTCGACCCCGCCAAGGCGATCCAGATCAACGAGCAGTTCCAGATCTCGCGCCAGTTCTGGGCGAGCCTGGTCGAGGCCGGTGCGATCCGCGAGCCCTCCAGCTTCATCAACGCCGCTCCGCACATGACCTTCGTGCACGGCGAGGCCAACGTCGAGTACCTGCGCAAGCGCTACGAGGCGCTGAAGGACCAGCCGCTCTTCGCCGGCATGGAGTTCACCGAGAGCGTGAAGACGATCCACGAGTGGGCCCCTCTGCTGATGGAGCAGCGCCCCGCCGGCGGTGGCCCGTACGCGGCGACGCGCATCCCCGCCGGAACGGACGTCGACTTCGGCGCTCTGACCCACCAGCTCTTCGACCACGTCGTCGGCAACGGGGGAACCCTCGACACGGGCCACGAGGTCACGAACATCACCCGCCGCAAGGACGGGCTCTGGCAGCTCGACCTCAAGCAGCTCGTCGGCAGCACGCCCAAGCGCGTGCTCGCCCGCTTCGTCTTCGTCGGCGCGGGAGGCGGCGCCCTGCACCTGCTGCAGAAGTCGGGGATCCCCGAGATCAAGGGCTTCGGCGGCTTCCCCATCTCGGGTCAGTTCCTCCGCACCGACAACCCCGAGATCGTGGCGCGCCACCAGGCGAAGGTCTACGGCAAGGCCGCGGTGGGCGCACCGCCCATGTCCGTCCCGCACCTCGACACGCGCGTCGTCGACGGCGAGGCGTCGCTCCTCTTCGGTCCCTACGCCGGATTCACGCCCAAGTTCCTCAAGCGCGGATCGTGGCTCGACCTGCCGCTCTCGATCCGCCCGCACAACATCGGGCCGATGCTCGCGGTCGCGCGCGACAACTTCGACCTGATGAAGTACCTCCTCGGCGAGGTCGTCGCCGGCCGCGGCAAGAAGATGAAGGCGCTCCGCGAGTTCCTGCCCACCGCCCGCTCCGAGGACTGGTACCTGATCACCGCCGGCCAGCGCGTCCAGGTGATGAAGAAGGACGAGAAGAAGGGCGGAGTGCTGCAGTTCGGCACCGAGGTCATCACCGGGGGAGAGGGCACCATCGCCGGCCTGCTCGGCGCCTCGCCCGGAGCCTCGACCGCCGTCCCGATCATGCTCGACGTGCTCAAGCGCTGCTTCCCGGACGAGCTGAAGGGCTGGGAGCCGCGCATCCGCTCGCTCATCCCGAGCTACGGCTCGACGCTGAACGACGCTCCCGAGGCGGCCGAGCGCACGGTCGCGGCGACCGCCGAGACGCTCGCACTCGGCGCCTCGGTCTGACCCGATCGAGCGCCGTCCGGCGCACGGCGTTCGAACGTATGTTCTAATTGCTCCATGAGGTGGAGCGGGCAGTCGATCGGCGCGGCCGACGACCGCGCGCTCCCGGGCCTCGTGCGGCTGACCGATCTGGTGCGGACGACCCGCACCCCCGAGTTCGACGGCATCACCTTCTACGAGGTGCTCGCGAAGTCGGCGCTGAACAGGGTGCACACCTCGTCGAAGATGCCGTTCGGCTGGACCATCAACCCGATGCGCGGGTGCACCCACGCCTGCACCTACTGCTTCGCCCGGCCGACCCACGAATACCTGGAGTTCGACGGCGGCCGCGATTTCGACTCCCAGATCGTCGTGAAGGTGAACGTCGCCGAGGTGCTCACACGCGAGCTCGCCCGGCCGAGCTGGGAGCGGCACCCGGTGGCCCTCGGCACGAACACCGATCCCTACCAGCGGGCGGAGGGGCGCTACCGCCTGATGCCCGGCATCATCGCCGCGCTCGCCGCCTCGGGGACCCCGCTCTCGATCCTCACCAAGGGAACGCTCCTCCGCCGGGATCTGCCGCTGCTGAAGGAGGCCGCGGAGCACGTCCCGGTCGACCTCGGCGTCTCCATCGCGGTCTACGACGAGGAGCTGCAGCGCTCCGTCGAGCCGGGCGCCCCCACCGCCGCGGCGCGACTGGCCACGGTCACCGCCGCCCGCGAGGCGGGCTTCGACTGCTCCGTCTTCCTCATGCCGATCCTGCCGTTCCTCACCGACACGAAGGCGCACCTGGACGCCTCGCTCCGCGCCTGCGCCGAGGCGGGCGCCACGTCGATCCTGTACTCGACGCTCTATCTCAAGCCCGGGGTGAAGGAGTGGTTCCTGCACTGGCTCGCGCAGGAGCATCCGGAGCTGCTCGACCGCTACCGCTCGCTCTACCCAGGTCGCTCGGCCTACGCGCCGGTCGAGTACCGCCGTTGGCTGACGGAGCGGATCCGCCCGTTGATGCGCGCCCACCGTCTGGAGCAGGGGCGGGAGGATCCCGCCACCGGGTCGGTGCTCTCCTCCGGGCTCGGCACGCTGCGGGTGCTCGGAGGGGATCGCCGCCCACTCCAGCACGGCGGTCTCCTGGCCGAGGAACTCGGTCCCGATCGTGCTGCGATGCTCCCCGGAGTCGGCCAGCCGACGCTCTTCTGACGTGCATCCGGCACAGGAGCCGCGCTCCGGTGCTCCGATAGGATCGGGCCATGGTCAGCCGCTCCGGTGAGCCCTCGTCCGGCTCCTCCGCTCGCAGCGGCGACGACGAGTCGCCCCGCCCCGTGCGCCTCGGCATCCTCGACGATCACGAGCTCGTCCTCGACAGCATGAGCAGCTGGATCGCGGCGCACGCGCCGGACTTCGAGGTCGTCGTCGGAGCAGGGACCTGGATGGAGCTGGTGACGAGCACCGTGTTCCCGACGCAGGTCGTGATCATGGACTTCGAGCTCCGCGAGCCGATCTCGATCGAGGCGCGCGTCCGCACCTGCCGCGCCGCAGGAGCCGTCGTCATCGTCCTCTCGGAGCACGAGGACGACGAGATCCGCGAGCGCAGCCTGCGCGCCGGAGCCGCCCGGCACCTGACCAAGGCGCAGCCGATGCGCGAGGTGATGGAGAGCACGCGGTCCGCGATGGCCATGCGCTCCACCGCAGGATCGGCGACGCAGTGGCGGCCGCTGCCGATCGGCGTCGCCGCCCAGCAGCGTCCGCGGCTGAGCGCGGGCGAGCTCGAGGCCCTCCGGCTCTACGTCTCGGGATCGAGCACCCCCGAGGTCGCTGCCAAGATGAACGTGCAGTTCGAGACGGCGAAGACCTATCTGCGCCGGGTGCGCCAGAAGTACGCCAGGGTCGGCCGTCCCGCGAGCCGCCGTGCGGAGCTCATCCGCCGCGCCGCCGAGGACGGCTTCCTGGAGTGAGCGTCCTCTCGAGCGCCCGACCGCCGACGAGCCCCGAGGAGACCTGATGGCGAAGCTGTACTTCCGCTACGGAGCGATGAACAGCGGCAAGAGCACGTCGCTCCTGCAGGCCGCGTACAACTACGAGGAGCGCGGTCACCGGGTCCTGCTGGCCAAGCCGGCGGTCGACACCAAGGGCGAGGCGCTCATCGTGTCGCGGCTCGGCGTCACCCGTCCGGTGGACATCCTGTTCCGCCCGGACGAGGACCCGGTCGCGGTGTTCGGCGCCGCCCGAGCGCGCGTGCTGGCCGAGACCGCGCGCGATGTGAGCGCTCTACTCGTGGACGAGGCCCAGTTCCTGCCCGAGTCGCACGTCGACGACCTGCTGCGCATCGCCATCCTCGAGAACGTCCCGGTGCTGGCTTACGGCATCCGGACCGACTTCCGCACCGCCGCGTTCCCCGGGAGCAGGCGGCTCCTCGAGATCGCGCACAGCCTCGAAGAGCTCAAGACGATCTGCCGGTGCGGGCGCAAAGCGATCTTCAACGGGCGCGTCGTGGACGGCCGCTTCGTCTTCGACGGCGACCAGGTGGCGATCGACGGAGCCCTGGTGACGTACGAATCCCTCTGCGGAGCCTGCTATCTGCAGGAGAGCCGCGGGCGTCTGCGCGGGTAGTAGCCGAGAACGCCTCACGCCTGCGACACCCACGCGAAACGAACTAGTGGGTAGCCTTGCGGCGTGACATCACCGGAGACGGAAGAACGCGTGTCGAAGAACGAGGAGAGATCGGGGGGATCGATGACGGCGCAGGGCATCACGCCGAAGCGCGGGTCGTCCTGGGAGCAGGAGTACCGCGGCCGGCTCCTCGCCACCGACGTCCTCGCCATCCTCGTCTCCGTGTTCGGCACCCAGCTGTTCTGGTTCGACCTCGATCTCGGCTCCGGCGTGGTCGGCTTCCGCACGACGGACGCGTTCACCATCAACTACACGGTGGTCTCGGTCGTGCTCTCGATCGCCTGGCTCCTGGCCCTGCAGGTGTTCGACACCCGCGACCGCCGGATCATCGGAACGGGGTACGTCGAGTACCGCCGCATCGTCGACTCCACGATCTGGCTCTTCGGCATCGTCGCGATCGTCGCGTACCTCCTGCAGATCCAGCTCGCGCGCGGCTACATCATCACCGCCCTCCCCGCCGGCATCCTCCTCATCTGCGTGGGCCGTCTGGTCTGGCGCTCCTGGCTGACCCGCGAGCGCAAGCAGGGGCGCTCCGCGAACCAGGTGGTTCTGCTCGGTTCCCGGGCGAGCGTCCTCCACACCGCGCGCGAGCTGCGCCGCGGCACCGAGGCGGGCTACAAGCTGGTCGGCGCCGTCTCGACCTCCCCCGGGGGAGCGGACGCGCTCCACGGCGAGACGGAGCTCGACGGCCTGGCCGTGCACTCCTTCACCGGTATCGACGGAGTCCGCGCGGTCATGGACGCGACCGGCGCCGACACGGTCGTGGTGACCAGCTCCGACGAGCTGGCCCCGCAGCGGATCCGCGAGCTGAGCTGGACGCTCGAGCCCGGTCGCGAGCACCTCGTCGTGGCACCGAGCCTCACCGACATCGGCGGCCCGCGCATCCACACGCGCCCGGTCGCGGGGCTGCCTCTCATCCACGTGGAGACCCCTCGCTTCGACGGGCGCCAGCGCTTCGCCAAGCGGCTGTTCGACATCGTCGCGTCGACCGCGCTGATCCTGCTCAGCGCTCCGGTCCTCATCGTCGTGGCGATCCTCGTGCGCACCACCAGCCCGGGGCCCGTGCTGTTCCGTCAGGAGCGCATCGGGCTGAACGGCGCGACGTTCGAGATGCTCAAGTTCCGCTCCATGGTCGTCGACGCCGAGGCCCGCCTGGCCGCTCTCGCCGCCCAGCAGCGCGCCGAGGGCAACAGCGTCCTCTTCAAGATGGCGAAGGACCCGCGCGTCACGAAGGTCGGGACGGTCCTCCGCCGGTTCAGCCTCGACGAGCTGCCGCAGTTCCTGAACGTCTTCCGCGGCGACATGTCGCTGATCGGCCCCCGCCCGCCGCTGGCCCGCGAGGTCGAGCAGTACGAGGCCCACGTGCACCGCCGCTTCCTGATGAAGCCGGGGATCACGGGCCTGTGGCAGGTGAGCGGCCGCTCGAACCTGTCGTGGGAGGACACCGTCCGCCTCGACCTCTACTACGTCGAGAACTGGTCGATGACGGGCGACCTGATCATCCTGTTCAAGACGGCCCGCGCCGTCCTCGCTCGCGACGGCGCGTATTGATCGCGTCCGAGGCGGAGGTCGCCCTCCGCGACATGACCGTCGCCGTCCTCGACGTGCCCTTCCGGGTCGTCTTCGGCGGCGGGCTGTCGCCGGAGGACGTCGAGCGGATCGCCTCCAGCTGGGCGGCGTGCCACCGCCCGCCGACGGGGGAGGAGCGGATCGTCCTCGCGGACGTGCTCCCGTCGACCATCGAGGGCGAGGGCGTGCGCGTGCTCGCCGGAACGGTCGCCCAGCTCGAGGAGTCGCTGACCTCGACGCTCACCGTGGAGGCGATCGGCGTCCGCCGCGACGACCTCCTGATGCTCCACGCGTGCGGAGTCGCCGACGAGTCGGGCCGCGTCCTGGCCTTCGTCGCGGCCTCCGGAACCGGCAAGACGACGATGGCCCGGCTGCTCGGCACGCGATTCGGCTACGTGAGCGACGAGACGGTCGGCGTCGCCGAGGACGGACGCGTGCTGCCCTACCCCAAGCCGCTCTCGGTGAAGCCGCTGACGGGCACCGCACCCAAGGCGCAGCTCGCCCCGGCGGCGCTCGGGCTCCGGCCCGCACCGCATGGGCCGCTCGTGCTCGCGGGCGTGGTCCTCCTCGACCGCCGCCCCGGAGTCGCGGAGCCGTTCCTCGAGTCGGTCGATCCGATCGAGGCGATCGACGACCTCGTGCCGCAGACCTCCTACCTCTCGGCGCGGCCGCGCCCGATCGTGCACCTCGTCGAGACGCTCCGCTCGCTCGGCGGCGTGCGGCGCCTCGTCTACTCCGAGTCCGCCGACGCTCTCGGGCTCGTCGAGCAGTTGTTCGCGGCGCTCGGCGACCCGGCTCCGGCGATCTGGGACGAGGTCGTCCCCCTCCCGCTCTCCGGCACCGCGTCGGACGACCTCGAGCTCTCGCCCGTCGACGACGCGCTGCGTGCTCCCGACGGCGAGGTCCTCGTCTTCTCCGGAGGCGTCCTGGTACGCCTCTCGGGCATCGGCCCGGCCCTCTGGCAGCGGATCGGCGAGGGCGTCCCCGCCGACCGCCTGAGTGCCGCCGTCCTCGCCGACGTCGGCGGGGCACCCGAGGGAGTGGACCCGCGGTCCGCCGTCGACGCCGCGGTCGACGAGCTCGTCGGGCTCGGAGTGATCACGAGGAGGCGTGCACAGCAGCCCACCCCGGACGGGGTGCACCCATGATGCGCCGCGAAACAGGCCGACAACACGCCTGTGCAACAATCTCAGGGCTCACCGTCTCCGACGGTCGTGCGCCGCTCCGAATCAGTGAAGGAACCTGCCACCTTGGAACTTAGGGACGTCCTCCGACTTCTCCGTGATCACTGGTTGCCGATCGTCGCAGCGATCCTCCTCGGGACCCTGGTCGCCTTCGGGTGGTCCCTGACTCAGAAGCCGCGCTACGAGGCCGACTCCAAGGGCCTCGTCACGGTGGCGGTGCCCGACAGCGGAGACGGCAGCCAGGACCTGTACGGCGAGCAGATCGCCGAGGCCCTCGCCAAGTCGCGACTCACCACCTACGTGCCGATCGCCTCCTCGCGAGACGTCGCCGAGATCGCCATCGAGAACCTCGGCCTCGACATCAGCCCCTCCGCACTGATCAGCGCGATCACCGTCACCCCCGAGGCCGCCGCCCCCGTCCTCAACGTCACAGCAGAGGCCTCCACCGCCGACGGCGCGCAGAAGCTCGCCGACGCCTGGGTCTCGGCCGTCGCCACTCGGATCCAGCAGATCAACGCCGAGACGGGCACGGGGGACTCGGTGAGCCTCAAGGTGATCCAGGACGCCGCTCTGCCGGGCTCACCCGCCTTCCCGAACCTCCGGCTCGTCCTGGCGGTCGGAGCGCTCGCCGGGCTCGTGCTCGGCCTCGTCTACGCGTTCGTCCGCAACACGCTCGACCGCCGCATCCGCACCGCCGAGATGGTCGAGCGCCTCTTCGACCTCCCCGTGGTCGGCACCCTGCCCGTCGACAAGCGCCTCAGCGAGACCAACCGGATCATCCCCGAGGCCGACACGACCGACTACGTGAAGGCCGACGGCAAGCACGCCCTCGCCGAGTCGCTGCGCGAGCTGCGGACGAACCTGCAGTTCATGAACGTCGACAGCCCGCCGCGGATCATCGTCGTCACGAGCCCGCTGCCCTCCGACGGCAAGTCCACCGTGACCGCCAACCTCGCGGTCACGCTCGCCGCATCCGGGCAGCGCACCGTCGTCGTCGACGGCGACCTCCGCAAGCCCACCGTCGCCAAGTCGTTCGGTCTCGTCCCGGGCGTCGGCCTCACCGATCTCCTCATCGGCAAGGCCGAGCTGCAGGACGTCCTCCAGCCGTGGGGCCCGTCCGGCAACCTCTGGATCCTCGGCGCCGGCTCGATCCCGCCGAACCCGAGCGAGCTCCTCGGCTCCAACGGGATGGACATCCTCCTGCACGAGATCGCCCGCGAGGCCATCGTGATCGTGGATGCGCCTCCGCTGCTGCCCGTCACGGACGGCGCCATCCTCACCGCCCGCACCGACGGCGCGCTCGTCGTGATCTCGGCCGGCAAGACGACCACCGACGAGCTGGGCAAGGCGATCCAGAACCTCGAGCGCGTGAGCGGCCACACCCTCGGCGTCATCCTCAACCGCGTTCCTCCGCGGGGCCAGGTCGGGCGGGGCTACGGCTACTACTACACGAGCTACTACGGCTCCGAGAAGACGGGTGCCCGCCCCGAGTCCGCGAGCGAGCCCACCCCGAGCGCCGTCTGATCCGCGCCGCATGACGTTCCCCGGAGACGACGGCTCCCGTCGGAGTCGTCGAGGCCGCCCCTCGGCGGAGGCGGCGTCCGCGTCGGGCTCTCCGGTGTTCACGATCCTGTCCGTCTGCACCGGCAACATCTGCCGGTCCCCGATGTCCGAGCAGCTGCTGCGGCACGAGCTGGGCGATGCGACCTCTCCTGCCGGGGGCCCGCTCTTCTCGTTCCGGAGCGCAGGGGTGCAGACGCGGGACGGCTACCCGATGGATCCGACCTCCGCCCGGCTGAGCATCGTGCACGGCGGCGATCCGACCGGTCACTCCAGTGCCCGGCTCTCGGAGCGTCTGGTGGCGGAGGCCGACGTGATGCTCACGATGACCCGCGACCACCTCGTCGATGCGGCGCGGAGCTTCCCCTCGATCCTGCTCCGGGGCTTCACCCTGCTCGAGTTCGCGCGGGTGCTGCCCTTCGTCCTTGCCGAGGTCCCCCTCCCGGTCGTCGCGGATCCCGCAGCCCGGCTCCGCGGTGTCGTGCGCCTCGCCGCGGCGAACCGGGGTCGCGCCCCCGGGGGAGCGGCGGGAGACGACATCGACGATCCGATCGGTCGCAGCGAGGCGACGCACACCCGCGTCGCCGAGCAGATCGCCGCCGCCGTCGCCGACATCTCCCGCGATCTGAGAGCATTGGCGCGGTGAGAGAACGCTCCCGGAGCGGCTCGTCGCCGGATTCAGCTCCCCCCGCCGTCGCCGACGCGACACCCACCCGTCCACGATTCGGAGAAACCCTGTGAAGCTTTCTGTCATTGGTTGCGGCTACCTCGGTGCCGTCCACGCCGCCGCGATGGCCGAGCTCGGCCACGATGTGATCGGCATCGACGTGGACCAGGCCAAGATCGACGCCCTGGCTGCCGGCTCCGCCCCGTTCTTCGAGCCCGGCCTGCCCGAGCTCCTGTCCTCCGGAGTGGCGTCGGGTCGTCTCCGCTTCTCGACGAACACGGCCGACGCCGCCGGTGCGGCCGTGCACTTCGTCGCCGTCGGCACCCCGCAGAAAGCGGGCTCGAACGCCGCCGACATGCGCTTCGTCGACTCGGCGATCGAGGGCCTCCTGCCCCACCTCACCTCGGACTCCCTCGTCGTCGGCAAGTCGACGGTTCCGGTCGGCACGGCCGCCCGTCTCGCCGAGATGATCGCCCCGACCGGCGCGTCGCTCGTGTGGAACCCCGAGTTCCTCCGCGAGGGCTTCGCCGTCGAGGACACCATCAGCCCGGACCGCCTCGTCTACGGAGTGCCCTCGGGCGAGGCCGGAGCCGCCGCCAAGAGCGTGCTCGACGAGGTGTACGCGACCGCCCTGGCAGCCGACACCCCCCTCGTCGTCACCGACTACGCGACCGCCGAGCTCGTCAAGGTCTCGGCCAACGCGTTCCTCGCGACCAAGATCTCGTTCATCAACGCGATCGCCGAGATCGCCGAGGTGACCGGAGCGGACGTGACTCAGCTGGCCGACGCCATCGGCTACGACGCTCGCATCGGCCGTCGCTTCCTCAACGCCGGAATCGGCTTCGGAGGCGGCTGCCTGCCCAAGGACATCCGCGCCTTCTCCGCCCGCGCGGACGAGCTCGGCGTCGGCGAGTCCGTCGCGTTCCTCCGCGAGGTGGACTCGATCAACCTGCGCCGTCGTCAGCGCGTCGTCGACCTCGTCGTCGAAGGCCTCGGCGGCTCGGTCGAGGGGAAGAAGATCGCCGTCCTCGGTCTGGCCTTCAAGCCGGAGTCCGACGACACCCGCGACTCGCCGTCGCTCGACGTCGCCGGTCGCTTCCACGACCTCGGCGCGAACGTCGTCGCGACCGACCCCGAGGCGATCGAGAACGCCCGGCGCAAGTACCCCGACATCACCTACACGACCGACGTCGACGAGGCCCTGCGCGGCGCCGACGCCGTGGTCGTCGTCACCGAGTGGAAGCAGTTCCGCGCCATCGACCCCGCCGTCGCGGGCGAGCTGGTCTCGAACCGCTTCGTCGTCGACGGGCGCAACTGCCTGGTCCCCGCCGACTGGCGCGCCGCCGGCTGGGAGTACCGCGGCCTGGGCCGCTGACGCACCAGCACACCTCGATCGGCGCCGGAGGCGCGGAGCCGGACGACGCCACGGCGTCGCACCGGCCTCCGCGCGCCGGCGCCGTCGTTCGTTCAGGAACGGACGACCGGCTCAGACGCGGCCGGGGAGCGGAGCGCGGACGAGCAGATCGTCCTCCCTCCGTGCGAGTCGCTCCCGGTGCTGCAGAACCGCGCGCACGACGGAACCGAGCACGGCGCCGATCGCCGCTCCGAGGCTGTTCATCACGACGTCGTCGGTGGTGGCGAAGCGGTCCGACAGGAACAGCAGCTGCCCCGTCTCGATGACGGCGCTCGTCGCCGCTCCGATCACGACGGCGAGCCAGGCCCAGCGGGGCCGCAGATGCAGGGCGACGAGGACGCCCAGGGGGACGAACAGCGCGACGTTGGCGGCGCGCTCGATCAGGTCGTAGTCGATCACCCCCAGGCCGTGACGAGCGAGAGCGGCCAGCAGCCGGTCGAGCACGTCCCGCACGCCCGAGTCGACGGGGACGGGCCAGAACGCGACCAGTGCCAGCGCTGCCAGGTACGGGGCGCCGACGGCGAGGGTGAGGCGGGTGAGCGACCGGCTCATGGTGCTCCTCCTGCGGGGACGGTGGCATGCGGCGGGCGGGAAGGACCCAGTCTGCTCGGCGTTCCTCCGAGAGGACCGCCCGTGCGCGGAACAGCGCCTGTGCGGCGCGCCCACGACCGCCGGAGGACCCGGGAACGACGAAGCCCGGCCCGGATCATCGATCCTGGCCGGGCTTCTCACCGGTCGGGGTAGCGGGATTCGAACCCACGACCTCCTCGTCCCGAACGAGGCGCGCTACCAAGCTGCGCCACACCCCGGTGGAGTGCTCGCACCGCTCTCGCGGGCGAACCTCGTCAATGATAGCCGATATTCACGAGCCGGAAGAACGGCCGCGATGCACTCCGACTCAGCTCGCCGGCTCGAGGGTCACGAGCGTCACCTCGGGGCGGCAGGCGAAGCGCACCGGCGCGTAGATCGAGGTGCCGACGCCCGCCGAGACGTTGAGGTAGGAGCTGCGCAGCCCGTTGTCCCAGGTCGTGAACCCGGAGACCTTGTCGCGGGGGATGTCGCAGTTGGTGACGAGGGCGCCGAATCCCGGCACGCAGACCTGTCCGCCGTGCGTGTGCCCGGCGAGGATCAGCTCGGCGCCGCGCGCGACGAAGTCGTCGAGCACGCGCTGGTAGGGGGCGTGCGCCACTCCGATGCTCACGTCCGCCGGACCGTCGGCCGCGGCGCGCAGCTCGTCGACGGAGCCCGCCACCAGGTCGATGCGGTCGCGGGCGATGTGCGGGTCGTCGACGCCGAAGAACTCGATCCGGGTCCCGCCGACCTCGATCGAGGTGGCGGTGTTGTTCAGGTCGGTCCAGCCGAGGTCGTCGGTGAAGTAGCCCGTGAGCGCGGCGGTGTCGAGCCCGGCCTGGTCGGGGCGGGGGTTCTCCGACGGTCCGCGGAAGTAGCGCAGCGGGTTCTTGAGCCGGGGGCCGAAGTAGTCGTTCGAGCCGTGGACGAACACGCCGGGGACGCCCGCGAACGGCTCGAGTGCGCGGCGGATGCCGAGCACGCCGTCGCGGTGGCCGAGGTTGTCGCCCGTGTCCACGATCAGATCGGGGGAGAGAGCGGCGAGCGAACTCAGCCACTCCTGCTTCTTCGACTGCCAGGGGGCCATGTGCAGATCCGAGAGGTGCAGGATCCGCAGCGGCGCCGCTCCCTGCGGCAGCACGGGCACGCTGATCCGGCGGACGGTGAACAGGGTGCGCTCGATGCCGATGCCCCAGACGCCGGCGGCCGCGCCGGCGAGGGCGGCCGTCGCGAGAGCGGTGGTCAGGGGGCGTCGGCTGCGTCCGGTCATGTGTCCTTCTCCCGAGGGTGCGGCCGCGAGGCGCGACCGCGTTCATTCTGCACGACGGCACCGGACGGCCGGTGAGTGCTCATCCGCCGGTAGGAGGCGCGGTGCCGGGCGACGGCGGAGCGGGCGAGGGCGGCGGCGTCGCGGGCCCTGCGCTCACCTGGAGCACGACGGCGCTCCCCCGGGCGATGCGCGAGCCGGCCGGAGGGCTCGTCTGGGCGACGGTGCCGGCGGGGCGATCGGAGGGCACGCGGACGGGGTCGACGCTCACCCGGAAGCCGAGCTGGCGCAGCCGCTCGGAGGCGGCGGCGGGGCTCTGCCCGGTGACCTCGGGCACGGCCTCCTGAGGCGCCTCCACGAGGGAGCGCTGCGGTGACGGGAACGCCGAGCCGCCGTACTTCGCATCGGCGACGCGCATGATCCGCGGCCAGATCTGATGGCGCACCTGACCCGCGTTCACGCCGTTCAGGCGCAGCCCGCGCATGGAGGTCTTGCCGACGACGTTGCCGACCCAGGTCGCCGTGGCGACCTCGGTGCTCGCGCCGACCATCCAGGTGTGCACGGCGTTGTCGGTGGTGCCCGTCTTGCCGATGTGCGGGACGCCGGTGCCGGTCGCGGATGCGCGCCCCGTTCCTCCGGTCATGACCTGCTGCAGGGCGTAGTCGGCCGTGGCCGCCACCGCCTCCGACATCCCCTGCGTGCACTCTGAGGCGGGAGGAGCGACGTCCGCCCCGGTGCGGTCGACGATGCGGTCGATCGCGATCGGGGTGCAGACGGTGCCCTTGTTGGCGAAGCCCGCGAAGGCGGTCGCCATGGTCAGCGGAGCGATCTCGTTGGTGCCGAGGATCGTGGGTGCGAACTTCTGCAGTTCCGTGCCGTCGGCGCGGTGCACGCCCATCGCCAGGGCGGTGTTGCGGATGCCGCAGAGGTCGAGCTGCTCGGCCATCGCGGCGAAGCCCGTGTTGATCGAGCCCTTCGTCGCGTCGAGGACGGAGTAGACGCCTCCGTTGCCGCCCTCGTCGTTCTTGGGGTCCCAGGACTCGCCGTAGTAGATGCCGTCGGGTTCGCAGCTGTCGCGGAAGGTCGTGTACGCGCGGCGCACCCCGTCGACGCTCTCGCCGAGCGAGCGTCCCTCCTGCAGCCACTCCGCGAGGGTGAACACCTTGTAGGTCGATCCCACCTGGAACCCCGACGAGCCGCCGTAGCCGAAGTCGGTGCTGTAGTTGACGCTCGTGTAGTTCGGCCCGGCGACGTCGGGATCGTTCGAGTAGTCCTTGTTCTGCGTCATCGCGAGGATGCGACCGGTGCCCACCTCCACCGAGACGCTCGAGCTGCCGATGTCGATCGATCCCATCGACTTCGGCACCCAGGTGTCGGTCGCCGAGACGGCGGCCTGCTGCAGCTCGCTGTCGAGGGTCGTGTAGATCTGGTACCCGCCGCGCTTGAACGTCGCATCGCGCTCGTCCCGGCTCGCTCCGAACGCGTCGTCGTTCTTGATGACCCAGGTGACGTAGTCGCAGAAGAACGCGGCGATGCCGGCGGTCTGGCAGCCGGTGCTGGGCTCGGTGACGACGGGCGCGATGGGCGTCCCGGCGGCCTCGGCGATCTGCTCCGGAGTGACCTTCGACTCCTTGTCCATCTGCACGAGGATGTAGTTGCGCCGGTTCAGGGTCTCGGGGTACCCCTCGACGGCGAGGTTGGCCGGGTCGTCGGGGCGGTCGAAGCGGAACTTCTCGGGGTTGTTGACGATCGCGATGAGCGCGGCCGACTGCGCCAGGGTGAGGTCGCGGGCGCTCGTGCCGAAGTAGTAGTTCGCGGCGGCCTCGATGCCGTAGACCGTTCCTCCGAACAGCGCGATGTTGAGGTAGCCGAGCAGGATGTCGTTCTTCGGGTACTCCTTCTCGAGGCCGATCGCGAGGCGCATCTCGGCGACCTTGCGCTCCGGAGTCGTCTCGGTCGCCTCGCGGTAGGCGGCGTCGCGCTCGATCGGGTCCGAGAGGGCCTCGGCCTTCTGCACCAGGACGTTCTTCACGTACTGCTGGGTGATCGAGGAGCCGCCCTGCACGCGGCCGCCCATCGCGGTCGTGGCCGCGGCGCGCACGGTGCCGAGGAGGTCGATCCCGCCGTGCTCGTAGAAGCGCGGGTCCTCGGAGGCGACGACGGCGTCCTTCACGAAGGGGGAGATGTCGTCCCAGCCGACCTCGACGCGGTTCTGCGCGTAGAAGGAGGCGAGGAGGACGTCGGCGCCGCTCGCGTCCTTCGCGTAGATGTTGCTCTTCTCGGCGAGGGTGCCGATCTCGAGGTACTCGGGTAGGTTGTCGAACATCTGCACGCCGTTGTTCGCGGCCATGCCGCCCAGCGCGATGGCCGGAGTGATCGACGCGGCCACGAGGATCCCCGCGATCACGCTCATCGCGACCACCCCGATGAGCCCGCCGACGGCGCCTCCGATCGACTTGACGACCCTGGTCCCGCCTGCCCCCGACATAGAATCAGCGTAGTCGCCGCGACCGCACCGGACGCGGCGCACCCCCGCCCGCACCGCCTCGCGGCGGTGCGCCCCGCACTCGAGGAGAGCCATGTCCGTCCCGCGCTGGGAGTACGTCACGACCCCGTTGATGATCCACAACACCACGGCGATCCTGAACACCTGGGGATCCGAGGGCTGGGAGCTGGTGCAGATCGTGACCGGCCCCGAGGGCGGGCTCGTCGCCTACCTCAAGCGCCCCGTCGCCGAGGCCGGCGCGTGAGCGGAGCGGGCATCGCCCAGCGCCTCGCGGAGCTGGGCATCGAGCTGCCCGCCGTCGCCGCCCCCGCGGGCGCGTACGTCCCGGCGGTCGTGCACGAGCACCTCGTCTTCACCGCGGGGCAGATCCCGTTCGTCGACGGCGTCCTGCCCGCGACGGGCAAGGTCGGCTCCGGAGACGGCCTCGTCGACCCCGACGAGGCGAAGGCCCTCGCGCGGATCTGCGCGCTCAACGCCCTCGCGGCGGTCGCCGACGCGATCGGATCGCTCGACCGCGTCACCCGCGTCGTCAAGCTGACCGGCTTCGTCGCCTCCGCTACCGGTTTCACCGGGCAGCCGGGAGTGATCAACGGCGCGTCCGAGCTGCTGGGCGACGTCTTCGGCGAAGCGGGCCGCCACGCGCGCTCGGCGGTCGGAGTCGCGGAGCTGCCGCTCGGCGCTCCGGTCGAGGTCGAGCTGGTCGTCGCCTTCGCCTAGTGCCGGTGCCCGGGGGAGGCCCCCGGGCGCCGCACTCACTCCGCGGCGATCGCGGACGAGATGACGGTCATCACCTGCGTGTCGGCGAGCGTCGTCGTGTCGCCGACGGCCCGTCCCTCCGCGACGTCGCGCAGGAGGCGGCGCATGATCTTGCCCGAGCGGGTCTTGGGCAGCTCCTGCACGATCAGGATGCGCTTCGGGCGAGCGATCGCTCCGATGTGCTCGGCGACGTGCGCCTTGAGGGTCGCCACGAGCTCGTCGTGGCCGCCCGCCAGCGACTCCGCCTGGCTCGCCTTGGCGATCACGAACGCGACGACGGCCTGGCCGGTCGCCTCGTCCGCCGCTCCGACGACCGCGGCCTCGGCCACGACCGGGTGCGAGACGAGCGCCGACTCGATCTCGGCGGTCGAGAGCCGGTGCCCCGACACGTTCATCACGTCGTCGACACGGCCGAGCAGCCAGAGGTCGCCGTCCCGGTCGAGGCGCGCTCCGTCGCCGGCGAAGTACCGGTCGCCGAACTTCGACCAGTAGGTCTCGACGTAGCGCTCGGGATCGCCCCAGATGCCGCGCAGCATCGCGGGCCACGGCTCCGTGATCACGAGGAGGCCGCCGGAGTCCTGGCCGACCGAGCGGCCGGACTCGTCGACGACGTCGATCGAGACGCCGGGCAGCGGCACCTGCGCCGAGCCCGGTTTGAGCGTCGTCACGCCCGGGAGCGGCGACACCATGATCGCCCCGGTCTCGGTCTGCCACCACGTGTCGACGATGGGCGTGCGGCCGCCGCCGATGACGTCGCGGTACCAGACCCACGCCTCCGGGTTGATCGGCTCGCCCACCGAGCCGAGCAGCCGGAGGCTCGAGAGGTCGAAGCGCTGCGGGATCTGGCGGCCGAGCTTCATGAACGAGCGGATCGCCGTGGGCGCGGCGTAGAGGATCGTCACGCCGTACTTCTCGACGATCTCCCACCAGCGGCCGGTGTGCGGAGTGTCGGGGGTGCCCTCGTACATCACCTGCGTCGCTCCGTTGGCCAGCGGCCCGTAGACGACGTAGCTGTGCCCGGTGATCCAGCCGACATCGGCTGTCGACCAGTAGACGTCGGTCTCGGGGTGCAGGTCGAACACCGAGCGGTGCGTGTACGCGACCTGGGTCAGGTAGCCGCCGCTGGTGTGCAGGATGCCCTTGGGCTTCCCGGTGGTGCCGCTCGTGTAGAGGATGAAGAGCGGCTGCTCGGCGGGGAACGCGCGGGCCGTGTGGTCGGCGTCGACCGCGACGATCTCCTCGTGCCACCAGAGGTCGCGGCCGTCCCGCCAGTCGACCGTGTTGCCGCCGCGCTGCACGACGAGCACGTGCTCGACCGTGGAGGGGGAGTCGTCCCCGCCGATCGCGAGGGCGGCGTCGACGGCGGGCTTGAGCGGGAAGACCGAGCCCTTGCGCCAGCCGCCGTCGGCGGTGATGACGAGCTTCGCCTCGGCGTCGTCGATGCGCGCCCGCAGGCTCTCGGCGCTGAAGCCGCCGAAGACGACGGAGTGGACCGCGCCGATGCGCGCGACGGCGAGCATCGCGACGACCGCCTCCGGGATCATCGGGAGATAGATCGCGACGCGGTCGCCCGCGTGCACGCCGAGGCTGGTCAGCAGGTTGGCGGCGCGCTTCACCTCGGCGGTGAGCTGCGCGTAGGTGAGGGTGCGGGTGTCGCCGGGCTCGCCCTCCCAGTGGATCGCGACCCGGTCGCCGTGGCCGGCGAGCACGTGGCGGTCGAGGCAGTTGTAGGCGACGTTCAGCTCGCCGTCGTCGAACCACTTCGCGAAGGGCGGGTCGCTCCAGTCGAGGGTCCGCGTGAACGGGCGGTGCCAGTGCAGCAGCTCGCGGCTGCGCGCGGCCCAGAACGCGAGACGGTCGGCGGCCGCCTCGTCGTAGAGGTCGGCGGTGGCGACGGCGTTCTCTGCGAAGTCGGCGGGGGGAGGGAACCGGCGGGTCTCGTGGAGGAGGTTGTCGATGGTCTCGGAACCCGGGATCACGACGTCGTCGGGGGGAGTGGTCATCTGCGATTCGCTCCTTCGCGAGTGCGCCTGCACGGCCGCTGCCGGCCGATCTCGCTCCACCGTAGCGCGCGGGGGAGGCGGGGCCGGGCGTGTGCCGGTGCCGCGCGCTCGGTGGTGGTCGGCGTGCCCCCGAACGGGTCGGAAATCGGGGGTTGGCGTTTCGGCCTCGGTCACGTACTCTTACATACGGCCGAATGAACTTCGGCTCAGCGGCGCATGTGATTCCCCCCAATCCCGCGCCGCCGAGGCGGCACCTGTTCCCCCCAATGGGTGCCGCCCCCTTCTCTTAACGGCCCGTGCAGGACTCCGGGTCATGTCGCCGCTGGAGCTCGGGCTCGCGGAGGTGGGTCTCTCGGGCTCGTCCGCCGTTCATTCCTCCCCAGCCCCTCGATCGCGGGCGTCTCCACCGATCGGGGTGCTGCGCCGTCGGCGGGAGTGCGTGCGCGCCTAGCGTGCCCGGATGATCGCCGACTTCGTGCCCCTCGTCCCTGCCGAGTTCCGCAGGGAGCCGCCCGCGGCCCCTGCGCCGGCCCACCCTCCCGTCCGGCCGGGAGCGGCCGCCCTCGGGCTCCTGGCGCCGTTCGCCGCCGATCCGGCCGTCACCGACCTCTTCGTCAACGGCGGAGCCGGGCTCTGGGTGGACCGCGGTCAGGGGGCGGTGCGCGAGCCGACCTGGTCGCTCGACGCGTCGGGTGCACGGCGTCTGGCCGTGTCCCTCGTCGCCGCGGGTGGTCGGCACGTCGACGAGGCGAGCCCGTGCGTCGACGTGCGGCTGCGCCACGGCGTCCGTGTCCACGTGGTGCTCCCTCCGGTGGCCACCGCGGGGGCACTGATCTCGGTGCGCGTCCCGCGGGCCGGGGCGTGGAGCCTCGATCAGCTGCAGGCGGCGGGGATGATGGACGACTCCGGTCGCGCCCTGCTGGGCCGCGCGGTCGCGTCGCGGTGGAACCTGCTCGTCTCGGGGGCGGGCGGCTCCGGGAAGACGACGCTGCTCGGAGCGCTGCTGGGGTGCGCGCCGACGCACGAGCGCATCATCGCGATCGAGGACGTGGGGGAGCTGCGGCCCGCGCATCCGCACGTCGTCTCGCTCGAGTCGCGACAGCCCAACCTCGAGGGGGCGGGCGGCGTCGGACTCGACCGGCTCGTGCGCGAAGCGCTGCGGATGCGGCCGGACCGCCTCGTCCTGGGCGAGTGCCGCGGGGCGGAACTGCGGGAGCTGCTCTCGGCGCTGAACACCGGCCACGACGGCGGGGCGGGGACGGTGCACGCGAACTCGCTCGCCGACGTGCCGTCGCGGCTCGAGGCGCTCGGTGCGCTCGCGGGGATGGGACCGGACGCCGTCGCGCGCCAGGCGGTGAGTGCGCTCGATCTCGTGCTGCACCTCGAGCGCCGGGGCGGGCGCCGTCGCCTCGCGTCCTGGGGGTGCTTCGCTCTGGACGACTCCGGACGGCTCCGGATCGCCGAGGGGACGCTGCCCGCTCGGGCCCGGTCGGCACCGTGAGGAGCGCGGACGGGCTGGACGAGGTCGCGGCCGTCGTGCACCGGCTGTCGGTCCTGCTCGCTGCGGGGGTCGCTCCCGCCTCCGCGCTGACGCATCTGGCCGAAGCCGATCCCTCGGGTGCGGCGGGCCCACCGGGTGCGGCTCGACGGAGGCGGCTGCTCCGCTCGGTCGCGCTCGAGGCGGCTCGCGGCGGTGATGCGACGGAGGCGCTCCTGCGCGGGGTTCCGGAGTCGCGTCGATCCGGCGTCCGTCGCCGCGGTCGGCGGCAGACCCGGGACGGTGGTGAGGCGACGGCCTGGGCGTCCCTCGCCGCGTGCTGGCGGGTGGCCGCCGACTCCGGGGCTCCGGTGGCTGCTGCGCTGACCGAGCTGGCGGAGTCGATGCGCGAGACGGGGCGGGCGCGCCGCGACATCGACGTGGCGCTCGTGGGACCCGCGGCGACCGGGCGGGTGGTCGGCGTGCTGCCGCTCGTGGCGCTGGGCTTCGGGGTGCTCCTGGGGTTCGACGTGGTCGGGGTGCTCGTGGGCACGGTGCCCGGGCTCGTGTGCCTCGGCGGGGGAGCGGCGCTGATGGTGCTCGCGCAGGCGTGGACCCGTCGTCTGGTGCGCGGAGCGGACCCGGGGGAGGCGGCTCCGGGCCTCGCGCTCGACCTGCTCGCGGTCGCGCTCGCCGGAGGAGGGTCCGCCGACGCAGCCCGAGCGCGCGTGCTGGCGGCGCTGGCCGAGTGCGGACTGCCTCCGGACGCCCGAGCGCTCGAGGCCGCGGAGGCGATCCTCGCGCTGTCGACCGGCGCCGGAGTGCCCGCGGGGCGGCTGCTGCGCAGCGAGGCGGCGCTGGTACGGGTGCGGGCCGCGGGTCGTGCCCGGGAGCGGGCCGCGCGACTCGGGGTGACCCTGATGCTGCCGCTGGGCGTGTGCGTGCTGCCCGCCTTCCTGCTGCTGGGCGTCGCTCCGATGATCGTGTCCGTGCTGCTCTCGACCTTCGACGTCACGCGGTGAGCGGGCTCCTCCCCAGGCGGCATCGAACCGCGCTCTCCACCGATCGGTCGATCGGCTGCGTGCGGGTCGGAGGACCCGGCGATGCTCGTGGTGAGGGGCACAGCACGGGGCGGGAACGGAGCAGGAGAGATGAACGGGTTCGACGGTAGGGGAGCACCGGTGGGCGGGGCGCGGCCGGGGCTGCGCCGACTCGTGGCGGAGGAGGAGGGATCGGCGACCGCCGAGTACGCGATCGCGACGATGGCCGCGGTCGGCTTCGCGGGTCTGCTGGTGGTGATCCTCAAGGGGGACGAGGTGCGCGGGATCCTGACCGACCTCGTCACCCGCGCGCTGACGTCCGGCGGATGAGGGGCCGCGCCGGCAGGGCGGTGCGGCGAGCGGCGGAGGAGGACGGATCGGCGAGCGCGGAGCTGGCGGTCGTCCTCCCCGCGGTGGTCGTGGTGCTGGCGCTGTGCCTGGGCTCGGTCGCAGCGTCGGCCCAGTACGTGCGGCTGGTGGATGCGACGGCCGACAGCGCGCGGTCCTCCGCTCGGGGAGATGATCCCGCGGGGCCGGTGGCGCGGGTCGACGTGGAGGCGGCGGTCGCGGTGGCGGAGGAGGGCGGTCTCGTGTGCGTGAGCGTGGCGGCCCGGCTGCGGCCGCTCCCGGTGCTCGAGGTGCCGGTGGAGGTGCGCTCGTGCGCGCTGGGCGGTGGCAGGTGAGGCGGCGCACGGCGGCGGGGCGGAGGGATCGGCCACCGTGGGCTCTCCGCAACGGGTCGCTCCGCGGCGAGCCGTTCCGCGGCGAGGACGGCTCGGCGGCGACGGCGGTCGTCGGTGTCGTGGCGGGCACGATCCTCGTCACCGCTGCGGTGCTCGCGGGATGCGGCGGTGTGATCGGGCATCAGCGCGCGGTGGCCGCGGCGGACGCGGCGGCGCTCGCCGCGGCCGACGTCGCCTCCGGGCTGCTGGCCGGGGCGCCGTGCACCGAGGCTCAGCGGGTGGCGGAAGCGGGTTCGGCGACGCTGTCGGAGTGCGCAGTGGAAGGAGGAGTCGCGACCGTCTCGGTCTCCGTCTCCGTCGGTCCGCTCGCGCTGCCCGCGCGGTCGAGGGCCGGTCCGCCGCCCTGATGGACGGGGCGCCGCCCGGACGACCCGTCAGCCGCCGTCCGGATCAGTCGGAGCTGAGGCGCTGGTACCGGTAGGCGGCGGCCGTGGGCTGCGACCCCGCGCCCTCGTCGTGCTCGAGGGAGCCGGCGAGGAGGTAGACCCAGCGGGAGGAGCCGCGGCCGGTCGGGATCTCGACCCGGGCGGCGGGAACGCCGTCGTCGCCGTACGGGCGGCGGAGCGTCTTGCCCTCGAGAGGGCCGTCCGCGAGCTTCGCCGTGTACGCGGCGAGCGTGTCGGACGGGCGGAGGGAGGAAGAAGGAGTGTGCGTCGTTGCCATGCACCTCATCATGCGCCGATCGGGCCGCGACGTCACCAGGAGCGGCTCGACGGACCTCCTCGCGTTCGGCGTGCTCAGGGCCCGCTCTCAGCCTCATCCGGCACCCGCGGGGGCCTCGGTCCCCGGACTCGGTGTGTATGGTGTGCCTGTCGGGCGCCCGAGGCCCACGCGAACGGGACACCGTTCCCCGTGCGGCCGCCGCGCACCGCCTCCCCGCAGACGGGGACCCGTCGGACGGCCCGCCCGTCCGACCCGACAGCATCAACCGAGGAGAACTGTGTCCGGCACGAAGAAGCTGGTGATCGTCGAGTCGCCGGCGAAAGCCAAGACCATCGCCCAGTACCTGGGCGACGGGTACGAGGTGCTCGCCTCCGTCGGTCACATCCGCGACCTCATCGAGCCCAAGAACCTCCCGCCCGAGCTCAAGAAGGGCCCGCTGGGCAAGTTCTCGGTCGACGTCGACAACGGCTTCGAGCCGTACTACGTCGTGTCGGACCAGAAGAAGAAGACGGTCGCCGATCTCAAGCGGGCGCTGAAGAACGCCGACGAGCTCTTCCTCGCGACGGATGAGGACCGCGAGGGCGAGGCCATCGCGTGGCACCTCCTCGAGGAGCTCAAGCCCAAGGTCCCCGTGCACCGGATGGTCTTCCACGAGATCACCAAGGACGCGATCCAGAAGGCCAGCCAGAACACCCGCGACATCGACACCTCCCTGGTCGACGCGCAGGAGACCCGCCGGATCCTCGACCGCCTCTACGGCTACGAGATCTCGCCGGTGCTCTGGCGCAAGGTGGGCCCCGGACTCTCGGCCGGTCGCGTGCAGTCGGCCGCCACCCGCCTCGTCGTCGACCGCGAGCGCGAGCGGCTCGCGTTCGTCTCGGCGAGCTACTGGGACCTCGCGACCGTGCTCGCCCCCGAGGCCGACGCCTCGGCGGGCTTCGACGCCCGACTGGCGCGCCTCGACGGCAAGCGCATCGGCAGCGGCCGCGACTTCGACGACCGCGGCGAGCTCAAGAGCGACGTCACCGTGCTCGACGAGACCAGCGCCACCGCACTGGCCACGGCTCTGCGCGACCCGGCGACCCTCGTGCGCGTCACGAACCTCGAGTCGAAGCCCTACTCGCGGCGCCCCGCCGCTCCGTTCACCACGTCGACCCTCCAGCAGGAGGCGGCGCGCAAGCTCCGCTTCTCGGCCCGCCAGACCATGAGCGTGGCGCAGTCGCTGTACGAGAACGGCTTCATCACCTACATGAGGACCGACTCGCCCAACCTGTCGCAGCAGGCGATCACCGCGGCGCGCTCGCAGGCGACCGCGCTCTACGGTGCCGAGACGGTGCCCGACAAGCCGCGCCTCTACTCCGGCAAGAACAAGAACGCGCAGGAGGCGCACGAGGCGATCCGCCCCGCCGGCGAGACCTTCCGCACCCCCGACCAGCTCGCGGGGACCCTCCGCGGCAACGACCACCGCCTCTACGACCTGATCTGGAAGCGCACCGTCGCCTCCCAGATGGCCGACGCCAAGGGCTCGACCGCCACGGTCACCCTCGAGGCGAACCCGGCCGGCGACACCACCCGCAGCGCCGAGTTCACCGCGTCCGGCACGGTCATCACCTTCCGCGGCTTCCTGCTCGCCTACGAGGAAGGCCGCGACGAGGAGCGCCACGGCGCCCGCGACGAGAAGGACGCCAAGCTCCCCGTGCTCGAGGTCGGCCAGTCCCTCGTGGTCGCCGAGGTCGAGGCGAAGGGCCACGAGACGTCGCCGCCGCCGCGCTACACGGAGGCGAGCCTCGTCAAGTCGCTCGAAGAGCTGGGGATCGGGCGCCCCTCGACGTACGCGTCGATCATCTCGACCATCGTCGACCGCGGATACGTCACTCCGCGCGGCACGGCGCTCGTGCCGAACTGGATCGCCTTCTCGGTCGTGCGCCTGCTCGAGGACTTCTTCTCGGACCTCGTGGAGTACGACTTCACGGCCGAGATGGAGGGCGACCTCGACCGCATCGCCGGCGGCGAGGAGGACCGGGTCGACTGGCTCAACCGCTTCTACTTCGGCGGCGGCGCGCACCCCGGACTCCGGAACGTCGTCGACAACCTCGGCGAGATCGACGCCAAGAGCATCAACTCCATCCGCATCACCGACGACATCACGCTGCGGATCGGCAAGTACGGCCCGTACCTCGAGGTCGCCGAGGAGGAGGGACAGGAGACGCCGCGCCGCGTCAACCTGCCGCTCGAGCTCGCCCCCGACGAGCTGACTCCCGCCAAGGCGCAGGAGCTCATCGACGCGCCGGTGCAGACCGACCGGGTGCTCGGCAGCAACCCCGACACCGGGAAGACCGTCGTCGTCAAGGACGGGCGCTTCGGCCCGTACGTGACCGAGGTCGACCCCGAGCCCGAGACGACCGCCGACCCGGCGACGGGCGAGGTCGTCGAGCCCGCCCCGGCCAAGCGCGGGGCGAAGAAGCCCGCGGTCGTCAAGCCGCGCACCTCCTCCCTCTTCAAGTCGATGGACGTCGCGACGGTCGACCTGGCCACGGCGCTCCGCCTGCTGGACCTGCCCCGCACGGTCGGCGAGGACCCCGAGACGGGTGAGCCGATCACGGCGCAGAACGGCCGCTACGGCCCGTACCTCAAGAAGGGCACGGACAGCCGCTCGCTCACCAGCGAGGACCAGATCTTCGAGGTCGACCTGCCCGCCGCTCTGGAGGTGTTCGCGCAGCCCAAGTACGGAGCGAAGCGGGCGTCGAGCGCTCTCAAGGAGTTCGAGGCCGACCCGGTGAGCGGCAAGCCGATCCGCATCCGCGACGGCCGCTTCGGCGCCTACGTCACCGACGGCGAGACGAACGTCACGATCCCCAAGGGCCAGACGATCGAGGAGATCGACTTCGAGCAGGCCGTGCAGATGCTCGCCGACAAGCGCGCCAAGGGGCCGGTCAAGAAGGCACCCGCGAAGCGCGCACCCGCCAAGAAGCCGGCGGCGAAGACGACTGCGGCCAAGACCACCGCGGCGAAGACCACCGCGGCGAAGACCACCGCGGCGAAGACCACGGCGGCCAAGACCACGGCGGCGAAGACGACGGCGAAGACCACCGCAGCGAAGACCACCACCACCCGCAAGCCGGCCGCGAAGAAGCCCGCGGCCGCATCGGAGGCGACGGGCACCGCGGAGTGACCGGGCTGTTCGTCACCCTCGAGGGCGGGGACGGCGCGGGCAAGACGACGCAGGCCCGGCTGCTCGAGGAGTGGCTGGGCTCGCGGGGCGAGACCGTCGTGCGCACCCGGGAGCCGGGCGGCACGGAGGTGGGGGTGCAGATCCGCGAGATCGTCCTCCACCACCGCGGCGACATCGACCCGCGCGCCGAGGCCCTGCTCTACGCGGCGGACCGCGCCCAGCACATCGGCACGCTGGTGCGGCCGGCCATCGAGCGCGGCGAGGTGGTGGTCCAGGACCGCTACATCGACTCCTCCGTCGCCTATCAGGGGGCGGGACGCGTGCTCGACGCGGACGAGGTGAGGCGCCTCTCGGAGTGGGCGACCCACGACTTCCGCCCCGATCTCACGGTGCTGCTCGATCTCGATCCGGCGGCGGCCCGCTCGCGCCTGGACGCCGCCCGCACCCGGTTCGATCGGCTCGAGGCCGAGAAGGCGGAGTTCCACGAGAGGGTGCGCGGCGCGTTCCTCGCGATCGCCCGATCCGACCCCGAGCGCTTCCTCGTGCTCGACGCCGCCCTCCCCGTCGAGGAGCTCGCCGCTGCTGTGCGCTCGCGCGTGGAGGAGCTCCTCGAGCGCGACGGCGGCACTGTCGGCGGCGGTCCTGTCGGTACTCGCGGGTAGCGTGGACGCGTGAACGTCTGGAGCCAGCTCGTCGGCCAGGAGCACGCCATCGGCGCCCTGCGCGACGCCTCCACGCCCCGCTCCGCCTCGGGTGACGAGTCGGCGTCGATGACGCACTCGTGGCTCATCACCGGCCCGCCCGGCTCCGGCCGCTCGAACCTCGCCTACGCGTTCGCCTCGGCGCTGCTGTGCCGGAACGGGGGCTGCGGCGAGTGCCCGGACTGCCGGCAGGTCGCGGCCCGGTCGCACCCCGATCTCTCCGTCCTCGCGACCGAGCGCGTGATCATCTCGATCGAGGAGGTGCGCAAGCTCGTCTCGAGCTCGCAGTACTCGCCGTCCGTCTCGCGCTACCGCGTGATGGTGATCGAGGACGCCGATCGGATGAGCGAGCGCACGTCGAACGTGCTGCTGAAGGCGCTCGAGGAGCCGCCCGAGCGCACGGTCTGGATCCTCTGCGCGCCCAGCGAGGCCGACCTGCTGCCCACCATCCGCTCCCGGGTGCGCTCGGTGCGCCTGCGGGTCCCGAGCGTCGAGGACGTCGCCGGGCTGCTCGAGCGGCGCGACGGGGTCGACTCCGAGACCGCGGAGCGCGCGGCCCGCCAGGCGCAGAGCCACATCGGTATGGCGCACCGCCTCGCCACCGATGCGAACGCGCGTGCGCGGCGCGAGGAGACGCTCCGGATCGCCCTGCGCCTGCGCGGGGTGTCGGACGCCGTGCTGGGGGCCGCCCGCCTGATCGAGGTCGCGACCGACGATGCGAAGGCGATCACCCTCGAGCGCGACGAGGTCGAGCGCGCCCAGGCCCTGCGTTCGCTCGGAGTCGAGCCGGGGGGCACGATCCCGCCTCAGCTGCGCTCGCAGCTGAGGGCCCTCGAGGAGGACCAGAAGCGCCGCGCGACGCGGAGCCTCCGCGACGGTCTCGACCGGATCCTCGTCGACCTGCTCTCGCTCTACCGCGACGTCGTCCGCCTGCAGCTCGGTGCGCCGGGCGGGGTCATCAACGAGGAGGTCCGCGCCGAGATGACCGCGCTCGCCGACGCCACCCGGCCCGAGCGCACCCTCGCGGTGCTCGAGGCCGTCTCGACGGCGCGGCAGCGGATCGACGCCAACGTGTCGCCGGTCCTCGCGCTGGAGGCGATGCTCGTGGTCGCCGCCCGCCGTCCGGTGGCGGCGTGAGGCGCGCGGGGCGCTCGCTCGCCGCAGCCGCCGTGATCGCCGCGTCGGCTCTGCTCGCCGGGTGCTTCGCGCCGACCCCGTCCGCGACGTCCACGCCCGCCGCGCAGCCGGTCGAGGCGCCGCTCGAGCCGTACTACGGCCAGGTCCTCGTCTGGGACGACTGCGGCGACGGCGCGCAGTGCACGGAGGCGACGGTCCCGCTCGACTGGGACGAGCCCGCGGGGGAGACGGCGACGATCGCCCTCGTGCGCCACCCGGCCGCCGAGCAGCCGGCGCTCGGCTCCCTGCTGGTGAACCCCGGAGGCCCCGGCGCCTCGGGAGTCGACTTCGTCCGCGACAGCGTCGACTACGCCGTCGACGAGGAGCTCTCGGCCCGCTACGACGTCGTCGGCTTCGACCCGCGGGGCGTCGGCGCCTCGACGGCCGTCACCTGCCTCGACGACGCAGGACTCGACTCCTACCTCTACGACATCACCCCGGGCGAGCGGGGGAGCGACGAGTGGATCGCCGCCCAGCGCACCGCGTCGTCCGCCTTCGCCGACGCCTGCGCCGAGCGCAGCGGCTCCCTGCTCGGCGAGGTCGGGACGCCGAACGCGGCGCGCGACCTCGACGTGCTGCGCGCCGCGCTCGGCGACGAGACGCTGAACTACCTCGGCTACTCCTACGGCACGTTCCTCGGCGCGACGTACGCGGGACTCTTCCCCGAGCGGGTCGGCCGCCTCGTGCTCGACGGCGCGATCGATCCGTCCGCGACCTCGCTCGACGTGGTGCGCGAGCAGGCGAAGGGGTTCGAGAGCGCCCTGCGCGCCTATCTCGCCGACTGCCTCGGCTCGGCCGACTGCCCCTTCTCCGGCTCCGTCGAGGACGGGATGGATCAGGTGCGGTCGATGCTCGAGCGGGTCGACGCGTCCGGGATCCGCGCGGGCGACGGCCGGGTCCTGGGGGCGAACACGCTCTTCACCGCGATCGTCTACCCGCTCTACGACGCGGGAGCGTGGGGCGCCCTCAGCGAGATGCTCGCCGAGGTGCAGTCGGGCACGGCGACGACCGCGTTCCAGTACGCCGACGCGTACAACGGACGCGACGCCGACGGCGCGTACCGCGACAACGCCACCGAGGCCTTCCTCGCGATCAACTGCGTCGACTACTCCTACACCGGCGACGTGGCCGCGATTCGCGCCGATGCGGCGGCGCTCGAGGAGGCCGCCCCGACGATCGGGCGCTACATGGCGTACGGCGACATCCTCTGCAGCGAGTGGCCCGCCCGCTTCGAGGGCTCGCGGGAGCCCATCGCGGCGGAGGGATCCGCGCCGATCCTCGTGGTCGGCACCACCAACGATCCGGCCACGCCCTACGTGTGGTCCCAGGCCCTCGCCGGCCAGCTCGCCGAGGGGCACCTCCTCACCTACACGGGCGAGGGTCACACCGCCTACAACAAGTCCAACCCGTGCGTGAACGACACGGTCGACGCCTACCTCCTCGAGGGCGTCGTGCCATCGGAGGATCCGCAGTGCTGAGAGAGACAGAGCCGACCGCCCCCCGCCCCGGTCTCCGGGAGCGCAAGCGTCTCGCCACCCGGCGCGCGATCGAGATGGCGGTGCTCCGCCTCGCCGCCGAGCGCGGACCCGACCGCGTGACCATCGAGGACGTGTCGCGGCAGGCCGACGTCTCGACGCGCACGTTCTTCAACTACTTCGCGTCGAAGGAGGACGCCCTCGTCGGCGGACTCCCGGTGATCACCGACGAGACGGCCGCCGCCTTCGTCGAGGGGGAGGGGCCGGTCCTCGACGCCCTGCAGAGCGTCTTCGTCGCCGCGATGGAGGAGCCGATGGAGGACGACCGCGAGCTGCACCTGCTCCGGCGCGAGCTGTTCCGCGAGCATCCGCAGCTGGTGGGCCTCAAGATCGCCGGCATGCGCGACTTCGAGGTCGCCGTGGAGCAGCTGGTCGCCGACCGCCTCGCCCGCACCGAGCAGGACCCCGACGTCGCACGCAGCCGGGCGCGCATGCTCACGCTCGTCGGGCTCGCGGCGATGCGCCACGCGTGGGTCTGCTGGGCCGACCAGGACGGCCGGGTGGCGCTGCCGGGCCGGGTCGCCGCGTCGTTCGAGGAGCTGCGCTCGGTCCTGGCCTGAGGGGCCGTCGGGGGTCGGGAGCCGCGCCGGTCGTGTTCACGGCCGGGCTCGCGACCGTATATGCTGTGTACTCGTGTCCGGGGCCCAGGCCCTCGTTCACGCCGCCTTAGCTCAGTCGGCAGAGCGTCTCACTCGTAATGAGAAGGTCGTGGGTTCGATTCCCACAGGCGGCTCCGTTCCCCTCCCTCCACCAGGTTCCCTGGACGGTCCGCGACTACCATGTCCTGGATGACCCCGACCCGGACCACTCCGACCCGGACGACTCCGTCCCGCCGCCGGCCGTGGCTGCTCGCGGTGTCCGCGGTCCTCGCCGCGGTCCTGCTCGGGATCGGCGCGTTCAGCGTCGGAGCCGCGCTGGCCGGCGACGAGGAGCCCCGTGCGGCGGCGGTCGCGACGACCACCGCCACTCCGGAACCGACGCCGACGCCCACTCCGTCCGCCCGGCCGACCGTCGCGGACACCGCTGCCGCTCTGCGCACCTGCTCGGTCGCGGACGCGGCGGCGGATCCCCGCCTCGGCTCGATGCAGGCGCGGGTCGTCGACGCGGCGACCGGTCAGGTTCTGTTCGACCGCGGCGGGGAGACCCCCTCGCGCACCGCCAGTGCGCTGAAGATCCTCACGGCCGCCTCCGCGCTGGCCGTCCTCGGCCCCGAGACCCGCATCGCGACGACCGTCGTGCGGGGGGAGGCTCCCGGCTCCGTGGTGCTCGTCGGCGGCGGGGACGTCACGCTCAGCCGGCTCCCGACCGGGCAGAGCTCGTTCTACTCCGGCGCGGCCCACCTCGACGATCTCGCAGAGCAGACCCGCAGCGCCTGGGACGCCGATCCGGGGACCGCCGGCACTCCGATCACCTCGGTGGTCCTCGACTCGACGCTCTTCACCGGCGACACCTGGCAGCCGACCTGGAACCGCAAGGAGCAGACCCAGGGTTACATGCCCGAGATCACGGCGCTGCAGGTCGACGGCGACCGAGCCGATCCGACCGCGTCGACCTCGACGCGCGGCACCGACCCGGTCGGGCGAGCCGGCGCGGCGTTCGCGGACGAGCTTCCCGGGTCGCCGTCGATCAGCACCGGGACCGCTCCGGCCGGCGCCGAGGTCCTCGGGACGGTCGAGTCCGCTCCGGTCCGCGAGCTCGTGCAGCAGATGCTCCTCGTCTCGGACAACGCGATCGCCGAGATGCTGGCGCGGCTCGTCGCGATCCGCACCGGCGCCGGCAGCACCTTCGCCGCCGAGCAGGCCGGCGTCCTGCAGGGCCTCGCGGGCTACGGAATCGACACGACCGGGATCGTGATCGCCGACGGGTCGGGTCTGAGTGACGACAACTCGGTGGCGCCCGCCTCCTTCACCGAGCTCCTGCGCAAGGTGCAGGCGCGCGAGGGCGACCTCGGTGTCGTCCTCGACGGACTGCCGGTCTCGGGCCGCACCGGGTCCCTCGCCTACGCCGACCGGTTCGCGGGTGAGAACGCTGTCGCCGATGGCGCAGTGCTCGCGAAGACCGGCTGGATCGACACCGGCTACACGCTCGCCGGAGTCGTCACCGCCGCCGACGGCGCCGTCCTGACCTTCGCCGTGTACGCCCTCGGCGACGTGGCGGACTCGGCGAAGACCGCGATCGACACCCTCGTCACCGGCTTCTACCGCTGCGGCGCCGGGCTCTCCGACTCCTGACCACGCACTCCCGACTCCGCTCCCGACCCCGCTCCTCCGGAAGGAACCCCATGACCACCGCGCTCCTCATCGTCGACGTGCAGAACGACTTCACCGAGGGCGGTGCGCTCGCGGTGGACGGCGGCGCCCGCGTCGCCGAGGACGTCTCGGCGTACCTCACGGCGAACCCCGAGCGGTACCGGACCGTGCTCGCCTCCCGCGACTGGCACGACGGCGACTCCGACAACGGCGGCCACTTCTCGCCCGAGCCGGACTTCGTCGACAGCTGGCCCGTGCACTGCGTCGCGGGCACCCCCGGCGCCGACTACCACCCCTCGCTCCGGACGGACGCGATCGACGTGCACCTCTGGAAGGGCCAGGGGCGTCCCTCCTACTCCGCGTTCGAGGGAGTCACCGCCGATGGCGACGGCCTGCCCGAGACGCTCGCGCGGCTGGGAGTGACGGAGCTCGACGTCGTGGGGCTCGCGACCGACCACTGCGTCCGGGCGTCGGCGCTCGACGCCCGCGCGGCCGGGCTCGAGGTGCGGGTGCTCGAGGACCTGGTCGCCGGAGTGTCGGCGGAGGCGAGCGCGGCGGCGCTGCGCGAGCTCGCCGAGGCGGGCGTGCGCGTCGAGCAGTCGGTCTGACGAAGTCCTCCCCCTCTCCTCGAGGAGTACCCTCGAGGAGGTGATCCTCCTCCGCGAGTGCCCCGAGCACCGCGATCCGCAGAGAAAGAATGCATCCGTGACTGATTCCGTCGAGACTCCGACTCTCACCGAGGCGTCGCTCCTCGCTCGCACGCCCGCCCAGCTGTACATCGGAGGCGAGTGGATCGACGCTTCGGGCGGCACGACGATCGACGTGGAGGACCCGGCGACGGGCCGGGTGATCCGCACCATCGCCGACGCGACGCCGGAGGACGGCCTGCGCGCACTCGACGCCGCGGTCGAGGCCGGTCCCGCGTGGGCGGCGACCGCGCCCCGGGTGCGCGGCGAGATCCTCCGCCGCGCCTTCGACCTGCTGCAGGAGCGCAAGGACGAATTCGCCCTGCTGATGACCCTCGAGATGGGCAAGCCGGTCGCGGAGGCGCTGGGCGAGGTCGCCTACGGCGGCGAGTTCCTCCGCTGGTTCAGCGAGGAGGCCGTGCGCATCTCGGGCCGCTACGGCGTGAACCCGGAGGGCACCGGACGGATGATCGTGTCGCAGCACCCGGTGGGCCCCTGCTACCTCATCACCCCGTGGAACTTCCCGCTCGCGATGGCGACGCGCAAGATCGCGCCGGCGCTCGCGGCGGGCTGCACGGTCGTCGTGAAGCCCGCGGAGCTCACTCCGCTGACCACCCTCGCCTTCGCGGCGCTGCTCGCCGAGGCGGGCGTCCCTGCCGGCGTCGTCAACGTGGTCACCACGTCGAGCGCCGCGGCCGTGTCGGAGCCGATCCTCTCGGATCCGCGCCTGCGCAAGGTGTCGTTCACCGGCTCCACCCCGGTCGGGCAGACCCTGATGCGGCAGGCCGCCGAGAACGTCCTGCGCACCTCGATGGAGCTGGGCGGGAACGCCCCCTTCGTGGTCTTCGAGGACGCCGACCTCGACCGCGCGGTGGACGGTGCGATGCTGGCGAAGTTCCGCAACATCGGACAGGCCTGCACCGCCGCCAACCGCTTCTTCGTGCACGAGTCGATCGCCGACGAGTTCGCGACGCGGGTGACCGAGCGGGTCCGCGCCCTGCGCGTGGGCCGCGGCACCGAGGAGGGTGTGGGCATCGGCCCGCTCATCGACGACCGTGCCGTCGCCAAGGCCGACGCGCTCGTGCAGGACGCCGTCGAGCGGGGTGCTCAGGTGCGCGTGGGTGGCCGCGCGGTCGACGGTGCGGGGCACTTCTACGAGCCGACGGTGCTGACGGACGTCGTCCGGGGCAGCGAGCTCCTGCGCACCGAGATCTTCGGGCCGGTGCTCGCGATCGTGCCGTTCCGCGACGAGGAGGAGGCCGTGCGGCTCGCGAACGACACCGAGTTCGGGCTGGTCTCGTACGTCTTCACCCGGGACCTCGCGCGCGGCCAGCGGATGATCGAGCGCCTCCAGACGGGCATGATGGGGCTGAACGTGGGGGTCGTCTCGAACGCCGCCGCTCCGTTCGGCGGCGTCAAGTCGTCCGGGCTGGGCCGCGAGGGCGGGCCGGAGGGCATCGCCGAGTACCTCAGCACGAAGTACACGCTCACCCCCGACCCGTTCGCCTGATCCGTGGCACGGGTCGAGGTCGCCTCCCTGGACGATCCGCGGCTGCGCGACTACGCGCACGCCACGGATGTGGCGCTGAAGAACGCCCGGGGCGCGCAGGGGCTCTACATCGCGGAGTCGGCGCTGGTGCTGGAGCGTGCACTGCGGGCGGGGCACCGTCCGCGGTCGGTGCTGGCGCTCGGCTCCTCCGCCGACGAGGCGGAGCGTCTGGTCGCGGAGTTCGACGTGCCCGTCTTCACCGGTCCGGGCGAGCTCCTGGCCGAGCTCACGGGCTACGTCCTGCACCGCGGGCTCATCGCGGCGATGGAGCGGCCGGCGCTGCCCGATCCGGTGGCGCTGCTGGCCGGGGCGCGGCGGGTGGTCGTGCTCGAGGACGTCGTCGACCCGACCAACGTCGGCGCGATCTTCCGCTCGGTCGGCGCGATCGGAGCGGACGCCGTGCTCGTCACTCCGCGCTGCTCCGACCCCTTCTACCGCCGCGCGATCCGGGTCAGCATGGGCACGGTGCTGCAGGTGCCCTGGACGCGGGTGGGCGGCTGGGACGAGACGGCCGCGCTCCTGCACGGGGCCGGCTTCACGATCGCGGCGATGGCGCTGACGGAGGGGGCGCTGCCGCTGCGCGCGTTCGCCGCCACCGCCCCCGAGAGGGTGGCTCTCGTGCTCGGCACGGAGGGGGAGGGACTGACCGCGCAGGCGCTGGCGGCGGCCGACGTCGCCGTGCAGATCCCGATGCGGCACGGGATCGACTCGCTCAACGTCGCGGCGGCCAGCGCCGTGGCGATGTGGGCGCTGGCCGAGCCGGGCTGAACTCACGGGGTGGCGCCCCGTCCGTCGATGTGCGCCGTGCCCCCTGGGCCCGGCGGCCCTGAGGTACCGTGGCTGCCACTCCTGTCCACCCCGCCGGAACGAGGTCCTCATGCCGCAGACGCCGCGACGGAGACGGACCGCTCCGGTCGGCGCTCTCGTCCCGGCTCTGCTCGTTCCGGCTCTGCTCACGCTGCTCCTGACCGGGTGCATGGCGGATCCCGCCGAGATCCCCGGCGACGCGCAGGAGCCCTCCGCGCCCTCCGCCACCGCGCCGGCGGACGGGGGAGCCGACGGCACTGCTCCGAGCGCCGCCCCCGACGACCCCGAGTCGACCGATGTCGGTGCGGCCGTGGCTCGCCGCATCACCGACTGCCTCGCGCGCTACGGGCTGAGCGAGCGACCCGTGGTGCCGGACGACGTGTCCGAGGAGGAGCTGGTCGCCGCCAGGCGACTCATCGAGCAGTACGACCAGACCTTCACGACGTGCACGGCCGAGGCGCTGGCGGCATCGGCCACCGCACCGTGACGGCGGACGGCTGATGCGCCTCGACTCGCTCTCCGCCCTCGTGGCCGGTGGCGCATCCGGTCTGGGCGCGGCGACGGCGATCGCCCTGCTTGAGGCGGGAGCGCGGGTCGTCGTGCTCGATCTTCCGGACGCCCTGGAGCGGGCGGATCTCCCCGACGCCGTCGTCCGGGTGCCCGGAGACGTCCTCGACTCGGACGCCGTCGCCCGCGCCGTGGCGGCGGCCGGCGATCTCCGGGTGGCCGTGACCTGCGCGGGCATCGCGACTCCGGGCCGGCTGCTCGCCAAGGAGGGCCCGCTCGCGCTCGACGGCATCGAGCGGGTGCTGCGCGTCAACACGGTCGGGACGCTGAACGTGCTGCGGCTCGCGGCGGCGTCGATCGTCGAGCGGGAGCCGATCGACGGGGAGCGCGGGGTGCTCGTGACGACGTCGTCGGTGGCCGCGTTCGACGGCCAGATCGGCCAGGCGGCCTACGCGGCGTCGAAGGGGGCCGTGGCGGCCCTCACCCTGCCGCTCGCGCGCGAACTGGCTGCGTCGCTCATCCGGGTGGTCTCGATCGCGCCGGGGACGTTCGACACGCCCCTGCTCGCCGGGCTCCCCGAGCGCGCTCGGACGACCCTGGGTGCGGCGACCCCGCATCCGGCTCGACTCGGCCGCCCGTCGGAGTTCGCGGCCCTCGTGCGGCACATCGTCGAGAACCCGATGCTCAACGGCGAGGTCGTCCGGCTCGACGGCGCGCTGCGGCTGCCCCCGCGCTGAGCGCGCTGCCGGGCTCAGCCCGTCAGACCAGCAGCTGGTGCTTCGCGAGGTCGCGGTAGAGCGGGGTCGACTCGACGAGCTCGGAGTGCGTGCCGACTCCGACGACCTCGCCCTTCTGCAGCACGACGATGCGATCGGAGTCGACGACGGTCGAGAGACGGTGCGCGATGACCAGGAGCGTGCGGTTCTCGGCGACGGCGTCGATCGCGAGGCGCAGGCGCTGCTCGTTGAGCCCGTCCAGGCTCGAGGTCGACTCGTCCAGGAGCAGGATGGGCGGCGCGGCGAGGAGCGCGCGGCCGATCGCGAGACGCTGGCGCTCGCCTCCCGACAGCATCACTCCGCTCTCGCCCACCGGGGCGTCGAGGCCGAGCGGGTTGCGCTCGAGCACGTCGGTGAGGTTCACGGCCTCGAGCACGCGGAGGCAGTCGGCGTCGTCGGCGTCGGGGCGGCCGAGCACGAGGTTCTCGCGGATCGTGCCGGCCAGGACCGGGGCGTCCTGCTCGACGTAGCCGATCTGGGCGCGGAGGGCGTCGCGGTCGACGGCGGTGATGTCGACGCCGCCGAGGCGGACCACTCCGGCCTCCGGGTCGTAGAAGCGCTCGATGAGCGCGAGGATCGTGCTCTTGCCGGCGCCCGAGGGGCCGACGAGGGCGGTGCGCTTGCCGCGCGGGACGGTGAAGGAGACGCCGCGCAGGACGGTGCGGTCGCGCTCCTCCGGAGCCGGATCGGCCCCGTCGGCCGGCACCGACTGCTCGTCGTACGAGAAGACGACGTCCTCGAACGCGATCGCGTCTTCGCCGACTCCGGCGCCGAGACCGCTGACGGAGCCCGCTCCGTCGCCGTCTCCCTCGATGGGGAGGTCGATGATCTCCTGGATGCGGCCGAGAGCGCCGAGCGCCGAGTTGACCGAGGTGATCGCGCCGATGAAGTTGCCCAGCGGCATCACCATCATGAAGAGGAACAGGATGAACGAGACCAGCTGCGCGATGTCGATCGATCCGGAGGCGACGCGGTAGCCGCCGACGCCGAGGACCGCGAGGAACGCGACCTGCATGGCGATCCCGGCGACGGGCACCACCAGAGCGGAGACGTGGGCGACGCGGATGCCGAGGCGGTAGGCCTCGGTCGCGTGGCCCTCGACCACGGCGATCTCGCGCTCGGTCGCACCGGCCGCGCGGATGGTCCGGACGGCGCTGATCGCGCGCTCGACGGCCGCGGCGAGGTCGCCCACCTTCTCCTGCGCCTTGCGGCTCGCGACGCGGATGCCGCGGCCGAGCGTCAGTGCGAGGCCGAGGGCGGCGGCGACGACCACCACGATGATGACGAGCAGCACCCAGTCGATGATCGCCATCGCGATGATCGCGCCGACGAAGACGAGCGAGCCCGCGATCGAGTCGACGAGGCCCTGGGTGAGCACGGCGCGCAGCAGGGTGGAGTCGGAGCCGACGCGCGAGACGAGGTCGCCGGTGCGGCGCGCGTCGAACTCGCGGATGGGGAGGCGCAGGAGGCGTGCGACCAGGCGGCGGCGGCTCGAGAGCACGATGCCCTCTCCGGTGCGCTGGAGCAGGTAGTGGGCGAAGCCCGAGATGAGTCCGGAGGCGACGACGAGGGCGACGAGAGCCCACACGAGCGGGCCGAGGTCGAGTCCCTCCTGCACGCGGGTGATGACCTGGCCGACGACGAGAGGCTGCGCGAGGCTGGCGGCCGCGCCGAACAGGCTCAGCACGACGACGACCGAGAGGATCCCGCGGTGCTCGAGGAGGTAGGGGACGAGCTGCGAGAAGGAGGCGCGGGGCCCGTCGTCGGCTGCGCGTGTCCCGCGTCGTCCTCGTGCGCTCCGGGTGCTGCTGCTCATCGATCGTCCGTTCCCGCTCATGTCCTGCCGTACTTCTTGTGGACCGCCTGGCGGCTCACCTCCAGGCACAGCGCGATCAGCTGCCACGACGCACCTGCGTTGCGCGCCCGCCGGACGGCGATCGCCTCGGTGCGGTCGAGCTCACCGCGGAGGCGGTGGATCGCCCGGAGTGCCGTGAGCGGATCGTCCGCGGCCGCGTCGCCCGCGAGGGTCGCGATCGTGCCGTCGTCCATTGTGCCTCCTCGTCGCTGCGAGCCCGCCGTCGGTCCGGAGAGCGGTGCGTCAACCTCGATTGACGACGCTACGCGCGAGGTGCCTGTCGTGTCAACATTCGTTGACGAGGGGAAGTGCCGGACACACCTTCGGCCCGCCGGGATCCGACGGGCCGAAGGGGGAGTGCTGCCGCCGACTACGAGACGTTGTCGGTGTACGAGAGGTGCTGGGTCTCCTTGGACAGGATCAGCGCGATGAGCGTCAGGACGCCCGCTGCACTGAGGTAGAGGCCCACGAGCACCGGGCTGCCGCCGGCCGCCTGCCAGAGCGCGACCGCGATGATCGGCGCCACGGCCGCTCCGAGGATCGACGCGAGGTTGTACGACATCGCCGAGCCGGTGTAGCGGACGTTGGTCGGGAACAGCTCGGGCAGGACCGCGCCCATCGGACCGAAGGTCAGACCCATCAGCGTGAAGCCGAGGATCAGGACGGCCATCACGCCGACGAAGCCGCCGCCGAAGAGGGGCACGAAGAGCAGGCCGAACACGATGATCGCCGAGGTGACCGTGATGAGCAGCTTCCGGCGGCCGAACTTCTCGGCCAGCGGGCCGGAGACGAGCGTGAAGATCCCGAAGAAGACGACGCCGACGATCAGCATGATCAGGAAGTCGTTGCGGGTGTAGCCGAGGCCGGCGACCGGTCCGTCGGTCGCGGCGGTGCCGTAGGTCAGCGTGAACGTGGTCATCAGGTAGAAGAGCACGTAGGTCGCGAGCATGATGAACGTGCCCAGGATGAGCGGACGCCAGCTGGTCACGAAGACGCGCGCGAAGGGGAGCTTCGCGACCTCGCCCTTCTCGACGACCTTCTGGAACGCGGGAGTCTCGACGAGCTTGAAGCGGACGTAGAGGCCGATGATCACGAGGACCGCGCTCGCCAGGAACGGCACGCGCCAGCCCCACGCGGCGAAGGTCTCGTCGTCCATGGACGTGGCGAGCACGAGGAACAGGACGTTCGCGACGATGAAGCCGATCGGGGCGCCGAGCTGCGGGAAGGTGCCGTAGATGGCGCGCTTGTTCGCGGGGGCGTTCTCGGTCGCGAGCAGAGCCGCCCCGGACCACTCGCCGCCGAGGCCGAGGCCCTGGCAGAAGCGCATCACGACGAGCAGGAACGGCGCGAGGAACTCCCAGCCGGGCGTGAGCGCGGTGGGGAGGCAGCCGATCAGGAAGGTCGCGATGCCCATGGTGAGCAGGGAGGCGACGAGGGTGCCCTTGCGGCCGACGCGGTCGCCGAAGTGGCCGAAGATGATCGAGCCGATCGGGCGCGCGATGAACGCGACTCCGAAGACGGCGAAGGAGGCGAGCAGCGCGGTCGCCGGGTCCTCGTTCACGAAGAAGAGCGTGGGGAAGACCAGGACGGCGGCGGTCGCGTAGGCGTAGAAGTCGTAGAACTCGATCGACGTGCCGATGAGGCTCGCGAGGATGACGCGGCCGCGGGAGTTCTGCGGGGCGGAGGGAGCGTCGGCGGTGGCGGGTGCGTGAGACATGGGAGGGGAGTTGCTCCGGTAGGCGGGGTTCCCCGTGCCGGCGGGCGAGGCGTCGATCGGGCGTCGCGGACCTGGGGGCGGTGGGGGTGGAGGAGTCGGGCCGCTCGTGACGGCCCGACCACTTTACTCCGTGTTCACCCAGCTTCGTGCTGTAGTGCCCCGCGGACGGGGGACCGGCTGGAGGGCGTTGCTGGGCTCAGCCGCGCAGCTCGCGCAGCAGCAGCGCGGTCGCGACCGCCGCCTCCGCCGCCTCACGGCCCTTGTCCTCCTTCGAGCCGGGCAGGCCGGCGCGGTCGATGCCCTGCTGCTCGGTGTCGAGGGTGAGCACGCCGAAGCCGACGGGCTTGCCGGTCTGGATGCTGACGGTCGTCAGGCCCGAGGTGGCGGCGTCCGAGACGTACTCGAAGTGCGGGGTGCCGCCGCGGATGATCACGCCGAGCGCGACGACGGCGTCGGCTCCCGCGTCGAGCGCGACCTTGGCGGCGACGGGCAGCTCGAACGAGCCGGGGACGCGCACGAGCGACCACGAGGCGCCGGACTCGTCGAGGGCGGCGCGCGCTCCGGCGATGAGGCCGTCCGAGATCTGCGTGTGCCACGTTCCGGCGACAACGACGACGCGCAGTCCCGATCCGTCGAGCGGGGTGGAGGTGGTGGGGGCGCCGGAACCGGCCATGCTGTTACTCCTTCGTCGTCGCGCCGGCGATCCCGGCGTCGAGGTGTCCGAGATCGGCGAGGTCGCCGAGGTTCTCGATGTCGTGGCCCATGCGGTCGCGCTTGGTCTCGAGGTAGCCCTCGTTGAACGCGCCGACGCCGACCACGAGCGGCACGCGCTCCGAGACGGTGATGCCGCGGTCGGTCAGCTGGCGGACCTTCTCGGGGTTGTTGGTCAGCAGGCGCACGTCGCGGACGCCGAGGTCCTCGAGGATCCCGACGGCGGCGCCGTAGTCGCGGGCGTCGGCGGGCAGGCCGAGCGCGAGGTTCGCGTCGAGCGTGTCGAGGCCGTCCTCCTGCAGGCGGTAGGCGCGCAGCTTGTTGATCAGCCCGATGCCGCGGCCCTCGTGCCCGCGGAGGTAGACGACCACTCCGCCGTCGCGCTGGATCGTGTCGAGCGCCGCGTCGAGCTGCGGGCCGCACTCGCACTTCAGCGAGCCGAAGGCCTCGCCGGTCAGGCACTCCGAGTGCACGCGGACCAGCGGCGGCCGTGACGTGGACCCGCCGATCGTGCCGGCGACGATCGCGACGTGGTCGGCTCCCGTCTGGCGGTCGCGGTAGGCGCGGACCCGGAACGGGCCGTGGGTGGTGGGGACCGTTGTCTCGACCTCGAAGCTGACCCGGGAGCTCTCGGGGACCGGGACCGACTGGGGCACCTCGGCGTCGCAGTGGAACTCCTGCAGGTACTCGATCAGCGCGGCGACGGTGGTGACGGGGACGCCGTCGCGCTCGCCGAGCGCGATCAGGCCGGGCAGGCGCATCATCTCGCCGTCCTCAGCGACGATCTCGGAGATCGCGGCGACGGGGTAGAGACCGGCGAGCTTCATCAGGTCGACCGCCGCCTCGGTGTGGCCGTCGCGCTCGCGCACGCCGCCCTCCACCGCGCGCAGCGGCAGGATGTGGCCCGGGCGGTGCAGCCGCGACGGAGTCGCCTCGGGATCGGCGAGGACGCGGAGGGTGTGCGCGCGGTCGGAGGCGCTGATGCCGGTGGAGAGACGGTCGGCCGCGTCGACCGAGAGCGTGTAGGCCGTGCCGCGCGGGTCCTCGTTGTCGACGACCATGAGCGGGAGCTCGAGCCGGTCGGCGATCTCGTTCGTCATCGGTGCGCAGATGAAGCCGGAGGAGTTGCGCACCAGCCAGGCGATCGTCTCCTGGGTGGCGAGCTGAGCGGCGACGATGACGTCGCCCTCGTTCTCGCGGCCCTCGTCGTCGGCGACGATGATCGGGCGGCCCTCGCGCAGTGCGGCGACGGCCTCGGGGATGCTGGAGAGGCTCATGCCCCACCTCCGGGAAGGGTGACGGGAAGGGCGTGCGCGGGGGTCGCGACGGCCTGCAGGGCGAGCATCCGCTCGACGTGACGGGCGAGGATGTCGGTCTCGATGTTGACCCGCTCGCCGACGGCGCGGGCGCCGAGGGTGGTGGCGGCGAGGGTCTCGGGGATGAGCGAGACCTCGAACCACTGCTCCGGCTCGGCGGCGGGGCTGATGGCCGAGACGGTCAGCGAGACTCCGTCGACCGCGATCGAGCCCTTGTCGGTCACCAGCGGGGCGGCCTGGGGCGGGAGGGAGAAGCGCAGCACGCGCCACGCGTCGCCCGGCGTGATCGACAGCAGCGTCGCCGTGCCGTCGATGTGGCCCTGCACGATGTGGCCGCCGAGCCGGTCGCCCACGAGGGCGGCGCGCTCGAGGTTCACCGGATCGCCGACCGCGACACCGTCGAGGGTCGACATGCGGAGCGTCTGCGCCATCACGTCCGCGGTGAAGCCCTCGTCGGACTGGTCGACGACGGTCAGGCACACGCCGGAGACCGCGATGGAGTCGCCGTGGCGGGCTCCCTCGACCGCGAGCGGACCGCGCACCGTGAGCCGGATCGCATCAGCGCCCGTCTCGATCGCCGTGACGACGCCGATCTCCTCGATGATTCCGGTGAACATCAGTGGGTCTCCATCTGCAGGGCGTGGGGGAGGCGGGCCGGTTCGCCGGCGCCGCCCGCGGGGTGCGCGACGGGGCGCGCGGTCACGAGGAGGTCGTCGCCGAGGACCTCGACGGAGTGGAGGCGGAGGCGGCGGGCGTCGGCGATGCCCGCGACTCCGATGTCGCCGAGCGCCAGGCGGGGGCCGCCGAGCAGCGCGGGCGCGAGGTAGACCAGGTACTCGTCGACCAGGCCGGCGGCGACCAGGGCGGAGGCGAGAGTCGGCCCGCCCTCGACGTAGACGTGCCGGATCTCGGCGCGGTAGAGGCGGTCGAGCACGGCCTCGAGGTCGTGGTGGCGCTCGAGGACGGCCGGATGCGGGTGGTGGAGCACGTGCGCGTCCTCGGGGACGGGCCGCTCGCCGACGACCACGGGGATCGGCTGGTGCTCGAGGAGCTCGCCCCCGTCGCCGCGGGCGGTGAGGCTCGGATCGTCGGCGAGGACGGTGCCGGTGCCGACCAGGATCGCGTCGCTGTCGGCGCGCTGCTCGTGGACGCGCTGCCGGGCGGCGGCTCCGGTGATCCAGCGGCTGCTGCCGTCGGCGGCGGCGGTGCGGCCGTCGAGGGTCGAGGCCCATTTGAGGGTGACGAAGGGGCGGTGGAGGCGGGCGGCGGTGAGCCACACGTGCAGGAACTCCTCGCCCTCGTCGGCGAGGACGCCCTCGATCACCTCGATGCCGGCGGCTCGGAGGGTGTCGCCACCGCCTCCCGAGCGGGATCCCGGGTCGTTGACCGCGTAGACCACGCGCGCGACGCCGGCCCGGATGAGGGCCTGGCTGCAGGGACCGGTGCGGCCGGTGTGATCGCACGGCTCGAGGCTGACGATCGCCGTTGCGCCGGTGGCTGCGCCCGGGGCGAGCTTCGAGAGCGCATCGACCTCGGCGTGCGCGGTTCCCGCTCCGTGGTGCCAGCCCTCGGAGAGGACGGTGCCGTCGGGCGCCAGCAGGAGGCAGCCCACGCGCGGATTCACTCCGCGGGCGGGACCGCGCTCGGCGATCGCGAGCGCTCTGCGCATCGCGTGCTCGAAATCGATCGTCATTCCCGGTCTTCCGTTCGTCGCCGAACTCCAGGGTCTCGATCGCCGGTGCGCGGGCACCGTCGTTCGACGCCGCGCTTGCGCGCGACGCTCGTGCGCCTCCCATCCGGACTTTCACCGTCGGTCCCGGAATTCCACCGGATCAACAGCTCCCCACCGAAGTGGTCGGCCGCTCGCGGACTGTCACCGCCGGTTCGGACTCTCACCGACCCCGGAGCACGTGCTATCTCGTTCAGCCTAGGACAACGCGGGTGGGGGTGCGGTATTCCCACGTCACACTCGGAGGCGCGAGGTCAGAACGGCGGCGGCTCGGCAGGGAGATCGCCGTGCGGTCCGTCGAGACTCGGTGAGGGGGGCTCCGGTGCCGGTGGACGGGTGAGGTGGTGTTGTCCGGTGGGGCTGGTCCAGTCGAGGACGCCGCCTGGTCTGTGTCGGACCTGCCAGGTGGTGGTGTGGCGGAGTCGGTGGTGGTGGCGGCAGAGGTGGGCGAGGTTGTCGGCATCGGTGGGTCCGTCGTGCTGCCATTCGATGGTGTGGTCGATGTCGCTGTCGCGGGCGGAGCGGGTGCAGCCGGGGAACCGGCAGGTGACGTCGCGGGCGGCGAGGGCCCGGCGGAGGTCGGCGGGGACGCGGTAGGTGGTGCGTCCGACGGAGAGGATCGCTCCGGTCTCGGGGTGGGTGAGGATGCGGGTGAAGGAGGGGGCATCGGCGGCGAGGCGCCGAGCGGTGKCGGGGTCGATGGGGCCGTAGCCGTCGAGGATGCCGGGCTCGTCGGAGTGTCCGAGGAGGGTCAGGATGGGAACGGTGACGGAGACCTGCGGTCGAATCCCGTGGGGCACCCTCGTCGTCGGTGGCGAGTCGTCGGAGCCCGGCGCGGTCTCGCCGTCGAGGAGGAGGGAGGCGGCGACGTCGGCGCGCAGCTGGCCGAGGGTGCGCTCGTCGTGGGGGAGGTCCTG